>NC_017586.1:5654670-6282967 GCF_000240165.1 Streptantibioticus cattleyicolor NRRL 8057 = DSM 46488
CTCTCCCCGGAGCGGCCCCTGCTGGCCATCCCCCTCGGCGCACACCGCCTGCTGGGTGTCCTCACCCTCACCGCGCCCGGGCCGCGCTTCGACGCGGACACCTGCATCACGCTGGTCGAACTCGCCCGCCGCGTCGGCATCGCCCTGGACAACGCCCGCCGTTACGAGCAGTACCGCGACACCGCCGAGACCCTGCAACGCGCCCAGCTCACCGACCTGCCCGCCGTCCCCGGCCTGCTCCTGACCGCGCGCTACCTCCCCGCCACCTGGGGCCTGAACATCGGCGGCGACTGGTACGACGCCTTCCGCCAGCCCGACGGGAGCCTGCTCGTCGTCATAGGGGACGTCACCGGCCACGGACTGCACGCCGCCGTCGTCATGGGCCAACTGCGCACCGCGCTGCGCGCCTACGCCATCGACGACACCAGCCCCGGTGAGATCCTCACCCAGCTCCACCGCATGCTCCGCCACCTACAACCCGAGCTGTACGCCACCGCGTTGATCGCCCGCATCCGGCCCGGTGAACCGCGGGTGGTGTGGGCGTCGGCCGGCCACCCGCCCGCCGTCGTCCGCGACGACGACGGCACCGTCCGCGTCCTGGACGGCAAACCGGGCGTCATGCTGGGCATACCGGCCGACCACACCTATACCGACCAGGTCACCCGCCTGCCGACCGGCTCGTCCCTGGTGCTGTACACCGACGGCCTGGTCGAACGCCGGGCGCGCGGCATCGACGCCGGCATCGAACGCCTCGCCCAGGCGCTCGCCGCGCTGCGTACCCCGGAGCTGGAACAGGACCTGGACGCGGGCGCCGACGCCGTGCTCAAGCACATCCTGCACGACTCCGAGCGCGACGACGACGTGTGTCTGCTCGTGTGCCACAGGCTGACGGCGATCGCACAGGAGCCCCTTCCGTCCGCGTGAGGCGCGCGAGACGGCACACGCGGTGGTCGCCGGGCCGGACGAGCGCCACCCGGACCGGAACGGCCGCCGGGGCCGACGGCACCGGTTAAGGCTCAGGCCCGCGGTCCGCGCCCCTGGCGATGCCTTCCTGAGCGGCCATGAAGGCCCGCATGCCCTGGAGAAGCGCCTCCCGCTCCTCCGCCCGCATGACGGTGAGCACCGCGGCGAGCGCCTGGGACCGGCGCGCGGCCACCTCGCCGACGACCTGCCGGCCGGGCCCGGTGAGGTTCAGCTGCACCTCACGCCGCTTCTTGGGGTGGAGCACCCTCTCCAGCAGCCCCGCCGCCTCCAGCCGGTCGCACAGCCGACTGGCGGTCGGCATCCCTATGTCCATGCTCTCCGCGAGCCCGGTCAGATTGAGTCCGGGCGCGGCCTCCAGGATCCGCAGGGCCCGCAACTGGTGCGGCGACAATCTCAGCCGCGCCCCCTGTGCGGCGACCGACCACACGTTGGTCAGACTCTCCACGGCGTCGGCGATCCGCAGCGCGAGGGCTACGGCATCACCGCCCGGTCCATCTGTCTGGTCGTCCCCGGAACCGCCGAGACCAGTCACTAAAACATCACTCTCAGTAAAAGCCTGCCCATGGGGGTACCGCCTTCATTCGGACGCGGTACCCGACGAGCCGCCGGACAAGCGCCCGAGGCCGGGCCGTCATGGGAACGCCGGCCGGGCGGGACCCGGCCCCATCTGCTCGGTCGTGGTGGCCGGGCCCCGCGGAACCGGGAACCTCATTGCATAAAACTTCGATCGATCGTATAGTCATGCCATCGACGAGGAGGCAGGGCGATGACGTTGCGCGTGGCGGTGGCCGGGGCCAGCGGGTATGCGGGGGGAGAGGTGCTGCGGGTGCTGCTGGGCCACCCGGAGGTGGAGATCGGCGCGGTCACCGCGGGCGCCAACGCCGGGCAGCGGCTCGGGGCGCTCCAGCCGCATCTGCTGCCGCTCGCCGACCGCGTGCTCCAGGACACCGACGCCGAGGCGCTCGCCGGCCACGACGTGGTCTTCCTGGCGCTGCCGCACGGCCAGTCCGCCGCCGTCGCCGCCGGACTCGGCGAGGAGACGCTGGTCATCGACTGCGGCGCCGACTTCCGGCTGCGCGACGCCGCCGACTGGGAGCGCTTCTACGGCACCCCGCACGCCGGCCGCTGGCCCTACGGGCTGCCCGAACTGCCCGGCGCCCGGGCCGAGTTGGTCGGCGCCAAGCGGATCGCGGTGCCCGGCTGCTTCCCCACCGCCGTCTCGCTCGCCCTCTTCCCCGCCTACGCAGCCGCCCTCGTCGAGCCCGAGGCCGTCGTGGTCGCCGCCACCGGGACCTCCGGCGCCGGCAAGACCCCCAAGCCCCATCTGCTCGGCAGCGAGGTCATGGGGTCGGTCAGCCCGTACGGGGTGGGCGGGACGCACCGGCACACCCCGGAGATGGCGCAGAACCTCACCGAGGTCGCGGGCGAACCGGTCACCGTCTCCTTCACCCCGCACCTCGTCCCGATGTCCCGCGGCATCCTGGCCACCTGCAGCGCCAAGGCGAGGCCCGGCGTCACCGCGGCGGGCCTGCGCGAGGCGTACACCAAGGCGCTGCGCGACGAGCCCTTCGTCCACCTGCTGCCCGAGGGGCAGTGGCCGGCCACCGCCGCGGTGCAGGGCGCCAACACCGCGCTGATCCAGGTCGCCCTCGACCCGGCGGCCGGCCGCGTGGTGGTGGTCGCCGCCATCGACAACCTGACCAAGGGCACCGCCGGCGGCGCCGTCCAGTCCATGAACGTCGCCCTCGGCCTCCCCGAGACCCTCGGCCTGCCGGTCACCGGACTGGCGCCGTGAACCACCCGCACCCCGCCGGGGACACCGCACGCACGACGAACGACCGCCGCACCGCGGCGAACGGAGGAACACGGTGAGCGTCACCGCACCCAAGGGCTTCACGGCGGCCGGGATCGCCGCCGGGATCAAGGAGTCGGGCGCCCCCGACCTCGCCCTGGTGGTCAACAACGGCCCCCGGCTGGCCGCCGCCGGGGTCTTCACCAGCAACCGCGTCAAGGCCGCACCGGTGCTGTGGTCGCAGACGGTCGTCTCCGGCGGGCAGGTCTCCGCCGTCGTCCTCAACTCCGGCGGCGCCAACGCCTGCACCGGACCGCAGGGCTTCCAGGACACCCACGCCACCGCCGAGAAGGCCGCCGGGATCCTCGACGGCCACAGCGCCGGCGAGATCGCCGTCGCCTCCACCGGGCTGATCGGCGTCCGGCTCCCGATGGACAAGGTGCTCACCGGGCTGGAGAAGGCGGCGGCCGAACTGTCCGCGCACGGCGGCGAGAAGGCCGCCATCGCCATCAAGACCACCGACACCGTGCACAAGACCGCGGTCGTGGAGGGCGACGGCTGGACGGTCGGCGGCATGGCCAAGGGCGCCGGCATGCTCGCCCCCGGCCTCGCCACCATGCTCGCGGTCCTCACCACCGACGCCGACGTGGACGCCGCCACCCTCGACCGCGCCCTGCGCGCCGCCACCGCCACCACCTTCGACCGGGTCGACTCCGACGGCTGCATGTCCACCAACGACACCGTGCTGCTGCTCGCCTCCGGCGCCGCCGGCACCACCCCGGACGAGACCGCGTTCGCCGAGGCCGTCCGCACCGTCTGCGCCGACCTCGCGCGGCAGCTGGTCGCCGACGCCGAAGGCGCCTCCAAGGACATCGTCATCGAGGTGACCGGCGCCGCCACCGAGCGGGAGGCCGTCGACGTCGCCCGCACCATCGCCCGCAACAACCTCCTCAAGTGCGCCATCCACGGCGAGGACCCCAACTGGGGCCGCGTCCTCGCCGCCATCGGCACCACCTCCGCCGCCTTCGACCCCGACCGCCTCGCCGTCGCCATCAACGGCGTCTGGGTCTGCCGCGACGGCTGCGCGGCCGAGGACCGCGACCTGGTCGACATGCGCTACCGCGAGGTACGCATCACCGCCGACCTCGCCGCCGGCGACCACTCCGCGGTGATCTGGACCAACGACCTGACCGCCGACTACGTCCACGAGAACAGCGCCTACAGCTCATGACGACCCGCAAACACACCGCGCTGCCCAAGGCGCAGATCCTCATCGAGGCGCTGCCCTGGCTCACCCGCCACCACGGCAGGACCGTCGTGATCAAGTTCGGCGGCAACGCCATGATCGACGACGACCTCAAGTCCGCCTTCGCCCAGGACGTGGTCTTCCTGCGGCACGCCGGACTGCGCCCGGTGGTGGTGCACGGCGGCGGCCCGCAGATCAGCGCCCAACTCGACCGGATGGGGCTGGAGTCGGAGTTCAAGGCCGGACTGCGGGTCACCACCCCGGAGGCCATGGACGTGGTACGGATGGTCCTGGCCGGCCAGGTCCAGCGCGAACTGGTCAACCTCCTCAACCGGCACGGTCCGCTCGCCGTCGGCCTCACCGGCGAGGACGCCCACACCATGAGCGCCACCAAGCGGTACGCCCGCATCGACGGCAAGCAGGTGGACCTCGGCCGGGTCGGCGAGATCACCGCCGTCGACACCGGCGCCATCGAGGCCCTCCTCGACGACGGCCGCATCCCGGTGGTCTCCTCCATCGCCCGCAGCGCCGACGACGGCCACATCTACAACATCAACGCCGACACCGCCGCCGCCGCGCTCGCGGCCGGCCTCGGCGCCGAGACGCTGATGGTCCTCACCGACGTCGAGGGGCTCTACGCCGACTGGCCCAACAGCGACGAGGTCATCAGCCAGCTCACCGCGAGCGAACTGGAGGAGCTGCTGCCCGACCTGGCCAGCGGCATGGTGCCCAAGATGGAGGGGTGCCTGTACGCGGTGCGCAACGGCGTCACCACCGCCCGGGTCATCGACGGCCGCGTCCAGCACGCGATCCTGCTGGAGATCTTCACCGACGAGGGCATCGGCACCATGGTGGTGCCCGATCACAAGGGGGAGCAGGGATGAGCAACGCCGACGTCACCCGGCGGTGGCAGCACGCGCTGATGGACAACTACGGCACCCCGCGCCTGCCGCTGGTGCGCGGCGCCGGCGCCAAGGTGTGGGACGCCGACGGCAAGGAATACCTGGACCTCACCGGCGGCATCGCGGTCAACGCGCTCGGCCACGGCCACCCGGCGGTGGCCGAGGCGGTCACCGCCCAGCTCGGCCGCCTCGGCCACGTCTCCAACCTCTTCATCGCCGAACCGCCGGTGGCGCTCGCCGAACGCCTCCTGCGGCTGGCCGGCCGCCCCGGGCGGGTCTTCTTCGCCAACTCCGGCGCCGAGGCGGTCGAGGCCGCGTTCAAGATCGCCCGGCGCACCGGACGCACCCACCTGGTCGCCACGAAGGGCGGCTTCCACGGCCGCACCATGGGCGCCCTCGCGCTCACCGGTCAGCCCGCCAAGCAGGACCCGTTCCGGCCGCTCCCCGGCGACGTCACCCACGTACCGTACGGGGACGCCGACGCGCTGCGCGCCGCGGTCACCGAGGAGACCGCCGCCGTCTTCATCGAGCCGATCCAGGGCGAGAACGGCGTCGTCGTCCCGCCCGAGGGCTACCTCGCCGCCGTCCGGGAGATCACCCGGGCCACCGGCACCCTGCTGGTGCTGGACGAGATCCAGACCGGCGTCGGCCGCACCGGCCACTGGTTCGCCCACCAGGCCCAGGGCGTCGAGCCGGACGTGGTCACCCTCGCCAAGGCGCTCGGCGGCGGCCTGCCGATCGGCGCCACCCTCGCCTTCGGCCCCGCCGCCGACCTGTTCACCCCCGGCCAGCACGGCAGCACCTTCGGCGGCAACCCGGTGGTCTGCGCCGCCGCCCTCGCCGTTCTCGACACCATCGAGGCCGAGGGGCTGCTGGAACACGCCGGGCGCACCGGCGAGCGGCTGCGCGCCGGGATCGAGGCGATCGGCCACCCGTTGATCGACCGGGTACGCGGTGCGGGGCTGCTGCTGGGTATCGTGCTGACCGAGCCCCGCGCACCCCAGGTGCAGGCGGCGGCTCAGGACGCCGGTCTCCTGGTGAACGCCGCCGTACCCGAGGTGGTACGGCTGGCACCGCCGCTGAACCTGGGCGACGACGAGGTGGACACCTTCCTCAAGGCGCTCCCGGCCGTCCTCGACGCAAGCGGCGGTGACCCACGATCCGGAGAATGACGACGATGACCGAGGCGCAGCAGGGCGGCCCGGCCGTACCGCAGACCCGAACCGCGCGGCACCGCCGGATCGTGGACATCCTCAACCGGCAGCCGGTGCGCTCCCAGAGCCAGCTCGCCCGGATGCTCGCCGACGACGGGCTCAGCGTCACCCAGGCCACGCTCTCCCGTGACCTGGACGAACTGGGCGCGGTGAAGATCCGCAACGCCGGCGGCGAGCTGATCTACGCGGTCCCCTCGGAGGGCGGCTTCCGCACCCCGATGGCCCCGCTGGGCGAGTCGGTCAAGGAGGAGCGGATGGCCCGCCTCGCCGGCGAACTGCTGATCTCCGCCGAGGCGTCGGCCAACCTGGTGGTGCTGCGCACCCCGCCCGGCGCCGCCCAGTTCCTCGCCTCCGCCATCGACCAGGCCGAGGTCCACGACATCCTCGGCACCATCGCCGGCGACGACACCGTCCTGCTGATCAGCCGCGCCCCGGCCGGCGGCCAGGCGCTCGCCGAACACCTGCTGAAGCTGGCGGAACGTCACCGCTGAGCCGCCGCCGGCCGCACCGCGGGCACCCCGCCGGGGAAACCGCCGGTGCGCCAGGTGCCGCCGTCCCGGTTCACCGCGAACGCCTCGGCGCGCGGGTGGTCCTCCACCCAGCGCCGGGCCCGCGGCCCCATCGCGAAGGCCGCGGTGGCCCAGGCGTCGGCGTCGGTGAGGGAACGGGTGACCACGGTGAGCGAGAGCGGGGCGCCGGCCGGGGGCTCGCCGGTGTGCGGGTCCAGCACGTGCTCGCCGCGTTCCGCGGTGCCGGAGGTGGCCACCGCCAGCTCACCGGCGGCGGCCACCACCGCCAGGGTGCGCTCCGGCCGCGCCGGGTCGGCCACCCCGACCCGCCACGGCTGCCAGGGGCCGGGCCGGCCGAGCAACTGCACGTCCCCGCCGCCGTTGACGCACACCCCGCGCGCCCCCGCCGCCGCGACCATCCGGGCCGCCCGCTCCACCGCCCACCCCTTGACCAGCCCGGTCGGGTCCAGGCCGCCGGCGTAACCGGTGCTGAACCAGCCGCCGGTGGCCCGCGACGCCCGCTCGCACAGCGCCAGCACCTCGGCCACCTCCGGCGCGCACCCCTCCACCGTGACCTCGCCCCGGGCCAGCCGCGTCACGTCGCTGTCCGCCCGGTACGGGGAGAAGACCGCGTCCGCCCGGTGCAGGAACGCCACCGCCTGCTCCATCGCCTCCCGCACCCGGGCCCGTATCCGGGTGCCGCCGTCCACCGCCACGGCGAAGGAGACCACGGTCCCCATCACCGGCTCGGCGTGGCGCAGCCGCGGCCAGCCGCCGCCCGACTCGCTCACCGGGCCCGGTCCAGCGCGCTCTGCAGCGACCGGACGTAGCCGTCGCTGGTGTACGTCGCCCCGGAGACCGCGTCGATCCGGGCGCTCTGCGCGGTGATCGCCTCCCGGGTCAGCTGCGGCACCGCGTAGGAGGCGATCTCCTGGTCCCGCGGGCTGTCCGAGGGCATCTGGACCGCGGTGACCGCGGTGATCCGGCCGTCGGTCAGCGCCACCTTCAGCTGTACGGGCCCGTACCGGGTGTCGATCGCGTCCCCGGTGACGGTGCGGGTGCCGGTGGGACGGGCGGACGCGGAGGGCCCCGCGGCGGCGGGGGCCGGGTCGGCGGCGAGCGCCGGGGCCGGCGCGGAGTGCGGCTTGAGCGCCAGCAGCAGCACGATCCCGCCGACCGTGGCGGCGGCCCCCAGCGTCATGCGGCGCAGCGGATTCCTGGTCATGGTCTTCCCCGTCACAGTTCGAAGGACTCGTGGTGGATGCGGCGGCCCGGCACCCCGGCCGAGCGCAGCGCCGCGTGGGCGTCGGCCATCAGCCCCGGCGGCCCGCACAGGTAGGCGTCGTGGGCGGCGATGTCGGGCAGCAGCGCGCGCAGCCCGTCGGGGGTGAGCACACCGCGGGTGGCGTCGGCGCCGCTGAGCAGCGGGAGCACCCGCGCCCCGCGGGCCTCGGCGATCGCCGTCAGCTCCGGCCACAGCGCCAGGTCCTCGGCCTCGCGCGCCCGGTACAGCAGCGTCAGGTCACCGGGGCGGGCGGGCAGCGACTCGAAGAGCGCCCGCAGCGGGGTGACCCCCACGCCCCCGGCGATCAGCACCACCTTGTGCCGGGCACGCCGCCGGGCGGTCAGCGCGCCGTACGGTCCCTCCGCCCACACCCGGGTGCCGGGCCGCAGCCCGGCCACCGCCGCGCTGTGCCCGCCGACCGCCTTGACGGTGATCCGCAGGGCGTCGTCGCGGGGCGGCGCGGACAGCGAGTACGGCGCAGACGTCCCGGCCAGCCGCCCGGACAGGAACCGCCAGCGCATGAACTGCCCCGGTTCCGCGCCCAGTTCGGCCAGGCGCTCACCGTGGATCACCACCGAGCAGACCCCCGGCGCCTCCGGCACCACCGCCGCCACCCGCAGCCGGTGCCGCCGGTTGAGCCGCACCGGCGTCCACACCCGGTACCACGCCACCAGCGCCCCGGCCCCGCCGTACAGCAGGCACCACACCACCCGCGCGGTGGCGTCCCCGGCGAACTGGGCACCCAGCGACACCTGGTGGAAGAAGGCGAGGAAGACCGCGAGATAGGTGAGCAGATGCAGGTGGTACCAGGTCTCGTAGCTCACCCGGCGGCGCACCGCGCGGGCCGATACCACCCCCACGGCGATCAGCAGCACCCCGCCCGCCGTGCCGATCAACATGTCCGGGTAGTGGAACACCACGTCCACCGCCTCGCCGGCCACCCCGCGGTGGTCCTGGGCCGCGTACCCCGCGAGCACCGCCACCGCGTGCGCCGCCACCAGGCAGACCGTCCACCGCCCGGCCGCGGCGTGCCAGCGGGCCACCCGGTCGCTGCCCACCCGGCGCTCCAGCACCGGCACCCGGGCCATCAGCGCCACCAGCACCGCGCAGGCGTACCCGGCCAGCAGCCCGGCGATCCGGCCCGCCCCGGTCAGCCACCCCCCGGCCCCGGTCACCGTGGGCGTGCTCGTCCACCACGAGGCGAGCACCGCCGCGCCCCCCGCGTACAGCGCGGCGAGCACGGCCGGCGCGGGGGAGCGCTGCGGCCGGGGCGGCGGTGGGGCGGCGTGCGGGCGCCCCGTCCGGGGCCGGTGGTACGTGGTGCTCAAGGGGCCCTCCTTCGCCGGCCGGCCCCCACCGGATCCGGGGCCGGGCCGCCACTGTGCCGCCGTAAGCTCTGAGACAGCTCTGAACCCGGCCCGCGGCCACCCGCTTCACAGCGAACTCAGAAACGGCCGCGCCACTCTGGAAGAACCATGACGAACCCCGCTCCCACCCCCGCCGCCCCCCGCACCGCCGCCCCGCTCACCCGCGAGGACGGCTCCCCGGTACGCGTCCTGGTGGTGGACGACGAACCCGACCTCGCCGAGGTCCTCGGCGGCGTGCTGCGCTACGAGGGGTGGGAGGTGTCCGTGGCGGGGGACGGCGCCACCGCGCTCGACCTGGCCGCCCGCACCCGTCCCGACGCCGTGGTACTCGACGTGATGCTCCCCGACCTCGACGGCTTCCAGGTGCTGCGCCGGCTGCGGGCGCTCCAGCCGCACGTGTGCGTGCTCTTCCTCACCGCCCGCGACGCCGTCGAGGACCGGGTGGCCGGGATCACCGCCGGCGGCGACGACTACGTCACCAAGCCGTTCAGCCTGGAGGAGGTGGTGGCCCGGGTGCGCGGGCTGCTGCGCCGGGCCGGCCTCGCCCGGCGGCGGGCCACCGGCGACTTCGCCGACCCGCTGCTCGTCGTCGGCGACCTGGCGATGGACGAGGAGGCACGCGAGGTCACCCGGGGCGGCGAGGCGATCGAGCTGTCCCGTACCGAGTTCGAACTGCTGCGGTTCCTGATGCGCAACCCGCGCCGGGTGCTCAGCAAGTCGCAGATCCTCGACCGGGTGTGGTCCTACGACTTCGGCGGCAAGGCACACGTCGTGGAGTTGTACGTCAGCTACCTGCGCAAGAAGATCGACGCCGGGCGCGCCCCGATGATCCACACCGTGCGCGGCTCGGGGTACGTGCTCAAGCCCGCCCCGGAGGCGTCCCGCCCGTGATCCCCCGTACCGCCCCGGCCGGACTGTGGCCGCGCACCCTGCGGGCCCGGCTCACCCTCGGCCTGGTGGTGCTGCTCGCGCTGGGCTGCGCCGCGGTCGGGGTGGCCGCGGTGGTCGCGGTCCGCGGCTTCCTCACCGAACGCCTCGACCAGCAGCTCGCCGAGGCCGGCGGACGGTTCCCGGCCAGCCTGGAGCACGGCGGGCGGGGCGATCCGGCGGACGGCGGCGCGGGCGGCGTCCATTCCCCCGACACCCGCCGGCAGGCCCCCGGCACCTTCGGCGCCCGCCTGGTGGCCGGCCGGGTGACCGACGTGGCGGTGGTCCGCTCCGGCACCGACACCAGCGTCGTCCTGGACCGGTCCGACACCGCCGCGCTGGCCGCCCTGCCGGTCGACGGCCGCGGCCACGACGTCCGCCTGTCGCGGCTGCGCCACTACCGGCTCGCCGCGGTCGCCGGCCACGACGGCGACGTGCTGGTCACCGGGTTGCCGCTGGAGGGCGTGGAGGCCGCCGTGCACCGGCTGGAACTGGTCGGCGCCGCGGTCTTCGGCGGGGTGCTGCTGGTGGCCGGGGTGGCCGGGGCGGTATGGGTGCGCTGGTCGCTGCGTCCGCTGAGCCGGGTGGCGGCCACCGCGGCCTCGGTGACCCGGCTGCCGCTGGCCAGCGGCGCGGTGATGCTCCCGGAGCGGGTGCCGGACGCCGATCCGCGCACCGAGGTGGGCCGGGTCGGCGCCGCGTTCAACCTGATGCTCAGCCACGTGGAGAACGCGCTCACCCACCGGCAGGCCAGCGAGGAACGGCTGCGCCGGTTCGCCGCCGACGCCAGCCACGAACTGCGCACCCCGGTCGCCTCCATCCGCGGCCACGCCGAACTGGCGCTGCGCCACCCCGGCCCGGTGCCGCCGCGGATCACCCACGCCATGGAACGGGTGGCCGCCGAGTCGGCCCGGATGGGCGAGATGGTCGACGACCTGCTGCTCCTCGCCCGCCTGGACGCGGGACGGCCGCTGGAGCGCCGACCGGTGGACCTGACCCGGCTGGTGCTGGACGCCACCGACGACGCCCGGGTGGCCGGCCCCGGCCACCGCTGGACGCTCGACCTGCCCGCCGAGCCGGTCACGGTGGCCGGCGACCGCCACCGCCTCCACCAGGTGGTGGCCAACCTGCTGGCCAACGCCCGCGTCCACACCCCGCCCGGCACCACCGTGGAGGTGCGGCTACGCGACGCCCCCGACGGCGTCACCCTCACCGTGCGCGACGACGGGCCCGGGGTGCCCGAGGCCGCCCGCGACACCCTCTTCGAACGCTTCGTCCGCGCCGAGCTGCGCCGCCACGCCACCGGCGGCGGCGCCGGGCTGGGCCTGGCCATCGTGGCCGCCGTCACCGCCGCGCACGGCGGCTCGGTGGCGGTCGACAGCACCCCCGCGGGCGCCGTCTTCACCGTCTGCCTGCCGCACGGCGAGGACCGCGTTACGGTGCCGTAGAGGGACAAGTACGCCGATCCCGGGAGGCACCGATGGCCACCAGGAAACCGCAGGTACGCGTCGGCCGGATCTACGACGACCCGCAGCCGGGGGACGGCACCCGGGTGCTGGTCGACCGGGTGTGGCCGCGTGGTGTGGCCAAGGACCGGGCGGCGCTGGACGAGTGGGCCAAGGACGCGGCGCCCTCCACCGGACTGCGCAAGTGGTACGGGCACGACAGCGAGCGCTACGAGGAGTTCCGCCGCCGCTACCGCGCCGAACTCTCCGACGACGCCCACCGCGAGGCCGTCCACCACCTGCGCGACCTCGCCCGGCACGGCCCGCTGACCCTGCTGACCGCCACCCGGGACGTGGACCGCTCCCAGGCGCCGGTCCTCGCCGAGGTGGTACGCGACGGCCACTGAGGCACCGCGCGGGCCGGCTTTGATTCTCATACGGCGTCATGCATACTTATGCCATCCAACGCATGGGTGCGCTGCGCGGCCCGGCACCTCCGACCAGTCCAAGCGGGAGCTGACCTAGTGAACGAGCAGCAGGACGTACGCCTGTGGGGCGGCCGGTTCGCGGACGGACCGGCCGACTCCCTGGCCAAGCTGAGCGCCTCGGTCCACTTCGACTGGCGGCTCGCCCCCTACGACATCGCCGGCTCCAGGGCCCACGCCCGGGTGCTCCACGCTGCCGGACTGCTCACCGAGGACGAGCTGACCCGGATGCTGGCCGGCCTCGGCCGGCTCGAAGCGGACGTCGCCGACGGCTCGTTCACCGGCACCATCGCCGACGAGGACGTGCACACCGCGCTGGAGCGCGGACTGCTGGAGCGCCTCGGCCCCGAACTCGGCGGCAAACTGCGGGCCGGCCGCTCCCGCAACGACCAGGTCGCCACGTTGTTCCGGATGTACCTGCGGGACCACGCCCGGATCATCGGCGGACTGATCGCCGAACTCCAGGAGGCGCTGGTCGGCCTCGCCGAGGTCCACGCCGACGTGGTCATGCCCGGCCGCACCCACCTCCAGCACGCCCAGCCGGTGCTCTTCGCCCACCACGTCCTCGCCCACGTCCAGGCGCTCTCCCGGGACGCCGAACGGCTGCGCCAGTGGGACGAGCGCACCGCGGTCTCCCCGTACGGCTCCGGGGCGCTGGCCGGCTCCTCGCTGGGGCTCGACCCGCAGGCGGTCGCCGCCGACCTGGGTTTCGAGCACGGCAGCGCGGCCAACTCCATCGACGGCACCGCCTCCCGGGACTTCGTCGCCGAGTTCGCCTTCATCACCGCCATGATCGGCATCGACCTGTCGCGGATCGCGGAGGAGGTGATCATCTGGAACACCAAGGAGTTCTCCTTCGTGACCCTGCACGACGCCTTCTCCACCGGCTCGTCGATCATGCCGCAGAAGAAGAACCCGGACATCGCCGAGCTGGCGCGCGGCAAGTCCGGGCGGCTCATCGGCAACCTCACCGGGCTGCTGGCCACCTTGAAGGCGCTGCCGCTGGCCTACAACCGCGACCTGCAGGAGGACAAGGAGCCGGTCTTCGACTCCTGCGACCAGCTGGAGGTCCTGCTCCCGGCGTTCACCGGGATGATGGCCACCTTGACCGTCAACCGGGAACGGATGGCCGAGCTGGCCCCGGCCGGCTTCTCGCTCGCCACCGACGTGGCCGAGTGGCTGGTCAAGCAGGGCGTGCCGTTCCGGGTGGCGCACGAGGTGGCGGGGGAGTGTGTCAAGGTCTGCGAGGCGTCCGGGATCGAGCTGCACGAGCTGACCGACGAGCAGTTCGCGGCGATCTCCCCGCACCTGACCCCCGAGGTCCGCGAGGTGCTGGACGTCCGCGGCGCGCTGGCGGCCCGCAGCGGCCGGGGCGGCACCGCGCCGGTCGCCGTGGCGGTGCAGCTCGCCGAGGTCAAGGAGGACCTCGCCGCCCAGTTCGCCTGGGCCCGCGCCAAGCGCTGACCCGTGTCGTGGCCCAGGGCCCGGCCGTTACCCCGGTGAGGGGAGGACGGCCGGGCCCTGGGCGTATCCGGCGGACACACCACCGGGCGTGCCGGCCCGGGACCGACCGCGCGGCGATGCGCCATGGACTGTGCTGATGAGACAGTGGTGTCTCAACGGGATTACCCTTGTCTCATGAGCTTCGATCGTGAGCAGGTGCTGCGGGCCGCCGCGGCCGTACTGACCCGGCGGGCCACCGCGTCGATGGACGAGATAGCCCGGGCGGCGGGCATCAGCCGGGCCACCCTGCACCGCCACTTCCCGGGCCGCGACGCGCTCGTCCGGGCGCTGGGCACGCTCGGCATCGAGCAGACCGAGGAGTGCCTGGACGCCGCCCGGATCGAGGAGGGCGACCCGGAGGAGGCGGTGCGCCGGCTCATCCGGGAGGCCGTGCCCATCTCCGGCTTCCTCGCCTTCCTCTACGGCGAGAACCAGCTCTACGACCTGCCGGAGATGGCCGAGGGGTGGGCCCGCATCGACGAGCGGGTCGGCGCCCTGTTCCGCCGCGGCCAGGAGGCCGGCCGGTTCCGCTACGACCTCACCCCGGCCTGGCTGTGCGAGGCGCTCTACGCGCTGATCGCCGCCTCCGGCTGGTGCGTCCAGGATGGCAAGGTGGCCGCCCGGGACGGCGCCCGGCTCGTCGGCGACCTGCTCCTGGGCGGCATGCTGCGGGAGCCCGCATGACCCCGCGCACCATGACCGCCCCGGCCGCCCCCGCGCCGCCGCACCCGGCCCGCTGGTGGGCGCTGGGCGTGCTCACCCTGGCGCTGCTGCTGGTCGCGGTGGACGCCACCGTGCTGGCGCTGGCCATGCCGTTCCTCAGCGAGGACCTGCGGCCCTCCTCCACCCAGCTGCTGTGGATCGGCGACGTCTACTCGTTCGTCATCGCCGGACTGCTGGTCTCCATGGGCGGCCTCGGCGACCGCATCGGGCGCAAGAAGCTGCTGCTCGGCGGGGCCGCCGCCTTCGGGCTGCTGTCCATGGTGGCCGCCTACGCCAGCGGCCCGGCGATGCTCATCGCGGCCCGCGCGCTGATGGGGGTGGCCGGGGCGACGCTGATGCCCTCCACCCTGGCGATGATCCGCAACCTGTTCAGCGACGCCCGGGAGCGCTCGTTCGCGATCGGGGTGTGGGGGTCGGCCTCGATGGCCGGCGCCGCGGTCGGCCCGGTCATCGGCGGCTTCCTGCTGGAACGATTCTGGTGGGGCTCGGTCTTCCTGATCAACATCCCGGTGATGGCGGTGCTGATCCTCTTCGGCGTCCGGCTGCTGCCCGAGTCGCGCGACCCCGCGCCCGGCCCGTGGGACGCGCCCAGCGTGCTGCTCTCCCTGGTAGGGATGGTGGGGGTGGTCTACGCGGTCAAGGAGGCCGCCGCCTACGGGGTGCGGCCGGGACCGGTGGTGGCCGGGGTGGCCGGGGCGCTGGCGCTCACCGCGTTCGTGCGCCGCCAACTCACCATCGACGCGCCCCTGCTGGACATGCGGCTCTTCCGGCACCGGGGCTTCACCGCCTCGGTCCTGTCCGACCTGATGACCGTGCTCGGCATGGCCGGGATGATCTTCTTCCTCTCCCAGTTCCTCCAACTGGTCCAGCACCGCTCGCCGTTGCAGGCCGGGCTCGCCGAGGTGCCGGCCACGCTGGGGGCCGTGGTCACCGGGCTGCTGGCCGGCCAGGCGGCCCGCCGCTGGTCGGTACGGGCCGTGGTGGCCGGTGGCCTGGCCGCCATCGGGGCGGCCCTCGCGGCGCTGACCGCCGTCACCCCGCACACCGGCTACCCGCTGCTGGGCGTGGTGCTGCTGGTGCTCGGGGTGGGCGCCGGCTTCTCGTTCACCGTCACGGCCGACGTGATCCTCTCCTCGGTGCCCAAGGAGCAGGCCGGCGCCGCCTCCGCGGTCTCCGAGACCGCCTACGAACTCGGCACCGCGCTCGGCATCGCCCTGCTCGGCTCGGTGGTCACCGGGTTCTACTCCGGCATCGCGGCGCCCTCCGGCGTCCCGGCCGCCGCCGCCGACCAGGCGCGTCAGTCACTGGCCGGCGCCGTGGAGGCCGCCGGGACGCTCCCGGCCGACCTGGGCCAGGCGCTGCTGACCGCCGCCCGCGAGGCGTTCACCAGCGGGCTGCGGGTGGCCTCCGGGGTGGGCGCCGCCGTCCTGCTGCTGGCCGCCCTGTGGGCCTGGCGGGGCTTGCGCGGACAGCGGCTCGAAGACCACCCGGGGGAGTGAGGACGGGGCCGGGCGAGCACGGGGTTCCCGCACTCACCCGGCCCCGCCGCTCAAGGTCACGCCGCCTTGTCGTGGTCGCTCGCGGCGGCCTTGGCCTTGGTGGCGTAGACGTCCACGTACTCCTGGCCGGACAGCCGCATCACGTGGCTCATCACCTCGTCGGTCACCGCCCGCAGCACGTACCGGTCGCGGTCCATGCCCTCGTAGCGGGAGAAGTCCAGCGGGGCGCCGAAGCGGACGGTGAAGGAGCTGATCCGGGGCAGGCCGGCGCCGGACGGCTGGATGCGGTCGGTGCCGATCACCCCGACCGGCACCACCGGGGCGCCGGTCATCAGGGCGAGCCGGGCCACCCCGGTGCGGCCCCGGTAGAGCCGGCCGTCGGGGGAGCGGGTGCCCTCCGGGTAGATGCCGAACGCCTTGCCCTCCTCCAGCACCCGGCGGCCGGTCATCAGCGCGGCCACCCCGCCGTGCGCACCGTCCCGGTCCACCGGGATCATCCCGCAGGAGGTGAAGAACCACGCCATCAGCCGGCCCTTGAGCCCCGGCGTCTTGACGTACTCGTCCTTGCCGATGAAGTACACGGGGCGCTCCACCACCAGCGACATCACCATCGAGTCGATGAACGTCAGGTGGTTGCCGGCCAGGATCACCGGCCCGGTGCCCGGGACGTTCGCGGCACCCTCTACCCGTGGGCGGAACAGGACGCGCATGAGCAGTCCGAGCAGCGCCTTGAGCAGGATGCGGGTCAACGGGCCCTCCGGTCGGTGGTCGGCCATGCGGCAGCGGGAACGGCGTCGGACGGGCGGCGCGGCGGCCCGGAGCCGACTTCAGACGGGACCTTACCCGCGGCTACCGGTGAGTTCCATGCGGGATTGACCCACCCGGTACGAGGTCTTGACACCGGCCGCCCGGCCGTCCAGCCCCGCCGGGGGCCCGACGGAACCCCTGGGTCACCCGGCCGGCTGAACCCCGGCGGCGGACCGCAACCGCCCCCGCGGCCACCGCGTCCGCGCCGGTATGACGACGCTGCCCACCGCGTGGACCACCTTCGCCACCGCGCTCGCCGCCGAGGCCGCCGCCGAGGCGGGCCCGGCCGGGGTGGAGGCCGCCGACCTCGAACAGGCCGTCTGGCTGCGGTGGTTGGAGCACGGCGGTCCGGCACCGGTGCCGGACCGGGACTGGCTGCGCGAGGCGGTACGCGGCGAGGCCCGGGCCGCCCGCCGCCGGGCCGGGGCGGAGGTGCCGTGCGGCACCGGGCCCGTGGTGGCCGCGCCCTCCGCCGAGAGCCAGGCACTCCAGGCGCTGCGCGGGCGCTCGGTGCGCGAGGCGGTACGCCGGCTGCCCGGGCGCTGCGGTGCGGTGCTTTCCGCCCTGTTGTCCGCTTCCGACCCCACTTACCGCGAGATTTCCCGGGAGTTGGGAATCTCACAGGGCGCCCTCGGCCCGCTGCGCTCGCGTTGCCTGGGGTGTCTGCGGGCGAGCCTGCGATCGGAGGTTGAACCCCTGGAACCACGGGGTAAGGAGCGGTAAACGGTCGGCGACAGGGCGCGCGGGGCTGCCCGGATCCCGGTGGTGGACGGCGGGTGCTCGGATGTGCCACCACCCCGGACAACTGTGCGATCATCGGCGCCACGGAGGCGGGGCGAAAGCGCGTCGCCTCCGGTCAAGGGCACACATCCCGGACGCGCACCCTCACACCCTCATGCGTTCGGGAGAACAGACAGCGGAGGCTGCGCACATGGGCATGAGCGTGACCATCACCACGGCATCCGAGGACGACGCCGAGCAGATCCTCAAACTCCAGTACCTGTGTTACCAGCGCGAGGCCGAGCTCTACGGCGACTACGGCATCGAACCGCTCACCCAGACCCTCGACGCGCTGCGCGCCGAACTCGCCGAGGGGTGCGTCCTGGTGGCCCGGCTCGGCGCCGAGGTGGTCGGCTCGGTCCGCGGCGCGGTGGACACCGACGGCACGGCGCGGATAGACAAGCTCATCGTCCACCCCCGGCTCCAGCGCCACGGCCTCGGCGGCCGGCTGCTGCGGGCCATCGAGGACCGGCTCGCCGCCGAGCGGGACGCCAAGCGCTTCCGGCTCTTCACCGGCCACCGCAGCGAGGGCAACCTGCGGCTGTACCGCAAGCTCGGCTACACCCAGACCGGCACCGAGCGGGTCAGCCAGCGGGTCAGCCTGATCCACCTGGAGAAGCCGGCCGCCACCCCGGCCACCTACGCCACCAGCGCGTAACCGGCACGACGCGCGCGGGCCGCCGGCCCGGGGACGTACCCCGTCCCGGCCGGCGGCCCGCCGCCACTCCTCAGCTTTCGCCGCCCGCCCTGCGCAGCCACAGCAGACCGGTCACCGGCAGCGCCACCGGGATGAACAGGTAGCCCATGCCGTAGTAGGACCACACCGTCTGGTCCGGGAAGGCCGACGGCAGCGCGATCGTCAGCGAGCCGACCACCAGCACCCCCGCCAGCTCGGCGGCGCAGCACACCATCGCCACCCGGCGCGCCGACTCCCCGCCGCGCACCAGGGTCACCGTGATGAACGCGTAGACCACGGCGGCCACCGCGGAGAGCACGTAGGCCAGCGGCGCCCGGTGGTACTCGGCGATGAGCTGGTAGAGCGACCGGGAGGCCGCGGCCACGGTGAAGACCGCGTAGAGCGAGACGATGAGCCGCCCCGGGCCCTCGCCGATCTTCCGCTTGGCCGGCGCCTCCGCCGGGCCGCCGGTCACCGGCGCGTCAGCCATGGCCGCCTCCCCAGATGTCGAAGAGCCGTACCTCCAGCACGGCCAGGATCACCCCGCCCGCGGCCACCGTCGCCGAGCCCCAGCGGGTGCGCTCGACCAGCGACATGAAGCCCGCCGCCGGGATCGCCAGCAACGCGCCGGCCAGATAGGCGACGAAGATCACCGTGCCGCCGGCCGGCTTGTGGCCGCCCGCCAGCTCCACCACGCCGACCACCAGCTGGGCCAGGGCGAGGACCGAGACCACGGCCATGCCGATGAAGTGCCAGTCCTTGGTCGAACCGTTGCGGGCGGCGGCCAGGCCGCACCACGCGGCGAGCAGCAGCGCGGCCACGGAGACCGCCACGGTCAGCGCGCCGATCACCGGTGCTCCTCCCGCGGGCCGGCCGGTGAGGGGTGTACGAGCATGCCCGTGACTCTATTACGGCCCCCGCGCCCCCTTGGCGCGCCCCCCTCGACCGCCGCCGGGCCGGTGGTCCGGGCCCGCCCCGGACGCGTACGCTCGCCGGTCATGACCTCTTCGCACTTCCGCACCGACGCGCTGCTGTTCGACATGGACGGGACGCTGATCTCCTCGCTGGAGTCGGTGGTCCGCTGCTGGCGGCGGTGGGCGCGGGAGTACGGGATCGGCGCCGAGCGGTTCGGGCGGGTGCGGCTGCACGGCCGGCCGGCGGTGGAGATCATCGGTGAGCTGCTGCCGCCGGAGCGGGTCGCCGGGGCGCTGGCCCGGATCGAGGAGCTGGAGGTCGCCGACGTGGCCGGCGGGGTGGTGCGGCTGCCCGGCACCGCCGAGCTGCTGGCCGCGCTGCCGGCCGAGCGGTGGGCGGTGGTGACGTCGGCCACCGGGCGGCTGGCCAGGGCCCGGCTGGCGGCGGCCGGGATCACCCCCGGACTGCTGGTCAGCGCCGACGACGTGCGGCGCGGCAAGCCCGACCCGGAGCCCTTCCTGCTCGCCGCCGGGAAGCTGGGCTTCGCACCGCACCACTGCACCGTCTTCGAGGACGCCCCGGCCGGTCTCGCCGCCGGCCGCGCGGCCGGTATGTATACCGTGGCGCTCACCACCACCCACGATGTGGCCGAGCTGGCGGCGGACCTGGTGGTCGCCGACTTGTCGCAGGTCACGGCGGCTGCCGGGGCGGACGGGGTGCGGCTGACGGTGGCCACGGCGGGCGACCGCCCGGCACGGTGAACCGTCCGGCATGCGGACAGTAGGACCGTATTACGGAACCGGCGGCCGGTTTCTGGTTTACTGGGGCCCATGACGACGACGAACTGCCGCGACCGCGCGACCGAGGCGATGACGCCCGGTGTTCGTCCCATGTGTCGAATGCGCGGACTCTGAGGGCCCCCGCCGCACTCTCGCGCCCCGAAGCGAGCCCGACCGAGCGGCCTGACCGGTAAGGACGCTCCCGCCCGCGCCATGGACATCCCCGTGAAGCCTTCCGCGAACGGCCGTGCCCACCGCACCGCCATCCGCCGCTGCCGCCTCGCGCACGACCCCCAGCCGCCCGGCACCCGCTGCGTCTGACCCGCCGCCGCGCCCCGGACCGTGCCGCTCACCAGCTTGTCCAGATTCCGAGATGAATGCCGTACCCGGCGGGATCCTCCGCCGGGTACTCGACAGTGACGGAAAACCCCAGTGATCACCACAACGGGCCTGAGGAAGGTCTACCACTCACGAGGCCGCGAGACGGTCGCCCTCGACGGCGTCGACCTGCACGTCCGCGAGGGCGAGGTCTTCGGCGTCCTCGGCCGCAGCGGCGCCGGCAAGTCCACCCTGATCCGCTGCGTCAACATGCTGGAGCGCCCCAGCTCCGGCACGGTGCAGGTGGCCGGCCAGGACCTCACCGCGCTGGCCGGCGGCTCCCGGCGGGCCAACGCCGAGCTGCGCGCCGCACGCAGCCGCATCGGCATGGTCTTCCAGCACTTCAACCTGCTCTCCTCGCGCACCGTGCAGGACAACGTCGAACTGCCGCTGGAGATCCTCGGCATGTCCGGCGCCGAACGCTCCCGCAAGGCCGGCGAACTCCTCGACCTGGTGGGCCTCGCCGACAAGGCCAGGTCCTACCCGGCGCAGCTGTCCGGCGGCCAGAAGCAGCGGGTGGGCATCGCCCGCGCCCTCGCCGGCGACCCCAAGGTGCTCCTGTCCGACGAGGCCACCTCCGCCCTCGACCCGGAGACCACCCGCTCCATCCTGCGGCTGCTGCGCGACCTCAACCGCCAGCTCGGCCTCACCGTCCTGCTGATCACGCACGAGATGGACGTCGTCAAGGCGGTCTGCGACTCCGCCGCGCTGATGAAGGGGGGACGCGTCGTGGAATCCGGCACCGTACCCGAGCTGCTGGCCACCCCCGGCTCCCGACTCGCCCGCGAACTCTTCCCGGTGGGCGGCGAGCCCTCCGCGCCCGGCCGCACCGTGGTCGACCT
Organism: Streptantibioticus cattleyicolor NRRL 8057 = DSM 46488; assembly: GCF_000240165.1. Taxonomy (NCBI): domain Bacteria; kingdom Bacillati; phylum Actinomycetota; class Actinomycetes; order Kitasatosporales; family Streptomycetaceae; genus Streptantibioticus; species Streptantibioticus cattleyicolor. The sequence continues at coordinate 5,675,729 of NC_017586.1, forward strand.
CACCTTCCACGGCGAGACCACCACCCAGCCGGTCATCTCCCAGCTGTCGCGCACCTACAACATCGACATCTCGATCCTGGGCGCGGCCGTGGAGACCGTCGGCGAGCGCCAGATCGGCCGGATGCGCATCGAACTGCCCGGCCGCTTCGAGGACAACGTGGTGCCCATCGGGTTCCTGCGCGAACAAGGACTCCAGGTCGACGTGGCGCCGGTGGCCGGCGCCGACGGAACCGCGACCCGCGACGAGGAGAACACGAAGTGACCTGGTCCGAGATGCAACCGCTGCTGTGGCCGGGGTGTTGGGACACCCTGTACATGGTGTTCTGGTCGACGCTGGTCGCCATCGTCGGCGGACTGCCGCTCGGGGTGCTGCTGGTGCTCACCGACCGTGGCGGGCTGCTGCAGAACGCCCCGGTCAACAAGGTCGTCGGCGCCGTCGTCAACGTCGGCCGGTCGCTGCCGTTCATCATCCTCATGGTGGTGCTGATCCCGTTCACCCGGTCGATCGTGGGCACCAGCATCGGCGCGGAGGCCGCCATCGTGCCGCTGGCCATCGGCGCCATCCCGTTCTACGCCCGGCTGGTGGAGACCTCGGTGCGCGAGGTCGACCACGGGCTGGTGGAAGCGGTCCAGGCGATGGGCGGCAGCACCTGGACCGTGGTCCGCAAGGCGCTCCTGCCCGAGGCGCTGCCCTCGCTGGTGTCCGGGCTGACCACCACCGTGGTGGCGCTCATCGGCTACTCCGCGATGGCCGGCGCGGTCGGCGCGGGCGGCCTGGGCGACCTCGCCATCCGCTACGGCTACATGCGCTTCGAGACCGGGTTCATGCTGGTCACCCTGGTGGTGCTGGTGGTCCTGGTGACCGTCGTCCAGCTCATCGGCGACCTGGTGGCCACCCGGCTCGCCCGGCGCGGCGGACGGTCCGGCGCCGCCAAGCCGCGCCTGCTGCGCTCCGCCGCCCCCGCACCCGCCGCCGTCCCGGCCCAGCCCGGGCCCGCCGCACCCGTCCGCGACACGGAGCCGACGCGGACCAACTGACCATCTCCGCAGCGACACACCACGGGCACCGCGCCCACGATGAAAGGCACTTTTCGTGCGTAATGCAGCAAAGATCACCGCGACCGTCCTGACCGCCGCCGCGCTCGCCACCGGGGTGAGCGCCTGCGCCTCCTCCAGCGGCTCCGGCAGCGCCGGGCAGAGCGCCGACGGCCCCCTGGTGGTGGCCGCCAGCCCCACCCCGCACGCCAAGATCCTCGACTACGTCCGCGACCACCTCGCCGCCAAGGCCGGACTCAAGCTCGAGGTCAAGGAGTTCAGCGACTACGTCCTGCCCAACACCGCCACCCAGAACGGCGACGTCGGCGCCAACTTCTTCCAGCACAAGCCGTACCTGGACGACTTCAACAAGAAGAACCACACCGACATCGTGCCGGTGGTCGACGTCGAACTGGAGCCGCTGGGGCTCTACTCGCACAAGGTCAAGTCCCTCAAGGACATCAAGGACGGCGCCACCATAGCGGTGCCCAACGACACCACCAACGAGGGCCGCGCCCTCAAGCTCCTCGCCGACAACGGGCTGCTCACCCTCAAGCCCGGCGCCGGCACCGGGGCCACCCCCGCCGACGTGGCCGGCAACCCCAAGCACCTGAAGTTCAAGGAGCTGGAGGCCGCCGCGCTGCCGCGCTCCCTGGACGACGTGGAAGCCGGCGTCATCAACGGCAACTACGCCCTCGGCGACAACCTCAACCCGGCCAAGGACGCCCTGGTGCTGGAGAAGGCACAGGGCAACCCCTACGCCAACTTCCTCGCCGTCAAGAACGGCAACCAGAACGACCCCCGGGTCAAGAAGCTCGCCCAGCTGCTCAACTCCCCCGAGGTGAAGCAGTACATCGAGCAGACCTTCAAGGGCGCGGTGGTGCCGGCCTTCGGCAAGCCCGCCGCCTGATCCGGCCCCGGCGGCCGTGCGGCGGGCCCGGACCGGCCCGCCTCACGGCCGCCAGTGCAGCCAGTACACATCGGTGGTGTACGGCATCTCCAGCCGGTCCGCGCCGGCCGTACCGCCCTGCCGGGCCAGCAGCCGCACCGCCTCGGTCCGTACCCGTTCCTGCTCCGCGGCGCCCAGCACCACGATGTGGCTGGAGGACATCATCCGCTCCACCACGTCGGCCACCGTGGTCGGGTGCGGGTTGGGCCAGTGGCGCTCGCGTACCGCCGACCACCCCGGCCGCCCCTCGAACACCGCCCGCCAGCCGTCGTCCAGCGGGCTGGGCAGATCCCGCGGCGCCCGGCGGAAGTAGATGTCCTGGAACTCCCGCACCCACGGCACCGAGGTGTCGTAGGTGTTCCACACCAGCCCCAGCGCGCCCCCGGGACGCAGCAGCCGCTCCACCTCCGCCAGCGCCTCGCCGCCGGAGAACCAGTGCCACGACTGCGCCGCCACCACCGCGTCCGCGCAGGCCCCCGGCAGCCCGGTGGCCTCCGCCGTACCCGCCGTCACCGCCACCCCGGGCAGCAGCTCCGCCAGCCGCTCGCGCATCTGGCGCACCGGCTCCACCGCGATCACCTCGGCCCCGGTCAACGCCAGCAGCCGGGTGAACTTCCCCGTCCCCGCGCCCAGATCGACCACCGTACGGCCGGCCTGGAGCGGCAGCGCGTCCGCCAGCGCCGCGAGCGCCGCCATGGGGTACGAGGGCCTGGAGCGCTCGTAGCCGCCCGCCGCCCGCTGGTATCCGAGTCCTGCTGCGTGGTGGATGGTCACGCGGGCAGACGGTAGCAGCACCCCTCGGCGCCGACCGGAGCGGGCGGCGCCGCACCGCACCGCCAACCCCCGCCCCCACCAGGGGCGTTCGCCCCGCGACCACACCACTTCACGGCCCTTCGGCGGCCCGTCGGGGCCACCCCCTGCGCTGCGCGTTCCCCCGGCGCAACTGGCATGCTGTGCTCTCTACACGGCTTCGTACCCGGAGCTTGGCGAGGAGCGGCCAATGACATCCACCTTCCCGGAGATCTCCATCAGCACCGAACGCCTGGTGCTGCGCCCGTTCGAAGAGGCGGACATCCCGGCGCTGGCGGAGATGATGAACGACGAACTCGTCGTCGCCTGGACCGGCGTCGCCCACCCCTACACCGAACGCGCCGCCCGGGAGTGGGCCGTCACCGAGGCCCACGCGGTACGCACCTCCGGCCGCGGCGTGGTCTTCGCGGTCACCGAGTTCCTCACCCAGCGCCTGGTCGGCATCTGCCACCTGGACCGCACCGACTGGCGCTGCCGCACCACCGAGGTCGGCTACGCCATCGCCCCCTGGGCGCGCGGCGAGGGATACGCCGGCGAGTCGGTGCTCGCCACCGCCAAATGGCTCTTCGAGGACCAGGGGTTCGAACGCCTGGAACTGCGCACCGCCGCCGACAACACCGCCTCCCAGCAGGTCGCCCAGAAGATCGGCTGCATCAGCGAGGGCGTCCTGCGCGGCGCCGGCCTGGTCCGCACCCGGCGCGACGACGGCGGCTGGGCCGAGGTACGCACCGACCTGATCGTCTGGTCCCTGCTCCCGGAGGACCTGGACGGCGCGTCCGGCCCCGCCTCAGACGAGGAGGGGTACGCCGCCTACCCCGACTGGCGCTGACCACCCCGCGCCACCGCTCCCGGCCGGGCGGAAGGCCCCCGGGATACTGTGTCCCCGCCCAGGTACGAACCTGGACATCCACAGCATCACGTTGACGTGCGAGGCGAAGGACGACGATGGCGGACCGGGTCACGGTCATCGGCTGGGACGGCTCGCCGCCGCCCCCGGCGGCGCTCTCCGCGCTCCGCGCGGCCACCCTGGTGGCCGGCGCCCGGCACCACCTGGCACTCCCCGAAGTCCCCGGGCACGCCGAGCGGGTGCTGCTGGGCAGCATCGACCTGGCCGCCCGGCGGATCGCCGCCCACCGCGGCACCGCCGTCGTCCTCGCCGACGGCGACCCCGGCTTCTTCGGTGTGGTCCGCGCGCTGCGCGCCCCGGAGTACGGGCTGGAGGTCGAGGTGGTCCCCGGGGTCTCCTCGGTGGCCCAGGCGTTCGCCCGGGTCGGCATGGCGTGGGACGACGCCCGGGTCGTGGTGGCCGGCCACCGCACGCTGCGCCGCGCGGTCAACGTCATCCGGGCCCACCCCAAGGTGGCCGTGCTCACCGCGCCCGGCGCCGGCCCCGCCGAACTCGCTCTGCTCCTCGGCGACGTCCACCGCACCTTCGTCATCTGCGAGGCGCTCGGCACCGAGCACGAGGAGGTCTCCGTCCTCACCTCGGACAAGGCCGCCGACCACGCCTGGCGCGACCCCAACGTGGTGATCGCCGTCGGCGGCGCGGTCCCCGCCGGCCGCGGCGGCTGGATCGCCGGCCAGGACCCCGGCTACCCGCAGCCGCCGCGCGGCTGGGCGCTGCCCGCCACCGCGTACGGGGACGACCCGGCCGCCGCGCACACCCCGGCCCAGCTGCGCGCCCTCCAACTGGCCCGGCTCGGCCCGCGCCTGGGCGACCTGCTGTGGGACATCGGCGCCGGGGACGGCGCGGCGGCGGTGGAGGCCGCCCGGTTCGGCGCCGCCGTCATCGCGGTCGACCGTGACCCGGACGCCTGCGCCCTGGTCACCGCCAACGCCCGCCGCTACGGCGTCCAGCCGCAGGTGGTGCACGGCACCGCCCCCGCCGTACTGGAGGACCTGCCCGAGCCCGACCTGGTACGGGTGGGCGGCGGCGGGGCCGAGGTGGTCGCCGCCTGCGCGGCCCGCCGCCCCGAACGCATCGTCACCAGCGCCACCACCCGGGACGACGCCGAGGCGGTCGGCCGGGCCCTGGCCGAGGGCGGTTACACCGTCGAGCGGGCGCTGCTTCAGGAGGTCGGCCTGGACGCGGAATGGGTCGAACGGGAACGCACTACCGTCTTCCTGCTGTGCGGGCACCGGATGTGACGCACACTCGCCCGAAAGGGGCGGGGCCTGGGCAGACGCGGCCGTGATCGCCAGGTAGGCTGGCGGACCGTTGTGCCGCCTCCCGGTGCCGGTGCCGACCCCGCGATCCGTCGTCGCCGGCGGTCGCGTGGCCCCGGCGGACGTGGCGCAACCCACAGTGCCCGGGTGCTGAGATCGGGTGGCCGTGCCGCGCGGCTCGCCGGGACAATGGGCGTCCCGTGCGGCCGTGCCGTCCGCCACGCCTCCGGTACCCGGGAACGGTCCCGGGCCGAGGCCGAAGCGGGCAGCGACCGCCGGCACAGCACGGGGTGGAAGGAGATACCGATGGGCGAGGGGCACGCATGACTGACACCGGCGCCGGAGCGGCGAGCCGAGCAGCTCGCGGACAGGGCGGTGAAGCGGAGCGCACCGCCCACGGCGGAAGCGAGGAGGGGAGCGCGGCCATGGGGGGCTTCCCCGGTGAGGCGGTGCCGGAGCACGCGGGCGCGCAGCCGGTTCCGCAGCCGCCGTCCGGCGAGGCGCCCGACCGGTCCGGGCACGGCTGGAGCACCGACGCGTTCCTGGCCCCGGCCACCCCGGCGTTCACCTACCTCGACCAGCCGGACGGCCCGCAGCCGGCCGCGCCCGTCGACGACGAGGACGATCTGCTGCTGATGCCCGCGCCGCAGGGTTCCTGGGGCGACCCGCAGCCGGTACCGGCCCAGGCCCCGTCGCCCGCCGAGGTCGCCGCGCCGCTCCCGGAGGCCGACGGCCACCCCCAGGACCCGGCCGCCGCCTCGCTGACCGCCGGTCAGGCCGCTCCGCCGCGCCGCCCGCTGAACATGGGTCCGCCGGCCGAGGGCGCCACCACCCAGGGTGTGTCGGTGCGTTCGCTCGCCGATCGCGGACCGGCGCCGCAGCCCGCGCCGGCCGCGCCCGCCGCCCGCCGTCGTGCCGTCGCCCGCGGGGTCGCCGAGTCGCCCGCCGCGCCCGCGCAGTTGCCCCCGGAGGCGCCGCTCGCCGAGGCCCCGGTGGCGGGCGACCCGTGGGGTCCGCCGGCCGCCGCCGACCGCGTGCCCGTCGAGGCGCCGGCGCCGCGGCAGCCCGGGGCCCCCGTCCAGGGCGGCCCCGCGCTGCACGGCGTCCCCGCCGACGAGCCGGGCGGCCTGGCCGACCTGGACCGCGTCGAGGTCCCGCCGCAGCCGCAGCCCACGGTGCCGGCGCAGGCCCCGCAGCCCGCCGCCGAGACCGTGGCCGCCGAGCCGGTCGCGGCGGAGCCCGTCGTCGCCGCTGAACCCGTCGTCGCCGAGCCGGTCGCCGCCGAACCCGTGGCCGAGCCCGCGCCCGTCGAACCCGTCGTGGCCGAGGCCGCCGAGGCCGTCGTACCCGAGGCCGCCCCCGAGGCGCCCGAGGTCCCCGTGGCGCAGCCCGCCGCCGCCGAACAGGCCGTCGCCGAGCCGGTGGTGGCCGAGGCCCAGCCGGTCGAGGCCCAGCCCGCCGAACCGGCCCCGGCCGCCGTGGAGACCCCGGTCGCCGAAGCACCGGTCGCCGAAGCACCGGTCGCCGAAGCACCGGCCGTCGCGGCGGAGCCCGAGCCGGTGGCCGCCGAGGGCGACGCCCAGGTGACGCCGCAGCAGGCCCCGGCCGCCGCCGAACCCGTCGCCGAAGCCCCCGCCGCGCCGCAGGACGGACCGGCCCCGGAGCCCGCCGAACCGGCGTCCGAGGTACCGGCACCCGCCGAGCCGGAAACCGCCGAAGCGCCCGCCGCCGAGTCCGTTCCGCAGCCGGCCGCCGACCAGGCACCGGCCGCCGAGCCCGAGGCCCCGGTCGAGGAGTCCGCCGCCGAGCCGGTCCCCGCCGCCCCGGCCGCCCCCGGTTACGACGACGCCGCCCGCGAGGCGGTGCACCGGGTGATCCGGGAACGCCGCGACATCCGCAACGGGTTCCGGCCCGACCCGATCCCGCACGAGGTGCTGCTGCGGGTGCTGGAGGCGGCCCACACCGCGCCGAGCGTCGGCCACTCCCAGCCGTGGGACTTCGTGGTCATCCGCTCCGAGCAGACCCGGGAGAAGATGCACGCGCTGGCGATGAAGCAGCGCGACGCGTACGCCCGGTCGCTGCCCAAGGCCCGCGCCAAGCAGTTCCGCGAGCTGAAGATCGAGGCGATCCTCGACACCCCGGTCAACATCGTGGTGACCGCCGACCCCACCCGGGGCGGACGCCACACCCTGGGCCGCCACACCCAGCCGCAGATGGCGCCGTACAGCTCCGCGCTGGCGGTGGAGAACCTGTGGCTGGCGGCCCGCGCCGAGGGCCTCGGCGTCGGCTGGGTCAGCTTCTTCGACGAGCGCGAGATGGTCGGCGAACTCGGCCTGCCCGAACACCTGGAGGTCGTCGCCTACCTGTGCGTCGGGTACGTCGACGAGTTCCCCGAGGAACCCGAGCTGATGCAGGCCGGCTGGTCCAAGCGGCGCCCGCTGTCCTGGGTCGTCCACGAGGAGGAGTACGGCAACCGGGTGCTCCCCGGCGAGGACCCGCACGACCTGCTCGACGAGACGCTGCGCGGCATCCGCCCGCTGGACGCCAAGGCGCTCGGCGAGGCGTGGGAGCGCCAGAAGCGGATGACCAAGCCGTCCGGCGCGCTCGGCATGCTGGAGATCATCTCGGCCCAGCTGTGCGGACTGTCCCGGCAGTGCCCCCCGCCGATCCCGGAGCCCGCCGCGGTGGCGATCTTCGCCGGCGACCACGGCGTGCACGCCCAGGGCGTCACCGCCTGGCCGCAGGAGGTCACCGCCCAGATGGTGGCCAACTTCCTGGGCGGCGGGGCGGTCTGCAACGCCTTCGCCGGCCAGGTCGGCGCCGAGGTCTGCGTGGTGGACGTCGGCGTCGCCGGCGAACTGCCGTCCAGCGCCGGGCTGTTGCCGCGCAAGGTACGGCACGGTACCGCCGACTTCACCACCGGCGCGGCGATGACCCGCGAGGAGGCGCTGCGCGCCGTCGAGGTGGGCATCGAGACCGCCCGCGACCTGGTCGCGGCGGGCAACAAGGCGCTCCTCACCGGTGAGATGGGGATCGCCAACACCACCGCGTCGGCCGCCCTGATCGCCGCCTTCACCGGCGCCGACCCCGCCGAGGTCACCGGCCGCGGCACCGGCATCAACGACGAGATGCACGCCCGCAAGGTGGACGTCATCCGCCGCGCGCTGGAGCTGCACCAGCCCGACCCGGCCGACCCGCTCGGCACCCTGGCCGCCATCGGCGGGCTGGAGCACGCCGCCATGGTCGGCCTCATCCTCGGCGGCGCCTCGCTGCGCACCCCGGTGATCCTGGACGGGGTGAGCGCCGGGGCCGCCGCCCTGGTGGCCCGGGCCATCGCGCCCGAGGCGCTGGCCGCCTGCATCGCCGGCCACCGCAGCGCCGAACCGGGCCACATGGCCGCCCTCACCAAGCTGGGCCTGCGCCCGCTGGTCGACCTCGACCTGCGGCTCGGCGAGGGCACCGGCGCCCTGCTCGCCCTGCCGCTGGTGCAGAGCGCGGCCCGGGTGATGCACGAGGTCGCCACCTTCGACGCGGCAGGGGTCACCGAGAAGGGCTGACCCCGGCCCGGCCCGATCCGGCACCCGCACCACCGCCGTGGCCCGCCGTAAGGTGGGCCACGGCGCCCGTACATCCGCGTCGCCCGGCCGCAGCGCCGGGCCGGCCAGGGCCACCGCCGCCGGCGCGGCCCGGCACGCCACCGCCCGAACGCCCGAGGAGCCCCACCGTCATGGACCGTAACGACGCACCCGCCTACCCGGTCGGACTGCGGCTGGCCGGACGGCGTGTCGTCGTCCTCGGCGGCGGCCAGGTCGCCCAGCGGCGGCTGCCCGGACTGGTCGCGGCCGGCGCCGACGTCCTGCTGGTCTCGCCGTCGGCCACCCCGGCCGTGGAGGCGATGGCCGACGCCGGCGAAGTGCGCTGGGAACGCCGCCGCTACACCCCCGGCGACCTCGCCGGCGCCTGGTACGCCGTGGTCGCCACCGACGACGCCGCCGCCAACGCCGCCGCCTCCGCGGAGGCCGAGGAACGCCGCGTGTGGTGCGTACGCAGCGACGACGCCGAGGCGGCCACCGCCTGGACCCCGGCCACCGGACGCGACGAGGGCGTCACCGTCGCCGTCCTCACCGGCCGCGACCCGCGCCGCTCCGCCGCCGTACGCGACGCGGTGGTCGAGGGGCTGCGGGACGGCACCCTGGTCGCCCCCCGCCACCGGGCCCGTACCCCCGGCGTCGCCCTCGTCGGCGGCGGACCCGGCGACCCCGACCTCATCACCGTGCGCGGCCGGCGGCTGCTGGCCGAGGCCGACGTGGTGGTCGCCGACCGGCTCGGCCCCCGCGACCTGCTGGACGAACTGCCGCCGCACGTCGAGGTGATCGACGCCGCCAAGATCCCCTACGGCCGGGCCATGGCCCAGGAGGCCATCAACGACGCGCTGATCCAGCACGCCCGGGCCGGCAAGGCGGTGGTGCGCCTCAAGGGCGGCGACCCGTTCGTCTTCGGCCGCGGCATGGAGGAGGTCCAGGCGCTCGCCGAGGCCGGGATCGCCTGCACCGTGGTCCCCGGCATCTCCAGCTCGATCAGCGTGCCCGGCGCGGCCGGCATCCCGGTCACCCACCGCGGGGTGGCCCATGAGTTCACCGTGGTCAGCGGGCACGTCGCCCCGGAGGACCCGCGTTCGCTGGTCGACTGGGCGGCGCTGGCCCGGCTGCGCGGCACCCTGGTGCTGCTGATGGCGGTGGAACGCATCGGCGCCATAGCGCGGGCGCTGGTCGAGCACGGCCGCGACCCGCAGACCCCGGTGGCCGTCGTCCAGGAAGGCACCACCGCCGCCCAGCGCCGGGTGGACGCCACGCTGGCCACGGTGGGCGCCACGGTCGCCGCCGAAGGCGTCCGCCCGCCCGCGGTGATCGTGATCGGCGACGTGGTGGCGCTGGAGGCGGGCCGTGCGTGAGGGCTGCCCGGCGGTGACCGGCGCCGAAGGGGGCGAGGGGCGATGGGCGAACTGATCACCGTCGACGACCCGGCCGACCCGAGGCTGCGCGACTACACCGACCTGACCGACGTGGAGCTGCGGCGCCGCCGCGAACCCGCCGAAGGGCTCTTCATCGCCGAGGGCGAGAAGGTCATCCGGCGCGCCCGGCACGCCGGTTACCGGATGCGTTCGATGCTGCTGTCGGCCAAGTGGATCGACACCATGCGGGACGTCATCGACGAGGTGCCGGCGCCGGTCTACGCCGTCGACCCGGAGCTGGCCGAACAGGTCACCGGCTACCACGTGCACCGCGGCGCCCTCGCCTCGATGGAGCGCAAAGCCCTGCCGTCCGCCGCCGACCTGCTGGCCCCGGCGCGCCGCGTGGTGGTCATGGAGGGCGTCAACGACCACACCAACATCGGCGCCGTCTTCCGCAGCGCGGCGGCCCTGGGGATGGACGCCGTCCTCCTCTCGCCGGACTGCGCCGACCCGCTCTACCGCCGCTCGGTCAAGGTCTCCATGGGCGCCGTCTTCGCGGTGCCCTACGCCAGGCTCCAGGTGTGGCCGCGGGACCTGGAGACGGTACGCGGCCACGGTTTCCGGCTGCTCGCGCTCACCCCGGACGCCAAGGCGTCGCCGATCGACGAGGTCGCCCCGCACCGGATGGAACGGGTCGCGCTGATGGTCGGCGCCGAGGGGGAGGGGCTCACCACCCGGGCGCTGGTGGCCGCCGACGAATGGGTGCGCATCCCGATGGCGCACGGCGTGGACTCGCTCAACGTCGGCGCCGCCGCGGCCGTCGCCTTCTACGCGGTCACCGCCGGCCGCCCCGCCTGACGGCCGCCGCACGCTCACCGGTCCGGCGGATTGCCGTGCGGTGGGCCGTGGGTTTGCATGGGACACCACGGCCGGTGGCGTGCGGCTCGCGGCGCCTCGGAAGGGTCAGGAGGTACTGCGGCGTGGGTCACCCGGTGACGCCGGAGGCGATCACCCGGATCGCCACCGGGTTCATGGCGTCCAAGCAGTTGTTCGTCGCCTGCGAGGTCGGCATGTTCGCCGCGCTCGCCGAGGGGCCGCTGGAGCTGGACGACCTCGCCGCGCGGTGCGGCATCCCCCGGCGCACCGCCCGGGTGCTCGCCGACGGCATGACCGCGCTCGGGCTGCTCGACGCCTCGCTGGGCCGCTACACCAACCGCCCGGAGACCCAGGCGTACCTCAGCGGCCCGGTGGGCGACGGGCTCCGCCCCTTCCTGCGCTACTGGGACCGGATCAGCTACCCCGCCTGGCAGGGCCTGGAGCAGGCGGTGCGCACCGGGCACGGGGTGGGCCTGGCCGATCTGGACGAGGAGCGCCAGCAGATCTTCTCCCAGGGCGTCCGGGCGCTCACCTCGGGCGCCGCGCACGCGCTCGCCGAGGGGTTCGGCCTCGACCGCTACCGGCGGATGCTCGACCTCGGCGGCGGCATGGGGTCGTTCCTGGTCGCCGCGCTCAGCCGCCATCCCCGGCTGACCGGCACGCTGTTCGACCTGCCGCCGGTGGTCGCCATCGCCCGTCCGGAACTGGCCGCGGGCCCGGTCGGCGACCGCGTCGAGGCGGTCGCCGGCGACATGCTCACCGACCCCATCCCCGGCGGCCACGACCTGGTGCTGATGGCCAACGTCCTGCACTACTTCCTGCCGGGGACCAACGTCTCCCTGCTCACCCGGGTGCGTACCGCGGTGGAGCCGGGCACCCGGCTGCTCCTCGTCGACTTCTGGACCGATCCGACGCACACCCAGCCGATGATGGCCGCGCTGATGGCCGCCGAGTTCCTCACCAACGTCGGCGGCGACGTCTACAGCGCGGAGGAGGCCGAGGGGTGGCTGACCGACAGCGGCTGGCAGCCGGTCGGCCAGCAGCCGCTGGACGGCGCCCTGTCGGTGCTGCTGGCCACGGCGGTGTGAGGACGGGGCACGGCGTCGGCGTACCCCATCAGCCGGGCAGGTCCACCAGCGTGGCGAGGGCCGCGCGATGGCGGTCCGGGGTGCCCAGGGCCAGTTGCGCGGCCTTGGCCCGCTTCAGATACAGGTGGGCCGGGTGCTCCCAGGTCATCCCGATGCCGCCGTGCAACTGCACGCACTCCTCGGCGGCGTGGACGGCCGCCTCGGCGCAGTACGCCTGGGCCACCGCGACCGCCACCGGGGCGTCCGCCGCGCCGGTGGCCAGCGCGTCGGCCGCGGCACGCGCCGCCGCCCGGGCGGAGACCACCTCCAGCCACAGGTCCGCCAGCCGGTGCTTGAGCGCCTGGAACGAGCCGACCACGCGCCCGAACTGGCGGCGGTCCTTCAGGTAGGCCACCGTCGCGTCCAGGCACCACTGGGCCACCCCGAGCTGTTCGGAGGCGAGCAGTCCGGCGCCGGTGAGCAGCGCGGACTCCAGCGCCGCCGGGGCGGTGCCGGGCCCGGCCAGCAGGTGGCCGGGTGCCGCGGTCAGCTCCACGTCCGCCACCGGCCGGGTCAGGTCCAGCGAGCCGGTCCGGGCCACCCGTACCCCGGCGGCGCCGACGGCCACCTCGTACAGCCCCGGCCCCCGCTCACCAGTGGCCGGCACCAGCAGCACATCGGCCGCGATCGCGTCGGCGACCGCGGTGACCGTGCCGGTGAGGCGTCCGTCCGCGCCGGCCGTCACCGAGGCGGTCAGCGGCGTGCCCGGCGCGGTGGTCAGCGGCACCGCCAGCGCCGCGGTGGCCGCGCCGGAGGAGAGCCGGGCCAGCAGCTCGCCCGCCCGACCCTCGACCGGTCGGCAGCCGAGCAGCGCCGTGGTCGCCAGCACCGCGCTGCCGAGGTACGGGACGGGGGCCACCACGCCCCCCAACTCCTCCAGTACCACGGCGACTTCACGGGCCGAGGCGCCCTGGCCGCCGTGTTCCTCGGGCACCAGCAGTCCGGCGAGCCCCAGTTCGCCGGCGAGGGTCCGCCACAGCCGGGCGTCGTAGGGGGCGTCGCTCTCGCAGCGGGCGAGCACCGCCGAGTGCGGGCAGCGGTCGGCCAGCAGCTCGCGTACGGTGGCCCGCAGGTCGTCCTCGACGTCGCCGTAGAGCAGATCGGGGGTGGGGGAGGTGGCGGTCATCGGGGCAGGTCCTTCCAGGGGACGTCCTTGTCGGTGCGGGGTTCCGGGGGCAGGCCGAGGACCCGTTCGGCGATGATGTTGCGCAGGATCTCCGAGGTGCCGCCCTCGATGGAGTTGCCCTTGGCGCGCAGATAGCGGTAACCGGCGTCGCGGCCGTAGAAGTCGACCGTCTCCGGGCGGGTCATCGTCCACTCCCCGTACCGCAGCCCGTCCTCGCCGAGGAGTTCCAGCTCCAGGCCGCTGACCGCCTGGTTGAGCCGGGCGAACGCCAGCTTCAGGCCGGAGCCCTCGGGGCCCGGGGCGCCCACCGCGAGTTGCTGGCGGACCCGTTCCGCGGTCAGCCGGGCGACCTCGGCGTCCACCCACAGCCGCAGCAGCCGGTCGTGCAGGCCCGGGGTGCGCGATCGCGGGTGCTGCCGCCAGGTGGCCGCCGCCTTGCCGATCATGCCGCCCTCGCGCGGCACGGGTGAACCGCCGATCGCCACCCGCTCGTTCATCAGCGTGGTCTGCGCGACCCGCCACCCCTCGCCGACCGCGCCGAGCCGGTCGGTGTCCGGGATCCGCACGCCGGTCAGGAAGACCTCGTTGAACTCGGCCTCACCGGTGATCTGCCGCAGCGGACGCACCTCGACGCCGGGTGCGGTCATGTCGCACAGGAAGTAGGTGATGCCCTGGTGCTTGGGGAGGCCGGGGTCGGTGCGGGCGATCAGGATGGCCCGGCGCGCGTTGTGCGCGTTGGAGGTCCACACCTTCTGCCCGTCGACCACCCAGGTGTCGCCGTCGCGGACCGCCCGGGTGCGCAGTCCGGCCAGGTCGGAGCCGGCGCCCGGTTCGCTGAACAGCTGGCACCACACCTCCTCGCCGGTCCACAACGGCCGCAGGAAGCGTGCCTTCTGCTCCTTCGTGCCGTAGCGCAGGATGGTGGGCGCCGCCATGCCGAGGCCGATGCCGATGCGCCGAGGGTCGTTGTCCGGCGCCCCGGCCGCGGCGAACTCGGCGTCCGCCACGCTCTGCAGGGGCCGGGGGGCGCCGAGTCCGCCCAGCCCCACGGGGAAGTGCACCCACGCCAGCCCGGCGTCGAAGCGCGCCCGCAGGAACGCCAGGCGGTCGGTGGCCGCCGGATCGTGCTCGGCGAGGAAGTCCCGCACCCGGCGGCGTACCTCCCGCACGCCGGTCGTGCCCGTCTGGTCGGTCGTCATACGCCGCGTCCTCCCCGGCCTGCCGCGACAAGCCGTTCACGTGAGCTAAGCAAGCGCTTGGAAAGCTAGCTCACCCAGGGCCCCGGCGCCACCCCCCGGTACGGGGCTCACAGCACGGCGTCGGTGCGCAACGGGCCCGCGGTGACGTGCAGCGTCCTGATGTGCGCCGGTTCGGCGTCGTCGAGGCGGTAGATGTGCATGAACGGGGCGCGCACCACGGTGCCCGGGTCGTCCCTGCGCGCCATGACGGCCTCGCCGCGCAGCAGGTGGACGCCGTCGGGTGCGGACCAGTGCTCCAGCACCTCGTGGGTGATGTGGAGCGGCGCGTCGATCTTCACGAAGAACGCCTTGATCGCCTCGGCGCCGGTCACGTGCGCGGTGCCGAAGAACATCTCGGTCTCCTCGGTCATCCGCGCGAAGCCCTCGCCGAAGGAGAGCGTGTCGATCTCGCGCATGATCTGGATCACCCATTCCGGCGGTGCCGAGGGGGTGGCGGTGTACGTCATCGTGGTGTCTCCGTTCAGGCGGCGGCGGGCAGGGCGGCGAGGAAGGCGTCGATCTCGGCGTTGACCGCGTCGGGGTTCTCCCGGGCGGCCAGGTGGGCGGTGTGCGGCAGCACGCGCAGGACGCCGCCGGGGATGGCGTCGGCCATCCGCCGCACCGCGTGCACCGGGAACTGGCTGTCCTCCTCCCCGGCGATCACCAGGACCGGGATGCCGGACGGGACGGTGGCCAGCCTGCGGTGCTCGTCCTTGCGGCCGATCAGGATGCTGCGCAGCGCCCAGGCCACCGACTTGGGGTCGTTGACCAGCACGGACCGGGTGAACTCCACGAACTCCGGGCGCTCGGCCTCGGCGGTCGGCCCGGCGAACGCGGCACGGGCGGCCCGGGCGGCGAGCTCCGGCATCCTCGCGTGCACCGAGAGGTAACCGGCGAGCGCGGTCGCCCAGACGCTCTCGAACATGGTGGGCAGCGAGGCGGTGCAGTTGATGCCGACCGCGGCCGTGGTCCGCTCCGGGTGGTAGGCCGGGAAGACCCCGGCGAGCATGCCGCCCCAGCTGTTGCCGACCAGGACGCACCGGTCGATGGCGAGCGCGTCCAGCACCTCGGTGAGCGCGTCGGCGCAGTCCTTCAGGTCGATGAGCTTGCGCAGCGCGTCCGACCTGCCGTGTCCGGGGCTGTCCACCAGCACCATGCGGTGGGTGGGGGCGAAGTGCTCGTACTGGTACCGCCACATGGTGCCGTCCATCATCAGGCTCGGCCAGCAGACCATGGCCGGCCCGTCGGCGCGGCCCCCCTCCCGCACGTTGATCAGTCCGAGCGAGGTGGGGATCAGCTTCTCGGTGACGTCGTCGAGCCAGTGTGCCGTTGCCATGACCGCTCCTCTCCCGCGGGAGGTGCCCGCGGGTCCGCGAAGGCTTCCGCTAACTAGTACGAGACTACTACTAGTACGGAATTAATACTAGGAGGGGCCGTCGTCCTGCGGTGTCAGCGGCTCCAGGGTGTCCGCCTCGATGGGCCGGTGGCAGCTGCTGCACGCCAGGTACGGCTCGGTGCGGTGGCCGCAGGAGGTGTGGAGCAGCGGCCGGGCGTCGGTGGGACGGGCGTCGGCGTGGGTCTCGGCCCAGCGGGTGACGGCGACGACGGCCGGGACGACCAGCTCGCGCGCGGGGTCGGTGAGCCGGTACTCGAACCAGGGCTTGTCCGCCCGGTAGGCCCGCTTCTCCAGCAGTCCCAGCTCGGTCAGGTCGTTCAGGCGGGCGGTGAGCATGGTCGCCGAGATCCCCAGGGTGCGCTTGAGCTCGCCGAACCGGTGGACGCCGAAGAAGACCTCACGCAGGATCTGGTAGTTCCAGCGCTCCGAGATCGCGGCGAGGAACGCCTGCCCGTGCTGGAAGGTGACGTGGTCGGGACGGTCGGCCATGAGCGGTCCTCACTAGTCGGGAAACGCAACTAGTATCAGTATGGGACCACTGCGTGGGGTGGTGCGAGGACCGGCTACCCGGGCGTTCCGGGC
Source organism: Streptantibioticus cattleyicolor NRRL 8057 = DSM 46488 (assembly GCF_000240165.1). Lineage (NCBI taxonomy): Bacteria > Bacillati > Actinomycetota > Actinomycetes > Kitasatosporales > Streptomycetaceae > Streptantibioticus > Streptantibioticus cattleyicolor. Next base: position 5,691,985 of record NC_017586.1, read on the forward strand.
CGGTGCTCCCGCGTGACGGCGGCACCCGGCCCCGCCGCCGGACCCAGCCCGCGGGACGGCCCCTGGCAGCCCTGGGCCGCGGCGATACCGAGGGCCACCAGCAACGTGACGGTGACGAAGACGATCAGCCGCTGCCGCAGCAGCCGGCGGTTCGGACGTCCGGGACGCCGCCCGGCCGGCGTGCGCGGGGCACCGGGACGGGACGCCGCCGGGCGCCCCTGCGGATGCGGACGCGCCGGGGTCCGCTGCCGGTCCGCCGGGCGCTCCCCGGGACGACCCGAGGCGGGCGTCCGCTGCCCCGGCGCCCGGGCCGGGGTGCGTCCCGACGCCGGATCGGCCGCCGCCTCGGGCGCCGTATGCTGCCGCGCGTACTCCTCGGGCCGCCGCCCGGGCACCCGCTCCTGACGCGGCGCGACCAGCGGACCGCCGTCCCGCCGCACCGCGTCCAGCCCCCGGGCCTCCCGTGCCGCGATCTCCGCCAGCCGCTCGGCGAGCTGCGCCGCGCTCGGCCGCTCCTCCGGCTCCTTGGCCAGACACGCGTAGACCAGCGGCGCCAACGAGTCCGGCACACCGGTCAGATCGGGCTCCTCGTGCACCACCCGATAGAGCATCACCTCCGAACTGCCCTGCCCGAACGGGGAGTCCGCGGTCGCCGCGTACGACAACGTGGCGCCGAAGGCGAACACATCGGTGGCCGGGGTGACCGCCGCGCCGCGCACCTGCTCCGGCGCGAGGAAGCCGGGGGAGCCCACCGCCGTGCCGACGTGCGTCAGCGTGCTCGCCCCGGTCGCCCAGGCGATGCCGAAGTCGATGATGCGCGGACCCTTGGGGGAGAGCAGGATGTTGGAGGGCTTCAGGTCCCGGTGGACCACCCCGGCCTCGTGCACGTGCACCAGGCCCTCGGCGAGCGCCGCCCCGATCGCCGCGGCCTCGGCGGCCGGCAACGGCCCGTCCTCGCCGACCTTGTCGTAGAGCGAGGGCCCCGGCACGTACTGGGTGGCGAACCACGGCCGCTCCGTCTCCAGATCGGCGGCCACCAGCCGCGCGGTGCACCCGCCGCGGATCCGGCGCGCCGCCGACACCTCACGGGCGAACCGCTGCCGGAACTCCGAGTCCTCCGCCAGCTCCGGCCGGATCACCTTCAGCGCCACCCGCTGCCCGCGCTTGTCGGAACCGAGGTAGACCACGCCCATGCCGCCGGCGCCGAGCCGCCGGTGCAGCCGGAACGAGCCGACGACCCGCGGATCCTCGCGCCGGAGCCGCATCATCGCCATGTCCGTCCCCTGCCTTGCGGTGGATAGGCATCCGCTGGACGGGCCCGTCCGATCCGCCGGCCGGAGCCGTCGCGAGCTGGCTGTGGCCCGCTCCCGGCCTTCGGCTTCGGTGGCCGCACTCCCTCAGCCGCCTACTGACGTGGCACAGCTTACGGACTGACCGGCCGCCGTGCGGACAGGCGCCACTCACCGCCGACGGCGGGTCGCGTCCGGCGGTACCGGGCGCCCGGTATCCCCAACACCGCTGCCCCGCCCGGGTGATGCGCGTACCGTGAGCCCAACTCGGTTGACAGCACGCCATGTTGACGCCTCGACAGCCGTCCGTCCGCGCCGGTCGCGCCCGCACCGCGGGACGGTACCGGGCGGTGGCGTCCAGGGTGAGCGAAGTCACCCGTGCCCGCCCCGGTATCCGGGCGCGCGGTCCGCCCCGTCGTGCGCGGGTCCGCTCTCCGGGGCGCCCCTGAGAGCTGGGTGGAGAACGTCTCCACCCAGGGGAGTAGGGCGCCCCGGGCGGCCTCCTCCTCGTGGAGGCCCGGGAATCGGTACGACGGCATGACGTCCGCGCCCGGCCGCCCGCCTACCGTTGAGACATGCGGCGGGCGGCACACTCGTCCCCCGAGGTCACTCGCCCGCCGCTGCACCTGATCGTCGTCCGCGGCTGGACTTGCGGCGCTGGAGACAGCGCCACGCGGCCTGGGAGAGCGGCCCGGGCCGGTCCGACCGGCGCACGACCCCGTGGGGACGGGGACGCGGACGGCACGAGGCCCGGACGCCTGGAGAGGCGTCCGGGCCTCGCGGTGCCGGCATACGACGAACGAGGGCCCGGAGCGTGTGCTCCGGGCCCTCGGTACGTGTGGACGATACTGGGATTGAACCAGTGACCTCTTCCGTGTCAGGGAAGCGCTCTCCCGCTGAGCTAATCGTCCTCGGGACGTGTGCCACCGGCGCCGAAGGCGGACGATGGACACCGCGTGCGCGATACTGGGATTGAACCAGTGACCTCTTCCGTGTCAGGGAAGCGCTCTCCCGCTGAGCTAATCGCGCGGGCTTCCGGCCGGAGCCGGAAGGAAGGTCCTCACGGACCCTGGTGGACGATACTGGGATTGAACCAGTGACCTCTTCCGTGTCAGGGAAGCGCTCTCCCGCTGAGCTAATCGTCCGAGGTGGAGACGGGATTTGAACCCGTGTAGACGGCTTTGCAGGCCGTTGCCTCGCCTCTCGGCCACTCCACCAACGTGAGGATCAAGATCCTTTGTGAGGATCGAGATCTTCATCGAGCGGACGACGGGATTCGAACCCGCGACCCTCACCTTGGCAAGGTGATGCTCTACCAACTGAGCCACGTCCGCCTGTGTCGGGCTCCGGGGCGCTCCCGCGTCCCGGCGACGTGTTGAACTCTAGCGGAATTCCGCGCCAGCTCAAATTCCGTTTCCGCAGCGTGCCGGGCAAGTGGGGCGCGCGGGCGGCGCGTCGGCACCCCGGTCCGCGGAGGTAGCGTCGGAGCCGGAGGCCCGTAAGGCGCCGCTGACGAGCGAAGAAGGAGCCACGGCTGTGAAGATCTGGATCGACGGGGCGCTGCGCGCCGCCGCCGAGGCGACGGTCTCCGTACTCGACCACGGGCTGACCGTCGGCGACGGCGTCTTCGAGACGGTCAAGACGGTGGCGGGCACCGCGTTCGCGCTCGACCGGCACGTGGCCCGGCTCGCCCGTTCCGCCCGCGGCCTCGGGCTGCCCGAGCCCGACGGCGACCGGGTGCGCCGGGCCTGCGCCGAGGTGGTGGCGGCCAACCCCGCGCCGCTCGGCCGGCTGCGGATCACCTACACCGGCGGGGTGAGCCCGCTCGGCTCGGACCGCGGCGAGGCCGGCGCCACCCTCGTGGTGGCCCTCGCCCCCACCACCCCGCACCCGCCCGCCACCGCCGTGGTGACCGTGCCCTGGGCCCGCAACGACAAGGGCGCCCTGACCGGGCTGAAGACCACCTCCTACGCGGAGAACGTGCTGGCGCTGGCCCGGGCCAAGGAGCGGGGGGCCACCGAGGCGCTCTTCGCCAACACCCGCGGCCACCTGTGCGAGGGCACCGGCTCCAACGTCTTCGTGGTGGTCGGCGGCGAACTGCTCACCCCGCCGCTGGACTCCGGCTGCCTGGCCGGGATCACCCGGCAACTGGTGCTGGAGTGGACCGGGGCCCGCGAGGCGGAACTGCCCATGGAGATCCTGCGCGAGGCCGAGGAGGTCTTCCTCACCTCCACCGTGCGCGACGTGCAGGGCGTCCACCGGGTCGACGACCGCGACCTGCCCGGCACCCCCGGCCCGGTCACCGCCAAGGCCATGCGGGTCTTCGCCGAACGCGCCGCGGCCGACCCCAACCCCTGACCGCGCCCCGGTCAATGCGGTGGCGGCCCGCTCGCCGACGGGGGTAGAACAACCCCGACGGGCACCGCCACCGCGACGAGGGGAACACGCCTGACGATGACCACCACCCTGCGGCCGGCCGCACCCGAGGACTCCGGCCCCGGCGGGACCCGCTCCCGGCGCTACACGGTGTGCGTCAACAGCCGTCCGGTCGGTGAGCTGCGCCTCGCCACCGACGTGCGGTTCGGCGCCGCCGTCGGCCGCATCACCGACCTGCGGATCGCCGGACCGGACCGGGGACGCGGCCGGGCGACCGTCGCCGCGCTCGCCGCCGAGGAGGTGCTGCGCGGCTGGGACTGCCGCCGCGTCGAGGTGACCGTCCCGGAGACCGCCCCGGCCGCGCTGCGGCTGGCCGCCGCGCTCGGCTACACCGAACGCAACCGCGCCATGCGCAAGGAACTGCCGCCCACCCCGCCCGACCTGCCGCCGGGCAGCCGCCCCCGGCCGATGGACGAGGACGACTTCGTCGCCTGGCACGCCTGGGAACGCGAGCACTACGTCGCGAGCTGGACCCGACACGGCGTCCCGCCCGAGCAGGCCCGGGCCAAGGCGGAGGCCGACCACCGCGTCCTCCTCCCGGACGGCCCGCGCACCGCCCACACCGTGCTGCGCGTCCTCGTCCACGACGGCGCCGACGTCGGCCACCTGTGGCTCAGGCTCCCCGCCACCCCCGACACCGACGCCTGGGTCTTCTTCGTGGACGTCCCCGAGGACCACCGCGGTCACGGCCACGGCCGCACCCTGATGCACCTCGCCGAACGCGAATGCCTCACCGCCGGCGTCCGCTCCCTCGCCCTCAACGTCTTCACCGGCAACACCCCGGCCGAGCGCCTCTACGAGTCCCTCGGCTACCGCACCACCCAACGGACGCTGACCAAGCCGCTGCTGTGATCCACGCGACGCGGCCGGGCGCCGTGGCCGGGGTCCGTTTCCCCCGGGCGTCGCGCGACGGAAACGGCGCCGGGCGAACCCCTGCCGCGGGCCCGCACGGTGCGGACGCGGAGGGGCCGGCTCCGCGTCGCCCGGCTGTGCAGGCCCGGTCACCGCGTCATGGGCCGACGCGGCCGGGCGCCGTGGGCAAGGCCCGTTCCCTCGGCCACCGCCGACCGGAGGGACGCCGCGCGGGCGGGCCGGAGCCGGTGCGCGGGCGGCGCCGGGGCGGTCCCGTCCCGCCGCGCCGGCGCGTCCTCGCCGGGGCCGGTTCCCCCGGGCCGCTGCCGTGATCCGTCCGGCGCGGGCGGCGCCGGGGCGGTCAGTTCTGGGCGGCTTCGGCCAGGAGGCGGTCGGCGATCAGCTCGACGCGTTCGCGCAGGCCCTCCTGGCTCTTGCCGCCGTCGAGGCGTTCGCCGCCGATGACGTAGGTGGGGGTGCCGGTCACGCCGATCGCCTTGGCCTCGGCCTCGTCGGCGTCGACGGTGAGGATGTGGCGGCCGTCGACCAGGGCGGTGTCCACCTCCTCGGCGTCCAGGCCGAGTTCGGCCGCGATCTCCACCAGCAGTGGCTCGCCGCGCTCGCCGAGTTCCTCGACGCGGGCGAGCACGGCCTCCGCGTAGGGCCATCCCTTGCCCTGGGCGGCGGCCTCCTCGGCGGCCTGCGCGGCGGCGTGCGCGTGGCCGTGCTTGGCCAGCGGGAAGTGGCGCAGCTGGATGTCGAGGGCGTCACCGTAGCGGGCACGCAGCGCGCGCAGATCGGTCAGGGCCGAGCGGCAGTCGGGGCATTGCAGGTCGCACCAGACTTCCAGCGCCGGGCGGCGGATGGCATCGTTCATGCCGCCAGTGTGTCAGCCCGGCGTGGGAGCGTCCGCCGGCACCTGCGGAGGAGGGCGACCCGGAGATCCCCCGGATCCTTGTCCCGCGGCCATGGCGGCACGGTCCGCCGCGAGGCAGGATGGAAGGGATGCGAGACCTTGTGAGGGGGACCGACCAGTGACGACGGCGAAGTGCACCACGCGGCGGGGGAGCCGGCCATGCTGACCGGCACCGTCTGCCTCGCGCTCTCCGGCGCCGGGCTGGCCGTCGCGCTGCTGACCGCCTGGCGCCGCCGCTTCCTGCGGGCCACCCGGATCGCCGCGGTGGCGCTGCTCCCGGTCGGTCTGTACCTCACCGGGCTGCTCACCATGCTCGGCCGGATCGGCCGGGCGATCGGCTCCTGGGCGGCCGGGCTCGTCCTCGACCCCACGGTGTGGGCCGGGGTCGCGGTGCTGGCGCTCGCGGTGGTCCTGTGGGTCGCGGCCCGGCTGGCCGCCGGACGCGCCGCCGGACGCCGTACCCGCGCCGAACAGCCCTCGGTGACCGGCGGCTCCGCCACCGCCCTGGGCGGCGCGACGCCCCCGCCCACCGCCACCCCGTCCGCCAAGCGCCCCAAGCGCGCCGCCGACGACCCGCTCTCGGAGTTCGGCGACATCGAGGAGATCCTGCGCAAGCGCGGCATCTGACCTGGGCCGCCGCCCCCAATAGCACCCCCGGGCTTTCGGTACAAGAACCGCCCAGGGAGGTGGGCGTGTCGAGGGGTACGCCGGCCCGGCGCTGGGTCATGATCGTCCGGGCCGCCGCTCAACTGCCGTAAGTGAACGGCAAGTTGGCGTGAGCGTGACGCACGGCTGTGCGAGTGCGGCCCTTGTCGCCCGATGCTTCATGACCTTGCCGAGGCCGCGCACCGATGAACGACGAGACCCGCGGATGCCTGTTCGCGCTCTCCCAGCCGCCGCTGATGCTCTTCCTGGGAGTGATCGGCACGTTGCTGTTCTTCGGGGCGTGTTACGACCTGTTCCTGCTGTGACCGCCGGTCAGTCGGCCGCTTCCCGGCGGCGCGCCCGGTAGGCGGCCACATGCAGCCGGTTCCCGCAGGTGCGGCTGTCGCAGTAGCGGCGTGAACGGTTGCGGGACAGGTCCACGAAGGCCCGGCGGCAGTCGGGCGCGGCGCACCGGCGCAGCCGTTCCGACTCACCGGCCACCACCAGGAAGGCCAGCGCCATGCCGCCGTCGGCCGCCAGGTGGTGGGCGAGCGAGGCACCGGGCGCGAAGTAGTGCACATGCCAGTCGTAGCCGTCGTGATCGGTCAGCCGTGGCGTGGTCCCCGCCTGCGCCACCAGCGCGTTGATCAACTCGGCCGCCGCCCGGGGGCCCGGCGCGGCGAAGACCGCGGCGAACCGTTCCCGTACCTGGCGCACCGCGAGCAGATCGGTCTCGTCCAGCCGGTCCGTCCCGCTGATCCGGTGGCGGGCGGCGAAACCGCGCAGCGCCTCCAGATCGGCGATCCCGTCCGGGGCGGGCGGCTCCGCGGCGGTGTTGACCAGGTCCACCACCCAGTCCAGAGCACGCCGGTTGTCGTGGTCGATCAGCACGGCTTCGCTCCCTGACCGGGTCGGCGGCAGACCTCGGCAGGCGGTGGCCACCGCCTGCCGACGGGTGACTTTAGCGCGCGCCTCCCCGGTCGGCGCCGGTGATCGCCCGGACGCGGAACGCCGCCGCCACGAAATCCGTGGCGGCGGCGTCACCGGCAGGCGGGGACAGGTCCGCGGCAGTCCCCCCGAGACAGGACGGCCGCGGACGGCGTACAGGGGTCCTAGCTCTCCGCCAGGATGTGCGAGAGCTCCGTGTCGAGATCGAAGTGCCGGTGTTCCGTGCCGGGCGGCACGGCGGCATCCGTGCGCTTCAGGAACGACTCCAGAGCCCGCGCCGGAGCCTCCAGCAGCGCCTCGCCCTCCGGGGAGCTGAGGGCGATGCAGACGACGCCCTGGCCGTGGCTCCTGGAGGGCCACACGCGGACGTCGCCGGTGCCGGTGGGCCGGTGCAGCCCCTCCGCGAGCAGGTCGCGGGCGAAGACCCACTCGACCGTCTCTTCGGCACCGGTGTGGAACGTGGCGTGCACGGCGTAGGGATCGGCCGTGTCGTACCGCAGGCCCGCGGGCACGGGCAGTGAGGATTCGCTCGACACAACGAGGCGCAGGTGCAGCTCGCAGCTGACCGTGGTGTTCATAAGCGCCAGGGCCTTTCGCTCAGTGTGCGCTCGGGGATTCGCACGTCGGCGAAATCGACATGCCACCTGCGGGGACGTTGTAAACCCCTCTGACCGGTTTGTGAGGATTCTGGTACTTCGTTCGGACCAATCGCCGAGCGGGCCGCTGGGCCGATCCGGTGAGGGCCTGCCCCGAGGTCCACCGAGGGCGACCGTCACCCACCGTCACCAGGTGGCTGCGAAGGTGCCGGGGCCCGGCCGGGGCCCGGCCGGGGCCCGCCGCACCGGGTGGTCGAGAGCCCCCGCTGACATGCGGTAATGTTGTCCCCGCGCCGGGGCGATTAGCTCAGCGGGAGAGCGCTTCGTTCACACCGAAGAGGTCACTGGTTCGATCCCAGTATCGCCCACCCTGCGCGAGGGCCCGGATGCCGTCACGGCATCCGGGCCCTCGGCGTCTTCGGCGCCCTCTCGCCACCACCGCGGCCCGGGCGGCAGACTCGGCCCCGTGGACTGGTCCCGCTACACCTTCCGCAGCCGCTGGCTGCTGCCCGCCGACCCCGCCGCCGTCTACGCCGTCCTCGCGGACGTCGAGCACTACCCCGCCTGGTGGCCCCAGGTCCGCGAGGTCCGGCGGATCGACGAGACCTCCGGCACCCTGCGCATCCGCTCGCTGCTCCCGTACGACCTCACCGTCACCCTGCGCCAGGACCGCCGCGACCCGGTGGCCGGCGTCCTGCGCGCCCGGCTGAGCGGGGACATGGACGGCGTGGCGACCTGGCGGCTGACAGCCGACCGCGACGGCACCCTGGTCCGCTTCGAACAGCACGTCGTGGTCGCGAAACCGCTGCTGCGCAGGCTCGCCGTCCCCGGCCGCCCCTTCTTCCGCGCCAACCACGCGCTGATGATGCGGGCCGGACGACGCGGTCTGCGCGCCGCGCTCGCCCCCGCCGCACCGGCCGTTTGAACGCGGGGCGTCCGGCACTGTATTGTTCAGGACGTGCCGCGGGGAACCGCACCGCACACAACCCGGGCGATTAGCTCAGCGGGAGAGCGCTTCGTTCACACCGAAGAGGTCACTGGTTCGATCCCAGTATCGCCCACCGCGACAAGGCCGGTCAGTCAACGTACTGACCGGCCTTGTGCGTTGACCGCCGCCGGGCCCTCCGCTCAGGCCGCCCGCGGCAGCCGGGGACGCAACGGCCACGCCGGATCGCACCGCTCCGGCGAACCGTTGCGGGCGAACCACGCCTGAAGTCCCCGCGCCTGTGCGGCATGCCACAACGCCTGGCGCACATGGAGTTCGGCCGGCGTCATGCCACCGACCCCGCCGTCGGCGAACCGGCGGCCTATCGCCCGGGTGACCTCCAGCGCCGCCAGCGCGTCGGCCGCCGCGTCGTGCGCGTCGGTGAGCGCCACATCGTAGTGCGCGCACAGGTCCGACAGCGTGCGGCGCCCCTTGCGGTAGCGGTCCGCGTGCTTGTCGAGCACCCGCGGATCGAGCACGCACAACGGCTCTTGCGACCAGTAGCCGTCCAGCCCGGTGCCGCGGTGCCGGTGCAACTCCCGGTCCAGCAGCGTCAGATCGAACGGCGCGTTCATCACCACCAGCGGCAGCCCGGCCCCCGGACCACCGGCCAGGGCACGGGCGATCGCCTCCACCGCCGGACCCGGCGGCACGCCGTGCCGGGCCACGTACCCGTCGGAGAGCCCGTGCACCGCGGTCGCCGCCTCGGGCACCGGCACCCCGGGCGAGATCAGCCAGCGCCGCGACCACGGTGTGGCGCCGGGGCGTTCCTGCACCACCAGCGCCGCCGTGACGATCCGGTCCCGCTCGACGTCCACCCCGGTCGTCTCGGTGTCGAACGCGGCGAGCGGCCCGTCGAACCAAGAAGGCATGGCCGGCCCCCTGTTCCGCTCATCCAGCCTGCCGGACGCCAACTACCGCGAAAACCCGCCGACTTGGCGAAACCGCGACGTCCGTGACGGTCTCTTACCCCCGACCCGCGCCCGGCGAACCGCACTCGTTTGCGGATCACCCGGGCCGGAGAAACCCTCAGTGGACGCCGCGTTCGCACACCACCGCGGCCCTCACCCACCACCGCCACCAGGCCCGGAAGGCACGGCAAGCCATGGCGCTCGCGCAGCCCCGACCGGGCGGGCCGCATCCCGGGCACGGCACGACGCCGAGGGGCGGACTCGCCGTCACCAGTTGCATGGAGACCCTGCAAGTGGGCTACCTGCACGCGGTCGCCGCCGCCGCGGGGTGCTCACTGGCCCAGCCCTACCCCGACAACGGCATCGACTGGCACGTCAGCCACACCTCGCCCGGCCACCTGGTGGACGACGAAGTCACCATAAAGATCCAGCTCAAGGCGACCTACCAGGTGGCGCCGCACCCGCCGGGGCCGTTCTTCTCCTTCACCCTCGACAACGACCACCTGGTCAAGCTCGCCCGCCACCCGGTCTCGGTGCACAAGATCCTCGTGGTGATGCTCGTCCCACGCGGCCAGGAACGGTGGATCGGCGCCGGCCACGAGCGGATGGAACTGCGCCACTGCTGCTACTGGACCAACCTGGCCGGCCACCCGGTGACCGGCCGCCACAAGACCACCGTGCGCATCCCGACCGCCCGGATCTTCGACGACCGGGCACTGTGCGAGATCATGGCCCGGGTCGGGGCGGGAGGGAGACCCTGATGTGGCACGACCCGGAACACCCCTCGCCACCCGCCCCCGACCAGGTGGACCCCGAGGTGCTCACCGCCCTGCTGGTACGCCACGGCTGGCAGCGCCGCGGCGGCGTGCACGGCCGCTACACCCGCTGGACCCCGCCCGGCGCCGCACCACGCGGCGGCCCCGGCGCCGGCACCTCCCTGCTGGTCCCCGCCCCCGGCGGCTACGGCGACTACTGCGACCTGCTCGGCGAGGCGCTCACCGCGCTGGCCCGCTCCGGCGCCCCCTCCGCCCGCGACGTCCTGCTCGCCCTGGCCGTACCCGGCGACGAGATCCGCTGGCGGCGCGCGGCCGGCGGCACCGGCGCTGCGGTCCCCTGGGACGAGGCCGAACGGCTGCGCACCGCCGCCGCCGACACCCTGCTGGCCGCCGCCCGCGCCACCCGGAGCCGCGCCGGATACTTCGGCGAACGCCACCGCCGGTACGCCGACGCCTACCTGCGCCAGGTCCTCGTCGGGCCCAGCCCGAGCGGCCAGGCGCTCACCGCCTACGCCCCGGCACCGGACGGCCGCGCCGTCACCGTCACCCTGCTGCGGGCGCTGCGCGCGGTCCGGGACGCCGTCGACCACCAGCGCGCCACCGGCCGGCTCGACGCCTTCGACGCCGCCGTCGAACTCGGCGTCTGCCACGAACTGGTCACCGCGATCGCCCTGCTGGTGCACGGCAGCGAGGGCGCCGAGCTCCAGCTCGACTGGTCCCCGGTGGCCGGAGTCCCCGTCGGCCTCGCCGCCCGCCCCGCACCCGTCGGCTTCACCCCCGGCGACCTGCCCGCACTCCACCTGGCCGCCGCCCGCTACCTGGCCGCCGAACCCGCGCTGCCGGCCACCGTCACCGGCACCGTCACCCGGCTGCGCAGCGACCGCCCGGAGGACGGCGGCACCGTACGGCTGCGGGTGCTGGCCGGCGCCCCGGTCGCCCGGATCCGGGCCGGCCTCGACCGCCACGCCTACCGCGTCGCCGTCCACGCCCACCTCGTCGGCCTGCCGCTGCGGCTCACCGGCAGGCTGGAGAGCCGCGGCGGCTTCCGTACCCTCGCCGCGGTCACCGCGGTGGCCCCGGTGCCGGTGGACGCGGCGGAACGGGAACGGATGCTCAAGGCGCTCGACGACGGCGAGCCGGGCCAGGACGGTTACGGCCCGACGGGCTGACCCCGGTACGATCGCACCGGGGCAGCGTCGCGCTGCCGTCGCCCAGATCCAGTCAGGAGTAACCGGTGTCTCAGATCCGTGTGGTCATCAAACGCGATTCCGTTGAGCGGGAAGAGCGGGTGGTCACGACGGGTACGACGGCCGCGGACCTCTTCGGCGGCGAGCGCACCGTGGTCGCCGCCCGGGTGGCCGGCGAGCTGAAGGACCTGGCCCACAAGGTCGCCGAGGGCGACGAGATCGAGCCGGTCGAGATCGGCAGCGAGGACGGCCTCGCCATCCTGCGCCACTCCACCGCGCACGTGATGGCCCAGGCCGTGCAGGAGCTCCACCCCGAGGCCAAGCTGGGCATCGGTCCGCCCATCAAGGACGGCTTCTACTACGACTTCGACGTCGACAAGCCGTTCCACCCCGATGACATCAAGGCCATCGAGAAGAAGATGCAGGAGATCGTCAAGCGCGGCCAGCGCTTCTCCCGCCGCGCGGTCAGCGACGAGCAGGCCCGCGAGGAGCTGGCCGGCGAGCCCTACAAGCTGGAGCTGATCGGCCTCAAGGGCTCCGCCGCCGACGCCGCGGAGGGCGCCTCCGCCGAGGTCGGCGCCGGCGAGCTGACCATCTACGACAACCTGGACGCCAAGACCGGCGAGCTGTGCTGGAAGGACCTGTGCCGCGGTCCCCACCTGCCCACCACCCGGCTGATCCCGGCCTTCAAGCTGATGCGCTCGGCCGCCGCCTACTGGCGCGGCAGCGAGAAGAACCCGCAGCTCCAGCGGATCTACGGCACCGCCTGGCCCTCCAAGGACGAGCTCAAGGCCCACCTCGACTTCCTCGCCGAGGCCGAGAAGCGCGACCACCGCAAGCTCGGCAGCGATCTCGACCTGTTCTCCATCCCCGAGGAGATCGGCTCCGGCCTCGCCGTCTTCCACCCCAAGGGCGGCATCGTGCGCCGCGCCATGGAGGACTACTCGCGCCGCCGCCACGAGGAGGCGGGGTACGAGTTCGTCTACACCCCGCACGCCACCAAGGGGAAGCTGTTCGAGGTCTCGGGCCACCTGGACTGGTACGCCGACGGCATGTACCCGCCCATGCAGCTCGACGAGGGCATCGACTACTACCTCAAGCCGATGAACTGCCCCATGCACAACCTGATCTTCCGTGCCCGGGGCCGCTCCTACCGCGAACTCCCGCTGCGCCTCTTCGAGTTCGGCACCGTCTACCGCTACGAGAAGTCCGGCGTGGTGCACGGCCTCACCCGCGCCCGCGGCTTCACCCAGGACGACGCGCACATCTACTGCACCAAGGAGCAGATGGCCGACGAGCTCGACTCGCTGCTCACCTTCGTGCTGGGCCTGCTGCGCGACTACGGCCTGGAGGACTTCTACCTGGAGCTGTCCACCAAGGACCCGGAGAAGTACATCGGGACGGACGAGAACTGGGAGGAGGCCACCGCCACGCTGCGCAAGGCGGCCGAGAAGCAGGGCTTGGAGCTCGTGCTCGACCCCGGCGGCGCCGCGTTCTACGGCCCCAAGATCTCCGTCCAGGCCCGCGACGCCATCGGCCGCACCTGGCAGATGTCCACGATCCAGGTGGACTTCAACCTCCCCGAGCGCTTCGACCTGGAATACACCGCGGCCGACGGCTCCCGGCAGCGCCCGGTGATGATCCACCGCGCCCTCTTCGGCTCCATCGAGCGCTTCTTCGCGGTGCTGCTGGAGCACTACGCGGGCGCCTTCCCGGCGTGGCTCGCCCCGGTCCAGGCGGTCGGCATCCCGATCGGCGACGCCCACGTGCCGTACCTGGCCGAGTTCGCCGCCAAGGCGAAGGCCAAGGGGGTGCGCATGGAGGTGGACTCCTCGGCGGACCGCATGCAGAAGAAGATCCGCAACGCGCAGAAGTCCAAGGTCCCGTTCATGGTCATCGCCGGTGATGACGACATGGCGGCCGGCTCGGTGAGCTTCCGCTACCGGGACGGGTCGCAGAAGAACGGCATCCCGTGTGACCAGGCCATCTCCGAGATCGTTGATGTGGTGGAGCGCCGCGTCCAGGTGTGATCGCGGTCGTGAGGACGGTCAGGGGGCCCCGCTTCGGCGGGGCCCCCGGCGTTTATGCTGGCCCGCATGACGACTGAGCCGGAAGAGCAGATCGGAGTGGGGACGCCGGACGCGTTCCAGCGCCTGTGGACCCCGCACCGCATGGCGTACATCCAAGGCGAGAACAAGCCGACCGGCCCGGGCGCCGGGGACGGCTGCCCGTTCTGCGACATCCCGGCCAAGTCGGACGAGGACGGCCTCGTGCTCGCCCGAGGTGAGCACGTGTACGCGGTGCTCAATCTGTACCCCTACAACGGCGGACACTGCATGATCGTCCCCTTCCGTCACGTCGCCGACTACACGGAGTTGAACGACGTGGAGACGGTCGAGTTGGCCGAATACACCAAGCAGGCCATGACCGCGCTGCGGTCCGCGTCCGGGGCGCACGGGTTCAACATCGGCATGAACCAGGGCGCGGTGGCGGGCGCGGGGATCGCGGCCCATCTGCATCAGCACGTGGTGCCCCGGTGGGGCGGGGACACCAACTTCATGCCGGTCGTCGGTCACACCAAGGTGCTGCCGCAGTTGCTCGCCGACACCCGGGCGATGCTCGCCGCCCACTGGCCCAAGGGCTGACCGGGCCGGCACCGCTGAAACGCCGCGGCGGGCCCGGGGACGATCCCGGACCCGCCGCGTACGCCTGTCGTCACGCGTCGTAGGCGTCGGCCTTCTTCGGCGCGGCCTCCTGCACCCCGGTGCCCAGCGCCAGCGAGCGGGCGGCGAACCGTTCGGTGTCCACGCCGTTCTCCCGCAGCACCGACAGCGCCGCGGAGTGCACCACCCGCAGCACCGGGGTCACCGCGCGCAACGCGTCGTCGGCCATGAAGCGGTGCTTCCACGGCTTGCCGGCCCAGGTGTGCCGCAGCCCGAACGGCTCGGGCAGGGTGAGCTTGCCGCCGAGGTAGTCCAGCACCGGCGGGAACCAGGTCAGCGGGGCGCGCGCGGACAGCCGCACCACCTCGGCCGAGTCCACCAGCGGCAGCCGTACGGTGCGGGTCTCCCAGAACTTGACGCTCTTGGCGACCTTCTTCTCCTTAGGGCTCGGCTTGGACAGGAAGATCCCGTCCACCGGGCCGAGGGCGTGCCCGGAGACCTCGATGCGCAGCGTGTGGTGGAGCACGGTCACCGTGATCAGCAAGGTGATCACCAACTGGCCGTCCCAGAGCACGAACTGCACGCCCAGGTAGTGCCGGTTGCCGGCGCCGAACTGCTGCTCGTTGCAGATCCGCTGGATCTCGAAGTCCTTGACGGTGAACCCCTCCACCTCGGCACCGGTGGGGCGGGTGATGCCCTTGGCGTTCTCGCCGATCGGGGCGACGACCCAGTTCCGTATCGACGGCTTGGGGAAGCCGCCGGTGTGCAGCGGGCCGCGCTCCAGTTCGCGCAGGCGGTCCTGGATGGCGCGTATCACGTCCCAGCTGCGGAACGGGTGGATGTCCTGGCCCTCCTCGCGGGGCACCAGTTCCTCGGCGAGCTGCCAGACGCCCCAGCGGGAGCCCATGCCGAGTATGCCCTTGGGGCCGGCGTAGAAGACCACGTTGCTGTTCTGCTCGGCGGCCAGCGCCACCAGGGACTTGCGCAGTTGCTCGGCGCGGGCGTCGTCGGGGTGCTGCGGTACGGCTTCGGGGATCTTGGCGCCCACGCCGCCGCCGGAGAGCAGCCCCGACCAGCGGTCGCGCAGGTCGACGGCGGTGCGTTCGCAGATCCGCTTGGCCACGTACCAGCCGGCCACCGGTACCACCAGCATCAGCCGCAGGTAGAGCGCGCCGATGCCGGTGAGCGGCGGGCGCCACAGCAGCAGCACGCCCAGGCCCACCACGACGGCGAGGACCACCCCGCCCAGCATCCCGGCGCGGCCCTGGCGTTTGGCGAGGGTGCGCCGCAGCTGGAAGGCGCCCAGCCAGATCAGCACCCCGGGCAGGAAGAGGAGCCCGAAGACCAGCATCACCACGGTGAGCCGGGCGTCGCGCTGCTGGCGGATGCGGTTGGCGGCCAGGCAGTGTTCCACCACGGCCTGCGGGTCCATGCCGAAGGACTGGACGGTCTCGGCGCGGCCGGCGCCGAGCATGCGCATCTGCACGGCGCGGGCGAACGCCTCACCGAGGTTGGGCTCGAAGAGCGACAGCCGGGGCGGCTGCACGGTCGCCTCCGGGTTGACCTCGACCAGCGCCTCGACCGGGCCGTCCCGGTAGGCGGCGGAGGCCAGCGCCTGGGTGGCGGCGGTGTCTCCGTCGCCGCCGGTCACCGGGATCTGCGCGCCCGGACTGAAGTCGAACTCCGTGCCGGAAAAATTCGACAGTACAGACAACGACGCCCCCATCTCGCCCGGCGCCGACTCCCCGCGGCCCCGGGCACGTTGGCCAACCACGGCTGACCCGCCCATTCCCCGGAACGGGCGCCGTGGAACCTCCCGGTGGCCCCGGGAGCACCACTTCTCCGATCACCGCACAGCGTATCCGTCCGGCGCACCGGCGTACCGGCGCGTTCACCCGGCGCACCGGTGGACAGGGGGGCTCGCAACGTGCCGCCCGCGGGCCTTTGTTGGCGCGGTGCGCGGACCGGGCGCCCCCGGGGCGGGGCGCCCGACGGGTCACCCGGTGGCCTGCGACTCCCGCAGTTTGGTGGCGAGTTGCGGGGGCATTGGTTCGTGGCGTGCGTAATCGCGGCTGAAACGGCCGGTTCCGTGCGAGATGGACCGCAGATCGATCGCGTACCGGCCGATCTCGATCTCGGGGACTTCGGCGCGCACCAACGTCCGTCCGGCGCCCGCCGGTTCGGTGCCCAGGACGCGGCCCCGGCGGCCGGCCAGGTCGCTCATCACCGGGCCCACGTACTCGTCGGAGACGAGCACCCGCACCTCGGAGACGGGTTCCAGCAGGTGGATGCGGGCGCCGTCGGCGGCCTCCCGCAGCGCCAGCGCGCCGGCGGTCTGGAACGCGGCGTCGGAGGAGTCCACCGAGTGGGCCTTGCCGTCCAGCAGCGTCACCCGTACGTCCACCACCGGGTAGCCGGCCGCGACGCCCTTGGCGGCCTGGGCCCGTACCCCCTTCTCCACCGAGGGGATGAACTGGCGGGGCACGGCGCCGCCGACCACCTTGTCCACGAACTCGATCCCGGAGCCCACCGGCAGCGGTTCCACCTCGATCTCGCAGATGGCGAACTGGCCGTGGCCGCCGGACTGTTTGACGTGGCGTCCGCGCCCGGCCGCCTTCTCGCCGAAGGTCTCGCGCAGCGCCACCCGGTAGGGCACCGCGTCCACCTGGACCCCGTAGCGGGCGCGCAGCCGTTCCAGGGCCACGTCGACGTGGGCCTCGCCCAGGCACCAGAGCACCACCTGGTGGGTGTCCTGGTTGTGTTCCAGGCGCATGGTGGGGTCCTCGGCGACCAGCCGGGCCAGCCCCTGGGAGAGCTTGTCCTCGTCGGCCTTGCTGTGCGCCTCGATGGCCACCGGCAGCAGCGGGTCGGGCATCAGCCACGGCTCCATCAGCAGCGGGTCGTCCTTGGCCGACAGGGTGTCCCCGGTCTCGGCGCGGCCCAGTTTGGCCACGCACACCAGGTCGCCGGCGACCGCCTTGGCCACCGGGCGCTGCTGCTTGCCGAAGGGTGAGGTGAGCGCCCCCACGCGTTCGTCCACGTCGTGGTCCTCGTGGCCGCGGTCGGTCAGTCCGTGGCCGGAGACGTGGACGGTGTCGTCGGGGCGCAGGGTGCCGGAGAAGACCCGGACCAGCGAGAGCCGGCCGACGTAGGGGTCGGACGAGGTCTTGACCACCTCGGCGGCGAGCGGGCCGTCCGGGTCGCACTCCAGGGGCTGGCGGGGGCCGCCGTCCGGTGTGGTGACCGCGGGGGCCTCGCGCTCCAGCGGGGTGGGGAAGCCGCCGGTGATCAGCTCCAGCAGCTCGACGGTGCCCAGGCCCTGGCGGGCGCCCTCGGCCGGCGGGGCGGCGGCGAGCACCGGGTGGAAGGTGCCCCGGGCCACCGCCCGTTCCAGGTCCTCCACCAGCGTCTTGAGGTCCACCTCCTCGCCGCCGAGGTAGCGGTCCATCAAGGTCTCGTCCTCGCTCTCGGCGATGATCCCCTCGATGAGCCGGCCGCGCGCCTCCTCGATCAGCGGCAGGTGTTCGGGGTCCGGGTCGCGTTCGACGCGTTCGCCGGAGGAGTAGTCGAAGATCCGCTGGGAGAGCAGCCCGATGAGCCCGGCCACCGGCGTGTGCCCGTCGGAGCGTTCCTCGCCGTGGAGCGGCAGGTACAGCGGGAGTACCGCGTCCGGGTCGTCGCCGCCGAAGGCGCGGCGGCAGATCTCGGTCATCTCGTCGAAGTCGGCGCGGGCCGCGTCGAGGTGGGTGACGACCACCGCGCGCGGCATCCCGACCGCGGCGCACTCCTCCCACACCATGCGGGTGGCGCCGTCCACCCCGTCGGCCGCCGAGACGACGAAGAGCGCCGCGTCCGCCGCCCGCAGCCCGGCCCGCAGCTCCCCGACGAAGTCCGCGTACCCCGGTGTGTCCAGCAGGTTGATCTTGACGTTGCCCCAGGTCACCGGGGCGAGGGAGAGCTGCACCGAGCGCTGCTGGCGGTGCTCGATCTCGTCGTAGTCGGACAGCGTGGTGCCGTCCTGGACCCGGCCGCACCGGCCCAGCGCCCCGCAGGCCGCGGCCAGCGCCTCCACCAGGGTGGTCTTGCCCGAACCGCTGTGGCCGACCAGCACCACGTTGCGCAGCCCCTCGGGCCGGTCGGCCGCCGGTACGCCTCCGGCGGCTCCCGCGTGTGTCTGTTGTTTGTCGCCCATCGTCTGCCTCCCGGTGATATCGGGGGTGACTGCCCGGCTGTGCGGGCACGGATGGTGTGCGCGAACGCCTGCGCCGCCGGGCCTTCGGGCCGCACCGCGGCGGGCGGCTCGCGGCTGCGCCCGCGGTCCTTCGACCTTCCCACGACCGTAACGTTGCGTCCATACGTCGTACCCTCGGCCGTGGCCGGGTGGTGCCGCGGGAGCCGCCCGGATGCGCGCCTGGCTACGATGGGGCGGCCGGTGGCCGCAGGGGCCGGCCGGCACCTGCGACTGTCGGGAAGGCCATGCTGAACAAGTACGCGCGTGCATTCTTCACGCGTGTCTTCACACCGTTCGCCGCTCTGCTGCTGCGCAAGGGGGTGAGCCCCGACACCGTCACGCTCATCGGCACCGCCGGGGTCATCGCGGGCGCGCTGGCCTTCTACCCCAGAGGGGAGTTCTTCTGGGGCACGGTGGTGATCACCCTCTTCGTCTTCTCCGACATGGTCGACGGCAACATGGCCCGGCAGATGGGCCGCTCCAGCCGGTGGGGGGCCTTCCTGGACTCCACGCTCGACCGGCTCGCCGACGCGGCGGTCTTCGGCGGGCTGGCGCTGTGGTACGCCGGGCGCGGTGACGACCGGGTGCTCTGCGCGGTCGCCATCTTCTGCCTGGCCAGCGGGCAGGTGGTGTCGTACACCAAGGCGCGCGGCGAGGCGATCGGGCTGCCGGTGGACGTCAACGGGCTGGTGGAGCGCTCCGAGCGGCTGGTGATCTCGCTGGTGTTCTGCGGCCTGTCCGGGCTCCACAAGTTCGGGGTGCCCTACATCCAGTGGCTGCTGCCGATCGCGTTGTGGATCGTGGCGGTGGGCTCGCTGGTGACGTTGGTGCAGCGGGTGGTCACGGTGCACCGGGAGGCCGCCGAGGCCGATGCGGCGGCCCGCGACGGGCAGGGGAACCCGGCGTGAACGACAAGCTCAGCGAGATCGTCTACGGCGCCGGCTGGTCGCTGGTCAAGCGGTTGCCGGAGTCGGCGGCGGCGGCGCTGGGCCGGACGGTGGCGGACGCCACCTGGCGCCGCCGCGGGCCCGGCGTGCTGCGGCTGGAGGCCAACTACGCGCGGGTGGTGCCGGACGCCGGCCCGCAGCGGCTGGCCGAGCTGTCCCGGGCGGGCCTGCGGTCCTACCTGCGCTACTGGATGGAGTCGTTCCGGCTGCCGGTGTGGAGCAAGCAGCGGATCCGGGACGGCTTCGCCCCGGCCGACGTCCATCTGCTCCAGGACGCGCTGGCGGCCGGCCGGGGCGTCATCCTGGCCCTGCCGCACATGGGCAACTACGACCTGGCCGGGGCGTGGGTCACCACCAAGCTGGGGGTGCCGTTCACCACCGTCGCCCAGCGGCTGAAGCCCGAGTCGGTCTACGACCGGTTCGTCGCCTACCGCGAGGGGCTGGGCATGGAGGTGCTGCCGCACACCGGCGGCTCGGCCTTCGGCACGCTGGCCCGGCGGCTGCGCGACGGCGGCCTGGTCTGCCTGGTCGCCGACCGCGACCTGTCCGCCTCCGGGATCGAGGTGGACTTCTTCGGCGAGCCGGCCCGGATGCCGGCCGGCCCCGCCATGCTCTCGGTGCAGACCGGCGCGGTGCTGCTCCCGGTCACCTTGTGGTACGACGACTCGCCGGTGCTCCAGGGCCGGGTGCACCCGCCGGTGCCGGTGCCGGCCGAGGGCACCCGGGCGGAGAAGGCCGCCGTGATGACGCAGGCGATGGCGGACGCCTTCGCCTCCGGGATCGCCGCCCACCCCACCCACTGGCACATGATGCAGAAGCTGTGGCTGTCCGATCTGCTGACGCCGGCCGCGGACGGCGAACGGTCCCCGCGCGGCCCCGTGGCGCGGGACACTTCCGGTGAGGGCGCGCGCCCGTCGGCCGAGGGTCCGGGGACCGCCCGGGCCACGGCGGCGGAGGGCGCCGGATCGGAGCGGCCGTGAGGATCGGGATCGTGTGCCCGTACTCCTGGGACGTCCCCGGCGGGGTCCAGTTCCACATCCGGGACCTGGCCGAGGATCTGATCCGGCGCGGCCACGAGGTCTCGGTGCTCGCCCCCGCCGACGAGGACACCCCGCTGCCGCCGTACGTGGTCAGCGCCGGCCGCGCCGTGCCGGTGCCGTACAACGGCTCGGTGGCCCGGCTCAACTTCGGCTTCCTGTCGGCGGCCCGGGTGCGCCGCTGGCTGCACGACGGCGGCTTCGACGTGATCCACATCCACGAGCCCGCCTCGCCCTCGCTCGGCCTGCTGTCCTGCTGGGCCGCCCAGGGGCCGATCGTGGCCACCTTCCACACCTCCAACCCGCGTTCCCGGGCGATGATCGCCGCCGGCCCCATCCTCCAGCCCGCCCTGGAGAAGATCAGCGCCCGGATCGCGGTCAGCGAGTACGCCCGCCGCACCCTGGTCGAACACCTCGGCGGCGACGCGGTGGTCATCCCCAACGGGGTGGACGTGGGGTTCTTCGCCGACGCCGAGCCCAAGTCGGAGTGGCAGGGGCTGGACGCCCCCGGGTCGGTGGCCGGCGGCGCCGCGCGGGCCGCCACCATCGGGTTCATCGGCCGCATCGACGAACCCCGCAAGGGGCTGCCGACGCTGATGCGGGCGCTGCCGAGGATCCTCGCCGAGCGCCCCGGCACCCGCCTGCTGGTGGCCGGCCGCGGTGACGAGCAGGAGGCGGTCGCCTCGCTCCCGGAGGCGGTGCGCGGCCAGGTGGAGTTCCTCGGCATGGTCAGCGACGAGGACAAGGCCCGGCTGCTGCGCAGCGTCGACCTGTACGTCGCCCCCAACACCGGCGGGGAGAGCTTCGGCATCATCCTGGTCGAGGCGATGTCGGCCGGCGCCCCGGTGCTCGCCGGCGACCTCGACGCGTTCCGGCAAGTGCTCGACGGGGGAGCGGCCGGTGAGCTGTTCCCGGTGGAGGACGCCGACGCGCTCGCCGCCGCCGCGCTGCGCCTGCTGTCCGACCCCGCCCGCCGGTCCGCGCTGCGGGCGGTCGGCAGCGCCCACGTCCGCCGTTTCGACTGGTCGGTGGTGGGCGGCGAGATCCTCTCGGTGTACGAGATGGTGACCGACGGCGCCGCCTCGGTGGCCCCGGACGAACGCACCCGGCTGCGCGGCCGGCTGGGACTGACCCGCGGCTGACCGGCGGCGTCCCGCCTCGCGCGGTGCGGGACGCCGGGCGGGCGGGCACCGGTTGCGACGGTAGCCTTGCGGTCCGTGGTGACGACTTTGATCTGGATCGCGGCCGTCGCCGTGCTGCTCGGTGTCTACCTGAGCTGGACGGCGAGCCGGCTGGACCGGCTGCACGCGCGGATCGACGCGGCGCGGGCGGCGCTCGACGCCCAGCTGCTGCGCCGCGCCTCGGTGGCCCAGGAACTCGCCACCTCCGGCGTGCTCGACCCGGCCGCCTCCATGGTGCTCTACCAGACCGCGCACGCCGCCCGGCAGGCCGAGGACGACCACCGCGAGGTCGCCGAGAGCGAGCTGAGCCAGGCGCTGCGCGCGGTCTTCGCCGAGCCGGCCGCGGTGGAGGCGGTACGGCAGGCCCCCGGCGGCCCGGAGGCGGTGGGGGAGCTGACCGCCGCGGTACGGGGTACGCCGATGGCCCGGCGGTTCCACAACGACGCGGTGCGGGCGGCCCGGGCGGTGCGGCGCCACCGGGTGGTGCGCTGGTTCCGGCTGGCCGGCCACGCCCCGTTCCCGATGGCCTTCGAGATGGACGACGAGCCGCCGCCGCTGTTCACCGCGGAGGGCGGCGGCCACGTGCGGCCCGGCACCGCGGGCAACTGAGGCCACCAAGCGGTCCACCCGCTGCCGATTGGCCCTTTTCCGGAGGGTACCGTCTGCGCTTTCGTCGGATACGTAGCGCGTGACCGGCTCAAGTGGACCGGACGGAAGGGTCCGGAGCCGATCCGCGCGGCCCTACGATCGGGGCCAGTCGCACGCATTAACGACGAATGAGGTCAAACCGTGTCCACCACGCCCCCCAGCACCCCCGAGACCCCTGAGACCGGCACCGCGCGCGTCAAGCGCGGCATGGCCGAGCAGCTCAAGGGCGGTGTGATCATGGATGTCGTCACCCCGGAGCAGGCGAAGATCGCCGAGGACGCCGGCGCGGTCGCGGTCATGGCCCTGGAGCGGGTCCCCGCCGACATCCGCAAGGACGGCGGCGTGGCCCGGATGTCCGACCCGGACATGATCGAGGGCATCATCGACGCCGTCTCGATCCCGGTGATGGCCAAGTCCCGGATCGGCCACTTCGTCGAGGCCCAGGTCCTCCAGGCGCTCGGCGTCGACTACATCGACGAGTCCGAGGTGCTCACCCCGGCCGACGAGGTCAACCACAGCGACAAGTGGGCCTTCACCACCCCGTTCGTCTGCGGTGCCACCAACCTGGGCGAGGCGCTGCGCCGGATCGCCGAGGGCGCCGCGATGATCCGCTCCAAGGGCGAGGCCGGCACCGGCAACGTCGTGGAGGCCGTCCGCCACCTGCGCCAGATCAAGGGCGAGATCGGCCGCCTGCGCGCGCTGGACAACAACGAGCTGTACGCCGCCGCCAAGGAGCTGCGCGCCCCCTACGAGCTGGTCAAGGAGGTCGCCGAGCTGGGCAAGCTGCCGGTGGTCCTCTTCTCGGCCGGCGGTGTGGCCACCCCGGCCGACGCCGCGCTGATGCGCCAACTCGGCGCCGAGGGCGTCTTCGTCGGCTCCGGCATCTTCAAGTCCGGCGACCCGGCCAAGCGCGCCGCCGCCATTGTGAAGGCCACCACCTTCTACGACGACCCCAAGGTCATCGCCGATGTCTCCCGCGGTCTCGGCGAGGCCATGGTCGGCATCAACTGCGACACCCTCACCGACAGCGAGCGGTACGCCAACCGCGGCTGGTGACCGCCCCGGCCGTGCGGTGACCTTGTGGTGCCGTCGCCCGCGCCCCGACGCGGGCGACGGCACCCGCCGCCGGCCCCCGCACCCGCGCCACCCCGGCGCCGCGCCCGTCGCCCCGGGCCGGCGCCGCACCCCGTATCCGAAAGGTGTTCCGTGACCGCCGTCCACCCGTCGCCCGCCGCCGTCCCCGCCCAGCGGGAAGCCTCGTACCGCCCGGCCGTCGGCGTCCTCGCCCTCCAGGGCGACGTACGCGAGCACCTCGCCGCCCTCGACGCGGCCGGGGCCGAGGCCACCGCCGTACGCCGCGCCGAGGAGCTGGCCGCGGTGGAGGCCCTGGTCATCCCGGGCGGCGAGTCCACCACCATGTCCAACCTGGCGGTCGCCTTCGGCCTGCTGGAACCGCTGCGCGCCCGGATCGCCGAGGGCATGCCCGCCTACGGCTCCTGCGCCGGCATGATCATGCTCGCCGACAAGATCCTCGACGGCCGCGCCGACCAGCGCACCCTCGGCGGCATCGACATGACGGTGCGCCGCAACGCCTTCGGCCGGCAGAACGAGTCCTTCGAGGCGGTCGTCGAGGTGGCCGGCGTCGGCCCGGTCGAGGGCGTCTTCATCCGCGCGCCGTGGGTGGAGTCGGTCGGCGCCGGGGTCGAGGTGCTGGCCCGGCTCACCGACGGCACCGTGGTCGCGGTACGCCAGGGCAACCTGCTGGCCACCTCGTTCCACCCCGAACTCACCGGCGACCACCGGGTGCACCGGCTCTTCGTGGAGATGGTCCGCGCCCGCCGCGCCGACTGACCCGCGCGCCGGCGGCACGGGGCCGGAGCGGGACCGGTGCCGCCGTTTCGCGGGTGGGCGGCCGGTGCGCCCCGGCGATCCCGGTAGGATCGCAGCAGTTCATTGGCAAGTTGGTGACGTGAAGGAGACAGGCGGATGTCCGGCCACTCTAAATGGGCTACGACCAAGCACAAGAAGGCCGTGATCGACGCCAAGCGCGGCAAGCTCTTCGCGAAGCTGATCAAGAACATCGAGGTCGCGGCCCGCACCGGCGGCGCCGACCCGGACGGCAACCCGACGCTCTACGACGCCATCCAGAAGGCGAAGAAGAACTCGGTCCCCAACAAGAACATCGACAGCGCGGTCAAGCGCGGCGCGGGCCTGGAGGCCGGCGGCGCCGACTACCAGACCATCATGTACGAGGGCTACGGCCCCAACGGGGTCGCCGTGCTCATCGAGTGCCTCACCGACAACCGCAACCGCGCCGCCTCCGAGGTGCGCGTCGCCATGACCCGCAACGGCGGCTCCATGGCCGACCCCGGCTCGGTGTCGTACCTGTTCAACCGCAAGGGCGTGGTGATCGTCCCCAAGGGTGAGCTGACCGAGGACGACGTGCTCGGCGCGGTGCTCGACGCCGGCGCCGAGGAGGTCAACGACCTCGGCGAGAACTTCGAGGTGGTCAGCGAGCCGGGCGACCTGGTGGCGGTGCGCACCGCCCTCCAGGAACAGGGCATCGACTACGAGTCCGCGGAGGCCAACTTCGTCCCCACCATGCAGGTGGAGCTGGACGAGGAGGGCGCGCGTAAGATCTTCAAGCTGATCGACGCGCTGGAGGACAGCGACGACGTGCAGAACGTCTTCGCCAACTTCGACGTGTCCGACGACATCATGGAGAAGGTCGAGGCCTGACCGAGGGTGTGACGGCGGGTCGGCGGGCGGGTGGTGGCACCCCCCACCGGCCCGCCGTCGTTGTCGGTGGCACCCGATAGCCTCCAGGGGACGCCGGTGACGTGCCGTCCGGCGACGGGGAAGGGAGGGGCGTGATGCGGGTGCTCGGTGTGGACCCGGGGCTGACCCGGTGCGGCATCGGCGTGGTGGACGGCGCCCCCGGCAAGCCGCTGCGGATGGCCGGGGTCGGGGTGGTGCGCACCCCGGCGGACGCCCCCATCGGGGAGCGCCTGGTGCTGATAGAACGCGGCATCGAGAGCTGGCTCGACGAGCACCGGCCCGAATTCGTCGCCGTGGAGCGGGTGTTCAGCCAGCACAACGTGCGCACCGTGATGGGCACCGCCCAGGCGAGCGCGGTGGCCATCCTCTGCGCCTCGCGCCGCGGGCTGCCGGTCGCGCTGCACACCCCCAGCGAGGTCAAGGCCGCCGTCACCGGCTCCGGCCGGGCCGACAAGGCGCAGGTCGGCTCGATGGTCACCCGGCTGCTGCGGCTCGCCGCGCCGCCGAAGCCGGCCGACGCCGCCGACGCCCTCGCGCTCGCCATCTGCCACATCTGGCGCGCCCCGGCCACCAACCGGCTCCAGCGCGCGGTCGAGAAGCTGGCCGCCGCGCAGCCGTCCGCCACCGGCCCGTCCGCCGTGAACCCGGCCGTCGAGAACAGGAGAGGCACCGCATGATCGCCTTCGTGACCGGACCGGTCGCCGCCGTCGCCCCCGACTCGGCCGTGATCGAGGTCGGCGGCGTCGGCATGGCCGTCCAGTGCACCCCGGGCACCCTGGCCGGGCTGCGGGTGGGGGAGCGGGCCCGGCTCGCCACCTCACTGGTCGTCCGGGAGGACTCGCTGACCCTGTACGGCTTCGCCGACGACGACGAACGCCAGGTCTTCGAACTCCTCCAGACCGCCAGCGGTGTCGGACCCCGGCTCGCCCAGGCGATGCTCGCCGTCCACTCGCCCGAGGCGCTGCGGCTCGCGGTGGCCCAGGGCGACGAGAAGGCGCTGACCGCGGTGCCGGGCATCGGCAAGAAGGGCGCCCAGCGGCTGCTGCTGGAGCTGAAGGACCGGCTCGGCGCGCCCACCGGCGCGGCCGCCGCCCGTACGGTGGCCGCCTCCGCGCCCCCCGCCTGGAGCGATCAGCTGCACTCCGCCCTGGTCGGCCTCGGCTACCAGCCCAAGGAGGCCGAGGAAGCGGTCGCCGCGGTCGCCCCGCAGGCCGAGGCGGCGGCCGGGGAGGGCAAGGCCCCGGACGTCTCCACCCTGCTGCGCGCCGCCCTGCGCACCTTGAACCGCACCCGCTGACCCGCCCCGCACCCGCGACCCCGACCCGTACCGCCTGCCTGAGGACCTCGATGACCTGGGACGAGACCGACTCCGCCGCCTCCGACCGCCTGGTCGCCGCCCTCGCCGACGGCGAGGACCGCGCGGTCGAGGCGGCGCTGCGCCCCAAGGACCTGGCCGAGTTCGTCGGCCAGGAACGCGTCCGGGAACAGCTCGACCTGGTCCTCAAGGCCGCCCGGCAGCGCGGCGGCACCGCCGACCACGTCCTGCTCTCCGGCGCCCCCGGCCTGGGCAAGACCACCCTGTCCATGATCATCGCGGCCGAGATGGGCGCCCCGATCCGGATCACCTCCGGTCCGGCGATCCAGCACGCCGGTGATCTCGCGGCCATCCTCTCCTCGCTCGCCGAGGGCGAGGTGCTCTTCCTCGACGAGATCCACCGCATGTCGCGGCCGGCCGAGGAGATGCTCTACATGGCGATGGAGGACTTCCGGGTCGACGTCGTGGTGGGCAAGGGCCCCGGCGCCACCGCCATCCCGCTGGAGCTGCCGCCGTTCACGCTGGTCGGCGCCACCACCCGGGCCGGTCTGCTGCCGCCGCCGCTGCGCGACCGCTTCGGCTTCACCGGCCACATGGAGTTCTACGCCCCGGCCGAGCTGGAGCGGGTGCTGCACCGCTCGGCCCGGCTGCTCGACGTCCCGCTGGACGCCGAAGGAGCCGCCGAGATCGCCGGCCGCTCCCGCGGCACCCCCCGCATCGCCAACCGCCTGCTGCGCCGGGTACGGGACTTCGCCCAGGTCAAGGCGGACGGCGTGGTCACCCGCGAGGTGGCCGCCGCGGCGCTCGACGTGTACGAGGTCGACGGGCGCGGCCTCGACCGGCTCGACCGCGCGGTGCTCGACGCGCTGCTGCGGCTCTTCGGCGGCGGCCCGGTCGGCCTGTCGACGCTGGCCGTCGCGGTCGGCGAGGAACGTGAGACCGTGGAAGAGGTCGCCGAACCGTTTCTGGTCCGTGAAGGACTGCTGGCCCGTACGCCCCGTGGCCGGATCGCCACCCCCGCGGCCTGGGCCCACCTGGGCCTGGCACCCCCGCAGGGCACCGGCGCTCCTGGTCAGCAGGGCCTGTTCGGGCCATGACGGCGCGGAGACTCGCCGCTTCCGGAACCGCAGTGGGATGCTGGGCGTTGTTACCGAGGTGCGGGTTCGCCTAGACTCCGCCGACGCCTCCCCGCAAGGACGGCGCCCCATCCGTAGACCAGGCCGCGCGCATGTGGCCATGCGAAGGAAACCCCCCAGGCCGTGAATTACGCCACGTTCCTCCCCTTCATCCTGATCATCGGCGTCATGTTCCTCATGACGCGCTCGGCCAAGAACAAGCAGCGCCAGGCCGCCCAGATGCGCGACCAGATGCAGCCCGGTTCCGGTGTCCGGACCATCGGCGGCATGATCGCCCGCGTCAAGGAGGTCCGGGACACCACGGTGCTCCTCGAGATCGAGCCCGGTGTGCACGCCCTCTTCGCCAAGACCGCCGTCGCCACGGTGCTGCCCGACGAGGAGTTCGAGCGCCTGGTCAGCAACGACGTCCCGCTCACCTTCGAGGAGCCGTCCGCGGCCGACGCCACCCCCGGCGACGCCGGTGACGAGCCGCACGAGGCCGCCGCCGAGGAGACCGACGCCACCGCCGGCCCGTCCCTCGTCAAGGACACGGCCGACGAGAAGGACGCGACGAAGGACGCCAAGGCCGACGGCAAGTAGCGTGTGAGGTCCGGCATGCCAGGGGCGTGCCGGGCCTTCGCCGGAGAGCGTTCGTTACGTCCTCACAACATTTCGTGGCCGCCCGTGGCACCGTTGGACGCGGAGCGGTTGGACAGGGAGAAACGAGAAGGTGGCAGCACCCAAGAAGGGGCGCAGGTCCCCGGGCGCACAGGGTCATCCCGGCCGCGCGCTGGCCGGGATCCTGGTGGCGTTGGTCGCGCTGACCGGAGCGATGTTCGTCTCCGGCGACACCACCCCGCGGCTGGGCATCGACCTGGCGGGCGGCACCAGCATCACGCTGACGGCGCACAACCCGCCCGGGCAGCCCAACGCGATCAACCCGACCAACATGAACACCGCCGTCAACATCATCAACCGGCGGGTCAACGGTCTGGGTGTCACCGAGTCCGAGGTGCAGACCCAGGGGAGCGACAACATCGTCGTCAACATCCCCAAGGGCACCAACAGCGATCAGGCGGCCAAGCAGGTCGGCACCACCGCCCGGCTGTACTTCCGCACCGTGGTGACCGAGGCGGCCGGCGCCCCCACCCCCTCCCCGTCCTCCAGCCCCTCGACGTCCCCCTCGGGCAAGGCCACCGGCAAGCCCTCCTCCGGCAAGGGCACCACCCCCTCGCCCAGCGCCACCACGCAGGGCCGGGCCGTCACCGACGCGCTGAAGAACCCGGGCGCCGGCGGCAAGCCGGCCACCCCGTCGGCCCCCGCCACCCCGCCGACCACGCCGGGCACCTCCAGCCTGGCGAGCGTGCCGCCCGCGGTGCAGAAGCAGTTCGCCGAGTTGGACTGCACCAAGCCGGCCCAGCGCAGCCAGGCCGGCGCCAACGCCACCGCGACCGACACCACCGTGGGATGCAGCCAGGACGGCAAGGCCAAGTACATCCTCGGCCCGTCCCAGGTCGACGGCAAGGACGTCACCAGCGCCAAGGCGGTCTTCGACACCCAGCAGGGCTCCGGCTGGACGGTCAGCCTCGGCTTCAACTCGCACGGCGCCAACCGCTTCACCGACGTCACCAGCCAGCTGGCCAAGCAGCAGCCGCCGAACAACCAGTTCGCCATCGTGCTGGACAACCAGGTGGTCTCCTCCCCGTCGGTCTCCCAGCCGATCACCGGCGGCCAGGCGGAGATCTACGGCAGCTTCACCCAGCAGTCCGCCGAGGACCTGGCCAACGTGCTCTCCTACGGCGCGCTGCCGCTGTCGTTCTCCATCTCCGACCGCACCACCGTCTCCCCGCAGCTCGGCGGTGAGCAGCTCCAGGGCGGTCTGATCGCCGGCGCCGTCGGCCTCGCCCTCGTCGTGCTCTACCTGCTGGCCTACTACCGGGGCCTGAGCTTCGTGGCCGTGGTCAGCCTGATCGTCTCTGCCGTGCTCACCTACACGATCATGGCGTTGCTGGGGCGGGCGATCGGCTTCGCGCTCAACCTGCCGGCCGTCTGCGGCGCCATCGTGGCCATCGGCATCACGGCGGACTCGTTCATCGTCTACTTCGAACGGATCCGGGACGAACTGCGGCACGGCCGCAGCCTCGCCCCCTCGGTCCAGCGGGCCTGGCCGCGTGCCCGGCGCACCATCCTGGTCTCCGACTTCGTGTCGTTCCTCGCCGCGGCCGTGCTCTTCATCGTCTCGGTCGGCAAGGTGCAGGGCTTCGCGTTCACGCTGGGGCTGACCACGCTGCTCGACGTGGTCGTGGTCTACCTGTTCACCAAGCCGCTGATGACCCTCCTGGCCCGCCGCAAGTTCTACGCCCAGGGCCACCCGTGGTCCGGCCTCAACCCCAAGAGCCTGGGTGTCCAGGCCCCGCTCCGCCGCGGTCGCCGCCCGGCACGCCCCGAAGCCAAGGAGGCCTGATGTCCCGGCTCGGCACTCTCGGTCACCGTCTGCACCGGGGCGAGGTCTCGTACGACTTCGTCGGCAAGCGCAAGATCTGGTACGGCGTCTCGATCCTGATCACCCTGGTCGCGATCGTCGGCCTCGCCGTCAACGGCCTCAACCGGGGCATCGAGTTCTCCGGCGGCGCGGTCTTCACCACGCCCAAGACCTCGATGTCCACCGCCGCCGCCCAGTCCAAGGCGTCCGACGCGGCGGGCGGACGCCACGACGTCATCGTCCAGAAGCTGGGCACCGGCGGGCTGCGGATCCAGATCAGCGGCATCAACGGCGGCACCGCGGACAACGTCAAGGACAAGCTCGCCGCCGGCCTCGGCGTGAAGTCCGTCGACGCCCAGGTGGTCGGCCCCAGCTGGGGCAAGGAGATCTCCCAGAAGGCCCTGCTCGGCCTGGTGATCTTCATGGTCCTGGTCGTCGTCTACCTGGCGATCGCCTTCGAGTGGCGGATGGCGCTCAGCGCGCTGGTCGCCCTGGTGCACGACCTGACGATCACCGTCGGCGTCTACGCGCTGGTGGGCTTCGAGGTCACCCCGGGCACCGTGATCGGCCTGCTGACCATCCTCGGTTACTCCCTCTACGACACCGTCGTCGTCTTCGACGGTCTGAAGGAGACCACCAAGGGCATCACCGGCCAGACCCGGTTCACCTACAGCGAGCTGGCCAACCGCAGCCTCAACCAGACGCTGGTGCGCTCCATCAACACCACCGTCGTCGCGCTGCTGCCGGTGGCCGCGCTGCTCTTCGTCGGCGGCGGCCTGCTGGGCGCGGGCATGCTCAACGACATCGCGCTCGCGCTCTTCGTGGGCCTGGCGGCCGGCGCCTACTCCTCGATCTTCATCGCCACCCCGCTGGTCGCCTCCTTCAAGGAGCGCACCCCCGAGATGCGCGGGCTGGCCCGGCGGGTCGCCGCCAAGCGGGCCAAGGGCGGCGCCGACGAGGGCGACGAGTCCGGTACCGGCACCGTCGGCCCCGACGAGAACGCCCCCGAGGACGGCGCGGACGACGACGAGCCGGTGGAAGCCGGAAGCGGAGCCGGTACCGGCATCGGCAGCCAGCGGCGCACCTCCGCCCCCCGCAGCAACCGGGGTGGCCGAGGCCGCCCCTCCGGCAAGCGCCGCTAGCCACCCTCCGGCCCCGAGGAGAAGACCATGACCACGGCCGACATAGCCGACGCCGGCCTGCGGAAACTGCTGCTCAGCAGGATCCGTGACGTACCCGACTACCCGCAGCCCGGGGTCGTCTTCAAGGACATCACCCCGCTGCTCGCCGACCACGCCGCCTTCAGCGCGCTGATCGACGCCCTCGCCGCGCTCTGCGTGCGCCACGAGGCCGACAAGGTGGTCGGGCTGGAGGCACGCGGCTTCATCCTCGCCGCGCCGGCCGCGGCCAAGGCCGGGCTCGGCTTCGTCCCGGTACGCAAGGCCGGCAAGCTCCCCGGGGCCACCCTGCGCCAGGCGTACGAGCTGGAGTACGGCACCGCGGAGATCGAGGTGCACGCCGACGCCTTCCAGCCGGGCGACCGGGTGCTCGTCATCGACGACGTCCTCGCCACCGGCGGCACCGCCGAGGCGTCCATGGCGCTGATCGAACGGGCCGGCGCCCGGGTCGCCGGCCTCGCGGTCCTGATGGAGCTGGGGTTCCTGAGCGGCCGTGACCGGCTCGCCCCGGCCCTGGCGGGGGCACCGCTGGACGCCCTGGTCACGGTCTGACCGTGTCCGGCCCCGGGGCCCGTCCGATCACCACCACCGGACGGGCCCCGGGGCCGTTACGTCCCGCCGCACCCGGCGGCCACCCGCCGCCGGCCCGCACCCCGCACGCCGTGGCCGGCGCACCGGTGCGCCCTTCCCCCCACCGCCCACCGGCGACCCGTTGTCTCGGCCATCGGGTCGATACCATGGGATTCCGGCCCGTCCGGGCCGGACCGCTTGAGGAGTGCCCTTGCCAGACGAGGCCCAACCGCTCACCGCCAGGAGCGGGAACGACACGCCGTCGTCCGCACCGGGTGGCTCCGGCGCGCCCGGGAACGGGGGTGGCCCCCGCCCGTCCGCCGAGGCGCCCAGCGGCCGGGGCGTGCGCTCGGGCCCCTCGCTGACCTCCGCCCGCTCCGGAGGCTCCTCCAACCGGGTACGCGCCCGGCTGGCCCGCCTCGGGGTGCAGCGCTCCACCCCGTACAACCCGGTGCTGGAGCCGTTGCTGCGCATCGTGCGGAGCAACGACCCGAAGATCGACTCGGCCGGGCTGCGCCAGATCGAGCGCGCCTTCCAGGTGGCCGAGCGCTGGCACCGCGGCCAGAAGCGCAAGAGCGGTGACCCGTACATCACCCATCCGCTCGCCGTCACCACCATCCTGGCCGAGCTGGGCATGGACCCGGCCACCCTGATGGCCGGCCTCCTCCACGACACCGTCGAGGACACCGAGTACGGGCTGGACGCGCTGCGCCGCGACTTCGGCGAGCAGGTCGCCCTGCTGGTGGACGGCGTCACCAAGCTGGACAAGGTCAAGTTCGGCGAGGCCGCGCAGGCCGAGACGGTCCGCAAGATGGTCGTCGCCATGGCCAAGGACCCCCGGGTGCTGGTCATCAAGCTCGCCGACCGCCTGCACAACATGCGCACCATGCGCTACCTGAAGCGGGAGAAGCAGGAGAAGAAGGCCCGCGAGACCCTGGAGATCTACGCCCCGCTGGCCCACCGGCTGGGCATGAACACCATCAAGTGGGAGCTGGAGGACCTCGCCTTCGCGATCCTCTACCCCAAGATGTACGACGAGATCGTCCGGCTGGTCGCCGAGCGCGCCCCCAAGCGCGACGAATACCTCGCCGTCGTCACCGACCAGGTCCAGCAGGACCTGCGCGCCGCCCGCATCAAGGCGACGGTCACCGGCCGCCCCAAGCACTACTACAGCGTCTACCAGAAGATGATCGTGCGGGGCCGGGACTTCGCCGAGATCTACGACCTGGTGGGCATCCGCGTCCTCGTCGACACCGTCCGCGACTGCTACGCGGCGCTGGGCACCATCCACGCGCGGTGGAACCCGGTGCCGGGGCGGTTCAAGGACTACATCGCGATGCCCAAGTTCAACATGTACCAGTCGCTGCACACGACGGTCATCGGGCCCGGAGGCAAGCCGGTCGAGCTGCAGATCCGCACCTTCGACATGCACCGCCGGGCCGAGTACGGCATCGCCGCGCACTGGAAGTACAAGCAGGACGCGGTGGCCGGCGCCTCCAAGGTGCGCACCGACGGACCGAAGTCCGCCAAGGCCGACGACGCCGTCAACGACATGGCCTGGCTGCGGCAACTGCTGGACTGGCAGAAGGAGACCGAGGACCCGGGCGAGTTCCTGGAGTCGCTGCGCTTCGACCTCTCCCGCAACGAGGTCTTCGTCTTCACCCCCAAGGGCGATGTCATAGCGCTGCCGGCCGGGGCCACCCCGGTCGACTTCGCCTACGCGGTCCACACCGAGGTGGGCCACCGCACCATCGGGGCCCGGGTCAACGGCCGGCTGGTGCCGCTGGAGTCCACGCTGGACAACGGCGACCTGGTGGAGGTCTTCACCTCCAAGGCCCCCGGCGCCGGCCCCTCCCGCGACTGGCTGGGGTTCGTCAAGTCCCCCCGGGCCCGCAACAAGATCCGCGCCTGGTTCTCCAAGGAGCGCCGCGAGGAGGCCATCGAGCAGGGCAAGGAAGCCATCGCCCGCGCGATGCGCAAGCAGAACCTGCCGATCCAGCGGGTGCTCACCGGCGACTCGCTGGTCACCCTGGCGCACGAGATGCGCTACCCGGACATCTCCGCGCTCTACGCCGCCATCGGCGAGGGCCACATCACCGCGCAGTCGGTGGTGCACAAGCTGGTCGAGGCGCTCGGCGGTGAGGAGGGGGCCACCGAGGACATCGCCGAGGTCACCACGCCGTCGCGGGGCCGCAGCAAGCGCCGCGCCAACGCCGACCCGGGCGTGATCGTCAAGGGCGAACGGGACGTGTGGGTCAAGCTGTCCCGGTGCTGCACCCCGGTGCCCGGCGACCCCGTCATCGGCTTCGTCACCCGCGGCAACGGCGTCTCGGTGCACCGCGCCGACTGCGTCAACGTCGACTCGCTGGCCCAGCAGCCCGAGCGGATCATCGAGGTGGAGTGGGCGCCCACCCAGTCCTCGGTCTTCCTGGTCGCCATCCAGGTCGAGGCGCTGGACCGCTCCCGGCTGCTCTCCGACGTCACCCGGGTCCTGTCCGACCAGCACGTCAACATCCTGTCGGCGGCCGTGCAGACCTCCCGGGACCGGGTGGCCACCTCGCGGTTCACCTTCGAGATGGGCGACCCCAAGCACCTGGGCCACGTGCTGAAGGCGGTACGGGGCGTGGAGGGCGTCTACGACGTCTACCGGGTGACCTCCGGCCGCCAGCGCTGACCGCGCCAAGTCCGCGGCCCCCGCACCCGGCACCGGGTACGGGGGCCGCGGCGAAGGCGCCGCCCGGCGTCAGCCGCCGAACTCCTGGAGCCCCTTGAGCGCCTGGTCGAGCAGGGCCTGCCGGCCTTCCAGCTCCTTGGCGAGCTTGTCGGCCTTGGCGGTGTTGCCGGCCGCCCGCGCCGCCTCGATCTGCCCGCGGAGCTTGTCCACGGCGGCCTGGAGCTGACCGGTCAGCCCCTCGGCCCGGGCCCGCGCCTCGGGGTTGGTGCGCCGCCACTCGGCCTCCTCGGCCTCCTGGATCGCCCGCTCCACCGCGTGCATGCGCGCCTCGATCCGCGGCCGGGCGTCCCTGGGCACGTGGCCGATGGCCTCCCACCGCTCGTTGACCGAACGGAACGCAGCCCGGGCCGCCTTCAGATCGGTCACCGGCAGCAGCTTCTCGGCCTCCGCGGCCAGCTCCTCCTTGCGGGTGAGGTTCTCCCGCTGCTCGGAGTCGCGCTCGGCGAACGCCTCGGAACGGGCCGCGAAGAAGACGTCCTGGGCGCCGCGGAAGCGGTTCCACAGCTCCTCCTCGGCCTCCCGCTGGGCCCGGCCGGCCGCCTTCCAGTCGGCCATCAGCTCGCGGTAGCGGGCCGCGGTGGCCCCCCAGTCGGTGGAGCCGGAGATCTCCTCCGCCTCGGCCACCAGCCGTTCCTTGACCTTCCGGGCCTCCTCGCGCTGGGCGTCCAGCGAGGCGAAGTGCGCCTTGCGCCGCTTGGAGAAGACCGACCGGGCGTGGCTGAAGCGGTGCCACAGCTCGTCGTCGGTCTTGCGGTCCAGCCGCGGCAGCGACTTCCAGGTGTCCACCAGGGCCCGCAGCCGCTCCCCGGCCGACCGCCACTGCTCGCTCACCGAGAGCTGCTCGGCCTCGGCGACCAGGTCCTCCTTGGCCTTCCTGGCCTCGTCGGCGGCCTTGGCCTTGGCCACCTTGCGCTCCTCGCGGCGCGCCTCGACCTCCGCGGAGAGCGCGTCGAGGCGGCGGGCCAGTGCTTCGAGGTCGCCCACCGCGTGCGCGTCCACCACGGAGGCGCGCAGGTGCTCGATGGCGGTCTGCGCGTCCTTGGCCGACAGGTCGGTGGTGCGTACCCGGCGTTCGAGGAGGCCGATCTCGACCACGAGCCCTTCGTACTTGCGCTTGAAGTAGGCCAGCGCCTCATCGGGAGAGCCTGCCTGCCACGAGCCGACCTCCCGTTCACCGTCGGCCGTCCGCACGTACACGGTCCCCGTCTCGTCGACGCGTCCCCATGGGTCGCTGCTCACAGCGCCTCCTCCACGTGATGCCCGTGCCGCCTCCCGGCGGCGGACATCGTCCACAGTTCTCTCCGGCCGGGCCTCGCCCTGGCCGGTCCGACGGTGCTGCCGGCCGCGCGTACCGTGCGGTCCGCGCGGTCCGGGTACTTCCTGGCATCGGGTGGCAGCCGTCGGCATAGGCACCCTATACACCGCCAACATAGGCGACCGGTGGCCTGGCTGTCCGCATCCAGCGCTGGCGAATTCACCAGCTGGACGCCGGTCGCCACGACCACCGGGACCGCTACGACCGGGTGACCGTCGCCTTGTCGACGACCACGGTGGCGTTGGGCGCGCCGTCGCCGCTTCCGGTGGACTCCCCGGCGGCGGCGATCTTCTGCAGCACCTTCATCCCCTCCGGGCTCACCGTGCCGAACGGGGTGTAGGAGGCCGGCAGCCGGCTGTCCTTGTAGACCAGGAAGAACTGGCTGCCGCCGGAGTGCGGTTGGCCGGTGTTGGCCATCGCCACGGTGCCCGCCGGATAGGTGCCCTTGGAGATCGCGGGCGCCTTCAGGTTCTCGTCCGGGATGGTGTAGCCGGGGCCGCCCTGGCCGGTGCCCTTGGGGTCGCCGCACTGGAGCACGTACAGCGGGGCGCTGGTGGTCAGCCGGTGGCACCTGGTGTGGTCGAAGAAGCCTTGCGCGGCGAGGAAGTTGAAGGAGTTGACGGTGTGCGGCGCGGCGGCGGCGTCCAGCTTGAGGGCGATGTCACCGCAGGTGGTGCGGAGATCCATGGTGTAGGAGGCGCCCTTGTCGATGGTCATCGCCGGCTCGCTCTTCCACTGCTTGGTGCCCGGCGAGCCCGGGGCCGGCTTGCCGCAGGGGTCGGCGCCCTTGTGGTCGGCGCCCGGTGTGGTGGCGGAGCCGGAGGGGGCCGCCGCGTCGGTCTTGTGCCCGTCGCCGCCGAGCCCGGTGGAGGCCCAGGCCGCGGCGCCGGCGGCCACCGCCACCGCGACCACCACGCCGATCACCGTGTTGCGCCGCCTGGCCTTGGCCCGCTGCGCCGCCCGGCGCTCCTGCTGCCGCTGGTACTTCTCGCGGGCGAGCTGCCGCCGCCGCTGATCCTTGCTTGCCACTTCAGCCCTTCCGATGACTGCCGATACCGCCTCGTGCGCGGTGCCGCCGATCCTCGCGCCGGTGCTCCGTACAGTCCAGGGGCGGCGGCACACCCGGTGCCGTGACGATACGGGTTAGCGTCCGGATCGTCCCCGCCGGTAGGCTCTTGCCCTGGACAGCCGCCCACCGCGCGGACCGTCGCGGACGACAGAAGGACGATCGTGCTCATTGCCGGGTTCCCTGCCGGGGCCTGGGGGACCAACTGTTATCTGGTCGCCCCCGCCGCCGGTGAGGAGTGCGTCATCATCGACCCGGGCCACGAGGCGGCCCGCGGCGTCGAGGAGACCATCGCCAAGCACCGGCTCAAGCCGGTCGCCGTCATCGCGACCCACGGCCATCTGGACCATGTCGCCTCCGTCGTCCCGGTGTGCGGCGCCCACGACGTCCCCGCCTGGATCCACCCCGCGGACCGCCACATGCTCAACGACCCGGAGAAGGGGCTCGGCCGCGCCATCGGGCAGCAGCTGCTGGGCGAGCTGACCATCGGGGAGCCGGACGACGTACGGGAGCTGTCGGACGGCGCGGTGCTGCGGCTGGCCGGGCTGGAGCTGACCGTGGCGCACGCGCCGGGCCATACCAAGGGGTCGGTGACCTTCCGGTTGCCGGAGACCGCCGACGTCCCGTCGGTGTTCTTCTCCGGGGACCTGCTGTTCGCCGGCTCCATCGGACGCACCGACCTGCCCGGCGGCTCCCACGCCGAGATCCTCGAATCGCTGGCCCGCGTGTGCCTGCCGCTCGACGACTCGACCGTGGTGCTCGCCGGCCACGGCCCCCAGACCACCATCGGCCGCGAACGCGCCACCAACCCCTTCCTGAGCGAGGTGGCCCGCGGCCAGGGAGCCGGCACCACGGCTCCCCGACGAGGATTGTGACGACACCGCCGTTGAACACCTTCTCCGCCCCCAAGGGCACGTACGACCTGATCCCGCCGGCCTCCTCGGCGTTCCTCGCGGTACGTGAGGCGATCGCCGCGCCGCTGAAGCGGGCCGGCTACGGCTACGTCGAGACCCCCGGCTTCGAGCACGTCGAACTCTTCTCCCGCGGCGTCGGCGAGTCCACCGACATCGTGACCAAGGAGATGTACACCCTCACCACCAAGGGCGGCGACCAGCTCGCGCTGCGCCCGGAGGGCACCGCCTCGGTGCTGCGCGCCGCGCTCCAGGCCAACCTGCACAAGGCCGGCAACCTGCCGGTCAAGCTGTGGTACTCGGGCTCGTACTACCGCTACGAGCGTCCGCAGGCCGGCCGTTACCGGCACTTCTCGCAGGTCGGCGCGGAGGCGCTGGGCGCCGAGGACCCGGCGCTGGACGCCGAGTTGATCATCCTGGCCGTCGACGCCTACCGCTCGCTGGGGCTGCGGAACTTCCGGCTGCTGCTCAACTCGCTCGGCGACAAGGAATGCCGCCCGGTCTACCGCGCCGCCCTCCAGGACTTCCTGCGCGGTCTCGACCTCGACGAGGACACCCGGCGCCGGATCGAGATCAACCCGCTGCGGGTGCTGGACGACAAGCGCGAGGCGGTGCAGCGCCAGCTGGTGGGCGCCCCGATGATGCGCGACCACCTGTGCGAGGGGTGCAAGGCCTACCACGAGCAGGTGCGCGAGCTGCTGACCGAGGCCGGCGTCGCCTTCGAGGACGACCCCAAGCTGGTGCGCGGCCTGGACTACTACACCCGCACCACCTTCGAGTTCGTCCACGACGGCCTCGGCTCGCAGTCCGCGGTGGGCGGCGGCGGGCGCTACGACGGCCTCTCCGAGATGATCGGCGGCCCGGCGCTGCCGTCGGTGGGCTGGGCGCTGGGCGTCGACCGCACGGTGCTGGCGCTCCAGGCCGAAGGGGTGGAGCTGGAACTCCCGGCGGCCACCGAGGTGTTCGCGGTGCCCGTGGGCGAGCAGGCCCGGCGCGCCCTGTTCGGCGTGGTCACCGAGTTGCGCCGGGCCGGGGTCGCCGCCGACTTCGCCTACGGCGGCAAGGGCCTGAAGAACGCCATGAAGTCGGCCAACCGCTCCGGCGCCCGCTACGCGATCGTGGCCGGCGAACGCGACCTGGCCGAGGGCGTCGTCCAGCTCAAGGACCTCGGCAGCGGCGAGCAGTCGCCGGTCGCGGTGGACGCGGTGGCCGCCGCGGTGCGCGAGCGCCTGGGGTAACCCCGCGGCGACGCCAGGTGATCGTCCACGGGCCGCCCGGCCGTCAACGCCGGGCGGCCCGCCTTCACCCCCGGATCCGCGGTAGCGGCGGGCCGGTCCTGGTGCAGAATGAGGCACGCTGGGATACGCGGTACCGGTATCGAAGACACGGCGACAGAAGGCGACATGACGACATCGGCGCTTGACCAGACGCGCAGCGGGGAGCGGACGGAGCCGGGCGGCTTCTTCGGGGCGGGCCGTGCCTTCGGCGTGCTCCTGGTGATCTGCGGAGCGCTGGGTCTGCTCGCCTCCTGGGTGATCACCATCGACGAGTTCGAGCTGCTGAAGAACCCGAACTTCGTGCCGTCGTGCAGCATCAACCCGATCCTGTCCTGCGGCAACATCATGAAGAGCGCGCAGGCCAAGGTCTTCGGCTTCCCCAACCCGATGATCGGGCTGGTCGCCTACCCGGTGGTGATCTGCGTCGGCATGGCGGCGCTGGCCGGCGCCCGGTTCCGCCGCTGGTTCTGGCTGGGCCTGCAGACCGGGAGCCTGCTCGGCGTCGTCTTCGTCACCTGGCTCCAGTACGAGTCGCTGTACACCATCGGCAACCTGTGCCTGTGGTGCATGCTCGCCTGGGTGGTGACCATCGCCACCTTCTGGTACACCGCCGTGCACAACGTCAAGCACGGCATCATCCCGGCGCCGGCGAAGCTGCGGCAGGTGGTGCTGGAGTTCCACTGGGCGGTCCCGGTGCTGTGGTACGGGGTGATCGCCATGCTGATCCTGACCCGCTGGTGGTCGTACTGGAGCACCCACGTGCTGTGACCCGGCACGGGCGCCGGGGCGGTCCCGGCGGCGTTGTCGGTGGTGTGGCCTAGGCTTCTTGGCGTGGAGGAGCCCGATCTGTTCACCGCCGCCGCCGAGGAACGCCGGGAGAAGGACCCCGGTGCCAGTCCGCTCGCCGTGCGGATGCGCCCGCGCACCCTGGACGAGGTGGTGGGCCAGCAGCATCTGCTGCGTCCCGGGTCACCGCTGCGCCGACTGGTCGGGGAGGGCGGCGGCGGTCCGGCCGGTCCCGCCTCGGTGATCCTGTGGGGGCCGCCCGGCACCGGCAAGACGACGCTGGCCTACGTGGTCAGCCGGGCCACCCGGCGGCGTTTCGTGGAGTTGTCGGCGATCACCGCGGGCGTCAAGGAGGTCCGCACCGTCATCGAGAGCGCCAAGCGCGAATCGGGCGCCTACGGACGCGAGACGCTGCTCTTCCTCGACGAGATCCACCGCTTCAGCAAGGCCCAGCAGGACTCGCTGCTGCCCGCGGTGGAGAACCGCTGGGTCACCCTGATCGCCGCCACCACCGAGAACCCCTACTTCTCGGTGATCTCCCCGCTGCTCTCCCGGTCTCTGCTGCTCACCCTCGAAACCCTCACCGACGACGACCTGCGCGGGCTGCTGCACCGGGCGGTGGCCGACCCCAGGGGGCTGGCCGGCACCGTCTCGCTGCCCGAGGACGCCGAGGCCCATCTGCTGCGGATCGCCGGCGGTGACGCCCGCCGGGCGCTCACCGCGCTGGAGGCCGGGGCCGGCTCGGCGATCGCCAAGGGCGAGCCGGAGATCACCCTGGAGACGCTGGAGGCCGCGGTCGACCGGGCGGCGGTGACGTACGACCGCTCCGGCGACCAGCACTACGACGTGGCCAGCGCGCTGATCAAGTCGATCCGCGGCTCCGACGTGGACGCGGCGCTGCACTACCTGGCCCGCATGATCGAGGCCGGTGAGGACCCGCGTTTCATCGCCCGCCGGCTGATGATCTCGGCCAGCGAAGACATCGGGATGGCCGACCCCACGGCGTTGCAGACCGCGGTGGCCGCGGCCCAGGCGGTCGCCCTGATCGGCTTCCCGGAGGCCCGGATAACCCTGTCCCAGGCGGTGATCGCGCTCGCCCTGGCGCCCAAGTCCAACGCCGCCTACCTGGCGATCGACGCGGCCCTGGCCGACGTGCGCAAGGGGCTGGCCGGCCCCGTGCCGCCCCATCTGCGGGACAGCCACTACCAGGGGGCCGGCGACCTCGGCCACGGCCACGGCTACCGCTACCCGCACGACCTGCCCGGGGCGATCGCGGCCCAGCAGTACGCCCCGGACGCGGTGCACGGCAAGCGCTACTACGAGCCCACCCGTTACGGCGCCGAGGCGCGTTACGCCGATGTGCTCGACCGCGTCCGGGAGCGGCTGTCGGGGGAGTGACCTCCCTCAACGGCGTTGGTCAGCCGGGCAGTTGCTCGCGGTACCCGTCGAGCGCCGGGGCCGTCTTGGTCGCGTAGAACTCGGTGATCCGGTAGGTGCCGACGCCTCCGGTGACGAAGGGGTCGTCGGCGATGAGCGCCTCGACGGCCGCCCGGTCCGGGGCCGTCGCGAGGATGACGCCGCCGTCCCGGGGGTTCTTGCGCCCGGAGGCGAGGAAGGCGCCGGCCGCGTAGTGCTCGTCGAGCCAGGCGACGTGGTCCGGCAGGAGGGCGTCGACGCGTTCGGCCGGCGCGGTGTAGGTGACTTCGAGGATGAACATGACCGGCACCCTAGCGCCGCCGGCCACGCGCGAGGTCAGGGCTCCCGTACCGCCTCCCGCGCCGCCTCGAAGAGCGCGTGCAGGGCGCGGGGGAGTTCACCGGGGCCGGTCAGCGGGCGGGGGAAGTCGAAGCGGGCGTCGAAGACCCCGTCGGCGCCGCCCACCGTCGTACCCCGGTCCGCCGCGCCGCCGGCGCCAGTCGTACCCCCGTCCGCCGCGCCGCCCACCGCCGTACCGCCGCGCCCGGTCGTGAAGCGCACCCGCAGCCCGAACCGGTCCAGCGCCAGCGGGACCGCCCGGCGCGGCACCGCGCAGGCGCCGCCGGTCAGCGCGCACAGCCACCCCACCTGCTCGGCATGGGAGGCGGCCAGGTGCTGGAGCACCTCGGCCTCGCGCGCGGCCAGCGGATCGGCCGCCGCCGCGGCGAACTCCTCCGGCTCCACCTGGCCCACCCCCCACAGGTCGTCCACCGACGCCTCCCCGACCTCCAGCCGCAGCCACCCCGGCTCGGCCCGGCCGCGCGGCGGGGTGAGCCAGCCGGCCACCCAGGCCCGGCCGCGGATGCGGTGGGCGACGGCGACCGGGGCCACGTCCGTCAGCTCCAGCACCGCGGTCACCTCGTCGCCGGCGGCGTGGGTGGCCGCCCGTACCGCGGGGGAGTCGGGGGCGAAGCGCAGCCACACCTCGCCGTCGGCGCCGTGGACCCGCTCGGCGGGCATCATCGGCTCGGCCGGGGCCGGGAAGGCGCCGGGAATGACGAGGACGGCCGAGGAGTTACCCTCGACGAGAGTTCGCACCCGCTCGGCTGCCGAGGGCATCCGGGCCGTTTCTTTGCCTCCGGGACGCGGCTGACCACCTTCCGGTACCTCCTGCGCCGCCGCGGCGTGGCCGGTGCCGGATGTGGGGTTCCCAGGTCGAAACATGCGATCTCCTCGGCTAAGGTAAGGCTCACCTAACTTACATGGAGGTCTGGAGAACGTGAACCAGTCGCGTCCCAAGGTCAAGAAGTCCCGTGCGCTCGGGATCGCGCTGACGCCCAAGGCGGTCAAGTACTTCGAGGCGCGGCCGTACCCGCCCGGGGAGCACGGCCGGGGCCGCAAGCAGAACAGCGACTACAAGGTCCGCCTGCTGGAGAAGCAGCGGCTGCGCGCCCAGTACGACATCAGCGAGACCCAGATGCGGCGCGCCTACGACCGGGCCCGCAAGGTCGAGGGCAAGACCGGTGACGCCCTCATCATCGAGCTGGAGCGCCGGCTGGACGCCCTGGTGCTCCGGGCCGGCCTCGCCCGCACCATCTACCAGGCCCGCCAGATGGTCGTCCACGGCCACATCGAGGTCAACGGCCGCAAGGTCGACCGCCCGTCCTTCCGGGTCCGCCCGGACGACGTGGTGATGGTCCGCGAGCGCTCCCGCGCCAAGACGCCGTTCCAGATAGCGCGTGAGGGCGGCTGGGCCGGCGAGGGCGAGGCGCCCAAGTACCTCCAGGTCAACCTCCAGGCGCTCGCCTTCCGGCTGGACCGGGAGCCCAACCGCCGGGAGATCCCGGTGATCTGCGACGAGCAGCTGGTCGTCGAGTACTACGCCCGCTGACCCGCCGCCAGTACGGCCCGCGACCGGCCCGCCGCACCCCGCCCGGGGCGCGGCGGGCCGGCCGCGTTCCGCGCCCCGGTGCCCCACGGACCGTGCCCGCGCCTTGGCGCATCGTGGCCGCCGCGTAGAATTCCCGGACCGGCCGGCGACGCGCGGCCCGCGCGCGGCGATACGCGGTACGACGGGCCAACCGCGGCGCGGTAGGGTCGATACCCTGCCGCCCGGGTCGTCCGGCGGGGGTGCCGGACGGGGCCGCGACGCGGGGCAGCCGTCCCCTCGTCCCGTCGCGCGTCCCGCTCGTGGGCGGTCACCCCGACACGAAGACCTAAGGAGCGCACAGCAGTGTCCGGTGCAGAGGTGGCCGGCCTCATCGTGGCCGTCTTCTGGGCGATCCTGGTCTCCTTCCTGGCCGTCGCCCTGGTCCGGCTCGCGCAGACGCTCAAGAAGGCGGGCCGGCTCGTCACCGAGGTCACCGAGCAGGCGGTCCCGTTGCTCGGCGAGGCGACCGCGGCGGTGCGCTCCGCCCACGTCCAGCTCGACCGGGTCGACACCATCACCGCGGACGTCCAGGAGGTCACCGCCAACGCCTCGGCGCTGAGCACCACCGTGGCCTCCACCCTCGGCGGCCCCCTGGTGAAGGTCGCCGCCTTCGGCTACGGGGTGCGCCAGGCCGTCGGCCGGCAGAACGAGACGGGCCGCGGCACCGGCCGGGGAGCAGGCCGTACGGTGATCATCGGCAAGACGCCGCCGGCCGCCGGCCCCGCGCCCACCCGCCGGGGACTGCTGCGCCGCACCCGAGGAAAGGGCTGACCCACACCATGTTCCGCCGCCTGTTCTGGTTCGTCGCCGGAATCGCCGCGGGCACCTGGGCGACCACCAAGGTCAACCGGGCCGCACGCCGCCTGGCCCCCGACAGCCTCGCCGCGACCGCCGCCGACCGGGCGGTCCGACTCGGCGGCCGAGCGCGGCAGTTCGCGCTCGACGTGCGGGCCGGGATGACCGAGCGCGAACAGGAACTCCACCACGCGCTGGGCCTGGACGGCACGCCCGCCGAACTCCCCGGGCAGCGCCCGGAGATCGCCCACCGGGACCGGGCCGCGACCGACCACGCGTACCACCGACACGTGCACAAGCAGAAAGAGGGCCACTGATGGAGTCGGCAGAAATCCGCAGGCGCTGGCTGCGCTTCTTCGAGGAGCGTGGGCACTCGGTCGTGCCGTCGGCGTCGCTGATCGCGGACGACCCGACGCTGCTGCTGGTCAACGCGGGCATGGTGCCCTTCAAGCCGTACTTCCTCGGCGAGGTCAAGCCGCCCTACGCGCGCGCCACCAGCGTGCAGAAGTGCGTCCGCACCCCGGACATCGAAGAGGTCGGCAAGACCACCCGGCACGGCACCTTCTTCCAGATGTGCGGCAACTTCTCCTTCGGCGACTACTTCAAGGAAGGCGCCATCTCCTACGCCTGGGAGCTGCTCACCACGCCCCAGGCGGCCGGCGGTTACGGCCTGGAGCCGGAGAAGCTGTGGATCACCGTCTACGAGGACGACGACGAGGCCGAGCAGATCTGGCGTGACGTGGTCGGCGTCCCCGCCGAACGCATCCAACGCCTGGGCAAGAAGGACAACTTCTGGTCCATGGGCGTCCCCGGCCCCTGCGGCCCGTGCTCGGAGATCAACTACGACCGCGGCCCCGCCTTCGGCCCCGAGGGCGGCCCGGCCGTCAACGACGAGCGCTACGTGGAGATCTGGAACCTGGTCTTCATGCAGTACGAGCGCGGCGCGGGCACCTCCAAGGAGGACTTCCCGATCCTCGGCGACCTGCCCGCCAAGAACATCGACACCGGTCTCGGCCTGGAACGCCTGGCGATGATCCTCCAGGGC
This sequence comes from Streptantibioticus cattleyicolor NRRL 8057 = DSM 46488, assembly GCF_000240165.1. Taxonomy (NCBI): domain Bacteria; kingdom Bacillati; phylum Actinomycetota; class Actinomycetes; order Kitasatosporales; family Streptomycetaceae; genus Streptantibioticus; species Streptantibioticus cattleyicolor. The sequence continues at coordinate 5,736,946 of NC_017586.1, forward strand.
GTCAACAACATGTACGAGACCGACACCCTGCGCGTGGTGATCGACAAGGCCACCGAGCTGACCGGGGTCCGCTACGGCGACGGCCACGACAGCGACGTGTCGCTGCGCGTGGTCGCCGACCACCTGCGTACCTCCGCCATGCTCATCGGCGACGGCGTCACCCCCGGCAACGAGGGCCGCGGCTACGTGCTGCGCCGCATCATGCGCCGCGCCATCCGCAACATGCGGCTGCTCGGCGCCACCGGACCGGTCGTCCACGACCTGCTCGACGTGGTGCTGAACACCATGGGGCAGCAGTACCCCGAGCTGCTGGTGGACCGCAAGCGCATCGAGACCGTGGCCCTCGCCGAGGAGGCCGCGTTCCTCAAGACCCTCAAGGCCGGCACCAACATCCTGGACACCGCGGTCACCGAGACCAAGGCCAAGGGCGCCTCCGTCCTCCCCGGCGACAAGGCGTTCCTGCTCCACGACACCTGGGGCTTCCCGATCGACCTCACCCTGGAGATGGCCGCCGAGCAGGGCCTGAGCGTGGACGAGGAGGGTTTCCGCCGGCTGATGAAGGAGCAGCGGGAACGCGCCAAGGCCGACGCCCGGGCCAAGAAGACCGGCCACGCCGACCTGTCCGCCTACCGCGAGGTGGCCGACAACTCCGGCGCCACCGTCTTCACCGGCTACACCGACCACGAGGGCGAGTCCACCGTCGTCGGCCTGCTCGTGGACGGCCTGCCCTCACCGGCCGCCACCGAGGGCGACGAGGTCGAGGTGGTCCTGGACCGCACCCCGTTCTACGCCGAGGGCGGCGGCCAACTCGCCGACACCGGCCGGATCAGGACCGGCACCGGAGCCGTCATCGAGGTCCGCGACGTCCAGCAGCCGGTGCCCGGTGTCACCGTGCACAAGGGCGTGGTCCAGGTCGGCGAGGTCACCGTGGGGGCCGGCGCGCACGCCGCCATCGACCTGGTGCGCCGCCGCGCCATCGCCCGCGCCCACAGCGCCACCCACCTGACCCACCAGGCGCTGCGCGACGCCCTCGGCCCCACCGCCGCCCAGGCCGGTTCGGAGAACGCCCCGGGCCGCTTCCGCTTCGACTTCGGCTCGCCGTCCGCCGTGCCCGGCACGGTCCTCAACGACGTCGAGCAGAAGATCAACGAGGTGCTCGCCCGCGAACTCGACGTCACCGCCGAGGTGATGTCCATGGCCGAGGCGAAGAAGCAGGGCGCCATCGCCGAGTTCGGCGAGAAGTACGGCGAGCGGGTCCGGGTGGTCACCATCGGCGACTTCTCCAAGGAGCTGTGCGGCGGCACCCATGTGCACAACACCGCCCAGCTCGGCCTGGTCAAGCTGCTCGGCGAGTCCTCCATCGGCTCCGGGGTGCGCCGGGTCGAGGCGCTGGTGGGCGTGGACGCCTACAAGTTCCTCGCCCGCGAGCACACCCTCGTCTCCCAGCTGACCGACCTGGTCAAGGGGCGCCCGGAGGAGCTGCCGGACCGCGTCTCCGGCGTGCTGGCCAAGCTGCGCGAGGCCGAGAAGGAGATCGAGCGGTTCCGGGCCGAGAAGGTGCTGGCCGCCGCCGCCGGGCTCGCCGAGTCCGCCGAGGACGTGCACGGCGTCGCGCTGGTCACCGGCCGGGTGCCGGAGGGCACCGGCGCCGACGAACTGCGCAAGCTGGTGCTGGACGTCCGGCAGCGGATCACCGGTGGCCGTCCGGCCGTGGTGGCGCTGTTCACCGTGGCCAACGGCCGCCCGCTCACCGTGATCGCCACCAACGAGGCCGCCCGGGAACGCGGCGTCAAGGCCGGTGAGCTGGTGCGCACCGCCGCCAAGACGCTCGGCGGCGGTGGCGGCGGCAAGGACGACGTGGCCCAGGGTGGCGGCAGCGACCCCTCGGCCGTCGACGAGGCCGTCGAGGCGGTCCGCCGCCTGGTGGCCGAGAAGGCCTGACGGAGGAAGAACGACCATGCGACGCGGTAGGCGGATCGCCATCGACGTCGGGGACGCCCGGATCGGGGTCGCCGCGTGCGACCCCGACGGCCTGCTGGCCACCCCCGTGGAGACCGTCCCCGGCAAGGACCAGCCGGCGGCCCGCCGCCGCATCGCGGCCATCGTCGCCGAGTACGAGCCCATCGAGGTCGTCTGCGGCCTGCCCCGGTCGCTCAGCGGCGGCGAGGGCCCGGCGGCGGCCAAGGTACGCGCGTTCGCCGCCGGTGTGGCGAAAGTCATCGCACCGGTTCCGGTACGCCTGGTCGATGAGCGGATGTCGACGGTCAGCGCCACCCAGGGCTTGCGGGCCTCCGGCGTCAAGGCGAAGAAGGGCCGTTCGGTCATCGACCAGGCGGCGGCCGTGGTGATCCTGCAGAGCGCCCTGGAGACCGAGCGGGTCGCCGGCCGGCCCCCCGGGGAGACCGTCGAGGTGGTCCTCTGATCGCGGTACGGTAACGTTCCGCGCCGAACAGGCGGGGCCCCGTCGGGCCGAGCCACCCCCACGGCTCGACAGCCGCCTTCGCGTCACCAGGAGACCCATGACCGACTACGGGCGAGGACCCGCACCGCAACCCTGGCACACCGACGATCCGCTCTACGGCGATCCGGCGGGCCACAGCGGTCAGGACGGCCACTCGACCGGCGGCTGGGACCCCTACCAGGACCACCTGGCGCAGCAGTACCCGCAGGCGTTCCCGCACCAGCAGGCCCCCTACCCGCAGCCGCAGTACGCCGAGACCTACGCCGACCAGTACGCCGACCCCGGATACCAGCAGGCGCCCTACCCGCCGCAGTACCCCGACCCCGGCCCGGCGTACTGGGACGACGCCCCGCAGCGGCAGCAGCCCTACGCCGACCCCGGCCCGCAGGCGTACCCCGGCTGGGAGCAGCAGCCGCCCGCCGACCCGTACGCCGGGTACGTCCCGCAGCAGGAGGCGTACGGCACCGGATACGCCGAACCCCACCCGCAGGCCCCGTTCCACGAGCAGCCGGTGCCCGAACAGGCGCCGGAGCAGGGGGCGTTCACCGAGCAGCCGGTCCACGAGGAGAGCGCGGTCGAGCGGACCGCCGAGTGGCAGGCGTTCGACGACGACGCGGACGGCACCGAGCAGCATCCTTTCTTCACCGGCTCCGACAGCGGTGACGACGAGGCGGACGACGACGCCGGGCAGGCCCCGGCCACCCGCCGCGAAGGGCGCCGGGAACGCCGGCGGCGCGGGGCCGGCAAGCGGCGCAGCGGCGCCTCCTGCCTGATCGCCGTCGTCGCGCTGGGCGCCGTGCTCGGCGGGGGCGGCTGGTTCGGCTACCGCTACTACCAGAACCACATCGCCCCGCCGCCGGACTACGCGGGCAGCGGCAGCGGCGAGGTGCAGGTGGAGATCCCCGAGCGGGCGTCGATCGCGCTGGTCGGCAACATCCTCAAGAAGGACGGCGTCGTCAAGAGCGTCGACGCGTTCACCGCGGCGGCCCATGCCAACCCCAAGGGCCTGAGCATCCAAAGCGGCGTCTACCTGCTGCACCAGCAGATGTCCGCCTCCGCCGCGGTCGCCATGATGCTCAGCCCCAGCAGCCAGTCGACGCTGACCATCCCCGAGGGCACCCGCGCGGTGCGGGTCTACACCCTCATCGACGAGAAGCTCCGGCTGCCCGCCGGCAGCACCGCCAAGGTCGCCCACGACCAGGCCGGCAGCCTCGGCCTGCCCGACTGGGCCACCGGCGACAAGATCAAGGACCCGCTGGAGGGCTTCCTCTTCCCCGACCGCTACGCCGCGGCCCAGGGCATGAAGCCGCAGGACGTGCTCAAGCAGATGGTCCAGCGGGCCACCAGCCAGTACGACCAGCTCGGGGTGGACTCCGCGAACGCCTCCAAGCTGGGCCTGAAGTCCCCGCTGGAGGTGCTCACCGTGGCCAGCCTGGTGCAGGCCGAGGGGAAGACCGACGACGACTTCCGCAAGATGTCACGGGTCGTCTACAACCGCCTCGACCCGGCCAACCGGCAGACCTTCGGCATCCTCGAATTCGACTCCACCTACAACTACATCAAGAACCAGAACTCCACCCGGCTCAGCCTCGGAGCCATGCGGGCGCTGGACGACCCGTACAACACCTACCGCTACAAGGGGCTGCCGCCCGGCCCGATCGACAACCCGGGCACCGCGGCGATCAAGGCCGCGCTCGACCCCGAGCCGGGCAACTGGTACTACTTCATCTCGCTGGACGGGAAGACGACCCAGTTCACCGAGACGTGGGCGGAGCACGAGAAGCTCGCCAAGCAGTACAAGGGCTGACCACGCGGGGAAGACACCATGAATCGAACGGACACCGGGATTGGCCGCGCCGCGGTCCTCGGCTCACCCATCGCGCACTCGCTCTCCCCGGTGCTGCACCGCGCCGCCTACGCCGCGCTCGGCCTCGACGGCTGGCGCTACGACCGCTTCGAGGTGGACGAGGCCGCGCTCGCCGGATTCCTCGACGGCCTCGACGACTCCGCGGGCCGCTGGGCCGGGCTCTCCCTCACCATGCCGCTCAAGCGCGCGGTCATCCCGCTGCTCGACGAGGTGAGCGCCACCGCCGCTTCCGTCGAGGCGGTCAACACCGTGGTCCTCACCGCCGACGGACGGCGGCTCGGTGACAACACCGACATCCCCGGCATGGTGGCCGCGCTGCGCGAACGCGGGGTGACCCGAATCTCCTCGGCCGCCGTCCTCGGGGCCGGCGCCACCGCCTCCTCCGCGCTCGCGGCGCTCGGCCGGATCTGCGACGGCGAGGTCACCGCCTACGTCCGCTCCGCCGCCCGGGCCGCCGAGATGCGCCGCTGGGGTGAGCGCCTCGGGGTGGGCGTGGCCACCCGCGACTGGTCCGAGGCGGCCCGCGCGTTCGACGCCGAACTGGTGGTCGCCACCACCCCGGCCGGCGCCACCGACGCCCTCGCCGACGCCGTGCCGGAACGCCCCGGCGCCCTCTTCGACGTCCTCTACGACCCCTGGCCCACCCCGCTGGCCGCCGCCTGGCGCGCCCGCGGCGGCGCCGTGACCGGCGGCCTCGACCTGCTGGTGCACCAGGCCGTGCTCCAGGTCGAGCAGATGACCGGGCACGCCCCCGCCCCGCTGGCCGCCATGCGCGCGGCCGGCGAGGCCGCCCTGGCCGCCCGCGCCCGCGTCTGACCCCCGCCGCACCCGCCGACCTGACCAGGTGTGCGTCCGTCCGCCGGACAGCCGCCCGCCCGGCCGCCCCCACGTGGGAGGATCGGGACGAGAACGTCCAACGGGTGCAGGAGAGAGGGAACACCGTTGAGCAGGTTGCGCTGGCTGACGGCGGGGGAGTCGCACGGACCCGCACTGGTGGCGACGCTGGAGGGGTTGCCGGCCGGGGTCCCGGTCACCACCGGCATGGTGGCCGACGCGCTCGCGCGGCGGCGGCTGGGCTACGGACGCGGTGCCCGGATGAAGTTCGAGCGGGACGAGGTCACCTTCCTCGGCGGGGTACGGCACGGCCGCACCCTGGGCTCCCCGGTGGCCGTCATGGTCGGCAACACCGAGTGGCCCAAGTGGGAGAAGGTCATGGCGGCCGACCCGGTGGACCCGGGGGAGCTGGAAGGGGTCGCCCGCAACGCGCCGCTGACCCGGCCGCGCCCGGGCCACGCCGACCTGGCCGGCATGCAGAAGTACGGCTTCGACGAGGCGCGGCCGGTGCTGGAGCGGGCCTCGGCGCGGGAGACCGCGGCCCGGGTGGCGCTCGGCGCGGTGGCCCGCTCGTACCTGAAGGAGACCGCCGGGATCGAGATCGTCAGCCACGTCGTCGAGCTGGCCACCGCCAAGGCGCCCTACGGCCTGTACCCGACGCCCGCCGACGTCGAGCGGCTCGACGCGGACCCGGTGCGCTGCCTGGACCCGGAGGCGAGCAAGGCCATGGTCGCCGAGATCGACCAGGCCCACAAGGACGGCGACACCCTCGGCGGCGTGGTGGAGGTACTGGCCTACGGCGTGCCGGTGGGCCTCGGCTCCCACGTCCACTGGGACCGCCGGCTCGACGCCCGCCTCGCCGCCGCCCTGATGGGCATCCAGGCGATCAAGGGCGTGGAGGTCGGCGACGGCTTCGAACTGGCCCGGGTGCCCGGCTCCCGGGCCCACGACGAGATCGTGCCCGGCCCCGACCAGATCCGCCGCGCCACCGGGCGTTCCGGCGGCACCGAGGGCGGCCTGAGCACCGGCGAACTGCTGCGGGTGCGCGCGGCGATGAAGCCGATCGCCACCGTCCCGCGCGCGCTGTCCACCGTGGACGTGGCCACCGGCGAGGTCGCCCAGGCCCACCACCAGCGCTCCGACGTGTGCGCGGTGCCGGCCGCCGGCATCGTGGCCGAGGCGATGACCGCCCTGGTGCTCGCCGACGCGGTGGCCGAGAAGTTCGGCGGCGACAGCGTCGAGGAGACCCGGCGCAACGTCACCGCCTACCTGGACCACCTGGCGATCCGGTGAGCACCGCGAACGACCGGCCGCCGGCCGCCACGGGCCCCGCCGTGGTGCTCGTCGGGCCGCCCGGGGCCGGCAAGTCCACCGTCGGGCGGGTGCTCGCCGCCCGGCTCGGGGTCGGCTACCGGGACACCGACGCCGACATCGAGGCCACCGCGGGCCGCCCCATCCCGGACATCTTCGTCGAGGACGGCGAGGAGCACTTCCGCGCCCTGGAACGGGCCGCCGTGCGCGACGCGCTCGCCGCCCACCCCGGCGTCCTCGCGCTCGGCGGCGGCGCGGTACTGGACGACTCCACCCGCGCCGCCCTCGCCGGGCTCCCGGTGGTCTTCCTCGACGTCGGCCTCGCGGACGCGGTACGCCGGGTCGGGCTGGACGCCCCCCGCCCGCTGCTCGCGGTCAACCCCCGGGCCAGATGGCGGGAGTTGATGGAGCAGCGCCGCCCGCTCTACACCGAGGTGGCCCGCGCGGTGGTGGTCACCGACGGCCGCACCCCCGAGGAGGTGGCCGAGGCGGTGCTGGCCGCGCTCGGCCGTCCGGCACCGCAGGCAGAAGACGACGCAGCAGGAATGAGGCAGCAGCGATGAGCGACACCGTCCGCATCCCGGTGGCGGGCTCCGCCGGGACGGCACCGTACGAGGTGCTGATCGGCCACCAGCTCCTGGGGGAGCTGCCCGGGCTGATCGGCGGTGCCAAGCGGGTGGCCGTCATCCACCCCGAGGCGCTGGCCGCCACGGGTGAGGCCGTCCGCGACGACCTGTCCGGCCAGGGGTACGAGGCCATCGCCATCCAGGTGCCCAACGCCGAGGAGGCCAAGTCCGCCGAGGTCGCCGCCTACTGCTGGAGCGTGCTGGGGCAGACCGGCTTCACCCGCACCGACGTCATCGTGGGCGTCGGCGGCGGGGCCACCACCGACCTGGCCGGCTTCGTCGCCGCCACCTGGCTGCGCGGGGTCCGCTGGATCGCCGTGCCGACCACCGTGCTCGCCATGGTGGACGCGGCGGTCGGCGGCAAGACCGGGATCAACACCGCCGAGGGCAAGAACCTGGTGGGCGCCTTCCACCCGCCGGCCGGCGTCCTGTGTGACCTGGCCAGCCTCGCCTCGCTGCCGGTCAACGACTACGTCAGCGGCCTCGCCGAGATCATCAAGGCGGGGTTCATCGCCGACCCGGTCATCCTCGACCTGATCGAGTCCGACCCGCAGGGCGCCCGCACCCCGGCCGGGCCGCACACCGCCGAGCTGATCGAACGCTCCGTCCGCGTCAAGGCCGACGTGGTCTCCCAGGACCTGCGCGAATCCGGGCTGCGGGAGATCCTCAACTACGGCCACACGCTGGCGCACGCCATCGAGAAGAACGAGCGCTACTCCTGGCGGCACGGCGCCGCCGTCTCGGTCGGCATGGTCTTCGCCGCCGAACTCGGCCGCCTCGCCGGCCGGCTCGACGACGCCACCGCCGAGCGCCACCGCACCGTACTGGAGTCCGTCGGGCTGCCGCTGACCTACCGCGGCGACCAGTGGCCCAGGCTGCTGGAGACCATGAAGGTCGACAAGAAGTCCCGCGGCGACCGGCTGCGCTTCATCGTGCTGGACGGGCTGGCCAAGCCCACCGTGCTGGAGAGCCCCGACCCCGCGGTGCTGGTCGCCGCCTACGCGGAGGTGGCCGGATGACCCGCCGGGTCCTGGTGCTCAACGGCCCCAACCTCGGCCGCCTCGGCAGCCGCGAGCCGGACGTCTACGGCTCCACCTCCTACGCCGGACTGGTCGAGCAGTGCACCGCGCTCGGCGCGGAACTCGGCTTCGAGGTGGAGGTCCGGGAGACCAACGACGAGGGCGAGATGATCCGCTGGCTGCACGAGGCCGCCGACGGCTCGATCCCGGTGGTGCTCAACCCCGGCGCCTTCACGCACTACTCGTACGGGATGCGGGACGCCGCCGCGCAGCGCACCGCGCCCCTGATCGAGGTGCACATCTCCAACCCGTACACCCGCGAGGAGTTCCGCCACACCTCGGTGGTGGCCGCCGTCGCCACCGGCACCGTGGCCGGCTTCGGGCTGGGCTCCTACCGGCTCGCGCTGCGCGCCCTCGCCGCCGAACTCACGGGCTGAACAGGCACGTCGGGCACGCGTGGCACCCCCCGGCCGTTGCCACGACGACGGCCGGGGAGGGTACGGTTCGGTGTCGAGCGGCCCGCACGACGGCCGCTCACCGCGACCGGCGGGCGGATCGGGCCCGGCCGGGAGCGGGCCACCGGTACCGGACGAAAGTGGGCCGACATGCAGCATGCCGTGGGGGTGCCGCCGACACCGCCGCACGGCCCGGGACACGGGCACGCCGACGGCTGGGTCCCCGGGCCGCCGCCCGGGGCGCCGGGCGTACCGCGGGTCCCCGGGTGGCCCGCCGCCACCGTGCCGCCGCCCGCCGCCGCGCCGCCAGCCCCGGTCGCCGTGCTGCTGATCGGCCCGGCCGGCGCCGGCAAGACCACCGTCGCCCGCCACTGGGCCGACCACCGGGCCACCCCCACCGCCCACATCAGCCTCGACGACGTGCGCGAATGGGTCCGGTCCGGCTTCGCCGACCCCCAGTCGGGGTGGAACGACCAGTCCGAGGCCCAGTACCGGCTCGCCCGCCGCACCTGCGGCTTCTCCGCCCGCAACTTCCTGGCCAACGGCATCTCCTGCATCATCGACGACGCCGTCTTCCCCGACCGCCCGGTCGTCGGCCTCGGCGGCTGGAAACGCCACGTCGGACCCGGCCTGCTCCCCGTCGTCCTGCTGCCCGGCCTCGACATCGTGCTCGCCCGCAACGCCGGCCGCACCGGCAACCGGCGGCTGTCCGACGAGGAGGTCGCCCGCATCCACGGCCGGATGGCCGGCTGGTACGGCTCCGGGCTGCCGATCATCGACAACTCCCAGCTCGACGTGGCCGCCGCCGCTGAGGCCCTGGACCACGTGGTCACCCGTACCCTGGCCGGCCGCTGAGCCCCTGGCCCCGGGGGTGACCCCAACGGCTCCGGCCGGGGTGCGGGCCGCGCCCGGCCGCGTAGGCTCGGTGCATGTCCGAGGCGCACGCTTCCCGACGAACGCGGCTGCGCGAGCGCTGCACGGCGGCCGGGGCCGCGGCGGCACTTGTCTCCCGCCCCGCCAACATCCGCTATCTGACCGGCTGGTCGCCGCCGGGCGCGGCGCTGCTGCTGGCCCCCGGGGCGGAGGTGCTGGTGCACGCGCGGCGCGGCTTCACCGAACCGGGGGAGGGGCGCCGCCCCGACGACCTGCGCCCAGTGGAGCTGGCCGAGCCGGGCGCCGATCCCGCGGTGGCCGCCGCCGCCCTCGCCCCCGAACTGGGCGCGGACTCCCTGGCGGTGGAGGAGCACCATCTGACCGTGGCCCGGCACCGGGCGATCCGCGCCGCCGTCCCCGGGCTCGACCTGGCCGACCTGGGGCAGGCGGTGGAGCACCTGCGGCTGGTCAAGGACGAGGACGAGATCGCCTGCCTGCGGATCGCCGCCGAGATCACCGACCAGGCCCTCGGCGAACTGCTGGAGTCCATCCTGGTCGGCCGCACCGAACGCCACCTCGCCCTGGAGCTGGAGCGCCGGCTGGTCGACCACGGCGCCGACGGCCCGGCCTTCCCCACCTACGTCGGCGCCGGCCCGCACTCCGGCGCCGCCCGCCACGTACCCACCGACCGCCGGGTGGAGGAGGGCGACTTCCTCACCGTATGCCTCGGTGCCTGCTACCGCGGCTACCGCTGCGAGGTGGGCCGCACCTTCGTCATCGGGGCCGCCCCCGCGAGCTGGCAGATCGACCTGTACGATCTGGTGTTCCAGGCGCAGCGCGCCGGGCGCGAGGCGCTCGCTCCCGGGGTGGAGTGCCGTGCCGTGGACCGGGCGGCACGCCAGATGCTGGAGCGCGCCGGCCACGCGGACGCCGTCGGCGCGTCCACCGGGCACGGCGTCGGACTGGAAATCGACGAGGACCCTCGGTTGTCCCCGTCGGCCATGGGTAAACTGGACGCTTGCGTGCCGGTCACCGTCGAACCGGGGGTCCACTTCCCGGGCCGGGGCGGTGTCCGCATCGACGACACACTCGTCGTGCGCCCCGCGGCGGACGGCGGGCCCGAGCTACTCACCATCACGACCAAGGAGCTCCTCGCCCTGTAGCGGGGCTGTCCTGGTCCCCGATGCAGCACTTTCAGGAGAATCCGCGACCGTGGCCACCACGAACGACCTCAAGAATGGCATGGTGCTCAAGCTCGAAGGGGACCAGCTCTGGTCCGTCGTCGAGTTCCAGCACGTCAAGCCGGGCAAGGGCCCCGCTTTCGTCCGCACCAAGCTGAAGAACGTGCTCTCCGGCAAGGTGGTCGACAAGACCTTCAACGCCGGCCTCAAGGTCGAGACGGCCAGCGTGGACAAGCGCGGCATGCAGTTCTCGTACATGGACGGCGAGTACTTCGTCTTCATGGACATGGACACCTACGACCAGCTCCATGTCGACCGCAAGACCGTCGGCGACGCCGCCAACTTCCTCCTCGAGGGCTTCGAGGCCGTCGTCGCCATCCACGAGGGCAACGTCCTGTACGTGGAGCTGCCGGCCGCGGTCGAGCTGACCATCGAGCACACCGAGCCCGGCGTCCAGGGCGACCGCTCCACCGGCGGCACCAAGCCCGCGAAGCTGGAGACCGGCTACGAGATCCAGGTCCCGCTCTTCATCACCACCGGTGAGAAGATCAAGGTCGACACCCGCTCGGGTGAGTACCTCGGCCGGGTGAACAGCTAGTCGTGGCTGCTCGCACCAAGGCCCGCAAGCGCGCTTTCCAGATCCTCTTCGAGGCGGACCAGCGCGGCGCCAAGCCGGTGACCGTGATGGCCGACTGGATCCGGCTCGCGCGGACCGACGACCGGCAGCCGCCGGTGACCGAGTACACGATGCGGCTGGTCGAGGGGTACGAGGCCAACGCGGCCCGGGTGGACGAGCTGATCGCCACCTACGCCGTCGGCTGGACCCTGGACCGGATGCCGGTGGTCGACCGCAACGTGCTGCGTCTCGGCGCCTACGAGCTGATCTGGGAGGACGAGATCCCGGACGCGGTCGTGCTGGACGAGGCCGTGCAGCTCGCCAAGGAGTTCTCCACCGACGAGTCGCCCGCCTTCGTCAACGGCCTGCTCGCCCGGCTGAAGGACCTCAAGCCCACCTTGCACCGCTGACCGCCACGGGCGGCCGGCCGATGCCACGCCGCGGGGCCCGGACACGTAGGAGCGTGTCCGGGCCCCGCGGCGTTTTCCGGCGGCGTCGGCGGCGTCAGGGGCGCGCGAAAGCCCGTGGGCGGTGTCCGGCGCCGGACACCGCCCACGGGCGGGACGTTTCTGCTGGCGGGGCTCAGCCCTCGTCGTGCTGGACGGCCCGGCGGGCGTCCGCGTCCAGCACGCCCCAGCCGATGAGCTGCTCGGTCAGCACCGAGGGGGACTGGTCGTAGATGACGGCGAGGGTGCGCAGGTCGTCCTGGCGGATCGAGAGCACCTTGCCGTTGTAGTCGCCGCGCTGGCTCTGGATCGTGGCGGCGTACCGCTGCAGCGGGCCGGCCTTCTCCGACGGCACCTGGGCGAGGCGCTCCAGGTCCAGGACGAGCTTCGGCGGCGGCTCGGCGGCACCACCGGGCGCCGTGCCCGGCAGCAGCTCCTGCACGGGGACGCCGTAGAAGTCGGCCAGCTCGGCAAGGCGCTGCACGGTGACCGCCCGGTCGCCACGCTCGTAGGAGCCGACGACGACGGCCTTCCAACGCCCCTGGGACTTCTCCTCGACGCCGTGGAGGGAGAGTCCCTGCTGCGTGCGGATGGCCCGGAGCTTGGCCCCGAGCTGTTTGGCGTAATCGCTGGACATAAGGCTCCCCGGATGGACACGTCGTAACTCACTGTGAGGTTACGCAGCGTAATTTGACTTCGTCAAGCCGACCGCGGGGGGCCGCCCCCTGAGCAGGGACGTCCCGGAGTCCTGATACGGTTGAGGCGTTACCCCGACGTCCTTTAAGGCCCGTCCCGTGAGGCGGGGAAGGAGGTCACCGACCCATGGTCGAAGACCGTTTCGCACCGGCCGCCCGTTCCGTACTGGAGGCGCCGGACATCGCGCGGGCCCTGACCCGCATCGCGCACGAGATCGTCGAGCGCGCCAAGGGCGCCGACGACGTGCTGCTGCTCGGCATCCCCACCCGCGGCGTCTTCCTGGCCCGCCGGCTCGCCGACAAGCTCGCCGGGATCACCGGCCGCACCACCCCGGTCGGCTCCCTCGACATCACCATGTACCGCGACGACCTGCGGCTGGGCCCGGCCCGCGCGCTCGCCCGCACCGAGATCCCCGGCGACGGCGTCGACGGCCGCCTGGTGGTCCTCGTCGACGACGTGCTCTTCTCCGGCCGCACCATCCGCGCCGCCCTCGACGCCCTCGGTGACATCGGCCGCCCCCGCGCGGTCCAGCTCGCCGTGCTCGTCGACCGCGGCCACCGTGAGCTGCCGATCCGCGCCGACTACGTCGGCAAGAACATCCCCACCTCACTGCGCGAGACCGTCAAGGTCCAGCTCGCCGAGAACGACGGCCGGGACGCCGTCCTCCTCGGCCTACGGGACGACTAGGACGGCACCGGCGCGCCCGTGCGCCCCGGCACCCCCGTACCCCGCCTCGCGCGCGGCCCGCTCCGGGCGGTCCGCCGGCCCGACGTGCCCGCGACCGCGCCGCCGCCGTCCGCCCGTACCCGTACCGCCCCCACTTCCCGGAGTTGAACCGACGATGAAGCGTCACCTGATCTCGGCCGCGGACCTCACCCGCGACGACGCGCTGCTGGTCCTCGACACCGCCGAGGAGATGGCCCGTCTCGCCGACCGGCCGATCAAGAAGCTGCCCACCCTGCGTGGCCGTACCGTGGTCAACCTCTTCTTCGAGGACTCCACCCGCACCCGGATCTCCTTCGAGGCCGCCGCCAAGCGCCTGTCGGCCGACGTGATCAACTTCTCCGCCAAGGGCTCCTCGGTCTCCAAGGGCGAATCGCTCAAGGACACCGCGCTCACCCTGGAGGCGATGGGCGCCGACGCGGTCGTGGTCCGCCACCACGCCTCCGGCGCCCCGCACCGGCTGGCCACCTCCGACTGGATCGGCGGCTCGGTGGTCAACGCCGGCGACGGCACCCACGAACACCCCACCCAGGCGCTGCTGGACGCCTTCACCATGCGCCGCCACCTGGCCGGCGCCCCGGACGGCGGCCCCACCCACCACCGCGGCCCCGGCGACGGCACCGGACGCGACCTGGCCGGCCGCCGGATCACCATCGTCGGCGACGTCCTGCACAGCCGGGTGGCCCGCTCCAACGTGCTGCTGCTGGGCACCCTCGGCGCCGAGGTCACCCTGGTCGCGCCGCCCACCCTGCTGCCCATCGGCGTGGAGCGCTGGCCCTGCGAGGTCTCCTACGACCTGGACTCGGTGCTCGCCAAGTCGGACGCCGTGATGATGCTGCGGGTGCAGAACGAGCGGATGAACGCCGCCTTCTTCCCCACCGAGCGGGAGTACGCCCGCCGCTACGGCCTGGACGGCATCCGGATGGCCGCCCTGCCCGAGCACGCCATCGTGATGCACCCCGGCCCGATGAACCGCGGCATGGAGATCACCGCCGAGGTCGCCGACTCCGGCCGGTGCACCGCCGTCGAACAGGTCGCCAACGGCGTCAGCGTCCGCATGGCCGTGCTCTACCTGCTGCTCGGCGGCAACGAACCCGCCTCCCCCGCGAACACGAACCACCGCACCGAGGAGAACAACTGACCATGAGCAAGACGCTGATCCGCGGTGCGAAGGTGCTCGGCGGCGAGCCGCAGGACGTGCTGATCGACGGCACGGTCGTCGCCGCCGTCGCGGACGCCGGGGAACTCGACGCCGCCGGCGCCACCGTCGTCGACGCGGCCGGCCAGGTGCTCCTGCCGGGCCTGGTGGACCTCCACACGCATCTGCGCGAGCCCGGCCGCGAGGACTCCGAGACCGTCCTGACCGGCACCCGGGCCGCCGCCCTGGGCGGCTACACCGCCGTGCACGCCATGGCCAACACCTTCCCCGTCGCCGACACCGCCGGCGTGGTCGAGCAGGTCTGGCGGCTGGGCCAGGAGTCCGGCTACTGCGATGTGCAGCCGGTCGGCGCCGTCACCGTGGGCCTGGAGGGCCGCCAGCTCGCCGAACTGGGCGCGATGGCCGACTCCGCCGCCGGGGTGCGGGTCTTCTCCGACGACGGCAAGTGCGTCGACGACGCGGTGATCATGCGGCGGGCGCTGGAGTACGTCAAGGCGTTCGACGGCGTCGTGGCGCAGCACGCCCAGGAGCCCCGGCTGACCGAGGGCGCCCAGATGAACGAGGGCACCGTCTCCGGGGAGCTGGGGCTGCGCGGCTGGCCGGCGGTGGCCGAGGAGTCGATCATCGCCCGGGACGTGCTGCTCGCCGCCCACGTCGGCTCCCGGGTGCACATCTGCCACCTGTCCACGGCCGGCTCGGTGGAGATCGTCCGCTGGGCCAAGTCCAAGGGGTGGCAGGTCACCGCCGAGGTCACCCCGCACCACCTGCTGCTCACCGACGAACTGGTGCGCTCCTACAACCCGGTCTACAAGGTCAACCCGCCGCTGCGCACCGAGACCGACGTGATGGCGCTGCGCGAGGCGCTGGCCGACGGCACCATCGACTGCGTCGCCACCGACCACGCCCCGCACCCGCACGAGGACAAGGACTGCGAGTGGTCCGCGGCGGCCATGGGCATGATCGGCCTGGAGACCGCGCTCTCCGTGGTGCAGCACACCATGGTCGACACCGGACTGCTCGACTGGGCCGGGGTCGCCGACCGGATGTCCTGGCGCCCCGCCGCCATCGGCCGGCTGTCCGGACACGGCCGCCCCGTCTCGGTGGGCGAGCCCGCCAACCTGACCCTGGTCGATCCGGCATACCGTGGAGTCGTCGACCCCGCGGGCTTCGCCTCCCGCAGCCGCAACACCCCGTACCAGGGGCTCCAGCTGCCGGGCCGGGTGACCGCGACCTTCCTGCGGGGCAAGGCGACGGTCATGGACGGGAAGCTCGCGTGAACGCATCGATGTACGACGTACTGCTGGCAGCCGAGAAGCACTCGCAGAAGACCACCCACCTCGGCGAACGCCTGCTGTGGGTGCTGGTCCTGGTGGCGCTGGTCGCCGCCGTCTACTGGCTGATGTGGCGGGCCTGGCGCAAGCGCGCCGCCCGCCAGTCCGACCTGCCGGAACTGCCCGCGATCCCGGAGCGGACCGGCCCGCCGCTGGCCGAGCTGACCGGCCGCTACCTGGGCAGCACCACCGCCGGCGACTGGCTGGACCGGATCGCCGCCCGCGGCCTGGGCACCCGCAGCCTCGCCGAGGTCGAGCTCAGCGAGGCGGGTCTGGCGGTGCACCGGCCGGGCGCCGCGGACTTCTTCGTCCCGGCCGCCGCGCTGCGCGGGGCCCGGCTCGACAAGGGCATCGCCGGCAAGGTGGTCCCGGAAGGCGGCCTGCTGGTGGTCACCTGGCAGCACGGCGACCGGACCATCGACTCCGGATTCCGCTCCGAGCACCCGGCCGACCACCCGGCCTGGGTCGAAGCGATCGAGAACCTCAACACCGCAAGGGAAGGCGCACGATGACCACCTCCACCCGGGGGACCCGGGCCGACCAGGGCCGCAGCCCCGCCGTACTCGTCCTGGAGGACGGCCGCACCTTCCGCGGCCGGGCCTACGGGGCCGTGGGGGAGACCTTCGGCGAAGCGGTCTTCTCCACCGGCATGACCGGCTACCAGGAGACCCTGACCGACCCCTCCTACCACCGCCAGGTCGTGGTGATGACCGCGCCGCACGTCGGCAACACCGGCGTCAACGACGAGGACCCGGAGTCCAAGCGGATCTGGGTCGCCGGCTACGTCGTCCGCGACCCCGCCCGCACCCCCTCCAACTGGCGCTCGCGCCGCTCCCTGGACGAGGAGCTGGCCGCCCAGGGCGTCGTCGGCATCAGCGGTGTCGACACCCGGGCCCTCACCCGGCACCTGCGGGAACGCGGCGCGATGCGGGTCGGCATCTTCTCCGGCGAGGCGATCGCCGACGAGGCCGCGCTGCTCGCCCGGGTCCAGGCCGCACCGCAGATGACGGGGGCCGACCTGTCCGGTGAGGTGGCCACCACCGAGCCCTACGTGGTCCCCGCGACCGGCACCAAGCGGTTCACCGTGGCCGCCCTCGACCTGGGCATCAAGGCGATGACCCCGCAGCGGATGGCCGAGCGCGGCATCGAGGTGCACGTGCTGCCCGCCACCGCCACCCTGGAGGAGGTCTACGCGGTCCAGCCGGACGGCGTCTTCCTCTCCAACGGCCCCGGCGACCCGGCCACCGCCGACCTGACCGTGGTCAAGGGCGTCCTGGAGCGCGGCACCCCGCTGTTCGGCATCTGCTTCGGCAACCAGCTCCTCGGCCGCGCCCTGGGCTTCGGCACCTACAAGCTCAAGTACGGCCACCGCGGGATCAACCAGCCGGTGCAGGACCGCACCACCGGCAAGGTCGAGGTCACCGCGCACAACCACGGCTTCGCCGTCGACGCCCCGCTCGACGGCCCGGCCGACACCCCCTACGGCCGCGCCGAGGTCTCCCACGTCTGCCTCAACGACAACGTGGTGGAGGGCCTGCGCCTGCTCGACCGGCCGGCCTTCAGCGTCCAGTACCACCCCGAAGCCGCGGCGGGCCCGCACGACGCGGCCTACCTGTTCGACCGCTTCGTCAGCCTGATGGAGGGCCAGCGTGCCTAAGCGCACTGACATCCAGTCCGTCCTGGTCATCGGCTCCGGCCCCATCGTCATCGGCCAGGCGGCCGAGTTCGACTACTCCGGAACCCAGGCATGCCGCGTCCTGAAGGCCGAGGGGCTGCGGGTGATCCTGGTCAACTCCAACCCGGCCACGATCATGACCGACCCGGAGATCGCCGACGCCACCTACGTCGAGCCGATCACCCCGGAGTTCGTCGAGAAGATCATCGCCAAGGAGCGCCCGGACGCCCTGCTGCCCACCCTCGGCGGCCAGACCGCGCTCAACACCGCGGTCTCCCTGCACGAGCAGGGCGTCCTCGACAAGTACGGGGTCGAGCTGATCGGCGCCAACGTCGAGGCGATCCACAAGGGCGAGGACCGCGAGCAGTTCAAGGCCGTGGTCGAGGCCGTCCGGGCCAAGATCGGCCACGGCGAGTCGGCCCGCTCGGTGATCTGCCACACCATGGACGAGGTGCTGGCCGGCGTCGAGCGGCTCGGCGGCTACCCGGTCGTGGTCCGCCCCTCCTTCACCATGGGCGGCGCCGGCTCCGGCTTCGCCCACGACGAGGCGGAGCTGCGCCGCATCGCCGGCCAGGGGCTCACCCTGTCGCCCACCACCGAGGTGCTCCTGGAGGAGTCCATCCTGGGGTGGAAGGAGTACGAGCTGGAGCTGATGCGCGACAAGCACGACAACGTCGTGGTCGTCTGCTCCATCGAGAACTTCGACCCGATGGGCGTGCACACCGGCGACTCCATCACCGTCGCCCCCGCGATGACGCTCACCGACCGCGAGTACCAGGTGCTGCGCGACATCGGCATCGCGGTGATCCGCGAGGTCGGGGTGGACACCGGCGGCTGCAACATCCAGTTCGCGGTCAACCCCGAGGACGGCCGGGTCATCGTCATCGAGATGAACCCGCGCGTCTCCCGCTCCTCGGCGCTCGCCTCCAAGGCCACCGGCTTCCCGATCGCCAAGATCGCCGCCCGGCTGGCCATCGGCTACACCCTGGACGAGATCCCCAACGACATCACCCAGGAGACCCCGGCCTCCTTCGAGCCGACCCTGGACTACGTGGTGGTCAAGGTCCCGCGGTTCGCCTTCGAGAAGTTCCCGGCCGCCGACCCGACGCTGACCACCACCATGAAGTCGGTCGGCGAGGCGATGGCGATCGGCCGCAACTTCACCGAGGCGCTCAACAAGGCGCTGCGCTCGCTGGAGAAGAAGGGCAGCCAGTTCGGCTTCACCGGCGACCCCGGCGACAAGGGCCAGCTGCTGGAGGCCGCCCGCAAGCCCACCGACGGCCGCATCAACACCGTGATGCGGGCGATCCGGGCCGGCGCCACCGCGCAGGAGGTCTTCGAGGCCACCCGCATCGACCCGTGGTTCGTCGACCAGCTCTTCCTGATCAAGGAGATCGCCGACGAGCTGGCCGCCGCCCCCGGACTCGACCCCGAACTGCTCGCCGAGGCCAAGCGGCACGGCTTCTCCGACACCCAGATCGCCGGCATCCGCGGTCTGCGCGAGGAGGTCGTGCGCGAGGTCCGGCAGGCGCTCGGCATCCGCCCGGTGTACAAGACCGTCGACACCTGCGCCGCCGAGTTCGCCGCGAGAACCCCGTACTTCTACTCGTCCTACGACGAGGAGACCGAGGTCGCCCCGCGCGACAAGCCCGCGGTGATCATCCTGGGCTCCGGCCCCAACCGCATCGGCCAGGGCATCGAGTTCGACTACTCCTGTGTGCACGCCTCCTTCGCGCTGCGCGCCGCCGGGTACGAGACCGTGATGGTCAACTGCAACCCGGAGACCGTCTCCACCGACTACGACACCTCCGACCGGCTCTACTTCGAGCCGCTCACCCTGGAGGACGTGCTGGAGATCGTGCACGCCGAAGCGCAGGCGGGCCCGATCGCCGGGGTCGTCGTGCAGCTCGGCGGGCAGACCCCGCTGGGCCTGGCGCAGGCGCTGAAGGACAACGGCGTACCGGTGGTCGGCACCTCACCGGAGGCGATCCACCTCGCCGAGGACCGCGGCGCCTTCGGCCGGGTGCTCGCCGAGGCCGGGCTGCCCGCGCCCAAGCACGGCACCGCCACCACCTTCGAGGGCGCCAAGGCGATCGCCGACGAGATCGGCTACCCGGTGCTGGTCCGCCCCTCCTACGTGCTCGGCGGACGCGGCATGGAGATCGTCTACGACGAGACCCGGCTCGCGGCCTACATCGCCGAGTCCACCGAGATCGGCCCGGACCGCCCCGTGCTGGTCGACCGGTTCCTCGACGACGCCATCGAGATCGACGTCGACGCCCTCTACGACGGCACCGAGCTCTACCTCGGCGGCGTCATGGAGCACATCGAGGAGGCCGGCATCCACTCCGGCGACTCGGCGTGCGCGCTGCCCCCGATGACCCTGGGCGGCCACGACATCAAGCGGCTGCGCGCCTCCACCGAGGCGATCGCCGCCGGCGTCGGGGTGCGCGGCCTGATCAACATCCAGTTCGCGCTGGCCGGGGACATCCTCTACGTGCTGGAGGCCAACCCGCGCGCCTCCCGCACCGTGCCGTTCACCTCCAAGGCGACCGCGGTGCCGCTGGCCAAGGCGGCGGCCCGGATCTCGCTCGGCGCCACCATCGCCGAGCTGCGCCACGAGGGCCTGCTGCCGGCCCACGGCGACGGCGGCACGCTGCCGCTGGACGCGCCGATCTCGGTCAAGGAGGCCGTGCTCCCCTGGAGCCGGTTCCGGGACGCCTCCGGGCGCGGGGTGGACACCATCCTCGGCCCCGAGATGCGTTCCACCGGCGAGGTCATGGGCATCGACTCGGTCTTCGGCACCGCCTACGCCAAGTCCCAGTCGGCCGCCTACGGCGCGCTGCCGACCAAGGGCCGGGCCTTCGTCTCGGTGGCCAACCGCGACAAGCGGGCCATGATCTTCCCGGCCCGCGCCCTGGTGGACCACGGCTTCGAGCTGCTGGCCACCTCCGGCACCGCCGAGGTGCTCAAGCGCAACGGCATCGAGGTCACCGTGGTGCGCAAGCAGTCCGAGGGCACCGGGCCGGGCGGCGAGCCGACCATCGTGCAGCTCATCCACGAGGGCCGGGTCGACCTGATCGTCAACACCCCGTACGGCACCGGCGGCCGGCTCGACGGCTACGACATCCGCACCGCCGCCGTCGCCCGGGGCGTGCCGTGCCTGACCACCGTGCAGGCGCTGGCCGCCGCGGTGCAGGGCATCGACGCGCTGCACCGCGGCGAGGTCGGGGTGTGCTCGCTCCAGGACCACGCGCGACGGCTGATCGCGGCCCGCGAGGGGTGACCGGCTGACGGCAGGGGGACACCGCCCGGCGGTGTCCCCCTCCGTGCTGCTCGCCTCCCGCCCGATTCACGCCGAAAGTTGCTGTATGTACGCGATCTTCTTCCGCCTGTTCTTCCGCCGCATGGACCCCGAGCGCGCCCACCACCTGGCGTTCGGCTGGATCCGCCGGCTCGCCCGCGTCCCGGTCCTGCGGACCTACGCCGCCGCCGTGCTGGCGCCGCGCGACCGCCGGCTGCGCACCACCGCGCTGGGCCTGCGGATGCACGGCCCGTTCGGGCTCGCGGCCGGCTTCGACAAGAACGCGGCCGGCATCGACGGGCTGGCCATGCTCGGCTTCGACCACGTCGAGATCGGCACCGTCACCGCCCAGCCGCAGCCGGGCAACCCCCGCAAGCGCCTCTTCCGGCTGGTGGA
The DNA here is from genome assembly GCF_000240165.1 of Streptantibioticus cattleyicolor NRRL 8057 = DSM 46488. Classification (NCBI taxonomy): domain Bacteria; kingdom Bacillati; phylum Actinomycetota; class Actinomycetes; order Kitasatosporales; family Streptomycetaceae; genus Streptantibioticus; species Streptantibioticus cattleyicolor. Next base: position 5,757,919 of record NC_017586.1, read on the forward strand.
GGACCGGGCGCTGATCAACCGCATGGGGTTCAACAACGACGGCTCGGCCGCCGTCGCCGCCCGCCTCGCCGCCCGCCGGGCGGTCTTCAGGGTCCCGGTCGGCGTCAACATCGGCAAGACCAAGGTCGTCCCGGAGGCGGAGGCGGTCGCCGACTACGTGGCCTCCACCGAGCGGCTGGCGCGGTACGCCGACTACCTGGTGGTCAACGTCAGCTCGCCCAACACCCCCGGGCTGCGGAACCTCCAGGCGGTGGAACACCTGCGTCCGCTCCTGGCCGAGGTGCGCAAGGCGGCCGACCGCACGGTACGCGGCCGGCACGTCCCGCTGCTCGTCAAGATCGCCCCCGACCTGGCCGACGAGGACGTCGACGCGGTCGCCGACCTCGCCGTCGAACTCGGCCTGGACGGCATCATCGCCACCAACACCACCATCGGCCGCGAGGGGCTGCGGGCCGATCCCGAGGCGGTGGCCGCGATCGGCGCCGGCGGCCTGTCCGGCGCCCCGCTGAAGGAACGGTCGCTGGCCGTGCTGCGCCGGCTGTACGCCCGGGTCGGCGACCGCCTCACCCTGATCGGGGTCGGCGGCGTCGAGACCGCCGACGACGTCTGGGAGCGGATCCTGGCCGGCGCCACCCTCGTGCAGGGCTACAGCGGCTTCATCTACCAGGGCCCCTTCTGGTGCCGCCGGATCCACGCCGGCCTCGCCGCCCGGCTGGCCGCCAGCCCCTACCCCACTCTCGCGGACGCCGTGGGCGCCGCGGTCGCCAAGGAGAGCCGAGCATGACCGTAGAACCCTTCGGCGCACGGCTGCGCCGCGCCATGGACACCCGCGGGCCGCTGTGCGTGGGCATCGACCCGCACGCCGCGCTGCTGACCGCCTGGGGCCTCGGTGACGACGTGGCCGGTCTGGAGCGCTTCTCCCGCACCGTGGTGGAGGCGCTGGCCGACCGGGTGGCGGTGCTCAAGCCGCAGTCGGCCTTCTTCGAGCGGTTCGGCTCCCGGGGCGTCGCGGTGCTGGAGCGGGCGGTGGCCGACGCGCGGGCGGCCGGCGCCCTGGTGCTGATGGACGCCAAGCGCGGTGACATCGGTTCCACCATGGCCGCCTACGCCGCCGCCTACCTGGACCCGGCGAGCCCGCTGTTCAGCGACGCGGTGACGGTCAGCCCCTACCTCGGCTACGGCTCGCTGGCCCCGGCGGTCGAGGCCGCCCGGGCCCACGGCACCGGCCTGTTCGCGCTCGCCCTCACCTCCAACCCGGAGGGCGCCGAGGTGCAGCGGGCGACCGGGGCGGACGGCACCACGGTCGCGGCCACCGTGCTGGCCCACCTGAAGGCGGAGAACGCCGGTGAGCGGCCGATGGGCTCGTTCGGCGCGGTGGTCGGCGCCACCCTGGGCCGTTCCGTCGCCGGGGCCGGGATCGACCTGGACACCGGCGGCCCGCTGCTCGCCCCCGGCATCGGGGCGCAGGGCGCCACCCCGGCCGACCTGCCCGAGGTCTTCGGCGCCGCGGTGCGCAACGTGCTGCCGAGTGTCAGCCGCGAGGTGCTGCGGCACGGCCCGGACACCGCGGCGCTGCGGCGTTCCGCGGAGCGCTTCGCCGAGGAGGTGCGGGCGGTCGTCGTGCCCTGACCGCGGGGGCGGCGCGACGGGGCCGGAACGGTCGCCGGAGGGGTGCCGGAAGAGTCGGGCGGCGGGCCGAAAGCGCCGAAGTGGGCACAAACTCCGACCGTTATGGCCGATATGTCCGCACGGATCGAGTCTGACCTGGACTTTTCGTCTGTTCTCGCTGACGGGAGCGGGTTCGCCCGCTAGTCTCCGACGAGAGAACGCAAGGAAGCGCGTTGCTCGTTGCTCCGCGAGGGCGAAGCAACTAGGTTCCTCACCGGTCCGTATCCGACAGTTCTACATCCGAGGTGACGTAGGCGTGGCTCTTCCGCCCCTTACCCCTGAACAGCGCGCTGCCGCGCTCGAGAAGGCCGCCGCGGCTCGCCGGGAGCGCGCCGAGGTCAAGAATCGTCTCAAGCACTCCGGCGCTTCGCTGCACGACGTGATCAAGTCCGGCCAGGAGAACGATGTCATCGGCAAGATGAAGGTCTCCGCGTTGCTGGAGAGCCTGCCCGGTGTGGGCAAGGTCCGGGCCAAGCAGATCATGGAGCGTCTCGGCATCTCCGAGAGCCGTCGCGTCCGTGGTCTCGGCTCCAACCAGATCGCCTCGCTGGAGCGGGAGTTCGGCGGCAAGGCCTGACCTCACGGGCGGCGCCGCACGGGACGGTCCGGCATCCCGGCGCCGCCCGGCGGGACCCGTACGGACCCTTTCGCGGACCCGTACGGGCCCCGGGTACCCGGCGGTGATTTTCCGCTCGCGCGGTGAACCGGGATAATCGCTGCATGAGTACTGCGTCTCCCCGGGGGACGGCCCCCGTCCCCCCGGCCGGACAACCGCGGCTGACCGTGCTCTCCGGCCCCTCCGGGGTCGGCAAGAGCACGGTCGTCGCGCATCTGCGTCGTGTACACCCCGAAGTCTGGCTGTCCGTCTCCGTCACCACCCGCAAGCCCCGCCCGGGTGAGGTCGACGGGGTGCAGTACCACTTCGTCGACGGTGACGAGTTCGACAAGCTGGTCGCCAACGGCGAGTTGCTGGAGTGGGCCGAGTTCGCCGGCAACCGCTACGGCACCCCGCGCCAGGCCGTCCTGGAGCGGCTGGAGGCGGGCGTTCCGGTGCTGCTGGAGATCGACCTGCAAGGCGCCCGGCTGGTGCGCCGCTCCATGCCGCAGGCCCGGCTGGTCTTCCTGGCCCCGCCGAGCTGGGACGAGCTGGTGCGCCGGCTCACCGGCCGCGGCACCGAGTCGCCCGAGGTGATCGAGCGGCGGCTGGAGGCGGCCCGGGTCGAGCTGGCGGCCGAGTCGGAGTTCGACGTCACCCTGGTCAACACCTCCGTCGAGGACGTCACGCGCGAACTGCTAGCCTTGATGACGCATAACTCTGGGGGCTGACCCCAGATCCCCAGCAGCGAAAGGCAGAGCGTGTCCTCTTCCATCTCCACGCCCGAGGGCATCATCAACCCGCCGATCGACGAACTCCTCGAGGCCACCGACTCCAAGTACAGCCTCGTGATCTACGCCGCCAAGCGGGCGCGGCAGATCAACGCCTACTACTCGCAGCTCGGCGAGGGCCTGCTGGAGTACGTGGGCCCGCTGGTGGACACCCACGTCCACGAGAAGCCGCTGTCGATCGCCCTGCGCGAGATCAACGCGGGTCTGCTGACCTCCGAGGCCGTCGAGACGGCCTGAGCCGGACGACTTCCGGCACCGTGCGACCGAGGGCCCGGCGGCCACCACCGCCGGGCCTTCGGCGTGTCCTGACACGTGACAGGATCGGATCCGTCACAACACCACCGGTGGCGTCGCGCGCCACCAGCCGCGCGAGCGGACGGCCGGGGAGGGTCGATGGGCAAGCCGCAGGTAGTCCTGGGCGTGAGCGGCGGCATCGCCGCGTACAAGGCGTGCGAGCTGCTGCGGCGGTTCACCGAGTCCGGGCACGAGGTCCGCGTGGTCCCCACCGCCGCGGCGCTCCACTTCGTGGGCGAGGCCACCTGGTCGGCGCTCTCCGGCAACCCGGTCGGCACCGAGGTGTGGAACGAGGTCCACCAGGTCCCGCACGTGCGCATCGGCCAGGGCGCCGACCTGGTGGTGGTCGCCCCGGCCACCGCCGACATCCTGGCCAAGGCCGCCCACGGGCTCGCCGACGACCTGCTCACCAACACCCTGCTCACCGCCCGCTGCCCGGTGGTCTTCGCCCCCGCCATGCACACCGAGATGTGGGAGCACCCGGCCACCCGGGAGAACGTCGCCACGCTGCGGCGGCGCGGCGCGATCGTCATCGAGCCCGCGGTGGGCAGGCTCACCGGCGTCGACACCGGCAAGGGCCGCCTCCCCGACCCGGGGGAGATCTTCGCCACTTGTCTGCGGGTGCTGGCCCGCGGTGACCGCGCGGTCACCGCCGACCTGGCCGGCCGCCACGTGGTGGTCAGCGCCGGCGGCACCCGCGAGCCCCTGGACCCGGTGCGCTACCTGGGCAACCGCTCCTCCGGCAAGCAGGGGTACGCGCTCGCCGCCACCGCCGTGGCCCGGGGCGCCCGGGTCACCCTGGTCGCCGCCAACACCGAGCTGGCCGACCCGGCCGGCGCCGATGTGGTGCGGGTCGGCACCGCGGGTCAGCTGCGCGAGGCGGTGCTCAAGGCCGCCGCGGACGCCGACGCGGTGGTGATGGCCGCCGCGGTGGCCGATTTCCGCCCCGCCCGGTACGCCACCGGCAAGATCAAGAAGAAGGACGGCGAGGAGCCCGCCCCGCTGGAGCTGGTCCGCAACCCCGACGTGCTCGCCGAGCTGGCCGCCACCCGCCCGGCCCCGGGCCAGGTGGTCGTCGGGTTCGCCGCCGAGACCGACGACGTCCTCGCCAACGGCCGCGCCAAGCTCGCCCGCAAGGGGTGCGACCTGCTGGTGGTCAACGAGGTCGGGGAGCGCAAGGCGTTCGGCTCGGAGCGTAACGAGGCCGTGGTGCTGGACGCCGAGGGCGGCGAGACCCCGGTGCCGTACGGCCCCAAGGAGGCCCTGGCCGACGTGGTGTGGGACCTGGTGGCACGGCGGCTGCCGCAGCGGTGAGACGCGGCCCACGGCCGTTCCGGGGTTTGTTCGAACGAGTCCGGCGGAGCCGCCCCTTCCGCCCCCGCCGAGGGGTTATCGTCGTAACGTTCGACTCGGTACCGCAGGTCACGGCCACCCCCGGACACTCCCGGGGAGGGGAACACCCTGTCCAACGAGTCGGTAGGACCGATAAACTGGTCGCGGTCCGTCAGGCGCAGCCCTGGTGGACCGCCCGTATCAGCCAGCAGCCGCTGCAACCCCAGGGAGCGATGTGTCTCGCCGCCTGTTCACCTCGGAATCCGTTACCGAGGGACACCCCGACAAGATCGCTGATCAGATCAGCGACACGATCCTCGACGCGCTCCTGCGGGAGGACCCCACCTCGCGCGTCGCCGTCGAGACGTTGATCACCACCGGTCTGGTGCACGTGGCCGGGGAGGTGACGACCAAGGGGTACGCGGACGTGGCGTCCCTGGTCCGCAACGCCATCCTCAGCATCGGTTACGACAGCTCCAAGAAGGGGTTCGACGGCGCCTCCTGCGGCGTGTCGGTCTCCATCGGCGCGCAGTCGCCGGACATCGCCCAGGGTGTGGACGCGGCCTACGAGGCCCGGGTCGAGGGCGACGACGACGAGCTCGACCGGCAGGGCGCCGGTGACCAGGGCCTGATGTTCGGGTACGCCTGCGACGAGACGCCCGAGCTGATGCCGCTGCCGATCACGCTGGCGCACCGGCTCTCCAAGCGGCTCACCGACGTCCGCAAGAACGGCACCATCCCCTACCTGCGTCCGGACGGCAAGACCCAGGTCACCATCGAGTACGACGGTGACAAGGCGGTCCGCCTGGACACCGTGGTGGTCTCCTCGCAGCACGCCTCGGACATCGACCTCGACTCGCTGCTGGCGCCGGACATCCGGGAGTTCGTGGTCGAGCCGGAGCTGAAGGCCCTGCTGGACTCCGGCATCAAGCTGGACACCGAGGGCTACCGGCTGCTGGTCAACCCCACCGGCCGCTTCGAGATCGGCGGCCCGATGGGTGACGCCGGCCTCACCGGCCGCAAGATCATCATCGACACCTACGGCGGCATGGCCCGCCACGGCGGCGGTGCCTTCTCCGGCAAGGACCCGTCCAAGGTCGACCGCTCGGCCGCCTACGCCATGCGCTGGGTCGCCAAGAACGTGGTCGCCGCCGGCCTCGCCTCCCGCTGCGAGGTCCAGGTCGCCTACGCGATCGGCAAGGCCGAGCCGGTCGGTCTCTTCGTCGAGACCTTCGGCACCGCCAAGGTCGACACCGCCAAGATCGAACGCGCCATCTCCGAGGTCTTCGACCTGCGCCCGGCCGCCATCATCCGCGACCTGGACCTGTTGCGCCCGATCTACGCCCAGACCGCCGCCTACGGCCACTTCGGCCGCGAGCTGCCGGACTTCACCTGGGAGCGCACCGACCGCGTCGAGGCCCTGCGCAAGGCCGCCGGCCTGTAACCCCGCTCGTCCCCGGACCGCCCGTCGCCGTCACCCGGCGGCGGGCGGTCCGGTTGTCCGTGGGGTCTGGTAGGACTGAAGCCGTGAGCAGCGCGAACGAGGATCCGGCGGCCGGGCCGGCAGGGGGTGCCGAGCAGCTCGCGCTGATCAGGGAGAGCGTGCGCAAGGCGAAGGAGCCGCGCGCCAAGCCGCGTACCTGGCGCGGGGCCGCGCTCGCCGGGGAGCTGCCGGTGGCCAGGGTGCTGGTCGACAAGGGGCTGCTCCACCTCGACCAGTACTTCGACTACGCCGTCCCCGCGGCCATGGACGAGCAGGCCCGCCCCGGGGTACGGGTGCGGGTGCGGTTCGGCGCCCGGGTGGTCCGCGGCCGGCGCGAGGGCGGTGAGCTGCACGACGGCTTCGTGATCGAACGGCTGCCGGCCAGCGACTACCCCGGCCCGCTGGCCCCGTTGGCGCAGGTGCTCTCGCCCGAGCCGGTGCTCGGCCCCGCCCTGCTCAAGCTGTGCCGGGCGGTGGCCGACCGGTACGCCGGGGCGCTGGCCGACGTCGTCCAGCTCGCCGTGCCGCCACGCCGGGCCCGCGCCGAATCAGGCCCGCCGCCGGACGTGCCGCCACCGCCGGCCCGGCCGGACGCGGGCACCTGGCGCCGGTACGCCACCGGCCCGGGCTACCTCGACGCGCTCGCGGACGGCGGCAGCCCCCGGGCGGTGTGGACGGCGCTGCCCGGTCCGCACTGGCCCGACGAGCTGGCCCGGGCGATGGCGGCGACCCTCGCCTCCGGCCGTGGCGCCCTCGCCGTCCTCCCCGACGGGCGCGCGGTGGCCCGGGTCGACGCCGCCCTCACCGCGCTGCTCGGCGCCGGCCACCACGTCGTGCTCACCGCCGACAGCGGCCCCGAGGAGCGGTACCGGCGCTGGCTCGCGGTCAACCGGGGCCACGTCAAGGCCGTCGTGGGCACCCGGGCCGCGATGTTCGCGCCCGTCCAGGACCTCGGGCTCGCCGCGCTGTGGGACGACGGCGACTCCAGCCACGCCGAACCGCACGCCCCGCAGCCGCACGCCCGCGACGTGCTGCTGCTGCGCGCCGCCGAGGAACACTGCGCCTTCCTGCTCGGCGGGGTCTCGGTCACCGTCGAGGGCGCCCAGCTCGTCGACTCCCGCTGGGCGGCCCCGCTGGCCGCGCCGCGCGAACGGGTACGGGCCGCGGCCCCGCTGATCCGCACGGTGGGCGACGCCGACCAGGCCAGGGACGCCGCCGCCCGCACCGCCCGGCTGCCCTCGGCGGCCTGGCAGGTCACCCGGGACGCGCTGCGCCACGGCCCGGTGCTGGTTCAGGTGCCGCGGCGCGGTTACGTACCGCGGCTGGCCTGTGAACGGTGCCGGGAGCCGGCCCGGTGCGCGCACTGCGCGGGCCCGCTGGAGCTGGCGGAGGGCCCGGAGGCCGGCTCCTCGGGCACGCTGCACTGCGGCTGGTGCGGCCGTCCCGAGGCCGGCTGGCACTGCGGGGCCTGCGGCGGCGTACGGCTGCGGGCCCAGGTGGTCGGCGCCCGGCGCACCGCCGACGAACTCGGCCGCGCCTTCCCCGCCGTACCGGTGCGCACCTCCGGCCGGGACGGCGTGCTCGACCAGGTCTCCGGACGCCCGGCGCTGGTGGTCGCCACCCCGGGGGCCGAACCGGTGGCCGACGGCGGCTACGCGGCGGCGCTGCTGCTGGACGGCTGGGCGCTGCTGGGGCGGCCGGACCTGCGGGCCGGTGAGGAGGCGCTGCGCCGCTGGCTGACCGCCGCCGCGCTGGTGCGTCCGGCCGGCGAGGGCGGCACCGTGGTGGTGGTCGCCGAGCCGACGCTGCGCCCGGTGCAGGCGCTGGTGCGGTGGGATCCGGCCGGCCACGCGGTGCGGGAGCTGGCGGAGCGGGCGGAGCTGGGCTTCCCGCCGGTCTCCCGGATGGCCTCGGTGACCGGTACGCCGGCCGCCGTCGCCGATCTGCTGGCCGATGCCCAACTGCCGGAGGGCACCGATGTGTTGGGCCCGGTGCCGTTGCCGGTGCCGCCGCCGGGACGGCCGCGCAGGCCCGGGGATCCGCCGCCGGGGGAGAGCTGGGAACGGGTGCTGCTGCGGGTGCCCCCCGGCACCGGCGCCGCCCTGGCCGCGGCGCTGAAGACCGCCCAGGTGGCGCGGATCGCCCGCAAACGCACCGACCCGGTGCGGGTACGCGTCGACCCGCCGGACATCGGCTGAGGACGGGCGGGGGTCCGAACGCCACCGCCCCGGCGTCCGACCTGTCGGCGTGGCGGGCGTCGGGGCGGGGCGGCGTACGGACACGGCGGGCGCAGCCGCCGTCGGAAGCGGGCCCGGGCAGGCGCGTGACGCGCCGCGGGCCCCGGGATCAGCCGTTCCGGGGGGCCGGGACGGTGCCCGGGACGGGGCCGGGGACAGCGGCTCCGGGGAAGGCGTCGTCACGCAGCGCGGTGGGCTGCGCGGTGCCCATCGGCACGGTGCGGGCGGCGGGGACGGTACGCGCCGGGGCGGCGGGCAGCGGACGCGGCGCGACCGTCGGGGCGCGGCCGGCGGTGGCGGCCTCCGGCTGCGCGGTCGCCCGGCGCGAGCCGTAACGGCGGTGCACCGCCTGCTTGGTGACCCCGAGCGCGGAGCCCACCGCGTCCCAGGAGAAGCCGAGCGAGCGGTCGAAGTCGACCGCGGCGGTGACCAGGGTCTCGACGCTGTCGCGCAGCTCCTGCGCAAGGCGCACGGTGGGGGCCGGGGCACGGCCGTAGACGACGAATCCGGCGGCGGGCCCGGTACGCCGCGGGCGGTAGACGTTGCCCAACTGCGCGGTCAGGGTGCGCAGTGCGTCCACCTGCCGGCGGACCCGTTCGATGTCCCGCACCAACAGGTGCAGACTGGCCCGTGCCTGGGCGTCGTGGGTTGCGTGGTCGGCCATGAACAAGCCTCTCGAACCGGCGATGCTGAGTGAGTTTCGGACGGTCGGGAAATCCCGGACCGGTACGGGCCGATGGGAACGGCCCGATTTCGGTCAATCTGCCTTGACCAACGCGTCACGGGCCCCTCGGGTCACGCTCCGGGGGGCGTTTCGCGGCGCGGTCACCGCGTGCGCCCTTCCGTACGCCCCCGTACGCATCCCGGGCCCCCTCGCGCGCCGGGCGCGTCCGTCACGGTCACGCGCCTGATGCGCCCTGCGTGCGCGGCCCGGCCGCTTCCCGTGCGCCCCCGGGGAGGGCCGGGCACCGCCGCCCCTAGACTTGGGGGCCGGTCCCGCCCGTCCCGCCAGGTCCGTTCCCCGACAGGAGCCAGCCGTGTCCGTCCTGCCGATCCGCCTCTTCGGCGACCCGGTCCTGCGTATGAAGGCGCAGCCGGTCACCGATTTCGACAAGGAGCTGCGCACGCTGGTGAAGGACCTCACCGACACCATGGCCGCGGCCCCCGGCGCGGGGCTGGCCGCCCCCCAACTCGGCGTATCCCTGCGGGTGTTCACCTATCACGTCGACGGTGAGCTGGGCCACCTGGTCAACCCCGACCTCTCCTTGACCGAGGAGGAGCAGGACGGCCCCGAGGGCTGCCTGTCGCTGCCCGGGCTGACCTACGACTGCAAGCGCGCGTACGGCGTGGTGGCCAAGGGGTTCAACATGTACGGCGACCCGGTCACCGTCGAGGGCACCCGGCTGCTCGCCCGCTGCGTCCAGCACGAGACCGACCACCTGGACGGCATCGTCTTCATCGACCGGCTCGACCCCGAGCAGCGCAAGGCGGCGATGAGGGCGATACGCGAGGCGGAGTGGGCCGGACAGACCGCTCCGCAGGTGAAGTTCTCCCCGCACCGCACGTTCGGCCGCGCGCTGTGACCGGCGGGGGCGGCCGTGGTGTCACCGCCCGCCGCGTTCCCCGCACTTCCCGACAGGTCCCCGTTCGAAAGGCACCGCACCCACGATGAGGCTCGTCTTCGCCGGCACCCCCGAGGTCGCCGTCCCCGCCCTGGAGGCGCTGCTCGCCTCGGACCGGCACGAGGTCGCCGCCGTCGTCACCCGGCCCGACGCCCCCGCCGGGCGTGGCCGCAAGCTGGTGGCGAGCCCGGTCGCGCAGCGCGCCCAGGACGCCGGGATCGAGGTGCTCAAGCCCGCCCGCCCGCGGGACGAGGCGTTCCTGGCCCGGCTGCGGGAGATCGCCCCGGACTGCTGTCCGGTGGTGGCGTACGGCGCCCTGCTGCCGCGCGTCGCGCTGGACGTGCCCCGGCACGGCTGGGTCAACCTGCACTTCTCGCTGCTGCCGGCGTGGCGTGGCGCGGCCCCCGTGCAGCACGCCGTGCTGGCCGGTGACGAGGTCACCGGCGCCTCGACGTTCCAGATCGAGGAGGGGCTCGACTCCGGCCCGGTCTACGGCGTGATCACCGAGACCATCAAGGCCGACGACACCAGCGGCGCACTGCTTCAGCGTCTGGCGCAGTCCGGTGCCGGACTCCTGGCGGCCACCATGGACGGCATCGAGGACGGCACCCTGGTGGCCCGCCCGCAGCCCGAGGAGGGCGTCACCCTGGCCCCCAAGCTGTCGGTGGCCGACGCCCAGGTGGACTGGTCCGCCCCGGCGCTCCGTGTCGACCGCGTGGTCCGCGGCTGCACCCCGGCCCCCGGCGCCTGGACGCTCCACCGCGGCGAACGCCTCAAACTCGCCGCCCCGGTACGCCTCCTGCCCGACCGCGCCGACCTCGACCTGGCCCCCGGCGAACTCGCCGTCACCAAGAACGCCGTCTACGTCGGCACCGGCTCCCACCCCGTCCAGCTCACCGACGTCCAACCCCAGGGCAAGAAGCGCATGCCCGCCCCCGACTGGGCCCGCGGCACCCGCCTGACCTCCGGCGACCACCTGGGCACCTGACCCCCGCCCGAGCGACCTCGGCGCGGGACGCCGGGTTCCTCCGGCGGTGATTCCCGGAGGGGGCCGGGCCGCCGGGCCCCCTCCGGTTGGGGGAGGGCCGGGCGTCGGCGGATGTGTTGGCGACGGACCGCCTGCTCCGGTGTGGGCTGGGCGTGGGGTCGGCCGGGTCTCTCCGGGTGGGGAGGGCCGTGCGGGTGCGGGGTCCTGTGGCGCGTGGGGGCGGTTGGTGTGGGACCTGTTTCCGGGCCGTCGGGTGCCTTCGGGTGGGGGAGGGCCGGGTGTCGGCGGATGTGTTGGCGACCGACCGCCTGCCCCGGCGAGGGCTGAGCGCGGGGCACCGCGGCGCGCTTCGCCGCCCGTCCACGGCTCGCCGGCAGCGCGACCGCGCGAGCGGCCGACGTGGGACGACGGGGCCGCGGGCCGTCCCGCTCGGGCTCGTCTCCCCGGACCCCTCCGGGCACCGCGGCGCGTGACGCCGGTCGGCGCGGGGCCCGGCGCGGGGCCGTCGCCGAGTTCCGGTCGGCAGCGCGGCCGTGTCCCGCACGCGGCCCCGGCCCCGGGCACCGGCGTCCGAGGGGGCTTCCGGCGTACCGCCACCCGCCCCGGCGGGGGCTCGCCGCCACCGCGCCCCCGGCCCCGACCGGCCACTCGTCGGCGGGCGGTCACGTAGGGTGGGCGGACCGGGGCATCCGGTCGGCGGCGGACGTAGGGACGGGCGCGGGCGGGGTGGCCGGGTGGTAGTGCCGTCGCCGACTTCTTCCGGAGCACCTTTCCCGTGAACGACCGTTCCCGCCGCCCGCAGGGCAAGCCGTACCGACCCCGCCGACCGCGCCCCGACGCCGTGCGCGAGCTGGCCTACGACGCGCTGCGGGCGGTGGACGAGCGGGACGCCTACGCCAACCTCGTGCTGCCGTCGCTGCTGCGCGAGGCCGAGCGCAAGGGCGGGTTCGACCGGCGTGACGCGGCGCTCGCCACCGAGCTGGTCTACGGCACGCTGCGCCGCCAGGGCACCTACGACGCCGTGCTCGCCGCCTGCGTGGACCGGCCGTTGCGCGAGGTCGACCCGCCGGTGCTCGACGTACTCGCCCTCGGCGCCCACCAGTTGCTCGGCACCCGGATCCCGCCGCACGCCGCGGTCTCGGCCACCGTCGACCTGGCCCGCGCGGTGCTGGGGGAGGGGCGGGCGAAGTTCGTCAACGCCGTGCTGCGCAAGGTGGCCGCCCACGACCTGGACGGCTGGCTGGACCGGGTCGCGCCGCCGTACGACGAGGACCCCGAGGAACACCTCGCCGTCGTCCACTCGCATCCGCGCTGGGTCGTCTCCGCGCTGTGGGACGCGCTGGGCGGCGGGCGGGCCGGGATCGAGGAGTTGCTCGCCGCCGACAACGAACGCCCGGAGGTGACGCTGGTCGCGCGGCCGGGGCGGGCCACCACCGAGGAACTGGTCGCCGCGGCCGGTGGCGAGACGCTGCCGGGCCGCTGGTCGCCGTATGCCGTACGGCTCACCGAGGGCGGCGACCCGGCGGCGCTGGACGCGGTGCGCGAGGGCCGCGCCGGGGTGCAGGACGAGGGGAGCCAGCTGGTCGCCCTCGCGCTCGCCGACGCCCCGCTGGACGGCCCCGACGCCCGCTGGCTGGACGGCTGCGCGGGACCGGGCGGCAAGGCGGCGCTGCTCGGCGCGCTCGCCGCGCGACGCGGTGCCGCCCTGCTCGCCTCCGAGAAGCAGCCGCACCGCGCCCGTCTGGTGGCCCGTTCGCTCGCCGGCAACCCCGGCCCGTACCAGGTGGTCACCGCCGACGGCACCCGGCCGGCGTGGCGGGCGGAGGCGTTCGACCGGGTGCTGGTGGACGTGCCGTGCAGCGGCCTGGGCGCGCTGCGCCGCCGCCCCGAGGCGCGCTGGCGGCGCCGCCCGGAGGACGTGGCCGCCTTCGCCCCGCTCCAGCGCGGACTGCTGCGTTCCGCGCTGCGGGCCGTCCGGGTCGGCGGGGTCGTGGCGTACGCCACCTGTTCGCCGCATCCGGCGGAGACCCGGGTGGTCGTCGACGACGTGCTGCGCGGCCGGGCCGGCGGCCCTGCGGTGCCGGCCGAGTGGATCGACGCCCGGCCGCTGCTGCCCGGCCTCCCCGGCCTCGGCGACGGGCCGGACGTCCAGCTGTGGCCGCACCGGCACGGCACCGACGCGATGTACCTGGCGCTGCTGCGGCGCACCGGCTGACCACCGCGGGTCCCCGGTTCGGCCCGGCCGGGGCGGGCGCGGGATACTGGGCCCCATGCGCCCGCAGATCAACCCCAGCATCCTGTCCGCCGACTTCGCCCGCCTCGCCGAGGAGGCGGACGCCGTGGCGGGGGCCGACTGGCTCCATGTCGACGTGATGGACAACCACTTCGTGCCCAACCTCACGCTCGGCGTGCCCGTCGTGGAGTCGCTGCGCAAGGCCACCGGAACCCCGCTCGACTGCCACCTGATGATCGAGCAGCCGGACCGCTGGGCGCCGCAGTACGTGGAGGCGGGCGCGGGTTCGGTCACCTTCCACGCCGAGGCGGCGGCGGCCCCGGTGCGGCTGGCCCGGGAGATCCGGGCCAAGGGGGCGCGGGCCGCGATGGCGCTCAAGCCCGCCACGCCCGTCGAGCCCTACGAGGACCTGCTCCCCGAACTCGACATGATCCTGGTGATGACGGTCGAGCCGGGCTTCGGCGGCCAGTCCTTCCTCGACATCATGCTGCCCAAGATCCGCCGCACCCGGGAGCTGATCGCCAAGCACGGCCTCGACCTGTGGCTCCAGGTGGACGGCGGGGTCTCGGAGCGGACCATCGAGCGGTGCGCGGAGGCCGGCGCCGACGTCTTCGTGGCCGGTTCGGCGGTCTACGGCGCCGACGACCCGGCGGAGGCGGTGCGCAAGCTGCGTAACCAGGCCGGGTCGGCGCTGGCCTCGGCGAGCTGGGCCTGCGCCCACTGAGCCGGGCGGACGACGGCGGGCCACCGGCCGGCTGAACGCGGGCTGAACGGCGGCCACCCCGGCGCGGGTGCCCCCGTTCACCGGGCTCCCGTAGATTGGAATGGAGCAAGTCCCTGTGATCGGAGGGCCCCAAGCGCGTCGACATCTGCAAAGATGATGCAAAGATGAGCGTGTAGGGATTCAGATGAGCACTGGGGAGGGTGACGTGACCACTGGCCGCTCACCGGTCCGCATGGGCCCCGCCGAGATGGTGCAGGCGGCGGCGATGGCCCGTCGCTTCTACCTGGAGGGCAAGTCCAAGATCCAGATCGCGGAGGAGTTCGGCGTCAGCCGGTTCAAGGTCGCGCGCGTGCTGGAGTCGGCGCTCGAACGCGACCTGGTCCGCATCGAGATCCGGGTGCCGGCCGAACTCGACGCGGAGCGCTCCGACGCCCTGCGGGCCCGGTACGGACTGCGCCACGCCGTGGTCGTCGAGTCCCCCTCCGACCAGACCGCCGACTCGCCCGACCCGGAGAACCTCGGCGCGGTCGCCGCCGGCCTCCTGGGCGAACTGGTGACCGAGGGCGATGTGCTCGGCCTCGCCTGGGGCCGTTCCATCATCACCATGGCCAACGCCCTCGACCGGCTACCGCCGTGCACCGTCGTCCAGCTCACCGGCGTCTACGACGCGGGCACCGCCGAACGCGGCTCGGTCGAGGCCGTCCGCCGGGCCGCCCAGGTCTCCGGCGGCGAGGCCCATCCGATGTACGCGCCGATGGTGCTCCCCGACGCGGCCACCGCCGCCGCGCTGCGCAAGCAGACCGGGATCGCCGCGGCCATGGGCTACTTCGACAAGGTCACCGTGGCCGTGGTCTCCATCGGCTCCTGGGAACCGCGGGTCTCCACCGTGTACGACGCCCTCACCGACGCCGAGCGCAAGCACTACGCCGACCTCGGGGTGGCCGCCGAGATGTCCTCCCACCTGTTCGACGCCGAGGGCCGCCGGGTCGGCCGCGACCTGGGCGAACGATGCATAACCGTGGACGCCGACCGGCTGCGCCGGGTGCCCGAGGTGGTGGCGATCGCGGGCGGCATCCGCAAGGCCGCCGCGGTCGGCGCGGTGCTCCGCTCCGGGCTGGTCACCTCCCTGGTCACCGACACCGCCGCCGCCGACCACCTGCTGGAGAAGCAGTCGCCGGGCGTGCGCCCGGCCATCGAGCGGGCCGACCCGGGCACCGCGTAACCCCGCGCCCCGGTCCCGCTCCGGCGCGCGCCCGACCACCGCCGACCCGGCCGGTGCGCGCCCGCTCCGGCGCCACCCGAGTGCTGACGATCCGTCAGGAAGCGTCGGTCCACGGCCACCGGGGCGCGGCCGGAGCGGCGGTGTGGCACCATCACCGGCATGCGTCACCGCTCACCGTCCACCGCACTGCGACTGTTGTGCGCCCTGCTCGCCGCCGTGGCCCTCGCCCTGGCCGGCTGTTCCGCGCACCCCCGAACCGCCGCCGAACACCGCTCCGGCGGCCCCGCGCGCACCGCGCCGTCGGCCACCACGCAGGGCGGCCACCGGCTGCGTACCGTGCCGGCGAGCAGCCTGCCCGCCGAGGCCCAGCGCACCCTGCGGCTGATCGCGGCCGGCGGCCCGTTCCCGTACCCCAAGGACGGCGTGGTCTTCGGGAACTACGAAGGGGTGCTGCCCAAGGAGCCGCGCGGCTACTACCACGAGTACACCGTGCCCACCCCGGGCTCCCGGGACCGCGGCGCCCGGCGCATCGTGACCGGCTCCCACCAGGAGCGCTACTACAGCCAGGACCACTACCGGACGTTCGTGGCGGTGAGTTCGCGATGACCGGGGCCGACGAGGACGGGCTGGCCGCCCTGCTCGGCGGACCGCTGCCGCACGGCATCGTCCACGTGCCCCAGGGCCGCGCCGCCGGGGACGTGCTGGACGCCGCCCACGTCACCGGCTGGCAGACGGTACGGCTGAGCCTGGACGGCGTCGCCGACAAGGCCGGCTTCCTGGACGCCTGCGCCCGCCGCCTCGGCCTGCCGGAGTGGTTCGGGCACAACTGGGACGCGCTCCACGACTGCCTGACCGACCCCGACTGGGCGCTGCCCGGCCACGCGACACCGGGGCGGCGGCTGGTCCTGGTCACCGGCTGGACGGCGCTGGCCGAGGCGGCCCCCGCGGAGTGGGAGACCGCTCAGCGGGTGCTGGCCGACGCGGTCGGCCACTGGCGGTCGACCGCCACCCCGCTGCTGGTGGTCGTCGACCGGCCGCCCGCCGACCCGTTCGCCGACGCCTTCGAGGACCCGCTCACAGACCCGGAGCCCCCCACACCGGGAACCAGCGGCTGAGGTCCTCCTCCACCCGCAGGTCGTTGCCGATCAACGCCTTCACCTGGAGCTCCAGCGCGTTGTCCCGCTTCTCCCCTCGGCGCGGCGCGAACGGGTAGAACGTGCCCCGCTTGTAGAGGTAGACCAGCGCCAGCGCGCGCCCCTCGGCGTCCTGGAAACCCACCAGCGAGCACAGCAACTGCGGGCCGAAACCGCCGTCCTGCAACGTGGTGTTGACCGCGTGCAGATCGTTGACGAGCCCCGCCACGTCGTCCGGGTCGTGGCGGGAGAGCAGCCAGGTATAGCCGTAGGAATCCTGGCTGAACTCCACCGGGGCGGCGCCGCCGGCCACGTCCGCGTCCAGCAGCCCCTGGACCTCCGCGCGCAGTTGGGCGAAGGCGCCGCCCTCCACCGCGGCGAAGCAGACCGAGCCCTGGCCGGTCGGCCTCAGACCCGCGGCGGCCTGGAGGGTGACCGCGGCCGACGGCAGGCCGAAGAGCTGGTCGAGGTCGGGCCGCACCGGCTTGCTGCGGCCGAGCAGGGTGTCGAGGAAGCCCACGGGCGGTCAGCTCCTGTCGGGAAGTCGGGGAGTGGAGTGGGGGAGTCGGTTCCGGGAGCGGTGGTTCAGCCCTGGCCCAGCTCCGCGGCGATCCGGCCGAGCTGCTCCAGCCGCTGCTCCAGCGTCGGGTGGGTGGACAGCAGGTTGGACAGGCTCTCCCGGGAGGCGATGGCCGGCGCGAAGTAGAAGGCGTTGAACGGCTCGGCCTTGCGCAGGTCCTCGGTGGGGATCCGGGCCATCGCGCCGCTCACCTTGGTCAGCGCCGAGGCGAGCGCGGAGGGGCGGCCGGTGAGCTGGGCGGCCGAACGGTCCGCGGACAGCTCCCGGTACCGCGACAGCATCCGGGTCAGCAGGAAGCTGATCGCGTACACCACCGCGCTCACCAGCGGTACCAGCAGCGCGATGATCGCCGCGTTCTGGTCCCGTCCGCCCCGGGCCCGGAAGCCGCCCCACAGTCCGATCCGGGTGATCATCCCGGCCAGCACACCGAGGAACGAGGCGATCGTCATCACCGCCACGTCCTTGTGGGCCACGTGCGACAACTCGTGGGCGAGCACGCCTTCCAGCTCGTGGGGTTCGAGCCGGCGCAGCAGTCCGGTGGTGGCGCAGACCACCGCGTTGTCGGCGTTGCGGCCGGTGGCGAAGGCGTTGGGCACGTCCGATGCGGCCACCGCCACCCTGGGCTTGGGCATGTCGGCGAGGGCGCACAGCCGGTCGACCACCCCGTGCAGCTCCGGGTACTCCTCGGGCGTCACCTCCCGGGCCCCCATGCTGAACGCGGCGATCTTGTCGCTGAACCAGAACTGGGCCACGAACAGCCCGCCCGCGAAGATCAGGATCACCGGCCAGGAATGGCGCAGCAGCACCATCAGCACGCCCACGAAGACCACGTACAACAGGCCGATCAGGAACATGGTGAAAACCATGCGGCCGGCCAGCCCGCGGTCCGGCGCGAAACGCGTGCGGTTCATGATCCCCTCCCGGGGTCCACCAGGCCCGGCCGGGAGGCCGGGGGACGCCACATCACGATTGTCCCTCCGCTCCCGCGGATCACGACCCCGCCGTGCGGACACTCACAGCCGCCGTTAGGACCTTGGCCCAAGGACGGGCGCCCGATGCCGGAGATTCCTCCAAGGCGGTTTTCCCGTCCGGCATGCAAAAATGAAGTACGTGCGTTTCCTCAACGATTCCAAGCCGTCGTACGACCTGACGTACGACGACGTGTTCATGGTGCCCAACCGCTCCGCCGTGGGTTCGCGGCAGGGCGTGGACCTGTCCTCCCAGGACGGTACGGGCACCACCATCCCGCTCGTGGTCGCCAACATGACGGCGATCGCCGGCCGCCGCATGGCCGAGACCGTGGCCCGCCGCGGTGGCCTGGTGGTCATCCCGCAGGACATCCCGATCGACGTGGTGACCGAGGTCATCTCCTGGGTCAAGCGGCGCCACCTGGTGCTCGACACCCCGATCGTGCTCAACCCGCACAACACCGTCGCCGACGCGATGGCGCTGCTGCCCAAGCGGGCGCACGGCGCGGGCGTGGTGGTCGAGGACGGCCGTCCGGTCGGCGTGGTCACCGAGTCCGACCTGTCCGGGGTCGACCGCTTCACCCAGCTGTCCGAGGTCATGTCGCGCGACCTGCTCGTGCTGGACGCCGGCATCGACCCGCGGGACGCTTTCAACCGGCTTGAGGACGCCCACCGCAAGCTCGCCCCGGCCGTCGACGCCGACGGCCGGCTGGCCGGAATCCTGACCCGCAAGGGCGCGCTGCGCGCCACCTTGTACACCCCGGCCACCGACGCGGCCGGCCGGCTGCGGATCGCCGCCGCCGTCGGCATCAACGGCGACGTGGCCGGCAAGGCCAAGCAGCTGCTGGACGCGGGCGTCGACACCCTGGTGATAGACACCGCCCACGGCCACCAGGAATCCATGATCTCCGCGATCAAGGCGGTGCGGGCGCTCGACCCGCGGGTGCCGATCGTGGCCGGCAACGTGGTCGCCGCGGCCGGCGTGCGCGACCTGGTCGAGGCCGGCGCCGACATCGTCAAGGTGGGCGTGGGCCCCGGCGCGATGTGCACCACCCGGATGATGACCGGGGTGGGCCGTCCGCAGTTCTCCGCGGTGCTGGAGTGCGCCGCCGAGGCCCGCCGGCTCGGCAAGCACGTCTGGGCCGACGGCGGCGTGCGCCACCCGCGTGACGTGGCGATGGCGCTGGCCGCCGGCGCCTCCAACGTCATGATCGGTTCGTGGTTCGCCGGCACCCACGAGTCCCCCGGGGACCTCCAGGTCAGCGCCGACGGGCGGCTGTACAAGGAGAGCTTCGGCATGGCCTCGGCCCGCGCGGTGCGCAACCGCACCAGCGAGGAGTCCGGCTACGACCGGGCCCGCAAGGCGCTGTTCGAGGAGGGCATCTCCACCTCCCGGATGTTCCTCGACCCGGCCCGGCCGGGCGTGGAGGACCTGATCGACTCGATCATCGCCGGGGTGCGCAGCTCCTGCACCTACGCCGGGGCCGCCTCGCTGGAGGAGTTCCACGACAAGGCAGTGGTCGGCGTGCAGTCGGCTTCCGGCTACGCGGAAGGCAAGCCGTTGCACTCCAGCTGGTCGTAACCGGCCGGCCACCGCGAGGGCCCCGCGCGTACCGCTCCGGCGGTGCGCGCGGGGCCTTTGTCTTCTCCATCACCGCAGGTCACCGGCCAAACACCACAAATCGGCCCGGCCGCAACGAATCGCCGGGGCGGGGTAACGTTTGCCATGCGGAGGCCGAGGGCGCGCAACGATTTTTTGCATATGCGCAACGAACCCGCATTATGGGACGAAGCGCCTACCTCGTAAGGTCGTGCGCTGTACGTGGAGCAGCGGGGACCCCCAGCTCGGCGGTCCCTTGCCTGCGGGTGTGCCTTCTCGGCACGCCGTGACGCCTGGCCGGCCGCCCGCGGGTCGATCCGCGGCCCCGAGCCCGCCGACGACGATGGAGCCCCCTGTGGTGGAACCCGGCATGACGCCGACCACGCCTGCCCGGCCGGACGGGCCGGTGCCGCCCGCGCCCGCGCGGTCCGGCGGCCTCGGCGCCGCGATGATGCGCCGCAAGCCCGTCGAGCGCCTGATCGCCGAGGGCGGCCAGGGCGAGGGCGGCCGGCTCAAGCGGTCGCTCGGCATGTGGCAGCTGACCATGATCAGCATCGGCGCCACCCTGGGCACCGGCATTTTCGTGGTGCTCGGCGAGGCGGTGCCGCTGGCCGGCCCGGCCGTGGTTCTCTCCTTCGTGGCCGCCGGCCTCACCGCGCTCTTCTCGGCGCTCTCCTACGCGGAGCTGGCCGGCACCATCCCGGTCTCCGGCTCCTCGTACTCCTACGCCTACGCCACCATGGGCGAGCTGATCGCCTGGATCTGCGGCTGGTGCCTGGTGCTGGAGTACGCGGTCTCGGTGGCCGCGGTCGCGGTCGGCTGGGGGAAGTACCTCAACGAACTGCTCAGCGGCACCATCGGGGTCACCATCCCGGGCTGGATGGCCAACCCGCCCGGGGCCGGCGGCGTGATCAACCTCCCGGCGCTGCTGGTGGTGGTGCTCGCCATGGGCTTCCTGCTCGGCGGTGCCCGGGAGAGCGCCCGGGCCAACACCATCATGGTGCTGGTCAAGGTGGCCTCGCTGATCCTGTTCTGCGCGGTGGCCTTCACCGGCATCCGGGCCGGCAACTACAAGCCGTTCATGCCGCTGGGCCTGGGCGGGGTGAGCGCGGGCGGCGCCAAGCTGTTCTTCTCCTACATCGGCTTCGACGCCGCCTCCACGGCCGGCGAGGAGGCGAAGAACGCCAAGCGCGACATGCCGCGAGCGATCATGCTCTCGCTGTTCGTCGTCACCGCGCTGTACTGCCTGGTGGCCCTGGTCGCGGTGGGCGCCATGCCGTGGAAGAAGTTCGCCGACGCCGACGCGGCCCTCGCCCAGATCATGAAGGACGTCACCGGGCAGAGCTTCTGGTCGGTGCTGCTGGCGGCCGGCGCGGTGATCGCCATCGCCAGCGTGGTGCTGACCGTGATGTACGGCCAGACCCGCATCCTGTTCTCGATGGCCCGCGACGGCCTGGTGCCCAAGCTCTTCGCCCGGGTGAGCCCGAAGTCCGGGATCCCGGTGGCCAACACCCTGATCGTCTCCGCGTTCTGCGGGGTGCTCGCCGCCGTGGTGCCGCTGGGCGCCCTCGCGGACGCCACCAGCATCGGAACGCTCTTCGCGTTCGCCCTGGTCAACGCGGCCGTCATCGTGCTGCGCAAGACCCGGCCGGACATGCCGCGCAGCTTCAAGGTGGCCTTCTCCCCGGTCACCCCGGCCATCGGCTTCGCGCTCTGCCTGCTGCTGATGGGAAGCTTCGAGCTGATCACCTGGGAGTGCTTCATCGGCTGGATGGCGATCGGGCTCGTGGTGTACTTCACGTACGGCATGCGCCGCTCGCAGCTGGCCCGTGAGGCCCGGACAGAAAAGTGAACCACCGCCTGTAATGCGACTCAACGATCTCGACGAACGCATCGTGCACGCCCTCGCCGAGGACGCCCGCCGCTCCTACTCCGACATCGGCGCGGAGGTGGGGCTGTCGGCCCCGGCCGTCAAACGCCGGGTCGACCGGCTGCTGGCCTCCGGCGCCATCACCGGCTTCACCGTCCGGGTGGACCCGGCCGCGCTGGGGTGGGAGACCGAGGGGTTCGTCGAGATCTACTGCCGTCACAACACCTCGCCCGACGACATCCGCCGCGGCCTGGAGCGCTACCCCGAGGTGGCCGCCGCCTCCACCGTCACCGGTGAGGCCGACGCCGTCGTGCAGCTCTACGCCTCCGACATGCGCCACTTCGAGCGGGTGCTGGAACGGATCGCCGGGGAGCCCTTCGTGGAACGCACCAAGTCCGTGCTGGTGCTCTCCCCGCTGCTGCGCCGCTACACCTCCGGCTCGCCCACCTGACGCCACGGGGCGCGCAACGAATCGCCGGAACGGGCCGTGCGGACGCAACGAATCGGGCCGTGATGCGCAATGGCGGCGCCTTGTTGTGGTTGATCGTGAAACGTACCTTCGTGGTGTCCCCCGACCACGGCCGGAAAACGTCTCCGAGGTTCCCATGACGCCGTTGCGCATCGCGCTCCACCAAGGCCCCGCGGGGGTGCCCGGCACCCCCGACGAGAGCCTCGCCGCGCTCGACGACGCCGTCCGCCGGGCCGCCGCCGGCGGGGCGGACCTCCTGGTGACCGGCGAGATGTACCTCACCGGCTACGCGGTCGGCGACGCCCTGCCGCGCCTCGCCGAAGCCGCCGACGGCCCCAGCGCGGCCCGGGTGGCGAAGATCGCCGCCGACCACGGCGTCGCCGTCGTCTACGGCTACCCCGAACGCGACGGCGGCCGGGTGTACAACTCCGCCCAGCTCATCGGCGCCGACGGCAGCGCGCTCGCCAACTACCGCAAGACACACCTGTTCGGCGACTTCGAGATGGCCGGCTTCACCCCCGGTGACACCCCGGTCGTCCAGGCCCGCCTCGGTGACCTCACCGTCGGCCTGCTGATCTGCTACGACGTCGAGTTCCCGGAGAACGTCCGGGCCCACGCGGTGGCCGGCACCGATCTGCTGGCGGTGCCCACCGCGCTGATGCGCCCGTACGAGTTCGTCCCCCACACCCTCGTCCCGGCCCGCGCGTACGAAAGCCAGCTCTTCGTGGCGTACACCAACCGCTGCGGCGCCGAGGGCGAGTTCCACTTCGCCGGACTGAGCTGCCTGGCCGGGCCCGACGGTGTCGTGCGGGCGCGCGCCGGGACCGGTGCAGAGCTGGTGCTCGCCGACGCCGACCCGGCGCTGCTCGCCGCCGCCCGCGCGGAGACCCCGTACCTGCGCGACCGCCGCCCCGGGCTGTACACCGCGCTCACCCGCCCCGTGGCCGGCTGAGCGCCCTTACCTCCCCCGCCCTGTCCCCCAGGAGTAGCTGCCCCATGACCTCCACCGTGCCCACCGCCGTCCACGACGAGCAGCAGGCCGCGGCGGCCAAGCCGATCACCATGTTCGGCCCGGACTTCCCGTACGCCTACGACGACTACCTGGCGCACCCGGCCGGGCTCGGTGCCGTCCCGGCGACCGCGCACGGCACCGAGGTGGCGGTGGTCGGCGGCGGGCTCTCCGGCATCGTGGCCGCCTACGAGCTGATGAAGATGGGGCTCAAGCCGGTGGTCTACGAGGCCGACCGGATCGGCGGCCGGCTGCGCACGGTGGGCTTCGACGGCTGCGACCCGGAGCTGACCGCGGAGATGGGCGCCATGCGCTTCCCGCCGTCCTCCACCGCCTTCCAGCACTACGTGGACCTGGTCGGCCTCGAAACCCGGCCGTTCCCCAACCCGCTGGCCCCCGACACCCCCTCCACCGTCGTCGACCTCAAGGGCGAGTCGCACTACGCCCGGACCATCGACGACCTGCCGCAGGTCTACCGCGACGTGGCCGAGGCGTGGAACGCCTGCCTGGAGGAGGGCGCCGACTTCTCCGACATGAACCAGGCCATCCGCGAGCGCGACGTGCCGCGGATCCGCGAGATCTGGTCGAAGCTGGTGGAGAAGCTCGACAACCAGACCTTCTACGGCTTCCTGTGCGAGTCCGAGGCGTTCACGTCCTTCCGGCACCGGGAGATCTTCGGCCAGGTCGGCTTCGGCACCGGCGGCTGGGACACCGACTTCCCCAACTCCATCCTGGAGATCCTGCGGGTGGTCTACACCGAGGCCGACGACCACCACCGCGGCATCGTCGGCGGCAGCCAGCAGCTCCCGCTGCGGCTGTGGGAGCGCGAGCCGGACAAGCTCGTCCACTGGCCGCAGGGCACCTCGCTGAGTTCGCTGCACGGCGGCGAACCGCGCCCGGCCGTCACCCGGCTGCACCGCACCGCAGGCAACCGCATCACCGTCACCGACGCCACCGGCGACATCCGCTCCTACCAGGCGGTGGTCTTCACCGCGCAGAGCTGGATGCTGCTGTCGAAGATCGAGTGCGACGACGAGCTGTTCCCGATCGACCACTGGACGGCGATCGAGCGCACCCACTACATGGAGTCCTCCAAGCTCTTCGTCCCGGTCGACCGGCCGTTCTGGCTGGACAAGGACGAGGAGACCGGGCGGGACGTGATGTCGATGACGCTCACCGACCGGATGACCCGCGGCACCTACCTGCTGGACAACGGCCCCGACAAGCCGGCCGTGATCTGCCTGTCGTACACCTGGTGCGACGACAGCCTCAAGTGGCTGCCGCTGAGCGCGGCCGAGCGCATGGAGGTCATGCTCAAGTCGCTCGGCGAGATCTATCCGAAGGTGGACATCCGCAAGCACGTCATCGGCAACCCGGTGACCGTCTCGTGGGAGAACGAGCCCTACTTCATGGGCGCCTTCAAGGCCAACCTGCCCGGTCACTACCGCTACCAGCGGCGGCTGTTCACCCACTTCATGCAGGACCGGCTCCCCGCCGACAAGCGCGGCATCTTCCTGGCCGGCGACGACATCTCGTGGACCGCGGGCTGGGCCGAGGGCGCCGTGCAGACCGCGCTCAACGCGGTGTGGGGCGTCATGCACCACTTCGGCGGCGCCACCGACCCGGCCAACCCCGGCCCGGGCGACCGCTACGACGAGATCGCCCCTGTCGAGCTGCCCGAGGACTGACACAACATCACCTGATGTTGTGTCAGCTCAGGTCAGCGGAACCAGCAGGCACCGGTTGACCAGCCCGGTGCCCGCGTCCAGCCGCTGCGCGAACTCCTCGCAGACCGCGGGGAGTTCGCGCAGCCGCCACAGGATGCCGGCGGCCGACCAGGCAGCCTCCCGGGCCCGCTCCAGACTCCAGCAACCCAGCAGATGGGTCAGCGGATCGGCCAGCTCCAGCAGGTCGGGGCCGGGCATCAGCTCCTCGCGCACCCGTTCCTCCAGCGCCGCCAGCACCTCGCCGACCCGCTCGAAGTCGCGTTCCACCGCACCCGGTTCCACCCCCAGCTCCGTGCAGGTGTCCACCACGGCCAGCGCCAGGTCGTGGCCGATGTGCGCGTTGATCCCGGCCAGCGCGAACTGCACCGGCCGCACCCCGCGCCGCCGCCGCAGCTCGAACAGCGGACGCCAGCAGGCCGGCGGCCGGCGCCCCGCCCCGTCCGCCGCCACCGCCAGCAGATAACGCCGCGCGAAACACACCCCCAGCCGCTCCGTCCGCTCCGGGTCGGGGAAGAACCCGCCGTCGAGGCGGCGTGCCAGCTCCTCGGTGACCGACAGGTACACCCGGTTGAAGACGGCCACCCCGTCCCGCGGCGGCAGCCCCGCTGCCACCGTCCGCAAGGACGCCACCACGTCGGCCACCCGCCCCGCCGCGGGGGCGACCCGCTCACTCGTCGTCATGGCGCCAGCGTCGCAGGGCACCGCCGCCGGCCCCGGACGCCCCGGCGCGGCGTTCCCCGTAACGAGCGATCCCTGGGCCGCGGCGGTGACCACCGGCCGGCGTGGGAGCCTTGGGCGGGCCCCGGCGGACGCCGCCGCCGACGCCCTTCTCGTTCGATTTGTCCGATGGTGCCTGTTCGACTATTAATCACTGGGGCCCTGGGAGGCACGGGGCGCCGCGAGCGTGGAGCGTGATCAATGACCAGCTTCGGATGGAAGCTGCACGGTGATGGCAAGCATCTGGAGCCGGGAGAGGTCGTCAAGCCGGGGGAGCGCCTGACCTGGGGGCGCACCATCGGCCTCGGCGCCCAGCACGTGGTCTCGATGATCGGTGCCTGCTTCGTCGCCCCGGTCCTGATGGGGCTCGACCCCAGCCTGGCCCTGATGGCCTCGGGCGTGGCGACCGTGCTCTTCCTGCTGATCACCCGCGGCCGGATCCCCAGCTACCTGGGGTCCTCGCTCTCCTTCGTCGGCGTCTCGGCGGTCATCGCCGGCCAGGGCGGCGACGCCGGCACGCTCACCGGCGCCATGCTCGTGGTCGGGGCCTGCCTGGCCGGCTGCGGCATCGCCATCCAGATCCTCGGCGCCCGGGTCATCCACGCCGTGCTGCCGCCGGCCGTCACCGGGGCCGTGGTGATGCTCATCGGCTTCAACTTGGCACCGGTCACCGCCTCCGCCTACTGGCCGCAGGACCAGTGGACCGCGCTGCTGACCATGCTCTTCACCGGGCTGGCGCTGGTGGTGCTGCGCGGCTTCTGGTCGCGCATCGCGATCTTCCTGGGGCTGGTCTTCGGCTATCTGCTCTCCTGGGTCCTCGACCGCGCCACCGGCAAGATCCACTCCGCCAACGGCGCCGGCCAGGTGACCGACCACTGGCGCATCGACTTCTCCGGCGTCGCCAAGGCCCACTGGATCGGCCTGCCGCACTTCCACGCCCCCAGCTTCTCCGCCTCCGCGATCCTGGTCGCCCTCCCGGTGCTGGTGGCCCTGGTCGCCGAGAACGCCGGACACGTCAAGGCGGTCGGCGAGATGACCGGCGACCCGCTGGACGACAAGATGGGCCTGGCCATCCTCGCCGACGGCACCGCCACCATGCTCTCCACCGCGGCCGGCGGCCCGGCGACCACCACCTACGCCGAGAACATCGGCGTGATGGCGGCGACCCGGGTCTACTCCACCGCCGCCTACACCGCGGCGGCCGTCTTCGCCCTGCTGTTCGGGCTGTGCCCCAAGTTCGGCGCCGTGGTCGCCGCCATTCCCGGCGGCGTGCTGGGCGGCATCACGGTGATCCTCTACGGCATGATCGGCCTGCTCGGCGCCCAGATCTGGATCCGCAACAAGGTCGACTTCACCGTTCCGCTCAACCTCGTCCCCGCCGCGGCCGGCGTCATCATCGCCATCGGCGGCGTCTCACTCAAGATCACCAGTCACTTCGAGCTGGGCGGCATCGCCCTGGGCACGCTCATCGTGCTCACCGGGTATCACGCGCTGCGCTGGCTCTCCCGCCCGGCGGCCCAGCGCCGGATGCCGCTGCTGGACGGCGGCACCAGCGAGTACGACGAGTCCTCCGCCGGCCCGGAGTGATCCGGGTCCGCCAGACGCGGCGCGTACCGGGTGACGAACTCGCGGAAGCGGCGGCCGGCCAGCGACGGCGCGCGATCGGCGTGCCAGGCCAGCCCCACCGGCCGGTACGCGTCGTGCTCGGCGAGCGGGACCAGCCGCACCCCGGCCGGCGGCGGCGCGCCGTCACCGGCCGGCACCACCGAGATGCCGACCCCGGCGGCCACCAGGCTGACGATGGTGGCCACCTCCCCGCTCTCGGCGGTCACCGCCGGGGTGACGCCGGCCCGGTGGAAGATCTGGCAGGTGATCTGGCGCAGCCCCAGGGCGCGCCCCATGATGATCAGCCGCTCGTCGGCCAGTTCGGCCAGACGGACCTCGGCGCGGCCGGCCAGCGGATGGCCGGCCGGCACCGCCAGCCGCAGCGGCTCGTCGCACAGTGGCAGCCAGCCGATGCGCCGGTCGGACGGGCGCGGACTGGTCACGGCGGCGTCCACGGCGCCCTCCAGCAGCAGCCCCGGCAGGTTCTCCGCGGCCTGGGGATGCAGGGTGAACCCGGCGTCGGGCACCTCGCGCTGGTAGCCGCCGACGAGCCGGGGGACCAGCCAACTGCCCAGTGAGTGCGCGAACCCCAGGGCGAGCGTGTCGCGGGGCGGCTCCAGCAGCGCGGCGATCCGGCCCTGCGCGGCGTCGAGTTCGTCCAGCGCGCGCTGCGCGTGGCGGCGGAAGACCCGGCCGTAGTCGTTGAGCCGCAGCCGCTGCCGTTCCCGGTCGAACAGCGCGGTGCCGACGCCTCGTTCGAGCCGGCGCAGCGCGCGGGAGAGCGTCGACTGGTCGATGTGCAGCCGTGCCGCGGTCTCGGTGACGTGCCCGGTCTCCGCCAGGGCCAGGAACCAGCGCAGTTCGTCGATGGTCACCCGTCCATTGTGCCCCACCGCTTCCCCCGCCTGACGGCCGCCACCTGCGGGTTATGCGTGCGGTGCATGAAGTCCGCGGGGTTCCGTCATTTCCCTTCCGCGATGCTTGCGACGAGGCTGTTCGGCATGAGCCAGCAACACACCACCGATGAAGACAAGTACGCGCTCGCCAAGGCGTTCCACCACTGCCTGGTGACCCGCGACTGGACGGCCCTGCGGGACCTGTTCACCGAGGACGCCACCTGGACCCTCCCCGGCGACAACCGCATCTCCGGGCCGGCCGAGGGCGCCGACGCCGTGGTGGAGCGCGCCAAGCTGATCGCTGGCTTCGGCGTCGACTTCGAGTTCCAGCGGGTCCTGGTCAGCCGCGACAACATGGCGCTGTCGCTGCACAACACCGCCGAACGCGACGGCGTCGTGCTGGACGAGTACCTGGCCACCGTCTGCTTCCTGCGGGACGGCAAGATCGCGGCCATCGAGACGTACCTGTCCGACGTGCCGGGGATGAACGCCTTCTTCGGCTGAGACCCGGACCGGCCGGCGGCGCCACCCCGAAGGCGCCGCCGGCGTACCGGCTGTGACCCACCCCACACGGGCCGGTACCCAACGCCATGACCCGGCGTGGCAGACTGGACGCGTACCAGTGACGTTCAGCGCACTCCGGGGTCGGTGAAACTCCGAACCGGCGGTTACAGTCCGCGACCCGTCCGCTGCCAGCGGCCGGTTGACCAGGTGGAATTCCTGGACCGACGGTTAAAGTCCGGATGGGAGGCAGTGCGCGGCGGCCACGTACCGGTACGCCGCCGTCGGCGGTCGGCATGTCGCGTTCCCCGCGACGTGACGGCCGTTCGCGTGTTTGAGGCGTCCCCGGTGCCCGTGTCCGTCACCGTTCCTTCCCGCCCCGGAGTCCGTGCCGAAGAAGGCAGGAGGACCCGGTGGCCACCCCCGTCGAAACCGACGCCATGCGGCGCGCCGTCGCGCTGGCCGCGCGCGGACTCGGCCACACCAGCCCCAACCCGGTCGTCGGGTGCGTCGTGCTCGACGCCGACGGGCGGGTGGCCGGCGAGGGCTGGCACCGGCGGGCCGGCGGCCCGCACGCCGAGGTCCACGCGCTGCGCGAGGCCGGCGACCGGGCCCGGGGCGGCACCGCCGTCGTCACCCTCGAACCGTGCGACCACACCGGCCGCACCGGACCGTGCTCCCAGGCCCTGATCGACGCCGGGATCCGCCGCGTGGTGCACGCCGTCGCCGACCCGGACCCGACCGCCTCCGGCGGCGCCGGACGGCTGCGCGCCGCCGGGATCGACGTCGAGGCCGGACTGCTGGCCGCCGAGGCCGCCCGCGGCAACGAGGCGTGGCTGGCCTCGGTACGCCACCGCCGCCCCTTCGTCACCTGGAAGTACGCCGCCACCCTGGACGGCCGGAGCGCCGCCGCCGACGGCACCAGCCGCTGGATCACCTCCGACGCCGCCCGCGCCGAGGTGCACCGGCTGCGAGCCGAGGCCGACGCGGTGCTCGTCGGCTCCGGCACCCTGCGCGCCGACGACCCGCACCTGGCCGTCCGCGGAGTGCCCGGCGAGGTCACCCAGCCGCTGCGGGTCGTGGTGGACACCGAGGCCACCGTGGAGCCCGGCGCCCGGGTCCTCGACGACGCCGCGCCCACCCTGATCGCGGTGGCCGAGGACGCCGACGCCGGCCACCTGGGGGCCAGGGCGCTGCGGCTGCCGCGCGCCGCCACCGGCCCCGGCCTGGACATCCCCGCCCTGCTCACCGCCCTCCACCAGCGCGACGTCCGCTCCGTGCTGCTGGAAGGCGGCCCCACGCTCGCCGGTGCCTTCCTCGCCGCGGACGCGGTCGACAAGGTCGTCGGCTACCTGGCCCCCACCCTGCTCGGCGCCGGCCCGGCCGCGCTCGCCGACGCGGGCGTCCGCACCATCGCGCAGGCCCTCCGCCTGGACCTGGCCGAAGCCGTCCGGGTCGGCCCCGACCTGCGCGTCACCGCCTACCCACGCCGTCCCGGTGGGCCCAGCCCCGCCGCCACCGCCGAGGAGAACTGACGTGTTCACCGGAATCGTCGAAGAACTGGGTGAGGTCACCGCGGTCGAGGACCTCGGCGACGCCGCCCGCTTCACCCTGCGCGGCCCCCTGGTCACCGAAGGCGCCCGGCACGGCGACTCGATCGCGGTCAACGGCGTCTGCCTGACCGTCGTCGACACCCCGGGCCCGGACACCTTCACCGCCGACGTGATGGCCGAGACGCTGAAGCGCTCCAGCCTCGGCGCGCTCACCCCCGGCTCACCGGTCAACCTCGAACGCCCCACCCAGGTCGGCGGACGCCTCGGCGGCCACCTGGTGCAGGGTCACGTGGACGGCACCGGCACCATCCTCGACCGCGCCCCGGCCGAACACTGGGAGGTCGTCACCGTCTCCCTCCCCGCCGAACTCGCCCGCTACGTGGTCGAGAAGGGCTCGATCACCGTGGACGGCATCAGCCTGACCGTGGTCGAGGCCGCCGCCGACCACTTCACGGTGAGCCTGATCCCCACCACCCTGGCGCTGACCACGCTCGGCCGCAAGCAGCCGGGCGACCCGGTCAACCTCGAGGTGGACGTGGTCGCCAAATACGTCGAGCGGATGCTCGGCGAGCGCCGGACCGGGACGGAGGCCGGCCGGTGAGCGCCTTCGGCTGGCTGTCCGAGCCGGCGTTCAGCGTCCTCGGCCAGCACGTCATCTGGTCCGACATGATCGGCAACCTGCTCGGCCTGGCCGCGCTCGCGCTCGGCTGGCGCCGCTCGATGTGGACCTGGCCGGCCCAGTTCCTCTCCGGGCTGATCCTGGTCGCCGCCTACCTCACCGCCCACCTCAGCGGCGGGACCGGCAAGCAGGTCGTCGTCATCGTGGTGGCGCTGTGGGGCTGGGTGCGCTGGCAGCGCGGTCGCCGCGACACCGGCGAGGTGGCGGTGCGCTTCGCCACCTGGCGCGAGCGCCTGTGGCTGGCCGCCGGCACCGCGGCCGGCACCCTCGCGGTCGGCGGGCTCTTCGCCGCCGTGCCCGCGCTGTCCTGGAACCCCTGGCCGGACGCGTACATCTTCGTCGGCACGCTGGCCGCCATGGTGGCCCAGGCGCGCGGCTGGGTGGAGTTCTGGTTCGCCTGGCTGGCGGTGGACCTGGTGGGCGTCCCGCTCGCCTTCACCAGCGGACTGGCCTTCTCCGGGCTGGTCTACGGCATCTACTTCGTCCTGGTGCTGCTGGGCCTGCGCGGCTGGTGGCTGCGCACCCGCACCCCCGCCGCCCGGACGACGGCCCTGGAAGGAGCCGCGGCATGACCGCAATCGACAGCCGGTACGACACGCGGACCGACGCCTCCGCGCTCGACCCCGTGGAACGCGCGATCGCCGACATCGCGGCCGGCCGCCCGGTGATCGTGGTGGACGACGAGGACCGCGAGAACGAGGGCGACCTGGTCTTCGCCGCCGAACTGGCCACCCCCGAACTCGTCGCCTTCATGATGACCGAGTGCCGCGGCCTGATCTGCGCCCCCATGGAGGCCCCCGAACTCGACCGGCTCGACCTGCCGCAGATGGTCGAACGCAACACCGAGTCCATGGGCACCGCCTTCACCGTCTCGGTGGACGCCACCGCCGCCCACGCGGTGACCACCGGCATCTCCGCCGCCGACCGGGCCACCACGCTGCGGCTGCTGGCCGACCCGGCCGCCACCGCCGGCGACTTCGTCCGCCCCGGCCACGTCTTCCCGCTGCGCGCCCGGGAGGGCGGGGTGCTCACCCGTACCGGCCACACCGAGGCCGGGGTCGACCTGGCCAGGCTCGCCGGATTGCGCCCGGCCGCGGCGATCTGCGAGATCGCCAACGAGGACGGCACCATGGCCCGCCTCCCCGAACTGCTGCTCTTCGCCCGCAAGCACGGCCTGACCGTCATCTCCATCGCCGACCTGGTCGCCCACCGGCGGCGCGGCGAGCCCACCGTGCGGCGCGCCGCCACCACCTCGCTGCCCACCGTCCACGGCGGCTTCCGCGCCTACGGCTACCGCGGCACCGACGACGGCGTGGAACACATCGCCCTGGTCGCCGGCGACCTCGACGCCTCCGGCCGGCTGCTGGACGGCGAGGACGTCCTGGTGCGGCTGCACTCCGAATGCCTCACCGGTGACGTCTTCGGCTCGCTGCGCTGCGACTGCGGCCCCCAGCTGCGCGCGTCGCTGGCGAAGGTGGCCGCCGCCGGCCGCGGCGTGGTGGTCTACCTGCGCGGCCACGAGGGACGCGGCATCGGCCTGCTGCACAAGCTGCGCGCCTACGAACTCCAGGAACTCGGCCACGACACGCTCGACGCCAACCTGGAACTCGGCCTGCCCGCCGACGCCCGCGACTACGGCGCCGGCGCCCAGATCCTCGCCGACCTCGGGGTGCGTTCGGTCCGCCTGATGACCAACAACCCCGAGAAGGCCGACGCGCTGGCCCGTTACGGCCTGCGGGTCACCGCCCGCGAGCCGGTCCCCGTCCAGGCCGGCGAGCACAACCTGCGCTACCTGCGCACCAAGCGCGACCGGATGGGCCACGACCTGCCCTGGCTCGACGCCGGCCACACCGCCCCGGTCCACCCCGGGTGACCGCGGCCCACCCAGCACCAACCCGGTAACCGAACGAAGGAGCGAAGAGCCAAGTGAGCGGTAAGGGCGCCCCCGAGCTGACCGTGAAGAGCTGCGGCGACCTGCGGGTCGCGGTGATCGCCGCGCAGTGGCACCAGCAGGTGATGGACGGCCTCGTGGACGGCGCGCTGCGCGCCCTGCACGAGCTGGGCATCGCCGAGCCGACGCTGCTGCGCGTCCCCGGCAGCTTCGAACTCCCCGTCGTCGCCAAGGCGTTGGCCACCCGCGGCTACGAGGCCATCGTCGCCCTCGGCGTGGTGATCCGCGGCGGCACCCCGCACTTCGACTACGTCTGCCAGGGCGTCACCGCCGGGCTCACCCAGGTCGCGGTGGAGACCGGGGTTCCGATCGGCTTCGGCGTCCTCACCTGCGACACCGAGGCGCAGGCGCTGGACCGCGCCGGGCTGCCCGGCTCCACCGAGGACAAGGGCCACGAGGCGGTCACCGCGGCGGTGGCCACCGCGGCGACACTGCGCTCGGTCTCCGAGCCCTGGCGCTGAGTGGCCGCCGGCCACCCCGTAGGGTAGGAGCACCATGTCCAAGAAGACGTTCGAGGAGCTCTTCGGCGAGCTCCAGCAGAAGGCCACCGGCGACCCCGCCGCCTCCCGTACCGCGGAACTGGTCGGCCTCGGGGTCCATGCCATCGGCAAGAAGGTGGTCGAGGAGGCCGCGGAGGTGTGGATGGCCGCCGAGTACGAGGGCGCCGACCGCACCGCCGAGGAGATCTCGCAACTCCTTTACCACCTTCAGGTGATGATGGTCGCCCGGGGGATCTCCCTGGACGACGTATACGCTCACCTGTAGTCAGCACCCCCGCGCCCGACGAACACCCCAAGACGAAGGAATCCACCCCCATGCTGCGCATCGCCGTCCCCAACAAGGGTTCACTGTCCGAGCCTGCGTCGGCGATGCTGCATGAGGCCGGCTACCGGCAGCGCAAGGACCGCCGCGAACTGGTCCTGGTGGACGCCGACAACCAGGTGGAGTTCTTCTTCCTGCGCCCGCGCGACATCGCGGTCTACGTCGGCTCCGGCAAGCTGGACATCGGCATCACCGGCCGCGACCTGCTGCTGGACTCCGGCGCCGACGCCGAGGAGATCCTCCAGCTCGGCTTCGCCGCCTCCACCTTCCGGTACGCCACCCGCCCCGGCACCGCCACCGACGTCAAGGAGTTCGGCGGCATGACGATCGCCACCTCCTTCGCCGGGCTGGTCGCCAAGCACCTCGACGACCACGGGGTGGACGCCTCCGTGGTCCACCTCGACGGCGCCGTGGAGACCGCCATCCAGCTCGGCGTCGCCGAGATCATCGCGGACGTGGTGGAGACCGGCACCACGCTGCGCAACGCCGGGCTGGAGATCATCGGCGAGCCGATCCTGGAGTCCGAGGCGGTCGTGATCCGGCGCACCGGGGCCCCCGCCGACGACCCCAAGGTCCAGCAGTTCCTCCGCCGGATGCAGGGCGTCCTGGTGGCCCGGCGGTACGTGATGATGGACTACGACATCCGGGCCGAGAAGGTCGAGCAGGCGGTCGCGCTCACCCCGGGCCTGGAGTCGCCCACCATCTCCCCGCTGCACCACGAGGGGTGGGTCGCGGTCCGTTCCATGGTCCCGGCCCGGGATGCCCAGCGGATCATGGACGACCTGTACGACCTGGGTGCCCGGGCGATCCTCACCACCGGCATCCACGCCTGCCGGCTGTGACCGGCCGGCCGCGACCGACCGGAGCGCCCGCCGTGCCCGCCCCCGACGACCTGCCCGACCTGCCGGTGACCTTCCGCCCGGCGCGCACCCGCGCCGTGCTGCTGACCATCGGCACCGTGATGCTCGCCGTCTTCGTCACCATCGCCGTGGCGATGCCGGCCCCGTGGTCGCTCACCGACCGCAGCACCATGATCACCACCGGGCTGCTGATCTTCGCCCTGCTGGCGATGCTCGCCCGCCCCAAGGTGGTCGCCGCCCGCGACGGGGTGACCGTGGTCAACGTGGTCACCCGGCGCCGGCTGGCCTGGCCGCAGGTGCTCGGGGTCAACCTGCGCCCCGGCGACCCGTGGGTCTACCTCGACCTCGCCGACGGCACCACGCTGGCCGCCATGGGCATCCAGCCCGGCATGGCCCGCCGCCAGGCGGTCCGCGACGCCGGCCGGCTGCGCGCGCTCACCGAGGCGTACGGCACCGGCACCCCGGCCGGCCGCTGACCACGCGGCCGACCGGTGCGGCGGCCACACCTCCCCCGCCGCCCCGACCTTTGACTACTCTTGACTTCCTGACGGCGCACCGAAGCGCCCGCCCCGCCCTGCACGGCCGCGGCCCCCGCCACGGCCCGGCGGGGGATTGACGGACCTACCCGAGGAGTGACACTTTCCCGGCGATGGACGAATCGTCCTGTAGTACCTGCGCCGCCCCTGCCCTGAGCGCCTCGCGCGTGGTGGTGGCGGCATGACGCCCCTGATCCTGCTCGGCGCGGCCTTCCTGCTGATCCTGGCCAACGGATTCTTCGTCGCCGCCGAGTTCGGCCTGGTGACCGTGGAACGCCCGGAGGCCGAGCGGGCCGCGGCCGGCGGCGACCGGCGCGCCCGCAGCGTGGTGGCCGCGTTGCGCGGCCTGTCCTTCCAGCTCTCCGGCACCCAGCTGGGCATCACCATCACCTCGCTGGTCGTCGGTATGCTCGCCGAGCCCGCGCTGGCCGATCTGCTGGCCGGGCCGCTCACCGCGATCGGCGTACCGGGCGGTGCCGCCCCCGGGATCGCCGTCGTCCTCGGCATGATCCTCGCCTCGGCCGTGCAGATGGTCATCGGCGAGCTGGTCCCGAAGAACTGGGCGGTCTCCCGGCCGTTGCAGGTCGCCCGCATGGTGGCCGGCCCGCAGCGGGTCTTCTCCCGGCTCTTCCGGCCGGTGATCACGCTGCTCAACGCCGCCGCCAACCGGCTGGTACGGGCGCTGGGCGTGGAGCCCGCCGACGAGCTGGCCTCCGCCCGCACCCCCACCGAACTGGTCTCCCTCGCCCGCCACTCGGCGCTGGCCGGGGCGATCGAGCCGGACACCGCCGACCTGTTTGTCCGCACCCTCAACCTCGGCGAGCTGACCGCCCAGTCGGTGATGACCGCCCGGGTGAGGGTGGCCGCCCTGGAGGACACCGCGACCGCCGCCGACGTGCTCAACCTGACCCGCGCCACCGGGCTGTCCCGCTTCCCCGTCTACCGGGAACGGCTGGACGAGGTGGTCGGCATGGTCCACCTCAAGGACGCCCTCGCCGTGGCCGGCCACGAACGGGCCCGCACCCCGGTCGGCCGGATCGCGGTGGCCCCGCTGCTCGTCCCGGAGACGCTGCCGGTACGGCCGCTGCTGGAGCGGCTGCGCAACGAACAGCCGATCGCCGTCGTCGTCGACGAGTACGGCGGCACGGCCGGCGTGGTCACCCTGGAGGACATCGTCGAGGAACTCGTCGGCGAGGTGCGCGACGAGCACGACGCCGAGGCCGACGCCCACCCCGAGCTGGCCCCCGCGCCCGACCAGGACGGCTGCCCGGCCTGGGACGCCGACGGCAGCTGCCGGGTGGACACCCTGATCAGGGTCGGCCTCGACGTCCCCGACGGCCCCTACGAGACGGTCGCCGGCCTCGTCGCCGACCTGCTGGAACGCATCCCGGTCACCGGTGACGTGGCCCGCCTGCCCGGCTGGGAGCTGCGGGTCACCCGCACCGGCCACCACCGGGCCGAACGGGTCCGGCTGGTGCGCGACGCGGACGGGCGGGAGGAACGGTGACGATCTTCCTGCAACTGCTCTTCGCGGCCGTGCTGGTGCTGGCCAACGGCTACTTCGTGGGCGCCGAGTTCGCCATGGTCTCGGTCCGCCGCAGCCAGATCGAACCGCTCGCCGGCGTCCACCGGCGCGCCCGAACCGTCCTGCACGGCCTGGAACACCTGCCGCGGATGATGGCCGCCGCCCAGTTCGGCGTGACCATCTGCTCGCTGACCCTGGGTGCCGTCGCCGAGCCCACGGTGACCCGGCTGCTGGAGCCGATCTTCACCGCGGTACGGGTGCCGGACCAGCTGGTGCACCCGGCCGGGTACGTGATCGCCCTCGCCGTGGTGGTCTTCTTCCACCTGGTGATCGGCGAGATGGTGCCCAAGAACCTGGCGATGGCGGCGCCGGAGAAGGCCGCGCTGTGGCTCGGCCCCGGGCTGGTCGCTTTCGCCCGGGCGTTCCGGCCGGTGATCGCGGTGCTCGGGGCGTGCGCCCGGCTGGTGCTGCGGGCCTTCCGGGTGGAGCCCAAGGACGAGATGGAGACCGTCTTCACCAGCGAACAGCTCACCTACCTGGTGGAGGACTCCCGGCAGGCCGGACTCCTCGGCCCGGACGAGCAGGCCCGGCTGGCCGACGCGCTCGAACTGGGCAGCCGCCCGGTCACCGACGTCCTGCTCACCCCGGACCAACTGGTCACCGTGGGCCCGTCGGTGACCCCGCGCGAGGTGGAGGCGCTGACGGTGCGCACCGGTTACTCGCGCTTCCCGGTGGGCGGCCCGGACGGCACCTTCCTGGGCTTCGTCCACGTCAAGGACGTGCTGGAGCTGGAGGGGCCGGAGCACGGCGACGAACCGGTGCCGGCCCGGCTGCGGCGGCCGATGGTCACCCTGCGGGCCGACCTGCCGCTGGACGACGCGCTCACCGCGATGCGCCGGGCCGCCACCCACCTGGCGGCCGTCGCCGACCCGGCGGGCCGGGTGCTCGGCCTGGTGGCGCTGGAGGACGTGCTGGAGATGCTCGTCGGCGAGGTGCACGACCCGGCCCACCGGGACGCCCGCGTCGCCGACCCGCGCAAGGCCCCGCAGCCGCGGGCGTACGCGGGCTGACCCGGTACCGGACCCGGGGCGGCGGTCACTGCTGCTGCCCCGGGCCCCGGCCGGAGAGCACCTCGCCGTACGCCTGCATCAGGTCGGGCAGCCGCAGCGTGGCCAGGTCGTCCCGGGACGGGGTGCCGGGGTAGCCGGTCAGCCGCAGATCGCGGTAGGCGCAGCTCTTCTCGTACAGGGTGCGCAGGAAGCGGCCGTTGCCCAGCTCGTCGATCCACCCCTGGGCGACCACGTGGCCGCTGATGCTGTGCAGCTCCTCCAGCGCCTCCTCGTCCCAGTGGTCGCCGCCCTCGGCGGCCAGCACCTCGCCGATACGGGTGAGTTCGTCGGGACGGTAGCTGGGGAAGTCCACCCGGGTGGTGAACCGGGAGCCGAGGCCGGGGTTGGCGGCCAGCAGCCGGTCCATGCCCTCGGGGTAGCCGGCCAGGATCACCACCAGCCGGTCGCGGTTGTCCTCGGCGCGCTTGAGCAGCACCTGCAACGCCTCGTCGCCGTAGGCGTCGCCCTTGCCGTAGCCGGAGTTGGACAGGCTGTACGCCTCGTCCACGAAGAGTACCCCGCCGAGCGCGGAGTCGATCAGCTCGTTGGCCTTCACCGCGGTCTGGCCGAGGAACTCGCCCACCAGATCGGCGCGTTGGGCCTCCACCAGGTGGTCGCCGCCGAGCAGCCCGAGGGCGAAGAAGACCCGGCCCAGGATCCGGGCCACCGTGGTCTTGCCGGTGCCGGAGGGGCCGGAGAAGACGAAGTGGCGCTTGGGCGGCTGCACCGGCAGCCCCTGACCGGCCCGCAGCCGGGCCATCCGCAGCTGCGCGGAGAGCGCCCGCACCTGCCGTTTGACCGGCTCCAGGCCCACCATCCGCTCCAGCTCGCCCAGCGCCTGGGCCAGCAGCGCCGGATCCGGCGTCCCCAGCGGCACCTGCGGCGGCACCGGGGTCACCGGCAGCACCGCCTTCTGCCGCACCGGCGGGCTCTGCGGCACCGCCCCGGCCCCGGCCTCCGCGGCGGGGCCGGCCACCGGGTCGCCGGGGCGCGGCGGATCGGGCTCGGCGGCCGGCAGCCCGGGGTCCTCGGCCGGGCCCTGCCAGGTGGAACGGCTCAGCCCCGGCAGCGAGACCGCGGCCAGGTCCGCCGACTCGTCCAGACCGTCCTCGGACTCGGTGATCGCCGCGAGCCGGGCGGCGGTGTCCATGAACCCCGGGTCCACCCGGTGCACCGCGCGGTACAGGGGTAACGCGGCGGCCGAGCGGCCGGTGCCCTCGTAGGCGCGGGCCAGCCAGTAGCGCAGCTCCTTGCGCTGCGGCACCTCGCTGCGGCACCGCATCAGCGCGGTGGCCAGCAGCGGCTCGGCCTGCCCGCACATCTCCAGCCGGACCCGGGCCATGCCGCCGAAGAGCCCGGCCTCGATGCCCAGCAGCGGGTCGTCCAGCAGCGGTTCGGTGTGGCGGACCAACTGCTCCCAGTCCTTGACCAGGTAGGCGCGGCAGGCGTGCAGGAAGCGCACCTGGGGGTCGGTGTCCACCGGCGGGCACTCGGCGAGCGCCCGGTCCAGGTCGGCGACGTGCCGGCCGTCGAGCCAGTGCGAGGCGTGCGCCAGCAGCAGATCACGTCCGGTCTCCAGCACCGGTTGCACCCACCAGCCCAGCCAGTACCAGGAGTTGAGCGAACGGTGGTGGCGCCGCCGCTGCTCGCCGAAGCGCTCCCGGTGGCGGTACATGCGCAGCAGCGCGGTGGCGGTGTCGGCGCGCAGCGCGTGCAGCCCGAGCCAGGCGTCGGCCATCCCCGGGTCGAGCCGCGCCGCGGTGCGGAACTCCTCCTCGGCCTGGGCGTAGGCGCCCACCGTGTAGGCGTCGACCCCCCGCAGCCAGGCCCGGTCGGCCGGGGCGCCGAAGCCTCCCCCGACCCGCGGGGGCACCCCCTCGGTTCCGAAGTCCATCAGGTCCCCCACTGCCGTGCCCCCGTGGCCTGCCCGTCCCCTCCGACCCGTACCCGGCGGCGAACCGCCGTATCCGCGGCGGGAGTTGGCGCCGTGGCGTACCGGGCGATCCGCCCGCCGCCTCTTTCCGCATCGTACCTGCGGTGTTGCGGCGGGGGAGAGGGGTGCGCACCGGCCGGGCGGGCGGAAAGAGACGAACCGGCCGGTCCGGCGAGGGGGCCCGCGGCCGTGACGCAGGGTGAGAGGATCCGGCGGCGAAACGGACGCACCGCCCGGCACCGGACAGGACGAAGCCCCCGGTCACGGGGGAACAACCGGGGGCTTCGTGTCGGTGTGCGGCCGTTGTCCGACCGCGCATTGAGAACGTAAGTCCTGTACGCCCCCCAGGTCAAGCCGCCCTGGGCCACTGGCCGGGAGTCGTTCGTCCGGTGGGCCGGATCGGCGGCGGAAGGTTACCCTCAGTGATACGAACGGCTGTTCAGGGTTGTCGCCCGGGCCCCGGCAGCACCTGATATCCGTCCGGTACCTGGCGTACCAGGAGATCCGCGTGGGGACGGGTCGGATCGGCCGCGAAGTGCGCGTTCTCCGCGCGCATCCAGCCGCGCCAGAAAACGGCCAGCTCCGGTCCGTCCCGCCGGCGCCCCCGCCGCCACGATTCGTCCCGTGACGTATCCATCCATACGATTCGCGCCAGATGGTCGCGGAGCGCGGACCGGCCCGCCCCGACGCCCTCGACGAGCACCACCGGCGCGCACGGCACCACGGCGCGCCCGGCGAACCGGCGGGCCGTCCAGTCGTACACCGGGTACCCCGCGTCCCGTCCCCGCGCGAGCGGCTCCAGCACCCACTCCCGCAGCCGGGCGGTCCAGCCGAACAGCTCCTCGTGCGTGGCGAGGTCGTCCAGGTGGACCACGGGCGCACCGCCCAGCGCCACCGCGAGCCGGGCCGCGAAGGTGCTCTTGCCGGAACCGGCGTGCCCGTCCACCGCCACCAGGCGCACCGGACCGCAGGACGCGGGGAGCGCGCGCACCGCGGCGGCCAGCGCCGGCAGCGGGTCCGGGCGGGGTGCCGCGGGCGTGCCGCCGGGCGTTGGTGAGGGCTCCATCGCGGTCAGCCTACGGTCCTCGCGTGCCCCCCTCGGCAGGCGGCCCCCGGGGCGTCTACCGTGATCGTCGTGACTGACTCCCAGGGCGCCCGTGCCATCGCCAACCTCTACCCGGCCGACCGCATCGAGACCGCCCGGCAGGCCGCTGCCGCCGCCGGCCTCGACGCGCTGCTCGTCTCACCCGGTGCCGACCTGCGGTACCTCACCGGCTACCACGCGCTGCCGCTGGAGCGGCTGACCGCCCTGGTGGTCCCGGTCGAGGCGGACCCGGTGCTGATCGTCCCCGCGCTGGAGAAGCCGGCCGCCGCCGCCTCCCCGGTGGGCGGCCTCGGCATCGAGATCTTGGGCTGGGCCGAGACCGACGACCCGTACGCGCTGGTGGCCGAGCGGCTGCCGGCCGGGGTGAAGCGGATCGCCATCGACGACCACATGTGGGCCGAGA
This sequence comes from Streptantibioticus cattleyicolor NRRL 8057 = DSM 46488, assembly GCF_000240165.1. Taxonomy (NCBI): domain Bacteria; kingdom Bacillati; phylum Actinomycetota; class Actinomycetes; order Kitasatosporales; family Streptomycetaceae; genus Streptantibioticus; species Streptantibioticus cattleyicolor. Next base: position 5,798,659 of record NC_017586.1, read on the forward strand.
AGGTGCTCGCGCTGCGGGCGGCGCTGCCGCAGGCCGAGCAGAGCCTCGCCGGCGAGGTGCTGCGTCCGCTGCGGGCCCGCAAGAGCCCCGCCGAGGTGGAGGCGCTGCGCCGGGCCGGCGCCGCCATCGACCGGGTGCACCGCCGGATGGGGGAGTGGCTGCGCCCCGGCCGGACCGAGCGCGAGGTGGCCCGGGACATCGCCGACGCCATCGTCGAGGCCGGCCACGCCACCTGCGACTTCGTGATCGTCGGCGCCGGCCCCAACAGCGCCAGCCCGCACCACGAGGTCTCCGACCGGCCGATCCGCCCCGGCGAGCCGGTGGTGGTCGACATCGGCGGCACCACCCACGACGGCTACTGCTCGGACTCCACCCGCACCTACGCCGCCGGTGAGCCGCACGACGACTTCCGCGAGCTGTACGCCGTCCTCCAGCGGGCCCAGCAGGCGCAGACCGAGGCGGTCCGCCCCGGCATCACCGCTCAGGAACTCGACGCGGTGGGCCGCGACATCATCGAGGACGCCGGGTACGGCGACCACTTCATCCACCGCACCGGCCACGGCATCGGGCTGGAGACCCACGAGGAGCCGTACATCGTGGCCGGCAGCGAGGTGCCGCTGGAGCCCGGGATGGCGTTCTCCATCGAGCCCGGCATCTACCTGCCCGGCCGGTTCGGCGCCCGGATCGAGGACATCGCGGTGTGCACCGAGGACGGCGGCGAACGCCTCAACCTCACCGGCCGCGATCTGGTCGTGCTGCCCGGCTGACCCCGGCCGGCCGACCGTGCCGAAGCGCTGGCGGGCGGGCCCACGAGCCGCGATAGTGGGCTCACCCGCCAGCAGGGCAGGGGCTTCCCAGCAGAACAGGGGCTTCGCCATGACACGTTCCGCCCCCCGGCGCGCGGTTCTGGCCGCCGCGCTCGCCACCGCCGCGACCGCCGCCGTCCCCGGCACCGCCCGCGCCGCCCGGCCGGCCCGCTCCGCCACCCCACCCGACGCCGGGGCCGCCTTCGTGGATCACCACTCCTGGGCCTCGTACCCCGACTGGCGCCGGGGTACCGCCGACGGCACCCGGGCGGTGGCCGGCCGGCGCCCCGGCATCGTCATCGGCCGGCCGGCCGGCACCACCGAGTACCACGACCCGCACACCGGCACCACGGCCGCCTGGGAGTACGCCACCTGGACCGGCCCGGTGCGCACGCTGCCGCACGGCGCCACCGAACTGGTCGCCTCCTGGAACGCCCACACCCCCGAAGGCACCTGGATCCAGGCCGAGTTGGCGGGCACCTACCAGGACGGCACGGCCACCCCGTGGTACGTCATGGGCCGCTGGGCCGCCGGGGACACCGACATCAAACGCACCTCGGTGGACGGCCAGGGCGACGGGCGCAGCGCCATCTCCACCGACACCTTCGCGGTCGACGACCCGGCGAGCGGCGTCCGGCTGGCCGCCTACCGGCTGCGGCTGACCCTCTACCGCAGACCCGGCACGCAACTGACCCCCACCGTCTGGCGGGTCGGCGCGATGGCCTCCGACATCCCCGACCGCTTCACCGTGCCGCCCTCCGTCCCGGGCCACGGCGCCGGGACCGAACTGCGGGTGCCGCGCTACTCGCAGGAGATCCACAAGGGCCAGTACCCGCAGTACGACAACGGCGGCGAGGCGTGGTGCTCGCCGACCTCCTCGCAGATGGTCGTGGAGTACTGGGGGCGCCGCCCCACCCCCGCCCAACTCGCCTGGGTGGACCCGGCCTACGCCGACCCGCAGGTCGACCACGCCGCCCGGTACACCTACGACTACCAGTACCAAGGCTGCGGCAACTGGCCGTTCAACGCCGCCTACGCGGCCACCTACCGCGACATGGAGTCCGTCATCACCCGGCTGCGGTCGCTGACCGACGTCGAGCACCTGGTGCGCCACGGCATCCCGGTCATCACCTCGCAGTCCTTCCTCGCCAAGGAACTCGACGGCGCCGGCTACGGAACCGCCGGCCACCTGATGTGCGTCATCGGGTTCACCAGGACCGGGGACGTCATCGCCAACGACCCGGCGAGCGCCGACGACGCGGCGGTGCGCCGGGTGTACGAGCGGGCGCAGTTCGAGACGGTGTGGCTGCGGACGAAGCGCTACAACGCCTCGGGCAAGGTCGTCGGGGGCACCGGCGGCGTCGCCTACCTGTACTGGCCCACCGGCCTCGGCGGCGCCGCCCGGCGCGCGCTGCAGGAGGTGGGCGTGGTCTGACGGCCTCCGGCCGCCGCCTTCCGCAACGGTCCGGGACGGCGGCCGGAGGCCGGCGGCGGGGCGGTACGATCCTGGTCAGCTGGGTGTCAGGAACATGCCCGGTGAAGCAGAGACCACCGCAAGGAGCAACGTTGTCCCGCGTGAAGACCGTCCTGGCCGCCACCGTCCTGGCCGCGACCGGACTGCTGGCCTCCGGCTGCGCGACCCACCACCACGTGGTGCACCACACCGTGGTCCACCACACCGTCGTGCACCACACGGTCACCCACCACGTCGTCACCCACCACGTGGTGCACCACCACTGACCGCCGAGGCCCGGTCCCGGGCGGGGAGATCCCGCCCGGGACCGGGCCGTTCGCTACTTGCGGCCCAGGCCGAGCCCGGCCAGTGCCGTCGTCCAGTCGCCCGCGATGGCCCGCTGGGCGGCCTCCAGGGTGACCTGCTTCTTGCAGACCGCGGTGTGCAGCGAGGTCTCCACGGCGTCCTTGTCGTTGTTGGGCCCGGAGTTGGGCCGGTGGCCGGGGGAGGGCGGCTCCACCCACAGGTTGCGCGGGTCGTTGGGGTCGCCGCCGAGCTGAAGGCTGACCAGGTGGTCGTACTCGGCGTCGCGCATGTTGCCGGTGTAGCCGTAGGACTTGGCGTTGGCCGCCTTCTCCCGGTTGGTGATGTTCGTCGGCGGCCGGATGTCGGAGGTGTAGCCGCCTTTGCGGCAGATGGTGGAGTCCAGCGTGGCCTGGGTGACCTTGGGGTTGAGCGCGCCCGGGGTGCACGTCGGGTCGGGCAGCGGTTCCTTGTCCGGGCTGTAGCGGTAGTGGCAGGAGCCGGCCGGGGGCTGCCGCTGCACCCGGTAGGCCGGCTGTGGTCCGGGGCCCAATGGCAGCGGGCCGCCGGAACGGCCGCCGCCGGAGGCCGAGTTGCCGGAGGAGCCGCCGCGTCCGGACGACGGCGCGCCGTCGTGCGTGGCGGAGTGCTTGGGCGCGCACGAGGTGAGCAGCAGCCCGGACAGCAGGGCGGCGGCGACGGCGCTGCGGACGGTGCGGGACACGGCGGACTCCTCAGGGCCGGGGCGGACGATAAGTGTGATCATCTTGCCCGGCCGGGGCGCCGGAGAACCAATCGGTACCCCGTGCGCCCCCTGATGTCCTCGCCTGCGCGGTCGTGCGCCGGAGCCGCCCCCGGCGCGACTCGCGTGGCGGAACGTTTCAGCTCAAGCCCAGCTTGGCCAGTGCCGTGGTCCAGTCGGTCGCGATGGCGCTGCGTGCGGCGGCCAGGGTGACCTTGTGGGCGCAGACCGCGGTCTTCAGCCTGTTCTCCACGGTGTCCTTGTTGCCGGCGGTCTCGTTGCCGTAGCGCGGCTCGGGCCACAGGTTGCGCGGGTCCCTCGGGGCGCCGCCGAGCTCCAGCGGGACGAGGTGGTCCTCCTCGTAGTCGGCGGTGGAGGTGTCCGCGTACCCGTACTGCGCGATCTGTTGCACCTTCAGCGGGTTGGTGTACGAGGTCGGCGGGCGCACGGTGGAGGTCCACCCCGACACGCATATGGTCGAGCCTATGGTGCTCTGGGTCACGTCGGGGTTGTACGCCCCCGGCTGGCAGGACGCGTCGGGCAGCGGCAGGTACGCCTGCGAACAGCTCACGGCGGCGTTCGCCGGCCCGGCCCCGGCCACCAGCGCGCCGGCGAACAGGGCGGCGCAGGAACCGGTGGCGAGCAGATGACGGATCGTTCGGGACATGTGGGGGTCTCCCGGAGGTCGGTCGTCACCCCGGCGGAGCGCCAGGGCGTGTCCATGACACCACCGAAGCCGCTACGCGGGTAGACATCCGCCGGTGAATTCCGGGTGACCATGCTGTTTCCGTACCGGCCGCGGCGACCGGGCGGAGCCCGTCAACTCCGGTGCGGCGCGCCGCCGTTACGGGGAACCCCGGGAGAAGGGAACGGCGGCCGGACCCGGGTGTCACCGGGCCGGACGGGGGGAGAGGCCGCCGGGCGCCCGCCCGGCTCCGCTCAGCGGCCGACGCGGCCGTCGGTCAGCTCGCGCAGGACGTCGGCGTGGCCGGCGTGCCGGGCGGTCTCCTCGATCATGTGCACCAGGATCCAGCGCATGGTCGGCGGCGCCGTCTCACGCAGCGAGCGCACCCCCGGCCGCCCCAGGTCGTCACAGGCGGCCACCACCTCGTCGCTGAGGCGCGCGGCGGCCCGGTAGGCGGCGACCACCTCGGCGACCGTCTCGCCCTCCGCCACCGTCACCGTGTCGTCGGCCGGCGCGTCGCCCACCCCGGCGTACGCCCACACGAACCAGTTGTGCTCGACCGCGGCCAGGTGCTTGACCAGCCCCAGCAGACTCGTCCCCGACGGCACCCGGGGCCGCCGGGCCACCGTCTCCGGCAGCCCCAGCGCCTTGGCGATCACCGCTTCACGCAGATAGCCCAGGAAGGTACGCAGCGTGGTGGACTCGTCGGCGTCGACCTCCGGCGGACGCAGATCGCCGCGCGGGGTGCTCCGGGTCACTTCGGTCATCGAGCCATCGTACGGGCGCCGGACCCGGCGCGGCCGGTATTTCCCGGCCGTCCGGACGGCGTGCGGCACCTCGGCGAACGTGATCCCTCGATCTGGTGACGACAGCGCCCCGATCGGGCATACTCCAACCCGCCACAGCCGCTGATCTGCCCGGACCGTGACCCGGCGGGAGGTCGTCGGTGTCATGAGCAGCACCCATCGCGGCGGCGTCGCCCACCCCTCGGCGCCCGCCGCCGACCACCCGACCAGGGAGGAACGCCGCCATGCCGTACGAGGGTCCGCACCCGGTAGAACGCCACTTGCCCACCGAGGAAGCCCGCGACCTGCTCGCCCTCACCCGCGAACTGGCCGAGCGGGAACTGCGGCCCCGGGCCGCCGAGGAGGAGGAAGCCGGGATCTTCCCCCGCGACGTCCTCGCCACCGTCGGCGCCGCGGGCCTGCTGGGGCTGCCGTACCCCGAGGAGTTCGGTGGCGGCGGCCAGCCGTACGAGGTCTACCTCCAGGTGCTGGAGGAGCTGGCCGCGGCGCGGCTCACCGTGGGCCTCGGGGTGAGCGTGCACACCCTGGCCTGCCACGCCCTGGCCGGCTTCGGCAGCAAGGAGCAGCGGGCCGAGCACCTGCCGGCCATGCTCGGCGGCTCCCTGCTGGGCGCCTACTGCCTGTCCGAACCCGCGGCCGGCTCGGACGCCGCCTCGCTGCGCACCCGGGCCGTCCGGGAGGGCGAGGGCTGGCGGCTGGAGGGCACCAAGGCGTGGATCACCCACGGTGGCGTGGCCGACTTCTACACCGTGCTCGCCCGCACCGGTGAGGAGGGCCCGCGCGGCATCACCGCGTTCCTGGTGCCCGGCGACGCCCCGGGGCTGACGGCAGCTGCCCCGGAACGCAAGATGGGGCTGAAGGGCTCGCCCACCGCCCAGCTCCACTTCGACGGCGTCGTGGTCGACGACGCCCGGCGCATCGGCGAGGAGGGGCAGGGCTTCTCCATCGCGCTGGCCGCGCTGGACTCCGGGCGGCTGGGCATCGCGGCCTGCGCGATCGGGGTGGCCCAGGCGGCGCTGGCGGAGGCGGAGTCGTTCACCGCGCAGCGGGTGCAGTTCGGCCGGCCGCTCGCCGACTTCCAGGGCCTGCGGTTCATGCTGGCCGACATGGCCACCGCCATCGAGGCCGGCCGGGCGCTCTACCTCGCCGCGGCCCGGCTGCGCGACGCCGGGGAGCCGTTCGCCAAGCAGGCCGCCATGGCCAAGCTCTTCTGCACCGACACCGCGATGCGGGTGACCACCGACGCCGTCCAACTCCTCGGCGGCTACGGCTACACCACCGACTTCCCGGCCGAGCGCTACATGCGCGAGGCCAAGGTGCTCCAGATCGTCGAGGGCACCAACCAGATCCAGCGCATGGTGATCGCCCGCCAGCTGATGGGCCCCGAAACCCGCGGTTGACGAGGCGTCAACTTCCTTGCGGGGGCCGGGGAGTTCCGCGGCCCCCGCGGGGGTGGTCGCCGGGCGGCCGGTCAGGACACCCGTCCGCCGCCCGCCCGCATCGGCTGCGAGCCGACGCCGCCCACGTGCGAGAACGGCTGGGTGCGCCAGTCGAGCCCGGCCGGCAGCGTCAGGAGCGCCGCGAGGTCCTGCTCGTCGGCGGCCCGCGCGTCGTGGGCCGGCCTGGCCTGCGCCACCGGACGGCCGGAACCGGCGCACACCGTCAGCCCGAACGGGTCCCACGGCGAGGAGCACAACGCGTGCTCGGGCAGCCTCTCCTCCTCCGTGAACAGGGCGATCGGCCGCGAGCAGTCCGGGCAGAACACCCGGAAGATCTCGTACCCCTCGTCCTCGAAGGCGTCGGCCTCGCCCTCGTCGGCCTCGGCCACGATCCGGCGCTCCTCCAGCGGTTCGCCGGGATCGGTGTCCTCGTCGTGTGTGGCCCGCGTGCGGTCGGACTGCGTACGGTCGTTGCGGCCCGGTCGCTTCACAGCGCGCATGGTGGTTTCCCCCTATGGCGGGTGACCCTGAAGTGGGACGGCCGGGCATCGTGGCCTCGGCCTGAGCAGAGCATTTCCCGCCCCGGACGGCCGGTAACCGTGGCGCCCGGGGGCAGCGGACGCGCACGGTGTGGCATTGATCACACCAGGGGGTCGCACGGGGCGCACGGTACCGGCTCACTGTGCCGACCGGCCTCCGGCGCAGTAGGTTGATGCGTCGTGGAGGACTTGGACCGGCGCATCGTCGAGCTGCTCGTCGCGGACGGGCGGATGAGCTACACCGACCTGGGCAAGGCCACCGGCCTGTCCACCTCGGCGGTGCACCAACGGGTACGCCGCCTCGAACAGCGCGGCGTCATCCGCGGTTACGCCGCGATCGTGGACCCCGAGGCGGTCGGGCTGTCGCTCACCGCGTTCATCTCCGTCAAGCCCTTCGACCCCAGCGCCCCGGACGACATCGCCGAACGCCTCGCCGACGTCCCGGAGATCGAGGCGTGCCACAGCGTCGCCGGCGACGAGAACTACATCCTCAAGGTGCGCGTGGCCACCCCCAGCGCCCTGGAACACCTCCTCGCCCGCATCCGCTCCCTGGCCGGCGTCTCCACCCGCACCACGGTCGTCCTCTCCACCCCGTACGAGTCCCGCCCGCCGCATCTGTGACCGGCGCCGCCCGGTGCGGCGGGGGACCCCGGCGGCGGCACGGCGCGCGGGTCAGGCCAGACTTGGGGACATGAACGAGCGCACCCCGGGCACCGTGCTGTTGCGCGGCGGCACCGTGTACAGCCCCGCGGACCCCTTCGCCACCGCCATGGTCGTCGAGGGCGGCACCGTCGCCTGGATCGGCTCCGAGGGCGCGGCGGACGCCTTCGCCGACGGGGTCGACGAGGTCGTCCAGCTCGACGGCGCGCTCGTCACCCCGGCGTTCACCGACGCCCATGTGCACGCCACCGCCACCGGGCTCGCCCTCACCGGCCTCGACCTGTCCGCCGCCCGCGACCGCGCCGACGCCCTGGCCCGGATCACCGCCTACGCCGCCGACCACCCCGGCGACCGCATCCTGCTCGGCCATGGCTGGGACGCCGCCCGCTGGCCCGACCCGCGCCCGCCGGCCCGCGCCGAACTCGACGCCGCCACCGGTGGCCGCCCGCTGTACGCCAGCCGCGCCGACGTCCACTCCGCGCTCGCCACCAGCGCGCTGCGCGACCTCGTCCCCGGCCTCGCCGACCGGGCCGGCCACGACGCCGACGGACCGCTGACCCGCGACGCCCACCACGCGGTGCGCCGCACCGCGCTGGCCTCGCTCGGCGACGGGCAGCGCCGCGCCGCCCAGCGGGCCGCGCTGCGGCAGGCCGCCGCGATGGGCATCGGCTCGCTCCATGAGTGCGCCGGCCCCGACATCAGCGGCGAGGACGACTTCACCGGGCTGTTGCGGCTGGCCGCCGAGGAGCCCGGGCCCCGGGTCGTCGGCTACTGGGCGGAGGCCGCCGGACCGGACGCCCCCGAGGTGCTGGAGAAGGTCCGCGACCTCGGCGCGGTCGGCGCCGCCGGAGACCTCTTCGTGGACGGCGCCCTCGGCTCCCACACCGCCTGCCTGCGCCGGCCCTACGCCGACGCCGGCCACACCGGCACCGCCTACCTGACCGCCGACCGCATCGCCGACCACGTCACCGCCTGCACCGACGCCGGGATCCAGGCCGGCTTCCACGCCATCGGCGACGCCGCCGTCGACGCGGTCCTCACCGGCGTACGGCAGGCCGCCGACCGCCTCGGCATCGCCCGGGTCCGCGCCGCCCGGCACCGCGTCGAACACGCCGAGATGCTCGACGAGGACGCCGTCGCCGCCTTCGCCGACCTGGGGCTGACCGCCTCCGTCCAGCCCGCCTTCGACGCCGCGTGGGGCGGCGACGACGGGATGTACGCCACCCGGCTCGGCGCCGACCGGGCCCGGGGGCTCAACCCGTACGCCGCCCTGCTGCGCGCCGGGGTGCCGCTGGCGCTCGGCTCGGACTCCCCGGTGACCCCGCTCGACCCGTGGGGGACGGTGCGCGCCGCCGCCTTCCACCGCACCGCCGCCCACCGGATCTCGGTACGCGCCGCGTTCACCGCGCACACCCGGGGCGGCTGGCGCGCGGTGGGCCGGGACGGCGGCGGCGTACTGGTGCCCGGCGCCCCGGCCGACTACGCGGTCTGGCGCACCGGCGACCTGGTGGTGCAGATCCCCGACGACCGGGTCGCCAACTGGTCCACCGACCCCCGCTCCGGCACCCCCGGCCTGCCCGACCTGACCCCGGGCCTGCCGCTGCCGCGCTGCCTGCGCACGGTGGTCGGCGGCCGTACCGTCCACTAGGGGCCGAACGAGTGACGCGGGGCCTGGCCGTACCGCCGAACGATGTGCCCTCGGCCTGTCGCACCGCCTCCGGCAGAGCCGCACTGACCTGCTGATTCTCCAGATTCCCGCAGGTCAAACGGGTGTTGACAGGCGGCGGTCGCGGGCGAGTAGGTTCGGCCGGGTCCACCACAGGACGTCCGACCCGGGATCCTCCGTGTCCTCCGTCGACCGCCGCTGGGCCACGGGGTGCCGCGCCTGAGCGCCGCGGCGCCACTGGGAGCCAGGTCCAGCGCCCGTGGCACGGAACGCGGCCCGCCCAGGGCCCTCTCCCGCCGCCGGGCGGGCAGGGGGGAGAGCCCCCGGGCGGCGGGTGCGACCCGGGTGGGGCCCGGACGTTCAGTAGACAACGGCTCCCGGCCGCCCGCAGCCAGCGGGTCCGGGGTCGGCCCGAAGAGCGTTCCGGGCCCCCACCCGCAGCCGCCGGGGAGCCGTCGCGCATGGCTTTCCTCACCCGGGCGGCGGCAGCCGGGGAAAACCGTTGTACGGTCACTGCACGACGCCCGCGGCCGACGGGCGCCGGCCCCCGCGCAAGAAGAGGAAACGCCGCGACCGTGTCCCCGGAATCCGACACCGCCACCGCCCAGTTCGTCGAGGCCGCCGTCGGCGTGCCCGCCGACGCGGCCCGGACGACCGGGGAACGCCCAGGGCGGCTGCGCCGGCTGGGCCGGGCCGCCCGGCGCGACTGGCGGCGCACCGCCACCGCGGCGGCGGCCGGCCTGCTGCTCACCGTCGCCTTCCCGCCGTACGGGATCTGGCCGCTGTCGCTGCTGTCGGTGGCCGCGCTGGCGCTGCTCACCCGGGGCCGCCGGCTGCGGCAGGGTGCCTGGACCGGGTTCGCCTTCGGCTTCCCGTTCATGCTGTGGCTGTTGCAGTGGCTGCACGTGGTGGGGTGGGACGCGGTGGTGGGTCTGGCGCTGATCGAGGCGCTCTTCTTCGTGCCGCTGGGGGCCGCGCTGGCGCTCACCTCGCGGCTGCCCGGGTGGCCGCTGTGGGGCGCCTGCCTGTGGGTGGCGGAGGAGGCGGCGCGCGACCGGCTGCCGTTCGGCGGATTCCCGTGGGGGCGGCTGGCGTTCGCCAACACCGGATCGCCGTTCACCCCGCTCGCCGCGGTGGGCGGGGCGCCGCTGGTGACCTTCGCGGTGGCGCTGGCCGGCGGGCTGCTGGCCGCGGCGGCGCTCGCGGCGTGGCGGCTGCGCGGCCCGGTACGCGGCCGGCGCACCGCGGCCACCGCGGCGGGCGCGCTGCTGCTCGCGGTGGCCGTGGCCGGCAGCGGCCTGGCCGTGCCGTCGACGACCGAGCCGGCCGGCAGCCTGAAGGTCGCGGTGGTCCAGGGCAACGTCGAGCACCCCGGCATGCACTTCCTGGGCCGGCCGCTGATGATCCTCGACAACCACGTCGCCGCCACCTTGAAACTCGCCGACGACATCAAGGCCGGCCGGGTCGCCAAGCCGGACCTGGTCATCTGGCCGGAGAACTCCTCCGACCTCGACCCGTTCACCTACCCCGAGGCGTACGCCAGGATCAACCGCGCCGTGCAGGCGGTCGGGGTGCCGGTGCTCGTCGGCGTCCTGGTCGAGGGGCCCGACGCCGACCACGTGCAGAACGAGGGCATCGTCTGGGACCCGGTCACCGGCCCCGGCGCCTCCTACACCAAGCAGCACCCGGTGCCGTTCGGCGAGTACGTGCCGTTCCGCAAGGAGCTGACCCGGTTCATCTCCCGGCTGAAGATGGTGCCCCGGGACTTCTACCCCGGCCACCACACCGGGGTGATGACGATGGGACCGGCCCGCCTCGGCGACGTGATCTGCTTCGAGGTGGCCTACGACGGCATCGTGCGCGACACCGTCAACGCCGGGGCCAAGGCGCTCGTCGTCCAGACCAACAACGCCACCTACGGGCGAACCGGTCAACCCGAGCAGCAGCTCGCCATGTACCGGCTGCGCGCGGTCGAGCACGGCCGGACCGTGATCACCGCCGCCACCAGCGGCATCAGCGCGATCACCGCGCCGGACGGTACCGTCAAGCAGCGCACCCGGGAGTTCACCCGCGCGGTACTGGACGCCACCGTGCCGCTGCGCACCGGAACCACCCTCGCCGACCGGATCGGCACGGCACCGGAGTGGACGCTCGCTATCGTGGGCCTCCTGTCCTGCGCCGCCGCATCATGGCTTGGCCGGCGGGGACGTACGGAGAAATAAAGGGGAAGCAGTGAACGACGGCGCTCAGGTCACCCAGGGCGATACCCAGGGGAGGCGGTCCGCCCCGCTCGGCACGGTTCTGGTCGTCATCCCGACCTACAACGAGGCCGAGAACATCAAGCCGATCGTCGGCCGGGTCCGCGCCGCCGTTCCGGAGGCGCACATCCTGGTCGCGGACGACAACAGCCCGGACGGCACCGGCAAGCTCGCGGACGAACTGGCCGCCGCCGACGACCACGTCCACGTGCTGCACCGCAAGGGCAAGGAGGGGCTGGGCGCCGCCTACCTGGCCGGCTTCCGGTGGGGCATCGACCACGGCTACGGCGTGCTGGTCGAGATGGACGCCGACGGCTCCCACCAGCCCGAGGAGCTGCCGCGGCTGCTCACCGCGCTGGGCGGCGCCGACCTGGTGCTCGGCTCGCGCTGGATCCCCGGCGGACGGGTGGTCAACTGGCCCAAGTCCCGGGAGTTCCTCTCGCGCGGCGGCAGCACCTACTCGCGGCTGATGCTCGGGGTGCCGATCCGGGACGTCACCGGCGGCTACCGGGCCTTCCGCAAGGAGACCCTGGAAGGGCTCGGCATGGAGGAGGTCGCCTCGGCCGGCTACTGCTTCCAGGTCGACCTCGCCTGGCGGGCCCACAAGAAGGGGTTCCACGTGGTGGAGGTGCCGATCACCTTCGTCGAGCGGGAGCTGGGCGACAGCAAGATGAGCCGCAACATCGTCGTGGAGGCGCTGTGGCGGGTCACCACCTGGGGCATCGGCGCCCGGGTGGAACGGCTGCGCGGCGGACGCAAGAGCTGACCGCCGGATACCCGGCGGCCCCCGCGACGACCGGGGCCGCCGGGCCTTCCGCGCCGCCAGGCACAATTGACGTATGACCTTCGGCGCAACCGATCCGTCCCGTAACCCCCGGCCCCGCCGCTCCCGTGCCCGGACCCTGGCGCCCCTGGTGGTGGCCGCCTGGGTGGTGCTGGAGATCTGGCTGCTGACCCTGGTCGCCGACGCGGCGGGCGGTGTCACCGTGCTGCTGTTGCTGCTGGCCGGTTTCGTGCTGGGGGCGGCGGCGGTGAAGGCGGCCGGGCGCCGGGCGTGGCGGGAGCTGACCGAGTCGGTGCGCGCGGGGCGGACGCCGGGGGAGGAGGGCACCGGGACGGCGCCGGGCGGCGGCCACGCGGGGCTCGCGATGCTGGGCGGGCTGCTGCTGATGGTGCCCGGGATCGTCTCCGACGCGGCCGGGCTGCTGTGTCTCTTCCCGCCGACCCGACGCCTCATCGGCCGCGCCGCCGGCCGGGTGGTACGCCGCCGCACCTGGGCCCCGGGTTCGTTCGGCGACGCCTACCAGCGCATACGCGTGCACCGTCCGGACGGCAAGGTGGTCCAGGGCGAGGTGGTCCGGGACGACGAGCCCGCGGGGCGGCACGACGGCGACCGGCACGGCGCCACCCGCCGGCCGCTGGGCCCCTGACCGGCGCCGGAACCCGGAAAACGCCTGCGGGCCCGCCGACCGAGGTCGGCGGGCCCGCACAGTGGCTGGCTGAAAATACTCAGGCGCTCTTGCGGTTGTCCCGCGGATGTACTGCGATGTTCATGCCGCCGGAACGCAGCACCGCGAGCCGTTCGGCCAAGACCTCTTCCAGCTCTTCACGGGTGCGTCGCTCCATGAGCATGTCCCAGTGCGTACGCGCGGGCTTCGTCTTCTTCTCCTCAGGGCCCTCGCCGTCGACCAGCAGGGCGGTCGAGCCGCAGGCGCGGCACTCCCACTCCGGCGGGATCTCGGCTTCCATGGAGAACGGCATCTCGAATCGATGGCCGTTCGGGCATGCGTACTCCACCGTCTGGCGCGGAGCCAGATCGATGCCGCGGTCGGTCTCGTAGCTGGTGGCCCCGAGTCGCGTGCCGCGGAGAGCTCGCTCACTCATGAATCGTGCCTCCCGGGCTTGTCGCCCACAGGACAGGTGTCGCTGTCGTCGTCATCCGGTCAACGTCCGGTCGGCGGTGAAGATTCCCGTTTCGGAACATGCGCCCACCCGCCAGTGGCTCGCACGGTGAGTTGCGCCCATCGCCGCCACCCTCCACGGAGGCGCTACGCGCCCACAGCACCGCCCGCCTGTTCGTGCCGCCCCCTTGTTGTACCCGCCGCCGCCCGTTTTGTCACATCTGACGGGAGATATCACCCGGCGTTTCCGTATCATTAGCGCGCAGTAACGGTCCCTCCGGCTGGACAACGGCGTACACTACCGCCTCGCACTCCCAGTGCCTAACGCGGGCGGGTGTGGACCCCCTCGGCCCGGTCGCCGGGCCCGCCATGGCGGGGCGTGACGGCCGGTCGCTCCACGTGTTGATCAACTCACGCTGCGTGAGGCGGAGTTGGCGCCCGTGGCCGGTCAACCGCCTTCGGGCGGCGGGGCGGCTGGAGGTCCGGGGCGCCGATCGGGCGTCGCGGAGGGGGAGTTGGACCGGTGGACCAGTCCGCCGGGGGCCAGGCGCCGCGCTCCACGAGCAGGGTGCGCAGCGCGTCGATGTCGTCGGTGATGATGCCGTCCACCCCCAGGTCGAGCAGTGCCGCCATGCGGGCCGGATCGTTCACCGTCCACACGTGTACCTGCAACCCCCTGCGGTGCGCCGCGCGCAGGAATGTGGCGTCCACCACACGGACCCCGGCGTGATACTCCGGCACCTGCACGCAGACCGCGGTACGCACCCCCAGCGACGACAGCGCCCGGCCGCCGTAACTGAGCAGCCGCAGCGCCGCCACGCCCCGGGTGCCCAGCGAGGTGGCCAGCCGATCCCCGGCCAGCGCCCGCGCCCGGGCCACCCGCCCCTGCGAGAACGACCCCACGCACACCCGGTCCCACGCCCCGGTCCGTCCGATCGCCGCCACCAGTGGCTCGACCGCGGCCGGCGCCTTGACGTCCACGTTGAACCGGGCCCGGGGGAACTCCTCCAGCAACTCCTCGAAGCGCGGCAGCGGCTCGCGCCCGGCCACCCTGGCCCGCCGCACCTGCCGCCACGGCAGCGATGCCACCGCCCCGGTGGCGTCGGTGACCCGGTCCAGCGTGGCGTCGTGGCAGGCCACCAGGACCCCGTCGGCGGTGGCGTGGACGTCGGTCTCCAGATAGCGGTAGCCGAGGTCCACCGCGCGCCGGAAGGCCGTCACGGTGTTCTCCAGCCCGTCCGCGGCGCCGCCGCGATGGGCGAACGCCAGCGGCCCGGGATGGTCGAGGAACGGGTGGCGCGGCGCTGCGGGCCGCCGGGCCTGCCGGGGCGACGGGGTGGACATGGCAGCAGTATGCGCCCGGTTCACCCGCACTCGGCGGCCGGCCGGACGGCGCCCGGGTCCACGGCCGGTCCCGCCTCCGATGCCGGGCCCGTGGTGTCCGCCGCGGCCGCCTCGCCGCGCGCCACCGTCCGTCCCGGCCGGTGCGCCGGCAGCGCGAAGAACCGCAGGAAGAACTGGGCCAGCGGCCCGATCAGCAGCGCGTACGCCACCGTGCCCACCCCCACCGTGCCGCCCAGCAGGAAGCCGGCCACCAGCACGGTGACCTCGATCCCGGTGCGCACCAGCCGGATCGAGCGGCCGGTGCGCAGATGCAGCCCGGTCATCAGGCCGTCCCGGGGGCCGGTGCCGAACGCGGCCGAGATGTACAGCCCGGTGGCGGCGCCGTTGAGCACGATCCCCGCGGTCAGCAGCGCGGCCTCGGCGGCCAGGCCGTGCGCCCGCGGCACCAGCCGCATCGTGGCGTCCAGGGTGAGCCCGACCAGGAAGACGTTGGAGACCGTGCCCAGCCCCGGCCGCTGCCGCAACGGCCACCACAACAGCAGCACCAGCGCCCCCACGCACACCGACACCGTGCCGATGCTCACCCCGGCGTGCCGCGCCACCCCCTGGTGGAAGACGTCCCACGGGTCGAGCCCCAGCCCGGAGCGGACCACCAGCGCCGAACTGGCGCCGTACAGCGCGAGCCCCGCGTACAGCTGCACGAGCCGACGCGGCAGCGCCCGGCCGGACGCGGCACCCGCCGGGCCGGCACCGGAACGTCGGACACGGAACGCGGAGCGGGACGGGCGGCTGGACGGCGTACGGCGTGACGGCCCGGGCAAGGCGGACTCCCCCCTGGAGAAGTGGCTGGACCCGTGCGATTCTGGAGGTGGCGTGTGGTCCAATTCCACAGCCAATCCAGGGAAGGTGGACTGCTCTTCATGGCTCAGTGGACCGCGGCGGTCAGCGCGGCGCAATTGGCCCGGCTCCTCGGCCCCCGCTTGGAACGCTCCGGCCGTGCCGCCGGCGGCCACCCCGACAGCCGCCGGGTGCCGGCCTACCGCGGGCTCGCCGACGGGGTGCGGCTGCTGGTGCTCGAAGGACGGGTGCCGGTCTCCGCCCGGCTGCCCGCCGAACGGGAACTGGCGTCGGCGCTGCGGGTCAGCCGTACCACGGTGGCCGCCGCCTACGACGCGCTGCGCGCCGACGGTTTCGTCAAGTCCCGTCGCGGTGCCGGGAGTTGGACGGCGATCCCGGACGGCCGCCCGGTGCCGGCCGGCGGGCTGGAGCCGCTGCCCCCGGAGGCCGCCGCCTCCATGATCGACTTCGGGGCCGCCGCGTTGCCCGCCCCCGAGCCGTGGCTGACCCGGGCCATCGAGGGCGCCCTGGCCGAACTCCCCGCGTTCGCCGCCACCCACGGCGACTTCCCGGCCGGGCTGCCGCCGCTGCGCGAGGCCATCGCCGACCACTACAGCGCGCGCGGCATCCCCACCATGCCCGAGCAGATCATGGTCACCACCGGTGCGATGGGCGCCGCCGCCGCGGCCTGCCGGCTCTTCGCCGGACGCGGTGAACGCATCGCGGTGGAGGCCCCCAGCTACGCCAACGTCCTCCAGCTCTTCCGGGAACACGGCGCCCGGCTGGTGCCGGTGGCCATGGCCGAACACCTCGCCGGCTGGGACATGGCCGCCTGGCGCCGCGCGCTTCGGGACGCCGCGCCGCGGATGGCCTACGTCATCCCCGACTTCCACAACCCCACCGGCGCCCTCCCCGGTGACGACCAGCGCCGGGAGCTGGTCGAGACCGCCCGGGCCGCGGGCGTCGCCGTGGTCGCCGACGAGACCATGACCGAGCTGGCCATCGACCCGGTGGGCGGCATGCCCCGCCCGCTGTCCTACTACGACCGGGGCGGCGGCACCGTGGTCAGCTTCGGCTCGGCGAGCAAGGCGTTCTGGCCGGGGATGCGGATCGGCTGGCTGCGCGCGGCCCCCGAGGTGGTGCGCCGGATGGCCTCGGTGCGCGCCTTCCTCGACCTCGGCTCGCCGGTGGTCGAACAGCTCGCCCTGGTCTGGCTGCTGCGCGGACAGGGGTGGGACCAGGCGGTCTCGCTGCGCCGCGCGCTGGCCCGCGCCAACCGGGACGCGCTGGTCGCCGCGTTGCGCCGGCACGTGCCGGACTGGGAGTTCGACGTGCCGCGCGGCGGTCTGACGATGTGGGTGCGCACCGGGGGGCTCTCCGGCTCCCGGATCGCGGTGGCCGGCGAGCAGTTCGGCGTCCGGGTGCCGGCCGGGACCCGGTTCGGCGTCGACGGTGCCTTCGAGGGCTACGTCCGGCTGCCGTTCTCGGCCGCCGCGCCGGTGGCCGAGGAAGCGGTCGCCCGCCTCGCCGCCGCCGCCGACGCGGTCCGCTCCGGCGGCCCGCTCGACCTGCACAGCGGAGGATCGCTGGTCGCCTGACGGGAAGTTGACGCCTCGTCAGCTCGCCGGGTCGTGCACCGGGCGCTGCGGGGTGGCGGGCGGTTTGACCATGCTGACGGCGGGGTGGGGCGCCGGGAGGAGGGCGAGGACCGCTCGGCGGTGGGCCTCCGTGGTCTCCTCGTCGTGCGGATCCGGGGTGGCCGGCACCTGGAGGCGGTGCACCGGGCCGTCCCCGAGCCGGGCGTAACCGCGGCCGGGCGGGGTGCGCGGGGGCGGCGTGGTGGGCGGCGCCGTACCGAGCACCACCCGGGCCGCCTCCACCGTGGCCGGCCCGAGCAGCACCCTGGCCCGGGCCCGCGCGCGCAGCCCGGCGCCGAGACCCTCGTACGCGTCGAGATGGTCGCCGAGGGCCACCGTGACCCCGGCCGCCCTGCCGTGCCGCAGCGGGCCCTCCAGCGACGCCTGCGGATCCCGGCGGCCCTGGACCCGGGAGAGCTGGGCCAGCGCGGAGGGCCGGTCGAGCACGATCCACAGCGGTCGCCGGGTGTCCTCCGGCGCCGGACGCCCGCTCTGCCGCGCCCGGTTGACCGCCAGCAGCCGGCGTTCGGTCTCGTGGCCCGCCCACTCCAGCGCGGCGAGGGCGCCGACGGGTCCGCTCTCCACCGCCAGCACCCCGGGCCGGCCGGTGAGGAAGGCGTACTCGCCGGTGCCGCCGCCGTCGATCACCACCAGGTCACCGTGGTGCAGCGCCTGGAGGGCGAGGGAACGCAGCAGCGTGGTGATCCCCGAACCGGCCCGGCCCAGCGCCAGCAGATGGGGTTCGGGCGAACGCGGCCCGGTCCGCCACACCACCGGGGCCGCGTCCCGGCGCCCCTCGCCGTGGACCACCGGGATGGTGCGCCGCACGTCGGCGTCGTCGGTGAAGCCAAGGATGGCCTCCCCGGCCGCGGTCACGAAGCGCTGGGCGACGATGTCGGTGGCCAGCGGGGGGAGCGCCACCAGCGTCAGCCGGTTCTCCTCCTCCTGCCAGTCGAACCGGAACTCGCGCCCGCGCCCCGCCTTGACGTGCAGCAACTGCTCGATACGGGCCCGGGATTCGGGCTCCCCGTCGGTGAAGTAGGCCGGGTAGCGCAGCGTCAGCCGGGTCAGCCGGCCGTCCTCGAAGGCGTACGAGGGGAACGCCCGCGTCCAGTCGCCGTCGTGGGCGTAGAGCGGCTTGGGGTCGGCGGGCAGCGACAGATGGGGCACCAGGGACTCGTAGAGCGCCCGCAGCCGGGCCTCCTCCGCCTCGCTCGGTCCGGTGGGTACGGCGGCGCGGCGGCGCCCCGACCAGGCGGCGGAACCCATCAGCCCGAGCCCGGCCAGCAGCACCCCGTACGGCAGCAGGGCGACCACCAGGACCCCGGCGGCCAGCATGAACAGCGTCGGGCCGCGGCGGTCCTTGGGCGTCTGGGCCCACCAGCCGCGTACCCACCCGGCCTGCCGTCGCAGGCCGCGGCCGATGACCAGGAGCGGATGGAGGACGTCGGTGGCGCCCTCGCCGGCGGTGCGCACCGCCTCCCGGCCACGGGCCAGCGACGGCGGGACGCGCAGGATGCTGGGGAGGGGGAGGGGGCGCCGGGCCACGGGGACTCCAGTCGTGCGACGCGGGGGCGGTCGGGGTTGTCCGGGGTGCGGGAGGGCGGGGCGGGCCGAAGGCCGGGGCGGTGGGCGCGGACCCGGTGGGCCGGGGACCGGCAGGCCCGGAACCGCGCGGGTCCCGGGCCGGCTCCGGGCTTCGGCCGGCCCTTACAGCTTCAGGCCGCCCAGCAGGCTGGCCAGACTCTGCCCGCCGGCCTTGATGCTGGGCGCGATGGCGGTGCCGGCCAGGTAGAAGCCGAACAGGGAGCAGACGAGGGCGTGGGAGATCTTCATCCCGTCCTTGCGGAAGAACAGGAACGCGATGACACCCAGCAGGACGACGCCGGAGATGGACAGGATCATGGGGTTCTCCTGAGTGATGGGGACGGTCACCATGAGTTCTTCCAGGGTCACATAAAGTAATAATCCCTTAAAGGGGTTATTAGAGTGATTTTCGGGATGTAGCACCCGGGGGATCGCGCGATGTCACGGCATGGGCGCGATCATTGCCGCACCGCGCGCCGGACGCCGGTGAACCCCCGCGCAGCGGGGCGAAAACTCCCCCGGCCGGGTGAAGCGACATAGGGTGAGGCGGCGCGCGGCGCCCCGTGGCGGGCCGCCGGCCGGCCCATGACGTACGAACGATCCAGGAGCCGACGAGGATGACCGACCCCACGCAGGGCCCCGAGCACACCGGCAACCGCGGACCCGAAGGCGAACCCGCGCACGACCCCGAGGTGTTGCAGCTCGCGGCGAAGATCTTCGACCTCGCCCGGCACGGCGACACCGACACCGTGGCCGCCTACGTCGACGCCGGGGTGCCGGCCAACCTCGCCAACGACCGCGGCGACACCCTGGTGATGCTCGCCGCCTACCACGGCCACCCGGAGACCGTGGCCGCCCTGCTGCACCGCGGCGCCGACCCCGACCGGGCCAACGACCGCGGTCAGACCCCGCTGGCCGGCGCCGTCTTCAAGGGCGAACGGGCCGTCGTCGACGCCTTGTTGGACGGCGGGGCCGACCCCTCCGCGGGCTCCCCCTCCGCCCTCGAGACCGCCCGCATGTTCGGCAAGGACGACCTGGTCGCCCTCTTCGAGAAGCCCTGACCCGTCACCACACGCCGTCGGCCGGGACGATGACTCCCGGCCGACGGCGTCTCCCCGCGGCTCAGAAGGCCCCGGTGCCGTTCGGCGTGCCCAGCCCGGTCGGCCCGTCGTACCCCGGACCGGCGGTGCACAGGTATCCGCCGCCGCACGACCCGTTGGCCCCGGACGTCACGTCGTTGAGCGCCGAGGTGTGCGCGTAGGGGTACGAACCGGCGTTCACCGACGCGGTGTTGCCGGCCAGCGCGTACACGCTGGCGATGATCGGCGAGGAGGCGCTGGTGCCGCCGACCTCCACCCAGCCGTCCGCGCCCTGCGCCAGCCCGAGCGAGAGCAGCACGTCGCACCACGAGCTGGTGCCGCAGCTGTTGTACGTGTCGTGGACGGCGACCCCGGTGGCCGGGTCCGCCACCGCGGAGACGTCGGCGACGGTGCGCTTGGCGCACCCGGTGTCGTGCTGCCAGGCGGGTTTGGGCTCGTAGGCCGAGCAGCCGGACCCGGCGCCGTTGCCGCCGGAAGCGGAACCCCAGGCGCTCTCGCTCCAGCCGCGGGCGTTGGACGCCTTGGTCAGCGAGGTCCCGCCGACCGCGGTCACGTACGGCGAGGACGCGGGCCAGGAGACCCCGTAACCGGAGTCGCCGGAGCTGGCGGTGACGGCCACCCCGGGGTGGTTGAAGTGGCTGTCGGCGGCGGTGATCGTGGTGTCCTCCGCGCCGCCCCAGCTGTTGGAGACCGCCACCACGCCCGGCGTGGCCGCGGCGGTGTCCTCGGCCGCCGAAAGGTCGTCGGTGGTCGCCGAGTTGGCCTCCACCAGCAGGATGTGGCAGTCCGGGCAGACCGCGGAGACCATGTCGAGGTCGAGGCTGATCTCCTCGGCCCAGCCGTAGTCGCCGGCCGGCAGCGGTGAGGCCTGCCCGTTCTGGTTGGTCTTGCGGAAGCAGCCGTTGGCGGTGGTGCAGGCGGGCAGTCCGTAGGCGCCGCGGTAGGCGGCCAGGTCGCTCTCGGCGTTGGGGTCGTCCTGGGCGTCGACGATGGCCACGGTACGGCCGCCGCCGGAGGTGCCGTCCAGGTGGTAGGCGGCGTGCAGGTCGGAGGGGACGAAGCCGACGGTGGTCGGGGACCCGGTGGTCATCGGGGCGAGCCGGCCGGCCGGGGTGCGGTGCGCGCGCAGCTTGCCGAAGCAGCGCAGGTGCCCCGCGGCGGCCGGGTGCGCGCACCCGAAGTCCACGGTGGCCACCGGGGCGGGGCCGGCCGCCCGCGCCGTGGGGGCCGTGAAGCCCGCCAGCCCCGCGACGAAGGCGACGGTGAACAGGGCGGTCAGCAGCGCGGCGAGCCGCCGCGAGCGGAACGGGCGACCGGCGGGGCGGTCGGGCGGAGGGGCGGAACGACGGTCCATCGGGCCTCCTGCGGTGGTGGGGGCACTCGTGGGGCGCTGTTCGCCTCGGCCGCCCGTCCGTCGTACGGCGGAGCGGCGGCCGGGGCCACGCCGGGCGCGCGGCGCCGCAACACCATGCAGGCACCCGGCAACGGCGTCAAGGGCATGACAATACGCGGCGGTGCGGCACGCTCCGATCGCGCCACACCGGCCGGTTCCCTCCTCGGGCGGGTCGCCGGGGCGCCTACGGAACGTCGAACTCCACCGTCACCGGCGCGTGGTCCGACCACCGCTCGGCGTAGCTCGCGGCCCGCTCCACCCGGGCGGCGACGGCCCGGGCGGCGATGCCGGGGGAGGCGCAGACCAGGTCGATGCGCCAGCCGGCGTCGTTGTCGAACGCCTTGCCGCGGTAGGACCACCACGAGTACGGCCCCTCGGTGGCCGGGTGCAGCGCGCGGACCACGTCCACGTAGCCGGCCTCGTCGAAGACCCGGGCGAGCCAGGCGCGTTCCTCGGGGAGGAAGCCGGACTTCTCGGTGTTGGCCTTCCAGTTCTTCAGGTCGGCCGGGGCGGGGGCGATGTTCCAGTCGCCGCACACCAACACCTCGCGCCCGTCGGCGGCGGCCTTCTGGCGCAGTTCACCGAGGTGGACCAGGAACTGAGCCATGAAGCGGTACTTCTCGTCCTGCCGCTCGGTGCCCACCTCGCCGGAGGGCAGGTAGAGGCTGGCGACCGTTACCCCCGGCAGATCGATCTCGACATAACGCCCGGAACGGTCGAACTCCGGCGAACCGAACCCCACCCGCACCCGCTCCGGCTCCCGCCGGGACAGCAGCGAGACCCCGGCCCGCCCCTTGGTCTCGGCGGGGGCGTGGACGACGTGCCAGCCGTCCGGGGCGCGCAGCTCGGCGGGGAGCTGACCGGGCTCGGCCCGTACCTCCTGGAGGCAGACCACGTCCGCGCCGGTCGCCGCCAGCCAGGGCAGGAACCCCTTCTTCCCGGCGGCGCGCAGCCCGTTGACATTGACGGTGGTGACGGTGAACACAACAGCTCCGGGGGTGACGACGACGGCCCGCCGCAGCCTACTCGACGCCCCCCGGCGGCCCCGTCCCCGGCCGCCCGTACCATGCCGGGGTGGAGATTCGACGCGTGCGCTACGACCACCCGGACGCGGTGCTGCTGTCCGGGCGGGTGCAGCAGGAGTACATCGAGCGGTACGGGGACCCGGACCGCACCCCGATGGATCCGGCCGACTTCGACCCGCCGCGCGGTCTCTACCTGATCGGCTACCTGGACGGCGAGCCGGTGGCCACCGGCGGCTGGCGGGCCCAGGACCACTCGCCCGAGGGGTACGCCGACGGCGACGCGGAGCTGAAGCGGATGTACGTGGTGCCCGGCGCCCGGGGCCGCGGACTGGCCCGGCGCGTCCTGGCCGAGCTGGAGCGCAGCGCGGCGGCGGCCGGGCGGCGCCGGATGGTGCTGGAGACCGGCACCCGGCAGCCGGAGGCGATCGCCCTGTACACCTCGGTGGGGTACGCGCCGGTGACCAAGTTCGGCATCTACCGCGACGACCCGCTGAGCGTGTGCCTGGGCCGGGACCTGACGCCGGCCGCGATGCCCTCCGCCGGGCGGCTCGGCACCGTGCCGCTGCCGCGTCCGGTCACCCAGTCCCCGCCGGCGGCCGACGCCCCCGCGGGCGCCTGACGCCCCCGCCGCGTACCGCCGCGGGGCGGTCCCGTCGTGACCGACGCCATATCGAGGCGTCCGGTGGATTCCCATTCACGCGGTGTTTGTCCATCATGGCGTCACTACTGCGTGTAAGTGCATCTGCACGCGCGTCTGCACGTGCGTGCGCGCTATGATCCGGCTGGTGACCGCACTACAGGAGGTTCAAGTGCGCCGTACGTTCAACGGCATGGCAGCGTCGGACCTTGCTGACGTGGTGTGGCAGAAGAGCCGGCACAGCAACTCCCAGGGAACCTGTGTGGAGTTCGCGCGACTGCCCGACGGTGAGGTGGCGGTGCGCAATTCCCGTTTTCCCGAGGGCCCCGCGCTGATATACACCCGCGCGGAGATCGAGGCGATGCTGCTCGGGGTGAAGGACGGCGAGTTCGACCACCTGGTGGAGCCCTGAACCGCCGGACGATTCACGGCGGTTGGTGAACGCGGTCGGCGAAACGCTACAACGGCGCCGGAAAGAGCGCCCAGACCACTTTCCCGGCGCCGGCCAGCGGATGCCATCCCCAGGTCTCGCTGCACGAGGCCACCAGATGGAGTCCGCGGCCGGACTCGGCTATGTGGTCGGGTGCGCGGGTGACCGGCCCCCGGCTGCTGGGGTCGCGCACCGCGCACACCACGCGCTCGGTCCAGTGCGCCAGGCTCAGCCGTACCACCGGATCCACGGGCGGGGAAGTCGGCAGTGACGTCGGGTGCGGCCCCGTGCCCGTCCCGACGCCGTGCCGCAACGCGTTGGTGACCAGTTCGGAGGCCACCAGCGCGACGTTGTCGAAGAGGTCGGCCAGTCTCCATCGGTGCAGGGTGTCCCGGGCGAAGGCGCGGGCGTCACGCACCGATTCGTACCGCGCGGCCAGCTCGCAGGACGACGACGCGAGCTGCTGGGCCGGGGAGGAGACCTCCGTGAACGGCAGCGCCCGCGGCACAGAGATCACCTCCTGCGACGGGGCGAGCGCGCTGGAGCCTTCACTCCTCATCCGGCACCTCGGCAGTCGTGGGAGATGTTCGACCTCTGCACAGTGACCATGCTCCCGAACGGGCAGAGTAGATGCAAGGGCGGATGCACGTGCATCTGCAAAGTTGGCATATGCGCTGGCCTATTACCGTCCATAACGGGCGCCGCTCGGGTGATCCCGCGCCGCGCCCGGCGATCAGGTGGCAGACTGCGCCTGTTCACCAAGGAGGGCCCAGGCACATGACGACAGAGCACCCGGGAAGCGGGTCGATGGTGCGCCGTATCCTGCTCGGCTCCCAGCTGCGCCGGCTGCGTGAGTCCCGGGGCGTCACCCGGGAGGAAGCCGGTTACTCGATCCGTGCCTCGGAGTCCAAGATCAGCCGGATGGAACTCGGCAGGGTGAGCTTCAAGGAACGCGACGTCGCCGATCTGCTCACCCTCTACGGGGTGACCGAGCCGGGCGAGCGGGACGCCCTGCTGGGCCTGGCCCGCGAGGCCAACGTGACCGGCTGGTGGCACTCCTACGGCGACGTGCTGCCAGCCTGGTTCCAGACCTACGTCGGCCTGGAGGAGGCCGCCCGCGAGGTCGACACCTTCGAGGTGCAGTTCGTCCACGGGCTGCTCCAGACCGAGGGGTACGCCCGGGCCGTGGTGCGCCTTGGCCAGCCCACGGCGGCCGACGCCGAGGTGGACCGCCGGGTCGACCTGCGGATGCGGCGGCAGAAGATCCTGCTCGGCGACGCCTCGCCGCAGTTCTGCGTGGTCCTCGACGAATCCGCGCTGCGCCGCCCGTTCGGCGGCCCCGAGGTGATGCGCGAGCAGTTCCGCCGGCTGCTGGAGGACTCCGAACGCCCCAATGTCGACCTGCGCGTCATCCCCTTCGAATTCGGCGGCCACGCCGCCGAGACCGGCGCCTTCACGCTGCTGCGCTTTCCCGAACCCGACGTGCCCGACGTGGTCTATCTGGAACAGCTCACCGGGGCGCTCTATCTCGACAAGCGCGACGAGGTGGCGCAGTACGCCAAGGTGATGGACCGGTTGCGTACCGAGGCGCTGCCGCCGGAGAAGACCCGCGATCTGCTGCGGGCGATGCTGGAGCAGTGCTGAAGCGCCAACTGGCGCCAACGCCCCGGAGCCATAAGTAACATGAGTGCCCATCAGGTCCGGCGCGGCAGAGCGTGAATGGGCCTCGGGCGCCTGCGCGGTACCCAAGGGGTCCAGCGAAAGGGATGGCATGTCCTATTCTTCCGAATTGGCGCTTCAATACATCGACGGCCAGTGGAAGTCCGGCAGCGGCTCCTGGGAGATCATCGATTTCAACCCCTACAACGGGGAGAAAATCGCGGCCATAACGGTGGCCACGGTCGACGAGGTGGACCAGGCGTACCGGGCGGCCGAGCGGGCCCAGCGGGAATGGGCCCGGGTCAACCCGTACACCCGGCGGCTGGTCTTCGAGCGGGCGCTGCGCATCCTGGAGGACCGGGAGGCGGAGATCACCGAGGCCATCATCGAGGAGCTGGGCGGCACCCGGGTCAAGGCCGGCTTCGAGATCGGGCTGTCGAAGGACATGCTCCGGGAGGCGATGCAGCTCGCGCTGCGCGCCGAGGGACGCATCCTGCCCTCCCCGGTGGACGGCAAGGAGAACCGGCTCTACCGGCTGCCGGTCGGCGTGGTCGGCGTCATCAGCCCCTTCAACTTCCCGCTCTTCCTCTCCCTGAAGTCGGTGGCCCCGGCGCTGGCGCTGGGCAACGGCGTGGTGCTCAAGCCGCACCAGAACACCCCGATCGTCGGCGGCACCCTGATCGCCAAGCTCTTCGAGGAGGCCGGGCTGCCGCCGGGGCTGCTCAACGTGGTGGTCACCGACATCGCCGAGATCGGCGACGCGCTCATCGAGCACCCGGTGCCCAAGGTGATCTCCTTCACCGGCTCGGACAAGGTGGGCCGCCACGTCGCCCAGGTCGCGGCCAGCCACTTCAAGCGCACCGTGCTCGAACTCGGCGGCAACAGCGCGCTGATCGTGCTCGACGACGCCGACCTCGACTACGCGGTGGACGCCGCCGTCTTCAGCCGCTTCGTCCACCAGGGCCAGGTGTGCATGGCGGCCAACCGGGTGCTGGTCGACCGGTCGGTGGAACGGGAGTTCAGCGAGCGATTCGTCGCCAAGGTACGCACCCTCAAGGTCGGCGACCCGCAGGACCCGGCGACCCACATCGGCCCGCTGATCAACGCCACCCAGGCCGGTGCCGTCGAGGCCCAGGTGGCCGGCGCCCTGGAGGCCGGGGCCACCGCGCTGCTGCGCGGGCGTACCGAGGGCACCTTGATGGAGCCCTCGGTGCTGACCGGGGTGCCGCGGGACGCGGCGATCCTCGGCACCGAGATCTTCGGCCCGGTGGTGCTGCTGATCCCCTTCGACGGCGAGGACGAGGCGGTCCGCATCGCCAACGACTCCCCGTTCGGCCTCAGCGGCGCCGTCCACACCGCCGACGTCGAGCGCGGGGTGCGCGTCGCGCAGCGCATCGAGACCGGCATGATCCACGTCAACGACGGCACGGTGGCCGACGAACCCCTCGTCGCCTTCGGCGGGGAGAAGCACTCCGGGGTGGGCCGCCTCAACGGCGAGTCCACGGTGGAGGCGTTCACCACGCTGAAGTGGATCTCCATCCAGCACGGGCGCAGCGTCTTCCCGTTCTGACGCTACGTCAGAAACCGTAGCGCGTCCCGCCGTCCGGTCCGCCCGGGCGGCGAGACGTCCGCACCCGCGCGGGCGCCCGCCGCCGCAAAACCTCAGATCTTGCTCAGATCTCACGTCAGTTGACCCCCGCCCGGTGTACCTGTGCGACCCGCCCGGTACGGTCGAAACCGACAACCCACCCGGTAGCGCGCCCGTACGAGCCCGTACGCGCCGCCCGGGACCGGCCGGAGAAGGAGAACAGGGCGGCATGCGTGATGCCCTTCGGGAAGCGATCCGCGTCACCGATGACGTCACGGCGGAACTCGCCTCGCAGCTCCACGCCGAGCGCGGGCTGGACGGCACCGACCCCGACGCCGACCCGGCACGCTACGCCGCGACCGGCGCCAAGCACCTGCGCAACCACCTGCCCGCCGCCGTGCTGGAACGCCTCGCCACCTGGCGCGGCTCGACGGCCCCCTGGCTCACCGTGTCCGGCCTGCCCGGCCCGGCCGAACCGGTCGCCACCCCCGTCACCGGCTTCGTCGACGAGGCCAGGCTCACCACGGTCAACCTCGTCCACTTCGGCATGCTCCAGCTCCTGCGGCTCGCCCCCGTGGCCTACCGCTGGGAGAACGACGGCCGCCTCATCCGCAACGTCGCCCCGCGCCCCGACGCCGGCGACACCCTCACCTCCTGGGGCTACTCCGCCCCGCTGGACTGGCACACCGACGACTCGGTGCTCGACCACCGCCCCGGCGCCGACCCGGGCCACGCCATCCCGGCCTGCCTGTCCTTCGTCGGCCTGCGCAACGACGAGCGGGTGCCCACCGGGCTCCTCCCGGTCACCGAGGTCCTGGCCGGCCTGCCCGAGGAGGCCGTCGCCGGTCTGCGGCGCCCCGAGTTCACCATCACCGCCCCCGAGTCCTACGCCGCCACCGACGACGGCCACCTCACCCAGGAGGGCGTACCGCTGCTGTGGACGCTGCCGGACGGCCACGCCGCGCTGCGCTACGGCCCCGGCCGCGCCACCGGGCGTACCACGCGGGCGGCCGGCGCGCTGGCCGCCCTGGAAGCCCGCCTCGCCGCGCTGACCGGCACCGAAGTGCTGATCGGCGCCGGGGACTTCCACGTCTTCGACAACCGCCGGGTGCTCCACCGCCGGGTCCCCTTCCGCCCCGGCGCGCCCGGGGCCGCCCGCTGGCTGCGCCGGGTCTACGCCGCCCCCCGGCAGGCCGGCTGACCCTCCGCCCCGCCCCGTCCGGGCGCGACACGGCCGGACGGCGGTTCGGTGCGGGAAGCGGCGCCCCCGCTCTACCGTGAAGTGGGCGGGGCCGGCCATCCCCGGCCCGGTCCGCACCACGGATGGGAGGGCCATGGGCAGCGACGGCCGCACCACCTCGGTCACCCGGCTCCACCGGGTCACCGCACGCGTCCCCGCCTGGGTCGGCGGCTTCTTCGGCCTGCTCGGCACGGCCTGCGCGCTCACCACGCTGATCAGCCCGCTGCGCTTCCTGCTCGATCCGGTGCTGCGGGTGGTCAACGAATGGCTGGTGCCCGCCTCCCCGAACCTGGCGTACGCGGTCTTCCTGCTGCTGCTCGCCGGCGCGCTGCTGGCCCGCAAACGGGCCGCGTGGTGGGTGGTCACCTTCTACACCGCGCTGCTGCTGGCCGCCGAGGCGATCACGGCGGACCTGGTGGGCGTGGTCGAGGCGGTGGTCTCGCTGACCATCACCGGGGTCGTGCTGGCGGTGCTGCTGGTGTCCCGGTCGCAGTTCCCGGCCCGGGTGCGGCGCGGCGCGTTCTGGCGGGCGCTGGGCGTCCTGGTGCTGGGGCTGGCGGTCTTCGTGCTGATCGGCTGGGGGCTCACCGAACTCTTCCCCGGCGGGCTGCCGCCGGGGGTACGGCTGCTGTGGGCGGCCAACCGGGTCTGCGGCGGGCTGATCAGCACCCGGCACTTCAACCACCACCCGCCGGTCGCCCTCGGCTTCCTGCTCGGTCTCTTCGGCGCGCTGGCGCTGCTCAACGCCGCCGCCGTGCTCTTCCGCTCGCAGAAGGCCCAGGCCGGACTCCACGGCGACGAGGAGACCCGGATCCGCGCCCTGCTCGCCCAGTACGGCGGCCAGGACTCGCTGGGCTACTTCGCCACCCGCCGCGACAAGGCCGTCGTCTTCGCCCCCGGCGGCGGCGCCGCGGTCACCTACCGGGTCGAGGCCGGGGTCTGCCTGGCCAGCTCCGACCCGGTGGGGGAGCACGGCGCCTGGGGCCCGGCCATCGACGCCTGGCTCGACCTCGCCCGCCGCTACGCCTGGACCCCGGCCGTGATGGGCGCCGGCGAGGAAGGCGCCAAGGCGTATGCACGGGCCGGCCTCAACGCCCTGCAACTGGGTGACGAGGCCGTCCTGCACACCGCCGAGTTCGACCTGAACGGCCGCGAGATGCGGGTCACCCGGCAAGCGGTCAACCGGGTCCGGCGCACCGGCATGACACTGCGCGTCCGCCGCCACGGCGCGCTGACCCCGCAGGAGATGGCCGAGGTCGTCGCGCTCGCCGACGCCTGGCGCGACACCGAGGTGGAACGCGGCTTCTCCATGGCGCTCGGCCGCCTCGGCGACCCCGCGGACGGCGACTGCCTGCTCGCCGAGGCGGTCACCGCGCAGGGGCGCACCGTGGCGCTGCTCTCCTTCGTCCCCTGGGGACGCGACGGCATCTCGCTGGACGTGATGCGCCGCGACCGGGCCGCGCCCAACGGCGTCATGGAGTTCATGGTCGCCGAACTGGCCGGCCACGCCACACGCCTGGGCATCCGGCGCATCTCGCTCAACTTCGCCGTCTTCCGGGCCGTCTTCGAGCAGGGGGCACGCATCGGCGCCGGCCCGGTGCTGCGGGTCTGGCGCAGGCTGCTGCTGTTCTTCTCCAAGTGGTGGCAGCTGGAGGCGCTCTACCGGTCCAACGTCAAGTACCGCCCCGAGTGGGTGCCGCGCTTCCTGTGCTTCGCCGAGGCCCGGCAGATCGCCCGGATCGGGCTGGCGGCCGGCATCGCCGAGGGCTTCGTGGAGTTCCCCCGGTTCGGCCGCCGCCGTCCCCCCTCCGGGGTGCGCCCCCCGGTCAGCGCCGCCCCGCTGCCCCCGCTCACCGCCCGCGAACTGGCCCTGCTCGCCGGGGAACGGGCCACCACCACCGTCGAGGACGTCTCCGCCCTGCCCGAACAGGTACGGGTACGCCGGGCCAAGCTCGACCGGCTGCGCGAGCAGGGCACCGACCCGTACCCGGTGCTCGCCGGGCGCACCGACACCCTCGGCCAGGTCCTCGCCCGCCACCCCGCGCTGCCCCCCGGCACCAGGACCGGCCACCAGGTCACCGTCGCCGGCCGCGTGCTGCGCAGCCGCGACTTCGGCGGCGTGGTCTTCGCCGTGCTGCGCGACTGGTCCGGCGACCTCCAGATCGCGCTCACCCGGGCCGACTCCGGCGAGGAGGAGCTGCGCCGCTTCACCTCCGACACCGACCTCGGCGACCATCTGGAGGTCACCGGTGAGGTGGGCGCCAGCGACCGCGGCGAGCCCACCGTCTTCGTCCACTCCTGGCGCATGACGGCCAAGTGCCTGCGCCCGCTGCCCGACAAGCGCCGCGGCCTGACCGACCCGGAGGCCCGGGTCCGCCGCCGCTACGTCGACCTGGTGGTCCGCCCCGAGGCCCGCGAGGTGCTGCGGGTGCGCGGCGCGGCGGTGCGGGCGTTGCGCGAACAACTCGCCGCCCGGGACTACCTGGAGGTGGAGACCCCCATGCTCCAGCAGGTGCACGGCGGCGCCAACGCCCGTCCGTTCACCACCCACATGCACGCCTACGGCCTCGACCTGTACCTGCGCATCGCCCCCGAGCTGTATCTCAAACGACTCTGCGTCGGCGGCGTGGAGCGCGTCTTCGAACTCGGCCGCACCTTCCGCAACGAAGGCACCTCCTACAAGCACAACCCCGAGTTCACCATGCTGGAGGCGTACCAGGCGTTCGCCACTTACGACGACATGCTCCAGCTGACCCGGGAGCTGATCCAGGCCGCCGCCACCGCCGCGTACGGCACCCCCGTCGCGCGCCGCACCGCCCCGGACGGCACCGCGGTGGAGTACGACATCTCCGGCGAGTGGCCGGTGCGCACCGTCTACGGCGCGCTCGGCGAGGCGCTGGGCGAACCGGTGGGCCCGGACACCCCGGTGCACACCCTGATCGAGCTGTGCGACCGGGCCGGGGTACCGCACCAGCCGGGGATGACCCACGGCGAGCTGGTGCTGGAGATGTACGAGCGCCTGGTGGAGGAGGCCACCACGCTGCCCACGTTCTACAAGGACTTCCCCACCGACGTCTCCCCGCTGACCCGGCAGCACCGCACCGACCCCCGGCTCGCCGAACGCTGGGACCTGGTCGCCTTCGGCACCGAACTGGGCACCGCCTACTCGGAGTTGACCGACCCGGTGGAACAGCGCAAACGCCTCACCAAGCAGTCCCTGCTGGCGGCCGGGGGCGACCCGGAGGCGATGGAGGTCGACGAGGACTTCCTGACCGCCCTGGAGTACGCCATGCCGCCCACCGGCGGGCTCGGGCTCGGCGTCGACCGGCTGGTGATGTTCCTGACCGGGCTGTCGATCCGCGACACGCTCCCGTTCCCGCTCGTCCGCCGTCGCTGATGTCGTGTCAGGTGCCGCCGCTGCCGGTCGCCGCCCGCCGGTACAACTCGCCCACCGAGGCGTCGAAGTAGCTGCTGTACGACACGTCCGGGGTGGCCCCGCCGTGCTGGTAGCCGCCGATCACCCCGACCACCGGACCGTCCTCGCGCCGCCCGTCACCGGCCACCCACGGGCTGCCGCTGGTGCCCACGGTGAACCCCGGGCAACGCACCCGCAGCCGCTGCGGATGCGGGCGCTCGGCCCGCGCGGCGCACGTCACCGCCTCCTCGGACGAGGCCGGATACCCCACCAGCCGCACCGCCCCCGGAACGACCCCGGTCAGCAGCGGGTTGCCGCCCACCAGATCCTCCACCGCGGCGCCCGCCCGGGTCTCCAGCGCCAGGAACGCCACGTCGATCGCCGCGTCCCCGGCGGTGGTCCAGCGCGGCGCCACGAACACCCGGCGCACCCGCCACAGCCCGGCCGGCGCCCCGCCCGCCCGGTACCCCGGGGCGAACGCCAGCTCGGTGCGGTAACCACCGCCCGGACCGCCGTGCACGCAGTGGGCGGCGGTCACCACCAGGTTGCGGTGCGGGCTGGTCACCACGCCGGCGGTGCAGAAGTGCCGCGGCCGGCCCGTGAGGGCGAAGACCGCGCCGATCCGGTAGCGGGCCGGGAACACCGGAACGGCGGCCGGACGCGCGGGCGTCGCGGCCGGTGCGGTCGGCGCCGGCCCCGCGGCGGCCAGCACGATCAGCGCCGCCCCGGCCGCCCGCACCGCGGCGAAGCGCCCCGGCCGCCCGCCGGCCGGGCGTACGAACCCCTTCACCACTGCCTCGCCGTCACCTCCGCAGCCGTGACGCACCGGAACCCGAGGGGCGGGCCCGCCCGGCGTCATCGGTGCCTTGCCCGCGCATGATCCGACGGCGCGCGGTCCGCCCGGCCGCGGACACTCCGGCGGTTCCCCCGGCCGGACCAGCCGGTCCCGGCGCCACCGCCCGGCGGGCGCCGTGTGAGGATGGCGCCCGTGCGGCTCACCCCGATCTCCTGGCCCCGGCTGACCGACGCGCTCGCGGTACGGATCGCCGACGCCACCGCGGCCGACGGCTCGCCCTGGCTGCGGGTGGCGGTGGACGGCGCCCCGGCGGCCGGCCCCGGCGCGCTGGCGGACGGCCTCGCCGAGGCGCTGCCCGCCCTCGGCCGCCCGGTGCTGCGGATCCACGCGGACTCCTTCTGGCGCCCGGCCTCGCTCCGCTACGAACTCGGCCGCCACGACCCGGACTCCTACCTGGACCGGTGGCTGGACACCGGCGCGCTGTGGCGGGAGGTCTTCGACCCGCTCGGCCCCGGCGGCAGCGGACGGGTGCTCCCCTCGCTGTGGGACCCGGCCACCGACCGGGCCACCCGCGCCCCGTACACCCCGCTGCCGCCCGGCGGGGTGCTGCTGCTCGACGGCGCCTTCCTGCTGGGCCACTGGTTCCCCTTCGACCTCGCCGTCCACCTGCGCCTGACCCCCGCCGCGCTGGCCCGCCGCACCCCGCCCGACCAGCGGTGGACGCTGCCCGCCTTCGCCAGGTACGACACGGAGACGGACCCCGGGTCGGCGGCCGACGTGGTGATCCGCTGCGACGGCCCGCGGCACCCGGCCTGGACCGGCTGATCGCCGCCGCCGGGCCGGCCGTCCGTTTCGCCCCGGTCTGCCAGGGCAGGCGACGACAAGAGGCGGGCGCCGGAACGACACGACAGACGGCATCCGGTGCCCTCGTCGCCGATCGGAAGGACGTGGTTGACCGTGAAGATCGCCTTTCTCGTGGCCCCCGAGGGCGTGGAGCAGGTCGAACTCACCGAACCCTGGCGGGCGGTCGCCGAAGCGGGCGGCACCCCACGGCTGGTCTCCACCGACAGCGGCAAGGTGCAGGGGTACAACCACCTGGACAAGGCCGACACCTTCCCCGTCGACCAGACGGTGGCCGAGGCCACGGTGGACGAGTACGACGGGCTGGTGCTGCCCGGCGGCGTCGCCAACCCCGACTTCCTGCGGATGGACGCCAAGGCGGTGGCGTTCACCAAGGGGTTCTTCGACGCGGGCAAGCCGGTGGCCGCCATCTGCCACGGGCCGTGGACGCTGGTCGAGGCCGACGTGGTACGCGGCCGTACCCTCACCTCGTGGCCCAGCCTGCGCACCGACATCCGCAACGCGGGCGGCACCTGGGTGGACGAGCAGGTCAAGGTGTGCACCGGCGGCCCCAACACCCTGGTCACCAGCCGCAAGCCGGACGATCTGAAGGCGTTCTGCGCGGCGGCGCTGGAGGCGTTCGGCGCCACCTGACGCGATTGTCTTCATGTCGTCGCGGTGTGGTCCGCCGGGACGTCCCCGGCGGACCACACCGCGTCCGGTCACCTCACAACTCGCGCAGCGCGGGCAGCAGCACCTTCTCCGACCAGTCCAGGAACGGCTGTTGGGCGTCGCCGCCCACCTGGACCAAGGCCACCTCGGTGAACCCGGCCTCCACGTACGGGCGT
This sequence comes from Streptantibioticus cattleyicolor NRRL 8057 = DSM 46488, assembly GCF_000240165.1. Lineage (NCBI taxonomy): Bacteria > Bacillati > Actinomycetota > Actinomycetes > Kitasatosporales > Streptomycetaceae > Streptantibioticus > Streptantibioticus cattleyicolor. The sequence continues at coordinate 5,832,293 of NC_017586.1, forward strand.
ACCGCCGCGACGAAGTCGTCCACGTTGTCCCCGCACGGGATGGAGTCGGCCACGTCCTCCTCGCGCACGAACTGCGTGGCGCCGGCGAACGAAGCCGGGCCCGGCAGCTCGGAGTTGACCTTCCAGCCGCCGCCGAACCAGCGGAACTGGTCGTGCGCCCGCCGCACCGCCGCCCCCCGGTCGGGGTCGTAGCACACCGGCAACTGGCCCACCCGCGGCTTGCCCGCACCGCCGTGCCGGTCGAAGGCGTCCAGCAACTCCGCCTTGGGCTCCACCGCGATCACCAGATCGGCCAGGTGCCCGGCGAGCCGGCACGACACCGGACCGGAGACCGCCACCCCGATCGGCGGCGGCTCGTCGGGCACGTCCCACAACTTCGCCTGCTCGACGTCGAAGTGGGTGCCGTGATACGTCACGTACTCGCCGGTGAACAGCTCACGGATGATCTCCACCGCCTCGCCCAGCATCTCCAGCCGGACCCCGGCGGTGGGCCAACCATGGCCGACCACATGCTCGTTGAGGTTCTCCCCGGACCCCAGCCCCAGCCGGAAGCGCCCCTGCGACAGCAACCCCACCGTCGCCGCCTTCTGCGCCACCACCGCCGGGTGATACCGCACGGTCGGGCACGTCACATACGTCATCAACGGTATCCGCGACGTCGCCTGCGCGGCCGCCCCCAGCACACTCCACGCGTACGGCGCGTGCCCCTGCGAGTCCAGCCACGGAAAGTAGTGGTCCGAGGTGACGGAGAAGTCGAACCCGACCTGCTCGGCGCGGACCACGTCCTCCACGAGCTGCCGCGGTCCGGCGTGTTCGGTCATCATCGTGTAGCCGATTCGCACCATGCGCCCCGAGTGCCCGTCGCCACCCCGGAAAAACCCGCCGGTCCGGCGGGGTCCCGCCCCGTCGCGGGGGGGCGCGCTTGAGTCGAGGTCGGCCTCCTCGGGGGTGGCGCTGCCGTGTGGGCGGCTCGGGGGGCCGCCGGGTGGGGGTTCGGAGTGTGTGTCGGCGCGGGCTGGGCGGTGCGGTTCCGTGCGGGTACCTGTGGGTGGCTTCGTGTGGTGTGAGGGGGGGACTCCCGGTGGGCCCCGTCGGGCGTTGCGGTGGCGGGGCGGGTGCCCGTGGGCGCGCGGTGCGGGCTTGGGCGGTGGCTTCGCGCGTGCGGTCCGGGTGCCATGGGCCGGCCTGGGCTTCGGGCGTGCGCCGGAATGGCGTCGTGTGGTCCGGGTTCCCCGTGGGCGGCTCCCGAGTGGTGCGGAGCGCACCCGGTCGGGCCCGCGCCGGGGTGGCGGACGCGGCTGCGCGGGGCGGCACGGTCGCCTCCGGCGGGGCGGGAGACGGTCCGCCGCGCGGACGGGGGGCGCATGGCGGAGGCTGGACGGGGTAGGCGGAATGGCCGGTCCCGCCCCTCGTCGCTGGGAGGTCACGATGTGCTGTCCGTCAGAGACGCTTTCGTCGGCGCGCGGGTACGCGCCGGCGGTCGCGTCGTCGCCGACCGAGCCGGGCGAGCCCGCGCCGGGCCCCGGGCCCGTGCCCGTTCCGGATCCTGATCCCGTGCCGGAGCCGGATCCGGGGCCTTCGCCGGGCCCGGGGCCGGCGCCGCAGCCTCGGCCGGTGCCGGAGCCGCCGCCGAATCCGTTGCCGGGGCCCGCGCCGCGTCCCGTGCCGACGCCGCCGCCGGGACCTGGGCCATTGCCGGTGCCGGATCCGGTGCCGTCGCCGCCGGGACCGGGGCCGTTGCCGGAACCCGAGCCGGAGCCGATCCCCGACCCCGGGCCGTTGCGGTGATCCGGTGGGGGACGAGCGGGGTAGCACCGACCAGGTGACCGTGGTGCTGCTGGCGGCGGCCTCCGGCGGGGTGGACGCCCTCGCCTTCACCACGCTCGGCCACGTCTTCGCCGGGGTGATGACCGGCAACCTCGCGCTGCTGGGGATCGCGGTGGGCCCGTACGCCCGGCGGACGTCGGGGCGCCGCTGCTGGCGCTCGCCGGGTTCACCACCGGCAACCTCGGCGCCGGGCGGCTGTGCCGTACCGGACCCTGGCCCCGCCGGGTGCCGGCCTGCCTGGGCGGCGAGGTGGCGCTGCTGGCCGTGGCGACGGGGCTGTGGGCCGCCTGCGGCGGGGCGCCCGGGGGTGCGGCGCGCCGGGTGCTGCTGGTGCTGGCGGCGCTGGCGATGGGCGTCCAGTCCGGGGCCATGCTCGCGGCGAGCCCGGCGCTGCGGCCGTCGACGTATCTGACCGGCACCCTCGCCACGTTCCTCATGCGCGGCGCCGGCGGCCTCCAGGGCACCGCCGACCGCTGGGTCCCGGTACGGCTGCTCGCCCTGGCCGCCGGGGCCGCAGCGACCGCCGCCGTCCGCCACGCCGCACCCGCCTGGGCCGCCGCGCTGCCGTCCGCCACCGTCGCGGCCGGCCTGCTCACCGCCCTCCCGCGCCGACGGATGAACCCCCGCGAACCGGGCACGTGACCACTGCACCCGGGCACCGAGGAGGACCACCATGGCCATCGCGACCGTCAACCCCGCGACCGGCGAGACCGTCAAGACCTTCGAGCCGTTCGGCCCGGACGAGATCGAGCGGCGGGTGGCCCGCGCCGAGGCCGCCTTCCGCCAGTGGCGCACCACCGACTTCGCCTCCCGCGCCGCCCTGCTGGAAGCCGCCGCGGACCTGCTGGAGAAGGAGCAGGACGAGATCGCCCGCACGATGACCACCGAGATGGGCAAGACCCTGGCGGCGGCCACCGCCGAGGCGGCCAAGTGCGTCAAGGCGATGCGCTGGTACGCCCGCAACGCCGAACGGCTCCTCGCCGACGAACTCCCCTCGGCCGCCGACGTCGCCGACTCCGGCGGCTCCCGCGCCTACGTCCGCTACCGCCCGCTCGGCGTGGTGCTCGCCGTCATGCCGTGGAACTTCCCGCTGTGGCAGGTGGTGCGGTTCGCCGCCCCCGCGCTGATGGCCGGCAACACCGGACTGCTCAAGCACGCCTCCAACGTGCCGCAGACCGCGCTCTACCTCGGCGACCTCTTCCGCCGCGCCGGCTACCCGGACGGCTGCTTCCAGACCCTGCTGATCGGCACCGACGCCGTGGCCGGCCTGCTGCGTGACCCCCGGATCGCCGCCGCCACCCTCACCGGCAGCGAACCGGCGGGCCGCTCGGTGGCCTCCATCGCCGGCGACGAGGTGAAGAAGACCGTGCTCGAACTGGGCGGCAGCGACCCGTTCATCGTGATGCCCTCGGTCGCCGGCGACCTCGACCGCGCGGTACGCACCGCGGTCACCGCCCGGGTGCAGAACAACGGCCAGTCGTGCATCGCCGCCAAGCGGTTCATCGTCCACCGCGACGTCTACGACGACTTCGCCGCCCGGTTCACCGAGGCCATGGGGGCGCTGACGGTCGGCGATCCGATGGCGTCCACCACGGACGTCGGCCCGGTGGCCACCGAGAAGGGCCGGACCGACCTGGAGGACCTGGTGGCCGACGCGACCGCGCACGGGGCCCGGGTGCTGTGCGGCGGCCGGCGCCCGCAGGAACTCACGGCCGGCTGGTACTACCGGCCCACCGTGCTCTCCGGGATCACCGGGGAGATGCGGATCCACCGGGAGGAGGCCTTCGGCCCGGTCGCCACGGTCTACCGGGTGGACGACGCCGACCAGGCCGTCCGCCTCGCCAACGACTCGCCGTTCGGCCTCAGTTCCAACGTGTGGACGCACGACGAGGACGAGCAGCGCCGCTTCGTCCGCGACATCGAGGCCGGCGGCGTCTACTTCAACGGCATGACCGCCTCCCACCCCGCGATGCCCTTCGGCGGCGTCAAACGCTCCGGCTACGGACGCGAGCTGTCCGGCCACGGCATCCGCGAGTTCTGCAACGTGACCACCGTCTGGTACGGCGCCTGACACGCGCGGGGGAGGACGCGATGGAACTGGCCATGGTGCTCGACTGCGCCGACCCCGAGCGGCTGGCCGCCTTCTGGGCCGGCGCCCTCGGCTACCGGCGCACCGGCGGCGACCCGCCCTACGTGGGCCTCGCCGACCCCGCGGGCCGCCGGCCCGACCTGCTGCTCCAGCGGGTGCCGGAACCCCGGTCGGGCAAGAACCGGATGCACCTCGACCTGCGGGTCGACGCCCTCCAGCCGCACCTCGACCGGCTGCTGGCCGACGGCGCCCGTCGGCTGCGCGGCCCGTTCGACGACCGCGGCTGGCTGACCGCCGTCCTCGCCGACCCGGAGGGCAACGAGTTCTGCCTCATCGTGCCGCCGCGCTGACGGCTCCGTTCAGGCGGTGGCCTCCGGCGGGGTCTGGAGCACCAGCGGACGCACGTTCCACGAGGCGATGGCGGGGTGCCCGTGCTCGGTGCCCAGCCGGCTCACCGAGGCGGTGTCCAGCCGGAAGAGCGCCCCGGAGGAGGCCGGCAGCCCCAGCCGGCGGGCCGCCAGCGCCCGGAAGAAGTGCGCGTGGCCGACGAGCACCACGTCACCGCCCTCACCGTCCAGGTCGGCGTCCCGCAGCGCCGCGTCCACCAGCTTCAGCACCCGGTCGGCGCGCTCGCCGACCTGCTCCGGCGACTCCCCGGGGTGCTCGGCGGGGCCCGCGGCCACCCCGTGCCGCCACAGGTCCCAGTCGGGCCGGGTGCGGTGGATCTCCACGGTGGTCACCCCCTCGTAGCCGCCGTAGTCCCACTCGTGCAGATCGGGCTCGACCACCGGGGTGCCCAGGCCCGCCAGGTCCGCGGTGCGCAGCGCCCGGGCCATCGGGCTGGACATGGTCACGGCGATCCGCCGCCGGGCCAGCAACGGGCGCAGCGCCCGCGCCTGTTCCTCACCCTTGGCGGTCAGCGGCAGGTCGGTCCAGCTGGTGTGTTTCATGGTCCGGCTCCACTCGGTCTCGCCGTGCCTGACCAGGATCAACTCGCCCATGTCCTAACCCACGTCCCTCATCGGTGCCCGGCGGCGCGCCCGGTGGGCGGCGCCGTCGGACGGTTACCAGGTGCACCCCCCATCTTGCGCCCGGCCCCTCCGGGCGGCGCACGCCGGGTGCGTACCCCGGCGCGCTGACGCAGGATGGGGGCGGCGTCGTACGCCGCACGGGCGAGCATCGGGAGGCCGGATCGTGACAGCCGCAACGGACGCGACGAGGGGCGGGACGGCCGGGGAGTACGACGTGATCGTGCTCGGCGCCGGACCCACCGGCGAGAACCTCGCCGACCGCACCCGGGCCGCGGGGCTCACCACGGTGGTGGTGGAGAGCGAACTCGTCGGCGGCGAGTGCTCCTACTGGGCCTGCATGCCCAGCAAGGCCCTGCTGCGCCCGGTGATCGCCCACGCCGACGCCCGTCGCGCCCCCGGCGCCCGCGAGGCGGTCCGCGGCGGCCTCGACGCCCCGGCCGTCCTCGCCCACCGCGACGCGTTCGCCTCGCACTGGCGCGACGACGGGCAGGTGGCGTGGCTGGAGTCGGCCGGCATCGAGCTGGTGCGCGGCCACGGACGGCTCGCCGGGGAACGCCGGGTCGAGGTGCGCGGGGCGGACGGGACGCCGCGTACCCTCACCGCCCGGCACGCGGTGGCGGTCTGCACCGGCAGCCGCGCCGCCCTGCCCGACCTGCCCGGGATCGACCGGGCACGCCCGTGGACCAGCCGGGAGGCCACCTCGGCCAAGGAGGTCCCCGGCCGGCTGATCGTGGTCGGCGGCGGTGTGGTGGCGGTCGAGATGGCCACCGCCTGGCGGGCGCTCGGCGCCCAGGTGACCGTCCTGGTCCGCGGCGGCCGGCTGCTGGAGCGGATGGAGCCGTTCGCCGGTGAGCTGGTCACCGGGTCGCTGGCGCGCGGCGGGGTCACCGTGCGCTTCGGCGCCCCCGTCACCGCGGTGCGCCGCGACCGTACGGACGGGCCCGTGGTCGTCACCGTCGAGGGCGGCCACGAGTTCATCGGCGACGAGGTGCTCTTCGCCACCGGACGGGCACCGCGCACCGACGACCTGGGCCTGGAGAGCGTGGGGCTGACCGCCGGCCGCCCGCTGGAGGTGGACGACACCTGCCGGGTGACCGCGGTCGCCGGCGGCTGGCTCTACGCCGCCGGCGACGTCAACCACCGCGCCCTGCTGACCCACATGGGCAAGTACCAGGCCCGGATCGCCGGCGCCGCCATCGCCGCCCGGGCCAAGGGCGAGCCGCTGGACACCGCGTCCTGGGGGCGCCACGCGGCCACCGCCGACACCGCCGCGGTGCCCCAGGTGGTCTTCACCGACCCCGAGGTGGCCTCGGTGGGCCTCACCGCCGAGGCGGCCGAGCGCGCCGGCCACCGGGTGCGCGCCGTCGACCACGACCTCGGCCAGGTGGCCGGCGCCGCCCTGTACGCCGACGGCTACCAGGGCCGGGCCCGCATGGTGGTCGACGAGGACGCCGGCCACCTGCTCGGCGTCACCTTCGCCGGCCCCGGCGTCGGCGAACTGCTCCACTCCGCCACCGTCGCCGTGGCCGCCCGCGTCCCGCTGGACCGGCTCTGGCACGCGGTGCCGGCGTACCCGACCATCAGCGAGGTGTGGCTGCGCCTGCTGGAGGCGTACCGCGGCTGACGGCGCGGTACGCCTTCGGGACGGCCGCGCCCGGGCGGAGGCAGCGGGCCCTGCCGCAGGCTACGACGCGGGCTGGCGGGCGGTCAGGCCGGTCAGGAGGCGGTCGAGTACGGCGCCGGCTTCCCGGCGGGCCTCCTCGTGGTCGTCGGCCCGGGCGATGTACAAGCTGGCCTCGGAGATCAGCGCGGCCAGCATCCGGGTCAGCGGGCGCACCGGCAGCGGGTCGACCCGGCCCTCCGCGATCGCCTCGGTCAGCGCCTCGGCGAGCAGCCCGTAGCCGTGCCGTTCGACCAGCGCGTCCCAGGCGCTGTGGCCCAGCACGGCGGGCCCCTCGATCAGCACGATCCGCTGGAAGTCGGGGTCGGTGCACGCGTCCAGGAACGACTGGAAGCCGGTGCGCAGCAGCTGCCAGGCGTCGCCGGGGTGCTCCTCGGCGCGCCGCACCTCCTGCTCGACCAGGCGCTCGGCCATCTCCTGCGCGCATTCGGCCATCACCGCGCGGAACAGGTCGGCCTTGTCGCGGAAGTGGTGGTAGAGCGCACCGCGGGTGACCCGGGCCGCGGTGACGATGTCCTCGGTGCCGGTGGCCGCGTAGCCGCGGTCGGCGAAGAGGCGTCGGGCCGCCGAGAGCAGGGCCCGGCGGGTGTCGGTCACATGTTCGGCGCGGCGGCTGCTGGGCAAGTGTGGCACGGTCATACATACATCCTGTTCCATACAGACTGTATGTTGGAAGGGAGGCCGGGGTCCGTGCCACGGGTTACCGCCGCACGGCACCGGAAACGAAGGGCTCGGGAACGGAGACATCGACCATGGGACTCCCGCTCAACCTCACCGTCAAAATGGGCGGTTACCTGCTGAAGCAGAAGCTGTTGCGGCGCGAGAAGTTCCCGCTCATCGTCGAGGTGGAACCGCTGTTCGCGTGCAATCTCAAGTGCAACGGCTGCGGCAAGATCCAGCACCCGGCCGGTGTGCTCAAGCAGCGTATGCCGGTCCAGCAGGTCATCGGCGCCGTCGAGGAGTGCGGCGCGCCGATGGTCTCGCTGGCCGGCGGTGAGCCGCTGATGCACCCCCAGATCCACCTGATGACGCGGGAACTGCTCGACCGCGGCAAGTTCGTGGTGCTGTGCACCAACGCCGTGCTGCTGCCGAAGCACTTGCACAAGTTCACCCCGCACCGCAATTTCGCCTGGATGGTCCACATCGACGGGCTGCGCGAGCGGCACGACGAGTCGGTGAGCAAGGAAGGTGTCTTCGACGACGCCATCGAGGCGATCCGCCAGGCCAAGGCGGCCGGGTTCGCGGTCTACACCAACTCGACCTTCTTCAACAACGACAGCCCCCAGGACGTCATCGAGGTGCTGGACTACCTCAACGACGAACTGAAGGTCGACCGCATGGAGATCTCGCCCGGCTACGCCTACGAGAAGGCCCCCGACCAGGAACGTTTCCTCGGCGTCGAGCAGACCCGGCAGCTGTTCCGGAAGGCGTTCTCCGAGGGCCGCCGCCGCAAGTGGCGGCTGAACCACTCCGAGCTGTACCTGGACTTCCTGGAGGGCCGCACCGACTTCGAGTGCACCCCCTGGGCGATCCCCTCGTACTCCCTCTTCGGCTGGCAGCGCCCCTGCTACCTGATGTCCGACGGTTACGCGGCCACCTACAAGGAGCTGCTGGAGACCACCGAGTGGGACAAGTACGGGCGCGGCAGGGACCCGCGGTGCGACAACTGCATGGCGCACTGCGGCTACGAGCCCACCGCCGTGCTGGCCACCATGGGGTCGCTCAAGGAGTCCTTGCGCGCGGTGACCGGCCGCTGACCCGGCCGGGCGCCGCCGGGGCCGCCCGGCCGGGCCGTGACCGGCCGGCCGCGGTGACCCCGGCTTCTCGCGTCAGCCCACGGTGACCTGGAAGACCGGGGAGGCCGTGGAGCCGCTGACGATCCGCAGCTGGTTCACCCCGCGAAGGCCCAGCTTCACCCGAAGGGAGTACGTCCCGTCGCGGTGGACGGGGGCGCTCGCGGGCAGCGAGACCCAGCGGCCCCGCTGCTTCTGCTGAAGGGTGATCGAGGCGCCCGGCCGCAGCCCGGTGGTCTTGCCGGTGACGCGGAACTCCTGCCACGCCCGCACCGTGCCGACCGAGGCATGGGCGGTGATGGTGGCCGGTACGGAGACGGCGGCCCGGGCGGCCGGAGCGGCGGACGGGACGGGGACGGCGGGGCCGGCCGCGGAGGCGGTGGTGGCCGCCAGCAGCACCGCGGTGGCGCCGAGCACGCCGGCGGCGGCGAGGCGGGTGGCGGAGCGCTTCGTGGCGTTCATCTGAGTCCCTTTCGACGAAGGACCATCGGGGTCACGGCCACCGCGCCGGGATTCGGCTGATTGCCGTGATGTCGTCTCCATAGACAAGCTGACCGTCGGACGCGTTGCGGCGTTCCATGTCACCAGTTCGCAACAAGAGGTGAATCGCCCCCCGAAGACGATTGAAATCGGGCAATGCGTCATCTTCGCGGCGACCTGGCCGGGCCGCCGCGCGTCATCGCGCCGTCGTCAACGCGCGCTCTTCCCAACGGTGTTGGGGTCGATGAGGGCGGCGAGCGCGTCCAGCACGCGTTCCAGTCCGAAGGCGTAGGCGTGATCGGGGTTGTAGGCGCTGCCGTGCGCGGCGCCGGCCGCGGCGCCGACCCGGGCCGCCAGCGGATAGGCCCGTTCGTCGAAGACCCGGGCGAACAGCGGCCCGTTGACCGCCCACCACTCCTCGTCGTCCATGGCGCTCTCCTGCCGCACCGCCCGCGCCTCGGCGTCCGCGCGGGCGCATGCCTGCACGAACGCGAGCAGATACGCCAGGCAGTCGTCCATGGTGACGTCGTCGAGGCCGAGCCCGTCGAGCGCCGACAACTCGTGCTCGTACTTGGCCATCTGCCCCGGGCCCAGCGGCGGACGGCTGGTGGAGACCGCCGCGGCCCAGGGATGCCGCCGGTAGAGCGCCCGGTTCTCCTCCGCCACCGCGGCCACCCGTTCCCGCCACGGCCGGCCGGTGGTGTCGGTGCGGGCCATCCGCCCGTACGCGGCGTCCAGCATCAGCTCCAGCAGCTCGGCCTTGCCCGGCACATAGGTGTAGAGCGTCATCGGGACCACGCCGAGCGCCTGGGCCACCTTGCGCATGGTGACCGCCGCGAGCCCCTCCGCGTCGGCGATCGCGGTCGCCGCGTCCACCACCGCGTCGATGCTCAGCCCCGGGCGCGGTCCGCGCCGGCGGTCGGAGGTGGGCTGACGCCACAGCAGTTGCAGGGTGCGGGCGGGGTCGTGGGCGGCGGGTCGTCGGCTGGTCACGGGGAGATCTTCTCGCACCGGGCGCGGGCCCGGGTCGGCGGATGGCCGCCCCTTGTACTCTGTACCTCGTACAGAGTACGTTGTACAGCGTTACTGGGACCGACCACGAGGAGTCTTCGTGCGGATATCCGCGAGCGCGGTGTCGTTGAACGTGGCGGACGTCGCCGCCTCCAGCGCCTTCCTGGTGGAGCACTTCGGGTTCCGGGAGGAGATGGCGGCCGACGGGTTCGCCTCGCTGGCGCGGGACGGGCTCGGGTTCGACGTGGTCTTCCTGCGGTGCGGGCTGGAGACCCTCCCGGCCGACCAGCGGGACGTCCACGCGGCCGGGCTGATCCTCGCCTTCACGGTGGACGACCTCGAAGGCGAACTCGCCCGGCTCCGTGCCGAAGGCGTGCCCGTCACCATGGAGCCGACCGAGGAGGAATGGGGTGAACGCGCCTTCCAGGTGCGCGACCCCAACGGGGTGATCGTGCAGCTGATGGACTGGAAGGGGGCCGGGGCGCAGGCCGGCTGAGAACGCGGCACGGGGGGGGCGACGGCGGGGCCGAACCGCCGCCGCCCCCCTTGGCGTACGCGCCGCGCGGTGCTTCAATTCACGGCAGCCGTCAAGTTAGGAAACTTTACTAACTTGGTTCGGCTCCGCTGCCCAGCCCGAACCATGGCCGCCCACGGCCGGAAACGGAGAGGCAAGTGCACCGACACCGCGCATTACGCTCCCGGGGACGTATCGCCCTGCTGGTCGCCGGCGGGGTGATCGCGGCGGGCGCCGTACCGACCGCGTTCGCGGCGACCGGCGACACCGCGCGGCCGGCGTCGACCGCCGCGGCCGCGCACGCCGTGGCCGCCGGCGCCGGACTGGACGACCCGCGCAAGAAGGAGATCGCCATGGAGCTGGTCTCCAGCGCGGAGAACTCCAGCCTCGACTGGAAGGCCCAGTACAAGTACATCGAGGACATCGGCGACGGCCGCGGCTACACCGCCGGCATCATCGGCTTCTGCTCCGGTACCGGCGACATGCTCGACCTCGTCGAGTACTACACCAAGCGGGAACCGGGCAACCCGCTGGCCCCGTTCCTCCCCGCGCTGCGCAAGGTCAACGGCACCGACTCGCACGCCGGGCTCGGCACCCCGTTCGTCAACGCCTGGAAGAAGGCCGCCCAGGACAAGGTCTTCCAGGCCGCCCAGGACGAGGAGCGCGACCGCGTCTACTTCGACCCCGCGGTCGCCCGGGCCAAGGCGGACGGGGTGCGCACGCTGGGCCAGTTCATCTACTACGACGCGATCGTCATGCACGGCAACGGCGACGACAAGGACAGCTTCGGCTCGATCCGCAGGAACGCGCTGAAGAAGGCGAAGCCGCCGTCCCAGGGCGGCGACGAGACCGCCTACCTCAACGCGTTCCTCGACGCCCGCAAGGTGGCGATGAAGGACGAGGAGGCGCACAGCGACACCAGCCGGGTCGACACCGAGCAGCGGGTCTTCCTGCGCAACGGCAACCTCGACCTGGACCCGCCGCTGAAGTGGAAGGTCTACGGCGACAGTTACTCCATCGACCACTGACCGCCCGCGGGGGCGCCCGCCTTCCCGGGCGCCCCCGAACGGTATTGCATCGCTCGGTCCAAAACGCATAGGCTCCCGGACATGGGACGACCCCGGCAGTTCGACGAGGACGGGGCGGTCGAGGCGGCGATGCGCGCCTTCTGGGCCGCCGGCTACGAGGCGACCTCGACGCACGACCTGTGCGAGGCCACCGGGCTGGGCCGCAGCAGCGTCTACAACACCTTCTCCAGCAAACGCGACCTCTACTGCCGGGCCTTGCGCCGCTACACCGAACGGGTCTTCGCGCGCCAGGCCGCCGTGTTGGAGGGCGCCGGACGCGTCCGCGAGCGGATCGGCGCCCTGTTCGGGCAGGTGGTCTCCGACGAGTACGACACCGCCCGCGAGGTGGAGGACCCCGGGGTGCCGGGCTGTTTCGTCGTCAACTCCATGGTGGAGCTGGGCGGACGCGACCCCGAGGTCTCCGAACTCCTCGCCCGTGACCTCGACCGCCGGCTCGCCCTGCTGACCGGCGTGTTCGCGGCCGGCCAGGCGGCCGGGGAGATCGACCCCGCCAAGTCGCCGCGCGACCTGGCCCACTTCGTGGTCGCCACGGTTAGCGGCATGCGCGTGCTGGCCCGTGGCGGCGCGCCCCGCGAGGCACTGGAAGGGGCGGCCGCCACCGCGCTCGCCGCCCTGTGAGCCGCCACCCCGCCGGGGTGCCGGCCTTTGCCGTGCCCATGTTTTGAATCGATCTGTCCAATACGAGTACGGGGTGGCCCCGCGTCCGCGGCCGGCCGCCCGGGAGGGTCTGCCGTGCCGTTGGTCGTCTACGTCCTGGGCCTGAGCATCTTCGCCCAGGGGACGTCGGAGTTCATGCTGTCCGGGCTGCTGCCGCAGATCGCCGGTGACCTGGGGGTGAGCATCCCGGACGCCGGACTGCTGGTGTCGGCCTTCGCGGTCGGCATGGTGGTGGGCGCGCCGCTGCTGGCCGTGCTCACCCTGCGGTGGCCACGGCGCACCGCGCTCCTGGCGTTCCTGGTGGTCTTCGCCGCCGACCAGGTCGCCGGGGCGCTCGCCCCCGGGTACGGGGCGCTCTTCGCCACCCGGGTCGTCGGGGCGCTGGCGTACGCGGGGTTCTGGGCGGTGGCCGCCGCCACCGCGGTGGAGCTGGTGCCTTCCGACTCGCGGGCCAGGGCGCTCGCCGTGGTGGTCGGCGGACTGGCGGTCGCCAACGTGGTGGGGGTGCCGGCCGGTGCCCTGCTGGGCCAGCACGCGGGCTGGCGGGCGGCCTTCTGGGCGGTGGCCGTGCTGTGCGTACTGGCCACGATCGGGCTGCTGTTCACGCTGCGTTCCGCGACCGGCCGCACCGAGCAGCCACGTGCCATCGCCGGTGAGCTGCGGGCCCTGGGCCGGCCCCGGATCTGGGTCGCCTACGGCACCACCGCGCTGACCCAGGGCGCGCTCTTCTGCACCTTCAGCTACCTGGCCGCCCTGCTCACCCGGGCCGGCGGACTGGCCGAGGGCTGGGTGCCCGCGGTGCTCACCCTCTTCGGGGTCGGCGCGGTGATCGGGCTGACGGTCGGCGGCCGGTTCGCCGACTCCCGTCCCACCGCCACGCTCACCGCCGGACTCGCCGCCATGGTCGCCGTCTGCGTGACGCTGGCGTTCACCGCGCACCAGGCGGTGGTCACCGTGGTCGTCACCGCCGCGCTGGGACTGGTGGGGTTCGCCGTCAACCCCGCGCTCAACGCCCGGGTGTTCTCGCTGGCCGCAGAGGCGCCCACGCTCGCCGGGGCGGTGAGCACCGCCGCGTTCAACGTGGGCAACACGGTGGGCCCGTGGCTGGGCGGCGTCGCCATCGGGGCGGGCTGGGGCTACCCCTCGGTGGCCGTGGTCAGCGCGGTGCTGGGGGCCGGGGCGCTGGCCACCGCGGCGGTCTCGGTAACCCTGGACCGGCGGGCCGGCGCGGGGCGTACGTCGCGGACGGTGGCCGGGAGCGTGCCGGAGCGGCGGCCGGAGACGGCGGCACGCTGACCGCCGGCCCCGGGCCGCCCGGCCGCGCTCAGCGGGCCCGGCCCCGGCCCATCCGGCGGCCCAGCCGCAGCCCGAAGAGGATCAGGCTCAGCAGGAAGACCACCACCCCGATGACCAGCAGGTAGAGCAGCCCCTTGACCACCGCCCCGATGATGCCCAGGGCGATGGCGACGATGATCAGAAGAAGCAGAAGGGGGACCATGATGCCTCCGTACGGCGTCGGTCGGTGCGGGGAAGACGTCGGGTGCCGGGTCGGTACGGGTCAGCGGCGGGCCAGCCGCCGTTCCCCGCCGCTGCCCGGCTCGAACGGCAGCTCGTAGTGGGCGAAGACCTCCGGTTCGGCCTCGGCGGTCAGCTCGCCGTCGGTCGCGATCGACGGCGCCTTCTTCACCCGGCCGCGCGGATACCCCACCCGCAGATGGTCCGGGGTCACCGTGGCGCCGGCCAGCGGGACGAAGACCAGCCGGCGGCGGGTCGGCAGCCCCACGGTGACCGCGGCGAAGGCCGGCCGGTCGGTCGCGGTGTCCACGTACACCGACTCCAGCGAACCGATCCGGTGGCCGTCGGTGTCGACCACGTCACGGCCCCGCCACTGGCGGATGTCCTCGGCTTCGAGCACCGTTCCTCCCTAACGCCTGAGCATGCCGGGGGCCGGCCGGCCGGTCAGCGGTGACCGGCGCTTTCGCCGACCTCCTCGGCCACGTCCTTGTCGAGCGCGGAACGCACCAGCGCGGCGGCGAGCGCGGCCCACCGCTCCCGTCCGGCGAGGTGGGCAAGCTCCTCCGGCGAGGTGGGCAGCCCGACGCGCCCGGCGCCCCTGACCGCCTTGTCGTCGAAGAACGGGCCGAACTCCGGCCACAGCGACTGCGCTTCGCGGATGAAGATGTCGGCGCCCACCGGTCCGATGCCGGGCACCTCGCGCAGCGACCGCCGCAGCGCGTCCGGGTCGCCGTCGCTCGCCTGCCGCATCCGGCGCACATCGCCGCCGTAGCGGTCGAGGAGGAGCGCGGCGCCCTCGCCGAGCTGGGTGGCGGTGCGTTCGTCGTAGCGCCGGTAGTGGCCCTCGCCGAGCGCGTCCACCCGCCGCTGCCAGTCGGCGTCGGCCATGCGGCGCGGGTCGCCCAGCCCGGCCTCGAACAGTGCCCGGGCCGCCGCCGTGGCCACCTGCGCTTTGATGCGGGCGCTGAGCAGGGTGGCCAGGACCACCAGCTGGTACAGCGGCTGCGGGGTGTCCTTGAGGTGGATCCCCGCCTCCTCGGCGTACGTCCGCCCGTGCTCGTCCAGGAGCGCGCGGACCGTCTCACGCTGCCGTTGCGAAACCGCCATCGCCGTGCACCGCCTTCCCGGTCAGGCGGGCTTGAGCGGATCGTGGCCGATGGTCATCAGCCGGTGCCGCCAGTTGCTCTGGCCGGCGGTGGGCTCCAGGTCCTGGCGGCGCTCGGTGGTGACCACGTCGACGACCCGGCGCATGGTCTCCACGTCGTCGCCGGTGACATCGCGCTTGCGCTTGCCGAGGATGGCCAGGACGCGCCGGCCGCGCTCGGTGCCGGCCTCGTCCGGCAGCGCCTCGCCGGACTCGTCGGCCGAACGGGTCCTGAGCCAGTCGCTCAGTTCCTGGGAGGTCATGTTGACCACCCGGTGGAACTCGTCCCACAGCGTGTCCAGTTCGGCGGAGGGGATGTCGCTCATGGTGCTGCCTTCCGGATCTCGCGGGCGGTCGGGGTTCAGGACGCCGGGCCGGGCCGTTCCTGGGGGAGGCGTTCGAGCAGTCCGCGCATGTCGTCGGCGTGCTCCTCCTCCTGCGCCAGCACGTCCTCGAAGACCCGGCGGGTGGTCGGGTCCTTGTCGCCGAGCCACTGGGCGATCTCCGTGTACGCGGCGATCGCCACCCGCTCGGCGATCAGGTCCTCCTTGATCATCGCCACCAGGTCGCCGCTGGCGTCGTACTGGGCGTGGGCCCGGCCGGTGAGCGTGTCGGGGTCGAAGTCCGGTTCGCCGCCGAGCTGCACGATGCGTCCGGCGAACCGGTCGGCGTGCTCCTGCTCCTCCCGCGCGTGCTCCAGGAACTCGGCGGCGACCGGCTCGGAGAAGAGCCCGGTGGCCGTGAAGTAGTGGCGCTTATAGCGCAGGGTGCAGACGATCTCGGTGGCCAGCGCCTCGTTGAGCACCTGGAGCACCCGGCCCAGATCGGCGCCGTAGGCGTCGGTCACCGGGCCCTTGTCGATCTCCTGGCGGGCGCGGGCCCGGATCGTCTCGATGTCGGTCAGGAACTCCGCCATGTGGGGGAAACCGCCCTTTCCTTGCGTGTCCGCGGCGGACGGCGGTGGCCGCCCGCGGCAATGCGGGTACCCGTTTCCCGCGACGCGAACGCCGTGCCGGTGACCCGGTCAGCCAGGTGGCGGCGGACGCCCCGGGGCCCGGCCGACCGGCGTCGTGGCGCGGCCGTGGGCGCCTCGGGCCGGGCCTGCGGAGAGGGCATGGTGGTTTTGGGTTAAACTAGCGATGCGTGGTTGGCCGACGGAGGCCCGCACCGTCCGGTGCCCCGTTCCGCCGCCCGCCCCCAGTCGGCCCCGGTCAGGTCCCCCCCGTCCTGACCGGGGTCTTCCACGTTCCGCGTCGCTTCGTCGTGCCGCGTACTTCAAACCTCCCTGGCCGGAAAACCGCCGATCGCGTGAATCTGCGTGGGGTTCGGTCTGCCGGGGCCGCCGGAGGGACAGCCTGGTCCCCAGCGGGTCCGCCGTCACCGGACGGGCCCGCGGAGGAGGGGAGCGGTACGGCGGCGTCCGTGCCGCCGCCAGGCACGTGCGGAAGGGCGGTGCCCAGTGCGCTGTTCACGCCATGGCCGTAAGCCGTCTCCCGGCCGGCCCCCGGGGCCGGCCGGGGAGGACGCGGGGGAGAGCGCGGCGCGGCGGCGCCCGTCGGCGCTGCTGCTCACCGCGGTCTTCCTCGCCGCGTCCGCGGCGCCCGCCGCGACCGCCCACGCGGCGCCACCGCGCGGTGGGCCGCCCCCGGTGCCGCGCGCGGCGGCCCACTGGGCGGCCACCGGACGGCTGTCGGGCGCCTGGCCCGCGCCCCCGGCGCCGTGGCCGGCCGGACGGTCGCGCGACGACGCCGAACGGGCCGCGGCGCAGGACACGGATCACCGCTTACCGTCCGTGTTCCGCCACCGGTGGCTGCCGCCCGGCTCCACCGGTATCGGACACCGGTTGCCGCCGTTCCCCCGCTTCCCCGGCGTTCCCGGGGCGTCGCCGCCCGGATTCCCCGGCGGCCACCACGGGCCAGGGGGGGATCCACTGTCTGGCCGGGCTGTGGTCCGGGGCCGGGATCGCCGGCTGCCGGGCCGAGGTGAAGGTCGTGGTCTGCGCGCCGCTGCTGCGGGTGGACGTCTCCGGCGCGGTCGCGGTGGTGCGTCACGGCGGCGAAGGAACGTTGCACCGGCTGGTCTCCCTGGCCGACGCCGACTGCGCGGCCCCGCCGCGCCACCCGGCCCCGCCGACCCCACGGCCGCCCACCCCGCAGCCGCCCGCGCCCGGCCCCGGCGCCGGCGCCGCCCGCGCCGCAGCCGCCCGCCAGGCCGCCCGCGCCCGCCGCCCCGGCCGTCTTCGCGCCGCCCGCCCCCTGGGTGCCGCCGCCCCGGCCGCACCCGAGCCCGCGTCCCGGGCCGCGGCCGGCGGCGCTGCGCATGCCGCGCCCCGCATCCGGGCTCTCCGCCGACCTGCCCACCGCCGACGTGCTCTTCCTGATCCTGCTGCCGGCCGCCGTCGCCGCGGCCGTGGCCGGCTCACGCGTCCAGGGCCGCCGTTCCTGACCGTCGCGCGCCCCGCCGTGGGCCGTTCCCTCCGCCTGTCCAGGAGTCGCCGTGTTCCCCCTGCTCACCACGCTCGGCATCGTGATCGGCGGCGCGCTGCTGGCCGCCGTCTGCGTGCTGGTCAAACACCGTTTCTTCCCGCCCGGCCCGGACGAGGAGCCGCGCGAGGACGTGGCCGAGTACATCTCGATGATGATCGGCGTGGTCTACGCCCTGGTGCTCGGGCTCGCCCTGGTCTCGGTGTGGGACACCCGTTCCAGCGCCGAGAACCACGTCCAGTCCGAGGCCGGCGCGCTGCACCAGGTCTACCTGCTGGCCGACGCGCTGCCGCCGTCCGCCGAGACGCAGGTGCGGCAGACCGCCACCGCCTACGCCCACCAGGTCACCGGGGCGGAGTGGACCCGGATGACACACCGCGAACCGCTCGGCGACACCGGCTGGCACCTGCTGGACCGGATGCGCGACACCTACGAGAAGACCGGGGTGACCGGCCCCGCGCAGAACGCCGGCCAGGAGGCGCTGGCCCAGATGTCGGTGCTGGACGACGCCCGCCGGGGACGCGAGTCGGACGCGCAGAGCAGCCTGTCACCGGTGCTGTGGGCCGGGCTCTTCATCGGCGGCGGGCTCACCGTGGGCTTCATGTTCATCTTCGGCGTCCAGCGCCGCGCCACGCACCTGGTGATGGTGATGGGGCTCAGCGGCTTCATCGTCTTCCTGGTGCTCCTGATCCACCAGCTCGACATGCCGTTCGGCGGGGTACTGGGGGTGGACGCGGAGCCCTTCACCCGGTACTTCCCCACCGGGTGAGGGTCACTCGTGCTGGCTGATGATGGAGAAGAGCCCGCCTTCGGGGTCGCGCAGCCCGGCCACCCGCCCGTAGGCGGAGTCCTCCGGCTCGCCGGTGACCTCCCCGCCCAGCGTCCGGGCCCGGGCCACCGTGGCGTCCACGTCGGCCACCGAGAAGAACACGTGCCAGCGCGGCCGCACCCGGGGGTCGGCCGAGCCCTCGTAGCCGCCGCCGCGCAGCGCCGCCGCGCTGTGGCCGTCCACCCGCAGCACCACCCGGTCGTGCTCGTAGATCACCTCGTACCGCTCGGGATCCGCCTTGTCCCAGGCGAAGACCTGGCCGTAGAAGAGGGCGGACTCGAAGGCGTCCCGGGTCCGCAGCTCGATCCAGACCGGGGCGCCCACCGGCGCGTCGGGGCCGTGGGTGTGCTGCGGCCCCTCCCACAGCCCGAACGCGGCCCCGGCCGGGTCGGCGGCGAGCGCCATCCGCCCGGCGCCGAACTCCAGCGGCCCCACCGCCACCGTGCCGCCCCGCTCCCGCACCGCCGCCGCCGCGGCGTCGGCGCTCTCGGTACCGAAGTACGTCGTCCAGCTCACCGGCGCCGCCCAGCGCCGCGCCACCCCGCCGATGCCCGCGATCTCCCGGTCACCGCTGAAGGCACGCAGATAGGGCCCCCCGCCCTCCGGCCCCTCCTCGAACCGCCACTCCAGCAGCGGCCCGTAGAACTTCGCGGCTTCCTCGAGGTCACGGGCCAGCAGACTGACCCAGCACGGGGCACCGGAGACGCACCCCTTCGGCATTCCGGACACGTCGCAACTCCCGCCCGCACGGCAAAAGGACTGGCACGGTCCATGCGGAGGACCGCATTCAGCTTATGCCCGCCCCGGTGCCGCCGCGCCGCCCCCGCCGACCCGCCGGACCGTCTCCCCCGTCCGGCGCAACGCACCACGGCGCGCAGCCGGTGCCGACGGCGATCTCGGCGAGGACGAAGTGGCGAACCGTCACCTTCGGGCGGAGCGGGCGAGCCAGCGGCCGTCGTGGTGGGAGACGTCGATGGGCCGGCCGAAGCAGGCGGACAGGGCCTCGCCGGTGAGGACCTGTGCCACCGGGCCGAGGGCCTGGACGCGGCCCTCCTTCAGGAGCAGGGCGTGGCCGATGGCGGGGGAGAGCTCTTCGAGGTGGTGGGTGACGGTGACGGTCGCGAGCCGGGGGCGGACCGTCGCCAGCCGGTGCATCGCGTCGATCAGGTCCTCGCGCGAGGGCAGGTCGAGGGCGTTGAACGGCTCGTCCAGCAGCAACAGCGACGGATCGGCCATCAGCGCCCGGGCGATCAGCACGCGGGCCCGCTGGCCGCCGGAGCAGACGCCGAACGGCCGCTCCGCCAGTTCCTTGCAGTCCAGCTCGGCCAGGAGCGCCTCCGCCCGGTCCCGTACCGCCTGGTCGTACTTGCCCCACAGCGGCTGCACGGTGCCGGTGGCGCCGGTGAGGACGACGGTGCGGGCGGGGGCGTCGAGCGGGACCTTCTGGGCGCTGGAGACCAGCCCGATCGCGGCGCGCAGCTCGCGGACGTCCACCCGGCCGAGCCGGTGGCCGAGCACCTCCACGGTGCCGGTGGTGGGGTGCATCAGCGCCCCGATCAGCCGCAGCACCGTGGTCTTGCCCGCCCCGTTGGCGCCCAGCAGCGCCCAGTGCTCGCCGGCGCCCACCCGCCAGCTGACGTCGTCCAGGATCACCTGGCCGGTGGTGAGACGGCGCACGCAGACGCCGTCCAGCGCCGCCACCGTCGTCGTCCCGCGGCCTTCCGCGGTGCTCGTGTCCATGCCCGTGCCTCCCCTGCCCGGCGGCTCCCCGACCGATCCCGGCACGATAGCTGCATCGGGCAACGGTGTGCCGTGGCGTCCGCAGGGTGGACCGGCCGGGGGACCGGCGGCGGGGGAACGGGTGGCCGCCGTGGGCCGCCCCGGTGACCTGCCGCCCGCGCGGCGCACTGTCACCGGTGGTGCGCGCCGCCGCCGTTGCACACTGGTGCCATGACGAGCGGCGGTCGTGAGTCCGTCCGGTTCACCGCGGACGTGACGACGGGGCCGGGCGGGGCGATGACGTACGAAGGCGGAACGGTGACCGGTGAGCTGACGGTCGCCACCAGCGTGCTGCCCAGCGGCCGGGCCAAGGTCGTGGTGCGCCGCCGGTTCGGCGGCGGCGAGTGGTTCACGCTGGCGGGCAGCCCGTTCACCGTGCCGCCGGAGGGCCCCGAGGCGCTGCACGCGGTGATCGTGGCGGCGCTGGACGCGGGGCACCTGGCGGACGAGGAGGAGGACGAGGAGCCGGACATCACCGCGGAACGGTGACCTCCCGGCCCCGCGGCTCACAGCGTCCGGTCGGCCAGCGTGTTCCAGAACATCAGCTCGTACTCCTGGAGCAGCCGCCCGTACCGCCGGGCCGCCCCGGTCAGGCGTCCGGCCGCCAGTCCCTCGCCCACCGCGGCCAGTGAGCGCTCCCGCAGCCTGGGATCGGGGCGGGCGAAGAAGTCGAAGAAGGCACACGCCCCGTCGGGGAGGCCGTAGTGGGCCCGCAGCGCCCGGCCCATCGCGGCGCAACAACCGCCCCAGGCCGCGAAGTTGGCGCTCAGCGCGACGACCACGTCCACCGGCTCGGCGTTCAGCGCCAGCCAGGCGGTGTACGCCGGGTACGCCTGGCAGCCGGCCAGCGGCTCGTAGTCGTCGGCCACCGCCCGGTCCAGCCCCAGGGTGCCGCTCAGCGCGGCCAGGTGGTCCAGGGCGAGGTCCTCACCCTCGGCGAGCGCGGCGAAGAACGCCCGGGCGGCCGGCTCGCCGGTGCGCTCCCGCGCCAGGTGGCGGAAGGCGTGCCGGTCGCCGGTGATGATGTGCCGCTGCTCCAGCGCGAACGCGGTCAGCGCGGCGAGCGGGGCGCGCCCGGCGGCGAACTCGGGGACCAGCCGGTTGGCGTCCTCGTCCGGGGCGAGCCCTCGCACGGCCGCCGCCAGCACGTCCTGCGGGGTGCGGGTCATGGCGCCACCTTCCCGTGCTCCGGGGCCGGCGAAGGCGCCCGGGGTGCGGCTCGCTTCCTCCGCCACCGTCTCACGCCGCGCCCGCCCCGTCGCGTCACCCCGGCGGATCCGCGGTGCCCGCCGCCAGCAGCGCCCGGGCGACGGCCGCGACGGGAGGCCAGCTCCACCGGCCGCGCCGGGCGATCACCGAGCTGCGGCGCACCCCCGCCAGCGGGTCCAGCCGGCGGAAGGCCACGTCGGTACGGTGGCGTTCGATCCCCGACTCGGCCAGCAGCGCCACCCCCAGACCGGCCCCGGTGAGGCTGTTGACCAGGTGGAGGCTGTCCACCCGGTGGGCTATCCGGGGGACGAAGCCGGCCATCGCGCAGACCCGCTGCACCAGCTCGTCGTCGTCGGTGCCCCGGGAGTTGGCGATCCAGCCGGAGTCGGCCAGCGCCCGCAGGTCGGCCAGGGCGGCGGGGCACCCGGCATCCGGGTGGCCGGCCGGGACGGCGAGGTAGAGCGGCTGCTCGTCGACGGGGCGGGCGCTCAGCCCGGGCGGCAGCTCGCGGGGGACGAGGCTGTAGTCGTAGACGACGCCCAGATCGCTGTCGCCGGCCAGCACCAGCTCGACGGTCTGCTCCGGCTCGTGCTCGGAGACCTCCGCCTCGACCCTCGGGAACTCGGCGCGCAACCGCACCAGCGCGGGCAGCACCACCGGCTCCATCGCGGTGAAGAACGAGGCCAGACGCACCCGCCCGACCGGCTCCGACTCCCCGCACAACTCCGCGGCGGCCTGCTCGACGCGGGCCAGGATGCCCACCGCGTGCTCGGCCAGCCGCTCACCCGCCGGCGTCAGCTGCACCCGCCGCCCCGCCGGGGTCAACAACCGCACCCCGACCTCCTGCTCCAGCACGGCCAGGTGCTTGGAGACCGCCGAGGTGCCGTAACCGGTACGCCGCGCCACCTCCGCCATCGTGCCCACCCGGCTCAGCTCCAGCAGGAGCCGCAACCGCAACAGATCGGGCAGATTCCCCGACGCTCCCGCAACCATCCACCGATGGTAAACGTTCCGTCCACCAATGGCCCGTGGACAGAAACGGACCGGGCCCGGTGCAATGGCCCGGTGACCGCGACGACACCCTGCTCCAGCACCCCTGACCAGGCCGGACCCGTCCTCGTGCCGGCTTCCTCGACCGGCCGGGCCGGCCCCGCCGGGGAACGCCGCCGGCTGCCCGGGCCCGTGCTGCTGCTCGGTTCGATGGTCACGCTGCACATCGGCAGCGCGCTGGCCACCGAGATGTTCGGCGTCGCCGGTCCGGCCGGGACCACCTGGCTGCGGCTGAGCTGGGCGGCGCTCTTCCTGCTGGCGGCCACCGGCCGGTCGTTGTGGCCGGTGCTGCGCGCGGCGCCCCGGCGGGACCTGGCCGCCGCCGTCGGGCTGGGCGCGGTCAGCTCCGGGATGATGCTGCTGTTCGCCGAGTCCGCCGCGCGGCTGCCGCTGGGCACCGCGACCGCGCTGGAGTTCCTCGGGCCGCTCGGGGTGGCGGTGGCCTCGCTGCGCCGCCGCGCCGAGCTGGCCTGGCTGCTGCTGGCCGGGGGCGGGGTGGTGCTGCTCACCTCGCCGTGGGCGGCGGGCGGCGCCGACCTCGCCGGGGTCCTCTTCGGGCTCGGCGCGGGCGCGTGCTGGGCGTTGTACGTCATCGGTACGCAGGCCGTGGGCAGCCGGTTCGCCGAGCCGGCGCACGGGCTGGCGGTGTCGTTGACGGTGGCGGCGGTGTGCACGGCGCCGTTCGGTGTGCCGGACGTGGCCGCCGCCGGCGGACCGCGCTGGACGGTGCTGGCGGCCGGCGCCGGCATCGCCCTGCTGATGCCGCTCGTGCCGTTCCTCCTGGAGATGCGGGCGCTGCAACGCGTCGGCCGCACCGCCTACGGCACCCTGGCCGGCCTGGAGCCCGCCATCTCCATGGCCGCCGCCCTCCTCATCGTCGGCCAGACCCCGGCCCCCCTCCAACTCGCCGGCACCGCCCTGGTGGTCACCGCCGGCATAGGCGCCGCCCGAGGCGAGTCCCGCCGAGCCCGTGGTGCGGCGTCCGGCTGACGTTGCCGTACCCGGAGCCGTACGCCCCGTCGTGGCGCGGCCGGCGGCGGCCGGGCCCTCACACGCCTGCCGCGCCCAGCAGCGTGCCGACCGAGTAGGTGACGCCCATCGCGACGGCGCCGCCGAGGGCGTTGCGGAGGACGGCGGGGCGGACCGGGGCGGTGCCGAGTCGGGCGCTCACCCAGCCGCACAGGACGAGGGCGGACAGGACGGCGACGACGGTGACGGCGAGGCGGGAGGCGGGCGGCGGCAGGACGATGGCGAGCAGGGGCAGCAGGGCGCCGGTGGTGAAGGCGGCGAAGCTGGCCGCGGCGGCTTGCCAGGGGTTGGTCAGGTCCTCCGGGTCGATGCCGAGCTCGACGCGGGCGTGGGCGGCGAGCGCGTCGCGGGCGGTGAGTTGCCGGGCGACCTCGGCGGCGAGTTCCGGGGTGAGCCCGCGCCCCTGGAGGAGCCGGGTCAGTTCGGCGAGTTCGGCGCCGGGCTGGGCGGCCAGTTCGCGGCGTTCGGTGGCGAGCGCGGCCCGTTCCGAGTCGCGCTGGGTGCTCACCGAGACGTACTCGCCCACCGCCATGGAGAGCGAACCGGCCAGCAGTCCGGCGAGCCCCGCGGTCAGCAGCGCGGCCCGGGATGTGGTGGCCCCGGCCACGCCGACGACGAGGCCGGCGGTGGAGACCACCCCGTCGTTGGCGCCGAGGACGGCGGCCCGCAGCCAGTTCAGCCGTGCGCCCAGGGCACCGCCGTGCGGCTCGTCGTGTCCCGGGGAGGGGGCGTTACCGGTGTCGTGGTCCACCGCGAAAGAATCCCACGGGCACGGGTCAGCCGGCGCGGCGTTGCAGTGGCGGATGGGCGGGACGCACCAGATGGCCGAGCGAGGGCAGCGCGCCGGGCCGGGTGATGGTGAAGCAGTGGGCGGTGTCGGAGTTGGCGAGCAGCGCCAGCAACTGAGGACGCGGGCAGAGCAGCCGCAGCCGCACCCCGGCCTCGGCGGTCAGCCGCCGGGCACGCAGCAGCGCGTTGAGCCCGGAGCAGTCGCAGAACGAGACGCGGCTGAGGTCGATGGACAGGCTCCGCGGGCCCTGCTGGAGGCAGGCGGAGACGGCGAGTCGCAGCTCCGGCGCGGTCTCCATGTCGAGTTCACCGGCGACCGAGATCACGGCGGCGCGGTCGGCGACGGTGGAGCGGACGATGATCGGGGGGCTGGGCATCTCCTACGCCTCCGGAAGTGAACCGCGGTATCCCCGCGGGCGGGCACCTGACGCCTGCCGGCGTGGCGGTCATCGGACGACCGCCGCGTGTACCTCCCTGCATTCCGAAGGCGGGTACCCGTCGATCGTCCCCCCGCGGGCGGTCGCTGTCAACGGACATACGAAGAATGTTTCGTTAATAAAGCAACGGGTAATCCATGGCCCATGAGTGCGACGCCAACCCCCTTGGGAAACCCCGGACTTGCGGTGACATCCGGCACATTCGCGGTGCCCGGAGCGGACGCGGGGCGGAGGCCGCTCCGTACGATGGGTCCATGAGCGATTCCGCAGACGGACGTAGCGGCCGGTGGACCTTTCTGACCAGCCACGCGCGCGTGCTGCTGGAGATCGCCAAGGACCCCGAGGTGCGGCTGCGGGACGTGGCCGCCACCGCCCGGATCACCGAACGCGCCGCCCAGGGCATCGTCTCCGACCTGGAGGCGGCGGGTTATCTGACGCGTACCCGGGTGGGCCGTCGCAACCGGTACACGGTCAACACCGACAGCCGGTTCCGGCACCCCAACGAGGCCGATCGGCGCATCAGCGGACTGCTCGCCCTGTTCATCGACCGCTTCGACGGCGGCACGCGCCCGGCAGGCGCCCAGGGGGCCGCCCCGGACGGGCCCGCCGCCCCGTCCCCGGCGCCCCGCGACGGTTCCTGAGCCCGCCGTCCCGTCCGGCGTCCGCGCGTCATTCCTCGCCGTCGCCGAGGGGGTGGACCGCCCGGGTCAGGGCGCGCCGGGTCTCGCGGTAGGTGCGGGTGGCCACCGCGTGCCGGATCACCGGATGGCTGTTGACCGCGTGCGCCGCCCGCCGGTACGCCTCCCAGCGCTGCTCCCACTCGGCGCGCTGCCGCGCCGACCACTCCCGCGGCGGCCCCACGTCGGGCCCGCCGAGCGCCGCCAGCGCCTCGTGCCGTGCGCGCTCCAACGCGATCAGGTCGGCAGGGATCTCCACGGACTCGGACATGTGGTGATCGTATGCGGGTTTTGTGATGACCGTGTCACGGCATCCGGTCCGGTGCGGCGGGTGGCGCCGGACGGGGTAGCCATCGCCGGAACGCCCGGCCGGACCGGCGGCGGGGCCGCGGCGGAAGGGTGTCCCGGGCCGATGGGTGTACGTGTGGAACGGCGAGGTCCGGTCACCACGGTCGTGCTGGACCGGCCGGAACGCCGCAACGCCGTGGACGGGGCCACCGCGGCCCAACTCGCCGACGCCTTCCGCGCGTTCGACGCCGACGACGAGGCGAGGGCGGCCGTGCTGTGGGGCGCGGGCGGCACGTTCTGCTCCGGCGCCGACCTGACGGCGGTGGGCACCGCGCACGGCAACCGGGTCGCCCCGGACGGCGACGGGCCGATGGGCCCGACCCGGCTGCGGACGGCCAAGCCGGTGATCGCCGCCATCGCCGGGTACGCGGTGGCCGGCGGTCTGGAGCTGGCGCTCTGGTGTGATCTGCGGGTGGCCGAGGAGGACGCCGTCCTCGGGGTGTTCTGCCGCCGGTGGGGGGTGCCGCTGATCGACGGCGGTACGGTGCGGCTGCCCCGGCTGATCGGACTGGGCCGGGCGATGGACCTGGTGCTGACCGGACGCCCGGTGGACGCGGCCGAGGCGCTCTCCATCGGGCTGGTCAACCGCGTTGTGCCACCCGGGACTTCACGTGCCGCCGCGGAACAGCTCGCGGCCGGTCTGGCCCGCTTCCCCCAGGACTGCCTGCGCGCCGACCGCGATTCCCTCCTGGGCCAGCAGGGCCTGCCGGAGGAGGAGGCGATGGCGGCCGAACTGCGGGGCGGGCAGCGGGTGCTGGGGCAGGCGGTGGAAGGCGCCCGGCGGTTCGCCGAGGGCGCCGGACGACACGGTGACTTCGAGGCGATCTGACCACCCGGCTCCCTCGGAGCTGACGTTGTGTCAGTTGTGAGCGGAATCGCGTGGCGGGCGGTCGCCGGCCGCTGGCAGGCTCTGCCCCATGCAACCCACCTTCGTCTTCGTGCACGGCACCTTCAGCAACTCCTTCGCCTGGTCCCCGCTCCAGCGCGAACTGGCCCTGCGCGGACACCGCACCCTCGCCGTCGACCTGCCGGGGCACGGCTTCGATGCCGCCTTCTGGGCCGCCTACCAGGCACCGCAGGACCCGGCCGCGTTGGCCACCGCACCGGCCCGGGTGGCCGGCGTCACCGTCGCCGACAACGCCGCGCACGTCGTGGCGGCGGTGCGCCGGGTGGCCGAGCACGGCCCGGTGGTGCTCGTCGGCCACAGCGGCGGCGGGCTGACCATCGGCCAGGTGGCCGCCGCCGTGCCGGAGCTGGTCTCCCGGCTGGTCTACATCTCCGCCTGGTGCCCGGTGGCCGCCTCCGTGGCCGAATACCACAGCTCGTCCGAGTACGCGACGAGCAAGCTCAACGAGACGGCGGCGCTGCTGGCCGGCGACCCCGCCGCGCTCGGGGTCATCCGCCTCAACTGGCGTACCGCCGACCCGGTGTTGCTGGCCACCCTCAAGGAAGCGCTCTGCCCGGAGGCCACCGACGCGGAGTTCCTCGGCTACCTCAACACCCTGGAGCCCGACGAGTCGCTCGCCCTCAGCGCCGACACCTCCCGCGTCGACCCGGCCGTACTCGCCCGCCTGCCGCACAGCTACATCCGGCTGACCCGGGACCGGTCGATACCGCTCGTCCTCCAGGACCGGCTGATCGAGGAGGCCGACGCGCGCGTCCCGGAGAACCCGTTCGACGTCCACTCCCTGGACAGCGGCCACGCCGGATTCCTGATCCGGCCCGCCGAGGCCGCCGCGCTCCTGGACCGGCTGGCGCCGCGCGGCTGATCCCCTCCGCGCGGCGCCGGTGCGTACCGGTCGCGTTACTCCGTCGAGGTGACGGCGGAGCCTTCCAACTCCGGTCCGCCGACGGCGGAGGCGGACTCCCCGTCCGCCTCCGCCGTCGGCTCCGCCGTGTCGTCGTCCCTGGTGGGCGGTGCCAGCACCGCCTCCTCGAACCTGCCCAGCGCCAGCACCATGCCCAACAGGGCGGCAGGCAGCAGCAGGGGTATCAGCACAGTCAGCGCGGGCATGGCGCTGTCCCTTCGCCGAGGGGGCCGTTGACGGGCCCCGAGGAGTCCGGGAACGGACCGGCGGCCCCTTCGACGGGGCCTGCTGTTCGAGTGACCGGCCAACGTCACCGTAAACCCGGATGAATCACCCGGCTCGTCGAAGCGGCCCCGTCCCCGGTTCGGCCCAGCCGGCCGGGCGGAACCGCGCGGGAGGGGGTAAGCAGGGGAGAACGGGGCACTCCGCCTTGCGGTCGGCACCGGCCCCCGCACGTCCGCCCACGGCGTGCGGGGGCCGGTGCGACGGCGTCCACGACGGCTCACGGAGGACAGATGGCGTTGCGCGACCTCGTCCAGCGCTGGCCCGCCTACCGCCAACTCACCGGCGGTGACCGCCTGGGCAGGGGCAGCGCGGCCCGCTCGGCCACCACCGCACGGCTCACCGCGCGCACCGCCACCGTCGACCGGGTGGTCAAGTCCGTCTGCCCGTACTGCGCGGTGGGCTGCGGACAGAACGTGTACGTCAAGGACGAGCGGGTGGTGCAGATCGAGGGCGACCCCGACTCCCCGGTCAGCCGCGGCCGGCTGTGCCCCAAGGGCTCGGCCACCCTCCAGCTCACCACCGGCCCGGCCCGCGAACACCAGGTGCTGTACCGCCGCCCGTACGGCCGCGACTGGGAACCGCTCGACCTCGACACCGCCCTCGACATGGTCGCCGACCGCGTCCTCGCCACCCGGCGGGCCACCTGGCAGTGGGAACAGGACGGGATGCGGGTGGCCCGTACCCTCGGCATCGCCAGCCTGGGCGGCGCCACCTTGGACAACGAGGAGAACTACCTCATCAAGAAGTTGTTCACCGGCCTCGGCGTGGTCCAGGTGGAGAACCAGGCCCGGGTCTGCCACAGCTCCACGGTGGCCGGCCTCGGCACCAGCTTCGGCCGCGGCGGCGCCACCACCTTCATGCAGGACCTGCAGAACTCCGACTGCATCGTCATCCAGGGCTCCAACTACGCCGAGGCCCACCCGGTCGGCTTCCAGTGGGTGATGGAGGCCAAGGCCCGCGGCGCCACCGTCATCCACGTCGACCCGCGCTACACCCGCACCAGCGCCCTGGCCGACCTGCACGTCCCCATCCGGGCCGGCACCGACGTCGCCTTCCTCGGCGGGATCATCAACCACGTGCTCACCGAGGGCAAGGACTTCCGCAGTTACGTCCGCGCCTACACCAACGCCGCCACCATCGTCGCCGAGGACTTCCAGGACACCGAGGACCTCGACGGTGTCTTCTCCGGCCTCGACGCCGAGCACCGCCACTACGACGCCACCACCTGGCAGTACCAGGGCGCCGAGGTGCAGGCCGCCTCCGGCGAACGCGACCAGCTCTACGACGAGTTGGCCGAAGGCGAGCGGCTCAGCGGCATCAAGTCGGCCGGCGGCGCGGAAGCCCACGGCTCCGGCGGCGCCCGCGCCGACGCCCGTGCCCAACGCGACGAGACCCTGCGCCACCCGCGCTGCGTCTACCAGATCCTCAAACGCCACTACGCCCGCTACACCCCCGAGATGGTCCAGGACATCTGCGGAGTGCCGCCGGAGACGTTCCGCACGGTGTGCGACGCGCTCACCGCCAACTCCGGCCCCGACCGCACCAGCGCCTTCGTCTACGCGGTCGGCTGGACCCAGCACTCCACCGGCGCCCAGTACATCCGCGCGGCCGCCATCCTCCAACTGCTGCTCGGCAACATCGGCCGCCCCGGCGGCGGCATCCAGGCGCTGCGCGGCCATGCCAGCATCCAGGGCTCCAGCGACATCCCCACCCTGTTCAACCTGCTCCCCGGCTACCTGCCGATGCCGCACGCCCACGCCCACCAGGACCTCGACAGCTTCATCGCGGCCAGCCGCACCGAGAAGGGCTTCTGGGGCGAGATGCGGGCCTACTTCGTCAGCCTCCTCAAGGCGTACTTCGGCGACGCGGCCACCGCGGACAACGACTACTGCTTCGACCACCTGCCCCGGCTCACCGGCTCGCACAGCACCTACGACACCGTGATCGCCCAGCTCGAAGGGGTCTGCAAGGGATACTTCCTGATGGGCGAGAACCCCGCGGTGGGCTCGGCCAACACCCGGCTGCAACGCCTGGGGATGGCCAACCTCGACTGGCTGGTGGTCCGTGACTTCTCCCTGATCGAGTCGGCCACCTGGTGGAAGGACGGCCCGGAGATCGCCACCGGGGAACTGGCCACCGACGAGATCGCCACCGAGGTCTTCTTCTTCCCCGCCGCTTCCCACACCGAGAAGTCCGGATCGTTCACCAACACCAACCGCTGGGTGCAGTGGCACCACGCCGCTGTGGAACCGGACGGCGACGCCCGCAGCGACCTGTGGTTCGTGTACCACCTCGGCCGCCGGATCAAGGCGAGGCTGGCCGGCTCCACCGACCCCATGGACCGCCCGCTGCTCGACCTGACCTGGGACTACCCGGTCCACGGACCGCTGCGCGAACCCTCCGCCGAGGCCGTGCTCGCCGAGATCAACGGCACCGGACCCGACGGCGCCCCGCTGAGCGCCTACACCCAGCTCAAGGACGACGGCACCACCTCCTGCGGCTGCTGGATCTACTGCGGCGTGGGCGCCGACGGCGTCAACCAGGCAGCCCGCCGCAAACCCCACACCCAGCAGGACTGGGTGGCCGCCGAATGGGCCTGGGCCTGGCCCGCCAACCGCCGCATCCTGTACAACCGCGCCTCCGCCGCCCCCGACGGCACCCCCTGGAGCGAACGCAAGGCGTACGTGTGGTGGGACCCCGACGCCGGACGCTGGACCGGCCACGACATCCCCGACTTCATCCCCGACCGGCCGCCCGGCCACGTACCCGGCGAGGACGCCGAGGGGCCCGACGCGCTGCGCGGCGACGACCCGTTCATCATGCAGGCCGACGGCAAGGGGTGGCTGTACGCCCCGGCCGGGCTGGTCGACGGCCCGCTGCCCAGCCACTACGAGCCGCAGGACTCGCCGTTCGGCAACCCGCTCCACCCCGGGCAGCAGCGCTCCCCGGTCCGGCAGGTGTATCCGCGGCCCGGCAACGACTACCACCCCAGCGGAGCCGAACCCGGCGCCGAGGTCTACCCGTACGTGGTCACCACCCACCGGCTCACCGAGCACTTCACGGCCGGCGGGATGAGCCGCTGGTCGCCCTACCTGTCGGAACTCCAGCCGGAGTTCTTCTGCGAGGTCTCCCCGCAACTCGCCGCCGAACGCGGCCTGGAACACCACGGCTGGGCCACCGTCATCACCGCCCGCAACGCGATCGAGGCCCGGGTGATGGTCACCGAACGCATCAAACCGCTGACCGTGCAGGGCCGCACCGTCCACCAGATCGGACTGCCGTTCCACTGGGGACCCAACGGCTGCTCGCCCGGGGACGCCGCCAACGAACTCACCGCCATCGCCCTCGACCCCAACGCCCACATCCAGGAGGTCAAGGCGCTCTCCGCCGACATCCGGCCCGGCCGCCGCCCGCGCGGCGCCGCCCTGCCCCGGCTGGTCGCCGCATACCGCGCCCGGGCCGGCATCACCCCGCACACCGGAACGGAGGTCCGCCCATGACCGCCCCCGACCTGCGCGACCTGCTCGCCGGCCGGGAGGACGACCCGGCCGGCGACGCCGGATGGCACCAACACCCCGAACGCGTCGGCTTCTTCACCGACACCTCGGTGTGCATCGGCTGCAAGGCGTGCGAGGTGGCCTGCAAGGAGTGGAACGCCCTCCCCGAGGACGGCATGGCGCTCACCGGCATGAGCTACGACAACACCGGCGGCCTCGGCGCCTCCAGCTGGCGGCACGTCGCCTTCGTCGAACAGGGCGGCGGCGACGGCGACCTGCGCTGGCTGATGTCTTCGGACGTGTGCAAACACTGCACCCACGCGGCCTGCCTCGACGTCTGCCCCACCGGTTCCCTCTTCCGCACCGAGTACGGCACGGTGGTGGTGCAGGAGGACGTCTGCAACGGCTGCGGCTACTGCGTGCCCGCCTGCCCGTACGGCGTCATCGAGCAACGCCCCGACGACGGACGGGCGTTCAAGTGCACCATGTGCTACGACCGGCTCGGCGCCGGCCAGGAACCCGCCTGCGCCAAGGCGTGCCCCACCGACTCCATCCAGTTCGGCCCACTGGACGAACTGCGCGAACGGGCCGCGGAACGGGTCGCCCGGCTGCACGAGGCCGGGGTCACCGACGCCCGCCTGTACGGGGACGACCCCGGTGACGGCGTCGGCGGCGCCGGTGCCTTCTTCCTGCTGCTGGACGACCCCGAGGTCTACGGGCTGCCCCCCGACCCCCAGGTCACCACCGGCGACCTGCCGGCCATGTGGAAACACGCCGGCCTCGCCGCGCTCTGCCTGGCCGGCGGCTTCCTGCTGTCCTTCACCACCACCCGGAAGGCGACCCGATGAGCACCTCGGACGTGACCCGGCACGGGGTACGCGGTGAACACCCCGGCCGGCAGGCGGTACCGGCGGCCCTGCGCGGCGGCCGGCGCCGCCGCGGTGAACGCGGCATGGTCCCCGAGGCCGAGTTCACCTCCTACTACGGCAGGCCGGTGATCAAGGCGCCGTCCTGGGAGGCGCGGGACATCGCCGGCTACTTCTTCCTCGGCGGGCTGGCCGGCGCCGGATCGGTGCTCGCCGCCGGCGCCCGGCTGACCGGACGGCCGCGCACCGCCCGGCGGATGACGCTCTCCTCGCTCGCCGCGATCTCCCTGTCCACCGCGGCCCTCGTGCACGACCTCGGCCGCCCCGCCCGCTTCGCCAACATGCTGCGGGTGGTCAAACCGACCTCGCCGATGTCCATGGGCTCGTGGCTGCTGGCCGGGTACGGCCCGGCGACCGGCGCCGCCGCGTGGTGCGCGGTCACCGGACGGCTGCCCCGGGCCGGCGCCGCGGCCACCACGGTGACGGTGCTGCTGGGCCCCGCGGTCACCACCTACACCGCGGTGCTCGCCGCCGACACCGCGGTGCCGGCCTGGCACGGCGCCCACCGCGAACTGCCGTACCTGTTCGCCGCCTCGGCGACCGCCGCCGCGGCGGGCATGGCCCTGGTGCTCTCCCCGGCCCGGGAGAACGCCCCGGCCCGGCGCGCCGCCGTCCTCGGGGCGGCGGCCGAGACCGCCGCGACCAAGCTGATGGAACACCGGCTCGGCCCGGTCGCCGAGACCTGCCGCACCGGCACCGCCGGACGACTGCTGCGCGCCGCCGATGCGCTGACGGTCGCCGGGGGTGTCCTCACCGCGCTCGCCGGCCGCCACCGGGCCGCCGCCGTGATGGCCGGCGCCGCGCTGCTGGCCGGCTCCGCCTGCACCCGCTTCGGGGTCTTCCACGCCGGTCTCGGCTCCGCCGAGGACCCCCGGTACACCGTGGCACCACAGCGCGAACGCCTCGCTCAGCGCGCTGCGCCGTCGTCGTCCCCCTCCTCCTGACGCCGCCGGGCCCGCAGGCAGCGCACCATCTCCTCGGCGTACGGCAGCACCACGAAGAGCCCCACCGAGGCGCCGAACGCCGCCAGGTAACCGGCGGGCAGCGGACGGCGCCTGGGCAGCAGCCGCCAGTCGTCGCCCCGCCCCCGACCGCGCAGCGCCGCCCGCACCTTGTCCCAGTGGAGCGCGGCGGTGAACGCGGCGGCCGACAGCGGCAGCACCTCCAGGAAGCTGTGGATGTGCTGCTCCACCGGGCGCACCTCACGCTCCCCGGTCGCGATGGAGACGTCCCACACCGCCGTCGCGCCGTGCGCCAGCGCCGCCGCCCCCATCAACGACAGCACCAGCGGGTTGACCTCCGCCACCAGCGCCGCGGTCACCGGCACCCCGGCCTCCGCCATCATCAGCGCGTGCACCGCGGACTCGCGCACCCCCGAGGTCTCCTCGATGCGGGTGCGCCGGTGCATCACCCAGTCGGCCACCGCGGGGACGAACCACAGCGGCAGCACCACGTACATCAGCATCCGCCGGCTGGCGTTCTCCACGTCGTCCGCGTGGCGCGGCACCCGCAGCTCCACCCCGGAACGCCAGTGCCGCCAGCGCCGCGCGGTCACCCCACGGAACGTACGCACATCGTCCTCCCACGGATCGGTCGGGGATCCGGGCGGGTACCCGAGGACGCCTCCGGCAAGCACCCGCGCCGCCGACGTGGTCCTCTTGAGGGGTGGACGCCGCACACCACCGCAGGCCACGACCGGACGACCCGGTGCCGGACCGGGTCACCCCGATGCTCGCCGTGCTCTCCGACCGCCGCCACTTCGACGACACCTGGGTGCTGGAGCGCAAACTCGACGGCGTCCGGGCGATCGGCTTCCGGGACGGCGACACCGTACGCCTGGCCTCCCGCACCGGGCAGCGCCTGGAGAACACCTACCCGGAGATCGTGCGGGCGCTGGCCGACCAGCCGCAGCGGGCCTTCGTGGTGGACGGCGAGATCGTGGCGCTGGACGACGGACGCACCAGCTTCGAACGGCTCCAGCGCCGCATGCAGCTCACCCGCCCGTCCGCCGCGCTCGCCAGCGGGGTGGCCGTCACCTACTTCCTGTTCGACCTGCTGCACCTGGCCGGACACGACACCACCGGGCTGCCGCTGCGCTCCCGCAAGGAACTGCTGCGCGAGGCGGTCCGCTACACCGGCCCGCTGCGCTACACCGAACACCACACCGCCACCGGTGACGCCGGGCAGCTCCTGGACGCCGCCTGCGCCCAGGGGTGGGAGGGGCTGATCGCCAAACGCGCCGACGGCCGCTACCAGCAGCGCCGCTCCTCCGACTGGCTCAAGCTCAAATGCCTCACCGCCCAGGAGTTCGTCGTCGGCGGCTACACCGAGCCGGCCGGCAGCCGCGCCGGCTTCGGCGCCCTGCTGCTCGGCTATCACCAGGGCGGACGGCTGCGGTACGCGGGCAAGGTGGGCACCGGGTACGACACCGCGACGCTGCGGCGGCTGCGCGGGCTGCTGGACGAACGCGGGCTGACGGAGCCGCCGTTCGCCGAACCGGTCCGGGAACGCGGCGCGCACTGGGTCCGCCCCGACCTCGTGGTGCAGGTGGCGTTCACCGAGTGGACCCGGGACGGCAGACTGCGGGCCCCGCGCTACCTGGGGTTGCGGCAGGACAAGCGGCCGGAGCGGGTGGTGCGGGAGGGGTGAGCGGGTGTGGTCAGGAGGCGCGCTTGCGGCTCGCCGTCTTCTTCGCGGTCGTCTTCTTCGCCGTCGTCTTCCCGGCGGGCTCCTTCCTGGCCGTCCCGCCCGCCGACTTCGCCGCCTTCTCCGTCTTTTCCGTCTTCTTCGCCGCTGTCTTCTTCGCGGCTGCCTTCTTCGGCGCGCTCTTCGCGGTTGTCTTCTTCGCCGGTTTCGCCGTCGGGGCGGTCTCCTCGGTGGCGGCCCCCGCCTTGCGTCCGCCGCGTCCGGCGTCCGCCTCGCGGATGCTGGCCTGGAGCGCCGCCATCAGGTCGATGACGTTGTCCGGGGCGGCGGTGGTCTCCTCCACCACCGGGGCCGCCTTGCCCTCCAGCTTGGCCTCCACCAGCTCGTCGAGGGCCTCCTGGTACTCGTCGTGCAGCGCGGCCAGGTCGAAGTCCTCGGAGAGGGTGTCCATCAAGCTGGCGGCCATCTTCAGCTCCTGCGGGCGCACCGTGACCCGCTCCGGCGGCGCCAGCCCCTCGGCCGGACGCACCTCGTCCGGCCAGTACATGGTGTGCAGCACCAGCGTGTCGTCGTGCACCCGCAGCAGCGCCAGCGACTCTCGCTGCCGCAGCGCGATCTTGGTGACCGCCGCCTTGCCGCTCTCCACCAGCGCCTGCCGCAACAACACGTACGGCTTGGCCGCCGCCGCCTCCGACCCCACGTAGTAGGCGCGGGAGAGCGCGAGCGGATCGATCTCGTGGGCGTCGACGAAGGCGAGCACGTCGATCAGGCGCTTGCTGGGCAGCGGCAGCTCGGCCAGGTCGGAGTCGGAGAGCACGGCGGTGCGGCCCGCGTCGTCCTGGTACCCCTTGGCGATGTCGGAGTACGGCACCTCCTCGCCGCACACCTCGCACACCCGGCGCTGCCGTACCCGGCCGCCGTCCTTGACGTGCACCTGGTGGAGGGAGACGCCGTGCTCCTCGGTGGCCGCGTACAGCTTGACCGGGATCGACACCAGCCCGAAACCGATGGCGCCTTTCCAGATGGAACGCATACTCACCTCCCTCCTGGGGACTTTCCACACTATGCCTCCCATGCCCGACCGGCAGGCCGTGGAGGTGGACGGCCACCGCCTGGTCCTCGTCAACCTCGACCGGCTGCTCTTCCCGGTCTCGGGTCACACCAAGGCCCAGCTGCTGCACTACTACGCGCAGGTGGCCGAGGTGCTGCTGCCGCACGCCACCGGCCGTCCCGCCTCCTTCGTACGCGCTCCGGACGGCCCCGGCGGGCAGACCTGGTACGCCAAACGGCCCCCGCCGGGACTGCCCGACTGGGTGACGCTGGCCGAGGTGCCCGGCAGCGAGGGGCCCGCCCCGCACGTGGTGGTCGACTCCACCGCCGCGCTGATGGCGATGGCCAACCTCGCCGCGTTCGAGGTGCACGTACCGCAGTGGACCGCCCGGACCGGCCCGGACGGCCACGACCGGCTCGTCCTCGACCTCGACCCCGGCCCCGGCGCCGACCTGGTGCTTTGCTGCACCGTGGCGCAGCGGCTGCGGCAGATGCTCGCCGACGACGGGCTGACCGCCTATCCGGTCTCCTCCGGTTCCAAGGGCCTCCATCTGTACGCGCCGCTGGAGCCCGCCCCGGAACGCGCGGTCTCCGGCTACGCCCGGTCGCTGGCCCAGCGGATGCAGGCGGAGCACCCGGGGCTGGTGACCGCCTCCATGGACCGCTCGATCCGGCCCGGCAAGGTCTTCATCGACTGGTCGCAGAACGCCACCCACAAGACCACCGCCTGCCCCTACACCCTGCGCCTGCACGAACGCCCGAGGGTGGCCGCACCGGTCGGCTGGGACGAGATCGCCGGCTGCGCCGCCCCGGAACGGCTGGTGCTCTCCCCGGAGCAGGTGGTCGAACGGGTGGCCAGGCTCGGCGATCCGCTGGCGGAACTGGCCGCCCGCACCCACGCGGCGCCGTTGCCGCGGTGACCGCGCGGTGCCGCGTGGGTGGACGGCGCCGGGGCGTCAGCCGAGCATCGCCTCGACCAGATCGGCGGCGCGCGCGGTGCCGCCCTCGGCACGGCACCGGTCCCGCAACCGGGCGCAGCGCTCGGCGACTTGGGGATCGCAGGTCAGCTCCAGCAGTGCCTCGCGCAGCGCCCGCGCGGTGGCCTGCTCGGTGTCCAGGCGGCGGGCCACGCCCAGCTCCACCAGGCGGTCGGCGTTGCCGAACTGGTCGACCGCCTGCGGTACCGCGATCATCGGCACGCCGGTGTACAGCCCCTCGCTGCTGCCGCCCATCCCGGCGTGGGTGACGAAGGCGTCGGCCTGCTCCAGCACCGACAACTGCGGCACCCACGAGTGGACCTCGACGTTGCCGGGTATGGCGCCCAGCTCCGCGGGGTCGGTGCGGCGGCCGATCTGGAGGACGACGTGCCAGCCGGGCAGATCGCCGAAGGCCGCCAGGCAACGGCGGTAGAAGGCGGGCTGCCGGGTGAAGGCGGAACCCAGCGAGATCAGCAGCACGTGCTCCGCCGTGTCCGGCCGCTGCCAGACGCCCTGGCCGGACCGGTCGCCGAAGCAGGAGCCGGTGAAGGCCACCGTCGAGGTGTCGACCCGGTCGGCGTTGGGCTGCATGGCCTCGGGGATCAGCGCCAGGGTGTGTGCCGGGCGTGCGGTGAAGGCGTCCACGTCACGGGTGACGGCGCCGTTGCCGGACAGCCAGTCGGCGAACCTGGCGAGGTAGGCGTCGGCGCCGGGCAACTGCCGTACCCGCGCGGCGACTTCCTCCGCCCAGCCGCGCCAGGCCACGTAGGTCGGTGAGAGCTGCATCAGCGCACGCCCCTGCGCCTCGGCGAGCGCCCGGGCGGCGTAGGCGGCGATGTCGTACAGGTAGACATCGGCCGGGTCCTCGTCGTAGACGGCACGCAACCGGGGCAGCATGCGGACGTTCTCGTCGAGGAAGAGGGACATGGCGGCCACCGGGTCGGACGGCCAGCCGCCGTCGGCGACCGGCAACCGCGAGTCGACGGCCACGAGTTCGGCGCCGGTGGGGGTGACCAGGTCGGCCATCGAGGGCGCGTTGGCGTACGTCACCCGGTGACCGCGGGCCACCAGCTCCCGGACGACTTCGATGCCGGGCAGCACGTGGCTGACGACCGGGACGCCGATCATGGCGATGTGGGCACGGCGAGCGGGCATGGGTGCGCTTCCCCTTCAGAGCTGCGGTGATCAGGACATGGTGAAGTGGTGCGTGCCGGGTGGCGCACCGCGTCGTACGCGGTGGCACACCGGACGCGCACCGGGCGGCGCGGTGCGCCGCTCGCCGGTCAGCCGTAGATCTGAAGGAATGCCATGCCCGCACGCTAGCCCGTGGGCCGTGACCGGGCCAAACGGTTTTCCCGTGCCCCGGTCAGCCCAGTGCCGTCAGGCAGTCGACCGCCTCCTGCACCGTGGTGATCTCCCGCGCCCGCACCTCCGGTAACCGGATGCCGAACTCGTCCTCGATGGCGAGCACCAGCTCGACGACGCCGAGGGAGTCCGCCCCCAGGTCGCCGCTGAAGGACGCCTCGTTGGTCACCACCCCCGGATCGACGCCCAGCTGTTCCGCCACGGTCTTCCTCACCCGCTCCTCGATGGTCGACAAGCCGTTGCCCTCCCGTACCGGCTGTTGCCCAAGTCCGACGAGGAATCCTTGGTCCGGGAACGCGGAGTTCAAACGTTCGAGCCGGGTGGGGGTGGTACCAGGCTCGCGGTTCACGGCGCCGGGTCGGCGGGCGGTCGCAGCGTGCCGGCCGCGCCGACGGCCACCACGCAGAACGCCACCGGGAGGAAGAACGCCAGGTTGAGCGGCATGACGTGGGTGAGCTGGCCGATCGAGGTGGGCCCGGCCAGCATGCCGAGGTAGCCCAGGCCCGCGACCCGCGAGACGTTGGCCCCGGCGGTGGCCCGGTCGACGTGGCCGGCCGCGCTGAACAGTTGGGGTACGCAGCCGGACAGGCCGAGGCCGAAGACCGCCCACCCGGTCAGGGCCAGCGCCACCCAGCCCGTCAGCGCGGTGACCGCCAGCCCGGCGGCGGCCAGCGCGGCCCCGTAACGCACCACCCGTACCGGGCCGAAGCGGGCGGCCACCCGGTCGGTGACCAGCCGGCCCAGGGTCATCGCGGTGGAGAAGGCGCCGTAGGCGAGGGCCGCGGTGCCGGCCGGCGCGTCGAGGACGTTGCGCAGATGGAGCACGCTCCAGTCGTTGGCGACCCCCTCGCACAGCATCAGCAGCAGCGCGAGCGCCGCCAGCGCCCACACCCGGGCCGGCACCCGCCGCCCGGAGGCGGCCCGGGGGAGACCGGCCGGGGCGGGCTCGGGCGGCAGCAGCGCGGGTGCGGCCAGGGCCGTCACCACCAGCCCGAAGACGGCCACCCCGGCCAGCGTGGCGGCCGGTCCCCAGCCGCGTCCCACCACGGCCGCGCCGGCCAGCGCCGCCAGCACCCCGCCCACCGAGAAGACGGCGTGGAACGCGGACATCACCGGCCGCCCGTACCCCCGTTCCACCTGCACCGCGTGGGTGTTCATGGCCACGTCCAGACAGCCGTTGCCGAAGCCCAGCGCGAACAGGGCGCCGCCCAGCGTCCAGGCGTCCCCGGCCAGCCCCGGCAGCACCACCGCCGCGCTGCACAACGCCGCCCCGGCCGGGACGATCCGGCGCCCCCCGTACCGGTCGGCGAGCGCCCCGCACAGCCGCATCCCGGCGAACGCCCCCACCCCGAGCAGCAGCAGGAGCGAACCGAGCACGGCGTGGGAGATGCCGGTACGGCGCTCCACCACGGGGATGTGCACGATCCACATGCCCATCACGAAGCCGTTGAGCGCGAAGAAGACAAAGGTGGCGAGGCGCGCGGCGCGCAGCGATCGATCCATGCCGCGACCATAACGAACAAGCTATGCGTTCGGAAGATTGATTTTCGAACACTCCTGGTGTTCGATTGCTTCATGGGAACGATGGGGAACGCCGACCGGCTGCGCCGGATCACCGAAGCCGTGCGCGGCGCGGAACGGCTGAGCGTGGCCGAACTCGCCGCGCTCACCGGCGCCTCGGAGATGACGATCCGCCGCGATCTGGAGACCCTGGCCGCCCAGGGCGTGCTGGAGCGGTACCGCGGCGGCGCCCGCAGCCTGCTGCTGCGCGGCGAGGAGCCGCCGTTCGCGCTGCGCGAGCGGGAGGCGGCCGACGCCAAGCGGCGGATCGCGGCCGAGACCGCCGCGCTGCTGGCCGACGGCGAGTCGGTGGTCGTCGACAGCGGCACCACCTGCCTGGAGGTGGCCCGCGCGCTGCGGGGACGCCGGATGACCGTCATGCCGCTGTCGCTGCCCGCGGCCAACGCGCTCACCGGCGCCGGCCGGATCCGGCTGCTGCTCCCCGGCGGCGAGCCCCGCCCCGGCGAACTCGCCCTCACCGGACCGCTCACCGAGGCCTCGCTGGCCGCCCTGCGCTTCGACACCGCCGTCATCGGCTGCTGCGGCCTGACCGCCGAGGACGGCCTGACCGCCTACGACCTCGCCGACGCCGCGGTCAAGCGGGCCGCCATCGCCTCGGCCCGCCGCGTCGTCGTGGTCGCCGACGCCGCCAAGCTCGGCCGCACCGCCCTCGCCCGGGTGACTTCCGCCTCCGCCGTGCACGCCGTGGTCACCGAGGAGTCCGCGTCGCCGGAGGAGACCCGGGCGCTGGCCGCCGAGGGGGTCACCGTCCGCCTGGTGTGACGCGCGCCGGCTCACCCGGCCCGGACGCGGGCGGGCGGCAGGCGGGTCCGCGTCCACTCCAGCAACTCCTCGGCGCTCCAGGTGTTGACGACCCGCTCGGCGGGCACCCCGCACTCCTCGGCCCGGGCGCAGCCGTTGATCTGCCAGTCGAGCTGGCCGGGCGCGTGCGCGTCGCTGTCGATGGCGAAGAACACCCCCGCGTCCAGCGCCTGCCGGATCAGCCGGCGCGGCGGATCGAGCCGTTCCGGCCGGCTGTTGATCTCCACCGCGGTACCGAACCGGGCGCACGCGGCGAAGACCAGCTCCGCGTCGAACTCCGACTCCGGACGCCCCCGGCCGGTCAGCAGCCGCCCGGTGCAGTGGCCGAGCACGTCCACCAGGTCACTGGCGACCGCGGCCACCATCCGCCGGGTCATCTCCGGCGCCGGCATCCGCAGCTTGGAGTGGACCGAGGCCACCACCAGGTCCACCGTCTCCAGCAGCCCGGCCTCCTGGTCCAGCGAACCGTCCAGCAGGATGTCGCACTCGATCCCGCTCAGCAGCCGGAAGCCGGCCCCCATCCGCGCGTCCACCTCGGCCACCACGCCCAGTTGCTCCCGCAGCCGTTGCGCGGTCAGCCCCCGGGCCACCGTCAGCCGCGGCGAGTGGTCGGTCAGCACCGCCCAGTCGTGCCCCAGGTCACGCGCCGCGCGGGCCATCTCCTCGATCGGGCTGCCCCCGTCGGACCAGTCGGAGTGCAGATGGCAGTCACCGCGCAGCGCCGCCCGCAGCCGCTGCCCGCCGGGGAGAGGAGCCTGCCGCGCCTCCTCCTCCAGCCGCGCCAGATAGCCCGGGGTTCCCCCGGCCAGCGCCTCGGCCACCACGGCCGCCGTCTTCGGGCCGAGCCCGCGCAGCTCGTGCAGCGAACCCCGCTCGGCCCGCCGCGCCACCTCCGCCGCGGGCAGCCCGCCGATCACCCCGGCCGCGGTACGGAACGCCCTGACCCGGTACGTCGGGGCCTGCGCCCGCTCCAGCAGGAACGCGATCCGCTCCAGCGCCTCCACCGGTTCCACGGCACGGCTCCTTCCGGTCCGCGGCCGGCCCGCTCACTCGTGGGCGCGTACGTAGCTTCCGGCCGCGGTCTCGATCCGGTGCGCCAGCTCGGTGTCGAGCACGGTGAGGCCGCCCACCGAGTGGGTGGTCAGCGAGAAGTGCAGCGTCTTGTAGCGCAGGTCCACATCCGGATGGTGGCCCAGCTTCTCGGTCTCGACGGCGACCGCGTCCAGGATCCGGATCGCGGTGGGGAAGTCGTACGCCTCCACCGTGCGCCGCAGCGTGTTGCCCTCCCGGCGCCAGTCCTTCAGGTCGGCCATGGCTTCGTCGATCTGGGCGTCGCTGAGCAGCTCGGGCATGGTCTCGCTCCCGCTGGTCGGATAAGGACGGTACGGCGGTACCGGAACGGGTGCCCGCTGCGCGCCGGATCACGCCTGCCGCCGCGCCGCGCACCCTCCGGTCAGGCGGTGGGCACCGGACGCTGGATGCGCACGTAGGCGCCGCTGACCCAGCCGGGCCGGTCGGAGAGGCGGTACCAGGTGCGGTTGCCGTGCACCGAGCCGCCGGCCAGCCGGTAGCGCAGCGCCACCGTCGAGCAGCGCGGCAGCCGGCCCAGCTCCTCCGACTCCGGCGTCGGATCCTGCCGGATGGTCAGCCACTCCGGGACCACCTGGCCGTACCCGACGTTCTCGTCCCCGGTGCGCAGCGCCTTGACGCAGTGCGGGACGGGCAGCGTGGCGGCGGCCCGGTCGCCCGGGTCGGCGGCGCCCAGCAGCGGCACCACGGCGGCGGCAACGGCGGCCGGGGCGAGGAGCCGGACGGTGGCCCGGCGCGCGGTGGCCCGGCGCGCGGTGGAACGGCGGGCGGCGCGGCGGCGGGCACGGCCCGCGGCCGGCCGGGGCAGGGCCAGGGGCACAGGCAGACGGACGGTCACGCGGGAAAGCTAACCCGCCGCCCACCCGCCGCCCCGCCACCCGCCGCGTCGGCGACCGGGGAACACCCGGGCGGCCCACCGCACCGCCGCCGCCCAGGTCACCGCTGCGGGGCGGGCGACTTCCCGGTGGTCACCGCGATCCGGTTCCAGGCGTTGATGGTGAGGATCAGCGCGATCAGCTGGGCGAGCCCGGCCTCGTCGAAGTGGCGGGCGGCCTCGGCGTACACCTCGTCCGGCACCCCGTCGGGCAGCCGGGTGACGGCCTCGGCGAGCGCCAGGGCGGCCCGCTCCTGGTCGGTGTAGATCCCCCGGGTCTCCCGCCACGCGTCGAGCAGGTAGATCCGCTGCTCGTTCTCCCCGGCCCGGCGGGCCTCGACGATGTGCATGTCGAGGCAGTGGGCGCAGTGGTTGATCTGCGAGGCGCGGATCTTCACCAGCTCGGCCAGGACCGGATCGACCCCTTCCCGGGCCGCCGCGTCCAGCGCGATCATGGTCTTGAACACCTTGGGCGCGGCGCGGGCGAAGTCGAGCCGCTCCGCCGTCGTCGTCGTTGTCGTCGTCATGGGGACGACGTTAGGCCGCCGACCGGCCCAGGGTATGGTGCACTTCCGTGGCGGAATCGCGGGTCACTTCGACCAGGGGGACGGGTACCGACCTCCATCTCGACCTCACCGGCGGCCCGGGCGGCAAAGGGGTGCGCGCGGCGCTGATGGACGCCTTGCGCGAGGCCGTCCGCAGCGGCCGGCTCACCCCCGGCACCCGGCTGCCCTCCTACCGTTCGCTCGCCGCCGACCTCGGCATCGCCCGCAACACGGTCGCCGAGGCCTACGCCGAACTGGTCGCCGAGGGGTGGCTCACCGCCCGGCAGGGCTCCGGCACCCAGGTCGCCGAACGCGCCGAGCCGCTGCGCCCCGCCCGCCGCCCGCCCGCGCCCCCGTCCCGCCGTCGGCCGCGTCCCGCCTACGACCTGCGCCCCGGCAGCCCCGACGCGGCATCC
Organism: Streptantibioticus cattleyicolor NRRL 8057 = DSM 46488; assembly: GCF_000240165.1. NCBI lineage: Bacteria > Bacillati > Actinomycetota > Actinomycetes > Kitasatosporales > Streptomycetaceae > Streptantibioticus > Streptantibioticus cattleyicolor. Next base: position 5,875,613 of record NC_017586.1, read on the forward strand.
TTCCCCCGCGCCGCCTGGGCCGCCGCCACCCGCCGGGCGCTCACCCGCGCGCCCAGCGAGGCCTTCGGCCCCGGCGACCCCCGCGGCCGTCCCGAGCTGCGCCAGGCGCTCTCCGACTACCTCGCCCGCGCCCGCGGGGTACGCACCGAACCCGACCGGATCGTGATCTGCGCCGGCTTCGCGCACGCCCTGCGCCTGATCGCCCAGGTGCTCCCCGGCCCGTTCGCCGTCGAGGGGTACGGCCTTTCCTTCCACCGCGGGTTGCTGGAGACCGCCGGGGCGGACACCCGGCCGCTGACCGTCGACGAACGCGGCGCCCGCACCGCCGAACTCGCCGGATCCGGCGCCACGGCGGCGCTGCTCACCCCGGCCCACCAGTTCCCGATGGGCGGCCCGCTGGACCCGCGGCGCCGGGCGGCGGCGGTCGACTGGGCCCGGGCCACCGGGGCGCTGGTGCTGGAGGACGACTACGACGGGGAGTTCCGCTACGACCGGCAGCCGGTCGGCGCCGTCCAAGGGCTCGACCCCGAGCACGTGGTCTACCTCGGGTCGGTCAGCAAGAGCCTGTCGCCCGCGCTGCGGCTGGGCTGGCTGGCGCTCCCCGGCCGCCTGGTGGACGAGGCGCTCGCCGCCAAGGGGGAACGGGAGCTGTGGGTCGGCGTGGTCGACCAGCTCGCCCTGGCCGACTTCCTGGAATCCGGCGGATACGACCGCCACCTGCGCCAGATGCGGCTGCGCTACCGGCGCCGCCGCGACCAACTGGTGGCGACCCTCGCCGAACGCGCCCCGCACATCGGCGTCACCGGCATCGCCGCCGGGCTGCACGCGGTGCTCCGGCTCCCGGCCGGCACCGAGGACTCCGTCGTCCAGGGCGCCGCCTGGCAGGGCCTCGCCGTCGAGGGGCTCGCCGCCTACCGCCACCCGCTCAACCCCCACCCGGCCCCCGACGGCCTGGTCATCGGCTACGGCACACCCCCCGACCACGCCTTCGGCGGCGCGCTGGACACGCTGTGCCGCACGCTGCCGCCGGCGGAGTAGCCCGCGCGCCCGACGACGCGAAGAACCGCCGGCCACGCCATAGGCTCGGCGCCATGGCTGTGACGGCTGCGCCGGACGGCCCCGTGCCGCAGCGGCGCGTGGGCGTGGTGGCCTCCTACGACTTCGAACGCGACCGGGAGCTGTGGCGCTGGGCGCCGCCCGAGGTCACGCTCTTCATGGCGCGTACCGCCCCGGTGTCCGGCGGCGACCCGCTGCTGATGTCCTCCGCGCTGGCCCGGCCGGAGCACCTGGCCCGGCCGACCCGGGAGGTGTGCGCGATCGGCGCCGAGGTGGTGGTGCTCGCCTGCACCGCGTGCAGCTTCGTGGCCGGCGCGGCGGGGGAGCGGGCGCTGCGCCGGGCCATGCTCGACTTCGGCGCGCCGACGGCGCTCACCACCGGGGAGGCGGTGGTCGACGCCTTCGCCGCGCTGCGGGTGCGCCGGATCGCCGTCGTCCACCCGTACCCGCCGCACGTGGCGCGGCGGTTGCGCGGCTTCCTCGCCGACTCCGGCCTCGACGTGGCCCGCCTCACCGGCCGGGAGCTGGCCCGCGACGGCACCCGCGCGCTGTCCTACGCGGACGTGGCGGCGCTGGCCCGGGACGGCGACGACCCCGGGGCCGAGGCGCTCTTCCTGGGCAGCACCGCGCTGCCCAGCTACGACCTGATCGCCCCGCTGGAGGAGGAACTCGGCAAGCCCGTGGTCTCCGCCAACCAGGCCGTGGTGTGGGCGGCGTTGCGCGCCCTGGGTACGGCCGCGTACGGCCCGGGGCAGCGGCTCGTCTCGGGTACGTGATCGTGATGACGGTGCGTAGTGGGCGGGTGGCCGTGCGCGATGTGGGCGCTTGGCGGTGACACCTCCGCTGACGTCCACGTTCGGCCCAGGCGGCCGGTTTAGGCCACGGTGCCCGGCGGAGCCGGACCTTCCGGGGCCCGCCGATGACAACACGCACCGTAAGCATGCATGATGAGCGGGTGTCAGCAGAATTCATATCGGCGGCACCTGTCGTGCCCAGCGCTTACTCCGACGCGGCTGCGCCTTACGCGGCCCCCGCGGCCCCGGAGCGGGAAACCTCCGCCCGGGGCCTGATCATTTTCCTGAACGGTACATCGAGTTCGGGGAAGACGAGTATCGCTCAGGAACTGCTGCGCATACTCGACGACCCCTTCTTCCACATGCCGGTGGACGCCTTCCACGCCATGCGCACCGGACGGGAGTTGGCCCCCGGCGATCTGCCCGCCGTGCTGCGCCGCACCTGGATGGGGTACCACCGCGCGGTGGCCGGCATGGCGGCGGCCGGCAACAACGTGGTGGTCGACCATGTGCTCAGCGAGCCGTGGCGGTTGCGCGACTGCCTGTCGCTCTTCCGCCCGATGGACGTGGTCCTGGTCGGCGTGCACTGTCCCCGGGAGGAGCTGGAACGCCGCGAACGCGACCGGGGCGACCGGCCGTTGGGGCTCGCCGCGCGCCAGCTCGACCAGGTGCACCGGCACGGTGTCTATGACATCGAGTGCGACACCGGACGGTTCACCCCGGCCCAATGCGCCCAGCACCTCAAGGAGTTCCTGGCCGACCGGCCGTTGCCGACCGCCTTCCAGCGGCTGTGGGACGTCGGCCCCCGTGGCTGAACCGCGCCGCGCCCGGCGGCCGTTGTCAGTGGATGCCCCTACGCTCGTCCCGTGCCTCCCGCCACCTGCCCCGCCGCCCTGCGCCAACAGCGCGCCCAGGCCGCCATCCGCGCCCTCACCGCCCGCCACCCCCTCACCCCGTCCCAACGCCTCGAACTCGCCCGATGGCAGCGCGAATGGCTCCACGCCTACCGAGACGGCCTGACCCGCGCAGCGTGACGCCCACGCGGCGCGTTCGTGGGAGTACGCGAGCGGGCGGTGGAGCCCGCCCCGGCCCCGTGGGGGCGCCCGTGTCTGACGCCCGCGCGGCGCGTCGAGGGGGGGCGGGCGTGGGCCCGGTGCGTCGGCCTGGCCGGTGGCGGCACCTGGGGAATACGCCGGTGCCCCGCCCCTGCCGGTGGGCTGCGCCGGCGTGACGGCCGCGCGGCGCGCTGCGGGTACGGGTGCCTCGCCCGGCTGTGCCGGACCCTCGGGGGCACGCCCGGAAGGCCGACTCAGCCCTGTGGGGGCTGCGCCCGGTGCCCCGGCCTGGCTGGTGGCCGCGCCTGCGGGGGAACGCGCGGGGGCCCCGCCCCTGCCGGTGGGCTGCGCCGAGGTGACGTCCGCGCGGCGCGCCGCGGGTACGGGTGCCCCGGGTACACAGAGCCCGGGCTGCCGGTGCCCGTCGGCGACGGGGTGGAACGCGTCGTGCTGTGCGCCGGGCCGTACTTCGCGCTGGAACGCCGGCGGGTGGGCAGCATGGCCCCGATGACCGTGCCGCTGGAGACCGCGGTGATCCTCAGCAACGCCGGCGCCCCGGTCACCGTCACGGCGGGTCGCCACGGCGAACACCTCGGCCGGGCCCGTACCCTGCTGCTCCCGGCGGCGCTGGAGCGGCTGGGGATCGGCGGCCCGGCCGACGTACTCCTGGGCTACCTGCCGGACCTGGAGGCCGACATCCGCCGCCCGCTGCTGGCCGCGGGGCGCGGCCCGGTAGCCGTGGCGGCGCTCGGCGAAGGGCTCGACGGGTCCTGACCCTGGCGTTACTAGGCTGCGTGGGGAGTGGTTGGGGCGCCCCGGCGCTGCCGATACTCGATGTGTCAGGCAGGACCGCGACACCTCCCACCGGAAGGCCGAGAGCCGTCATGGACATCTCCCGTACCCGCGCACCCGGGGACTCCGGCGCCCGGGTGCGCGACCGCGGAGCGCCCCGCGGTCGCACACCGCCGGGGGACGCCGTACCGTTCCGGCGGTCACCCGGCCGGGGCGGCGGCCTCCAGGTGTTCCAGCGCGGCGCCGAGCAGCCGGGTCAGCTCACCGGCGGTGCGCGGGGGCAGCCGGGCGAGCAGCCGGTCGCGCTCGGCGGCGGCGGAACGGGCGGCGGCCTTCGCCAACCGGGCGCCCTCGGCGGTCAGTTGGCACCAGGTGCTGCGTCCGTCGTGCTCGTCGGCCTCCCGGGTGAGGTATCCGACGGTGGCCAGTCTGCGGATGATGTTGCTGGTGCCGCCGGACGACAGGCCGCAGGAGGCGGCGAGCGCCGAGGGCTTGAGGCGGTGTCCGGGCCCGGGCGCCCGGTGCAGGGTCAGCAGGACGTCCATGTCGGCACGGGTGAGACCGGTCCGGGTGACGGCGGCGTCGGCGGCGGTGCCGAAGATCGTGGCGAGCCGGATGGCGCGGTCCACCAGTTCCACCGGCGGGCCGGACCGGGCCGGTGTGCCGCCGCCGTCGTCGTCCGCGGCGCCGTCGTCGCGTTCCGGTGAGGCGCCGGCCTCGTGTGGGTGATGTGTACCGGCCATGCCTCTCCTCTCGTGTGACGGAACGGCCTGCCGTGGACCCGGCCTTGGGGGCCGGCGCGGGGGTGGTGCCGTGGGTGAGGCGTGGCTGCTGGGCGTCCGCCACTGTCGGCTGGGGGACCCGGATGCGGCTGCCCGGGCCCCGATCGCTTGAGTCTATTCCTTGATTCCTTCTTGAAAAGCTTTCCTAACGGCTGCTTTCGGACAATTGCCGCCTGTTGTCGGCCGGTTGGGCGCCGTGTGCGGTGGTCCGGGTGGTTGCTCCCGTTGTTGTGCGGAGCTATCTTCCTTTTGGGAAAGCTTTCTAGAAAAGCAGATCCGTGGAGAAGGGCGGTCCCATGTCCTCATTGGAAGACCTGCGTGAGCTGGACGGCCACGCCCAAGCCGCGCTGGTGGCCGGAGGGGAGCTGACCGAGCGTGAGCTGGTCGAGGCCGCCATCACGCGGATCGAGACGTACGACGGGCTGGTCGGCGCGGTCGCCGTCCGCGCCTTCGACCAGGCGCTGGCCGCGCTGGACAAGCCGCGTACCGGGACCGGGCCGCACGGGCCGCTGCACGGCGTCCCGTTCCTGCTGAAGGACCTCGGCCCCACCGCCTCCGGCCTGGAGGCCACCATGGGGTCGGCGTTCCTGGCCGGCTACGTGCCCGCGCAGGGCAGCGAACTCGTCAACCGGTTCCGCGCCGCGGGCCTGCGCATCCTGGGCAAGACCAAGACCGCCGAGTTCGGCGCGTTGCCCACCACCGAGCCCCGCCACCAGGGGCCGACCCGCAACCCGTGGGACATCACCCGCAGCGCGGGCGGCTCCAGCGGCGGCGCCGCCGCGGCGGTGGCCGCCGGGATGGTGCCCGTCGCCCACGCCAACGACGCCGGCGGATCCATCCGCATCCCCGCCTCCGCCTGCGGGGTCTTCGGCCTCAAGCCCACCCGGGCCCGCACCCCGCTCGGCCCCGCGGTGGGCGACCTGATGAACGGCCTCGCCAGCGAACACGTCATCACCCGCACCGTGCGCGACAGCGCCGCCGCGCTCGACGCCATCGCCGGTCCCGCCCCCGGCGACCCCTACTGGGCGCCCCCCGGCCCCGGTTCGTACCTGGAGACCGTCGAACGCGGCCTGGTCCGCCCGCTGCGGATCGCCTTCACCACCCGGGCCGGCACCGGTCCGGTGGACCCGGTCGCGGTGGAGGCCGTCCACCGCGCGGCCCGGCTGTGCGAGGACCTCGGCCACGAAGTCACCGAAGCGGCACCGGAGATCGGCTTCGCCGACCTGGTCGACCCGTTCCTGGTGCTGTGGGCGGCCGGGGTCTCCTCCGCCATCAGCACCTACGCCGCGCTCAGCGGCCGTCCCCCGGTGCCCGACCTGTTCGAGGAGCTGACCTGGACGCTGTACGAGCGCGGCGGCACGCTGAGCGCCGCCCGCTACCTGATGGCCGTCGGCCATCTCCAGCGCGCCGCCCGCGGGCTGGCCCGCTTCCACCTCAAGTACGACGTCCTGCTCTCCCCGGTCACCGCCTGGCCCGCCCCGGAACTCGGGACCTTCGCGCACGGCACGCCGGACCAACAGCTCATGCGCGCCGTGGAGTTCGTGTACGACACCCCGCTGGCCAACCTCAGCGGACAGCCCGCCATGTCACTGCCGCTGCACTGGACCGAGGCGGGGCTGCCCATCGGTGTGCAGGCGGCCGGCCGTTTCGGGGACGAGGCCACCCTGCTCGCCCTCGCCGCCCAACTGGAGGACGCCCAGCCGTGGGCCCACCGACTGCCGGCCCTCACCGGCACCGGGCGTCCGAGATCGGAGAGCTAGCCCATGCTGAAGATCCACGTCGTTCCCCGGTCGAGCCCCACCTGGCTCGACGCGGCGGAACTGGTGCGCGTCACCTACCGGGACACCTACCGGGCGACGATCGCACCCGACCCCGACGCCTTCCTCATCGCCGCGGACGCCGCCGGGACCAGGCCCGACATCGTCAGCTGCGCCGGCATCACCTACGCCTCGGCCGGCCCGGTCTTCTCCGAGCGGTACCTGGGGAGCCGGTGCGAGACGGCGATCGGTGAGCGGTTCGGCCACCCCGTGGACCGCTCCCGGGTCATCGAGGTCGGCGCGCTGGCCAGCCGGGGCAGCGGAGCCGGCCAGGAGATCATCCGGCTCACCCCCATCATCGCCTGGTGCCTGGGGATGGAGTACATCCTGTGCACCGTCACCCGCGGGCTGCGCGCGGCGCTGGACCGGGCCTCCATCCCGTTCACCGTGCTCGCCCCCGCCGACCCCGGCGTCCTCGCCCCCGCCGAGCGGACCTCCTGGGGCAGCTACTACGACCAGGAACCGCAGGTCGGCGCCATCGACCTGCGGGTGCTCGCCGCGCTCTTCGCCGCCGCCACCGGCCGGTACTCCTTCGTCCGGCCCGAGGTGGCCCTGATCGGCGGGGCGCCGGCCGCCCCCGGACCCCGGGAGGTGCTCACCCGTGCGGGCCGTTGAACAGGCGCTGTCGCGGTACGCCGAGAGCGACCGGCCACTGGTCGAAGTGCTCGACGCGGACGGTGCCGTCGCCGCGAGCCACAGCTACCGTGCCGTCACCCGGGCCGCCCGCGCACTCGCCGACCGGATCGCCGGGCAGTTGCCGGCCGGCCGCGCGCCGCGGATCGGGGTGATCTGCGGCAACACCCCCGAGTTCGTCGTCACCGACCTGGCGCTGCTGGCGCTGCGGGCCACCGGGATCCCGGTGCCGCTGGCGTTCACCCGCGAGCAGGCGGCCAGCCTCCTCGACGGCGCCGACCTGTGCCTGACCGACGCCCAGGGCGCCGCCCGGCTGGCCGAGTGGGGCGCCGACGCGGTGCTCCCAGCCGGCTGCCCGGTGGTCGCCGCCGACCTGACCGCGCCGGCCACCGTCCCGTACCGCCTCACCGGTGCCGACGGCGACTGGATCAGCAAGGTCATCCACACCTCGGGCACCACCTCCCGGCCCAAGGGGGTGCGCATCCGGGCGCACGGCGTGGACGCGCTGCTGGGTTCCTTGCGTGAGGTCATGCCGGCCGGGGCCTTCACCCGCTACCTGTCCTTCGTCCCGTTCAGCCTCCTGATCGAGCAGGTCACCGGGTTGTACATGGTGCTGCTGGACGGCGGCTGCCTGACCCTGCTGCCGTCCTCGGCGGCGCTGGTCGGCACCGACGCCGGGGCGGGCGAGGCCGCGCTGCCCTACCTGGCCGCCGCCCGCCCGACCGCCGTGGTCGCCACCCCGGCCCTGGTCGCGGTGGTGGCGGACGCGGCCCGCCGGGCGCGCGCGGCCGGCGCCGACATCCCGCGCACCCTGTTCGGCACCGCCACCGCACCCCTGATCTGCTGCGGCGGCGCCCCCGTCCACCCCGGGACGCTGCGCGAACTGGACGCCCTCGGGCTGCCGGTGCACGAGGGGTACGGCCTGTCCGAGAACTCCTCGGTGGTCAGCTGGAACACCCCGGACGCCCGCCGGATCGGCACCGTCGGACGGCCGCTGCCGCACGTACGGGTCAAGGTCGCCGACGACGGTGAACTCCTGGTCTCCAGCACCTCGTTGTTCGCCGGCTACACCCGCGACGACCCCTCCAGCTGCCTGCTGCGCGACGGCTGGCTGCACACCGGCGACCTCGCCGCCATCGACGCGGACGGCTTCATCACCGTCACCGGCCGCAAGAAGAACATCATCATCACCGCGGCGGGCCGCAACGTCGCCCCCGAATGGGTCGAGGCACAGTACGCCCGGCTCCCCTTCGTCCAGGCCGTCGCGGTGGTCGGCAACGGACTGCCCGCGCTCCACGGGCTCTTCGTGCTGCGCCCCGGCACCGACCCGGACCAGGCCCGCGCCGCCATCGAGGCGTTCGGCGCGGAACACCTCTCCGAGGTCGAACGCGTCGCCCGCGTCCACCTGGTGGACGCCGGACAACAGCGGTACCGCCGCTACTTCACCGTCACCGGCCGTCCGATGCGCGCCGCCATCGAAGCCGATCTGACACAACATCAGTCAACGGAACCGACACAACATCAGCACGACGGCCCGGCCACCCGTCACCGGGCCGCCACCACCACACCCCACCCGCCCACCACCAGCAAGGGGAGATCCATGCCCACCACCCGCCCCGAGGTCCGCCCCTACGGCGCCGGAACGGGAAAGCTCGTGCTCGCCGGCCCCGGCCACCGCACCCTCGGCGACCTCGACCCGGCCGACACCATCGCCCTGCTCGCCGAGGCCGGCTTCCTCGTCCTGCGCGGCTTCGCCCCCTCGCTCGAAGACTTCTCGCTCTTCGTCAAGGCCCACTCCGCACGGGTCACCCTCGACCCGGCCCGCTCCTTCCACGGCGGCGACGTGGCGCAGAAGGTGGACGCCGGCACCGCCGCCGTCGGCCTCCACCTGGAGAACGGCAACAGCCCCTTCGTCCCCGACCTCACCTGGTTCCTGTGCGAACGCGCCGCCGCCACCGGCTCGCAGACCACCGTCTGCGACGGCTACCGGGTGTGGGACGCCGCCACCGACGCCGACCGGGCCGCCTTCGCCCAGGACATCGTGTACGGCCGCGGCGTCGAGGAGGACAAGTGGAAGCGGTTCGTCTTCCACCAACTCGGCGGCGAGAAGCCCCTCGACGCCATCACCCTGGACGACTTCCGGGCGCTGGCCGGCGACGACCCCGGCACCACCATCACCCCGCGCCCCGACGGCTCGGTGCACTACGCCCACCGCACCCCGGCGGCCCGCACCACGCTCTTCGGCGACCGGCTCTCCTGGGCCAACAGCGTCTTCGGGCCCTCCTACAACTACGAGCAGCCGGTCATCACCTTCGCCGACGGCACCCCGCTGCCCGAACCGCTCCTCGCCCGGATGAAGCGCCTCACCGACGACCTCACCGAGGACATCGACTGGCACGACGGCGACGTCGCCCTCATCGACAACACCCGCGTCATGCACGGCCGCCGGGCCATCGAGGACCCCGCCCGCACCGTCTACAACGCCCAGAGCTACCTCGACCGCGACCTGCTCCCGGGCACCGCGGCCTGACCGCGCCGGCAGGCACCAGACCACGGGAGACCCCATGACCACCACCACGCCCCCGCGAGGGCTCGACCACCCCGCCGTCGGCGCGGTCCTGGCCCGGCTCTACGCGGCGGCCGACCGCGACGACCAGGCCGTGATGGCCCGCGCCCACGCCCGCGCCGCCGAACTGCCCGGCCCGCCCACCGTCGCCCAGACCACCGAACTGTGCGCCGACGCCTCACTGCCGGTGCACCCGAACATCGGCCGCCTGCTGTACCTGCTGGTCCGCGCCATACGCCCGGCCCGCGTCGTCGAGTTCGGCACCTCGTTCGCGACCTCCACCATCCAACTCGCCGCCGCGTTACGCGACAACGGCACCGGAACCGTCACCGGCACCGAACTCGACCCCGGCAAGGCGGAGTGGGCCCGCGCCAACCTCGCCGAGGCGGGACTGGCCGAGTACGCCACCGTCCTGACCGGCGACGCCCGGGAAACCCTGGCCGGCCTGCCCGGCCCGGTCGACCTCGTCCTGCTCGACGGCTGGAAGGAGCTGTACCTGCCCGTATTCGAACTGCTCCAGCCCAAGCTGCGGCCCGGCGCGGTCGTCGTCGCCGACAACCTGCCGCTGCTGCCGCCCGAGTTCCTGGCCCGGGTCCGCGACCGGGCAGGCGGATACCTCTCCGTCACCCTCCCGCTGGGCGACGGCATCGAGATCAGCACCTGGGCAGGGGGCCAGTCATGACCGGCGCACCACGTCAGATCGCCATCGTCGGCGCCGGACCGCGCGGGCTGTCGGTGCTGGAACGGCTCTGCGCCAACGCCGGCCACCTCGGCGCCGGCCCGGTCACCGTCCACGTGGTCGACCCGCACGCCCCCGGCGCCGGCGCGGTGTGGCGCACCGACCAGTCCGGCCACCTGCTGATGAACACCGTCGCCTCGCAGGTGACCGTCTTCAGCGACGACTCGGTGGAGATGGCCGGGCCGGTGCGCCCCGGGCCCAGCCTCTACGAGTGGGCGCGCTTCCTGACCCTGATGGGCCCCTTCGACGACCACGAGCCACGGGTGCTCGCCGAGGCCCGCGACCTCGGCCCGGACGACTACCCCACCCGCGCCTTCTACGGCCGCTATCTGACCTGGGCCTTCCAGCGGGTGGTGAGCACCGCCCCGGCCGGGGTCACCGTCGAGGTGCACCGCTCGGCCGCGGTCGCCCTCGACGACACCGCCCCGAACGGCCCCGACGCACCGCAGACCCTGCGGCTCGCCGACGGCACCGAACTCACCGTGGACGCCGTCGTCCTCGCCCAGGGCCACACCGCCGCCCGGCGCACCCCGCGGGCCGCCCGGCTCGCCGCCTTCGCCGAGGAACACGGCCTGGCCTACCTGCCGCCGGCCAACCCCGCCGACCTCGACCTGTCCTTCGTCGCCCCCGGCGAGAAGGTGCTGCTGCGCGGCCTCGGGCTCAACTTCTTCGACCACATGGCGCTGTTCACCCAAGGCCGCGGCGGCGTCTTCGAACGCGTCGGCACCACCACCGTCTACCACCCCTCCGGCCGCGAACCACGGCTGTACGCCGGATCCCGGCGCGGCATCCCGTACCACTCGCGCGGCGAGAACGAGAAGGGGCCGCACGGCCGCCACCTGCCCCGGCTGCTCACCACCGACCACGTCGCCACCTTGCGCAAGCGCGCCGAGGCCGGCGACCCGGTGGACTTCCGCGCCGAGTTGTGGCCGCTGGTCGCCGCCGAGGTGGAGGCGGTCTACTACGCGGCGCTGCTGCGGGCGCACGGCCGCGTCTCCGACGCCGAGGTGCTCACCGAACGCTATCTCGCCGCCCCGGACGACGCCGGACGCCGCCACCTGCTCGACGCCTACCGCGTCCCCGCCGCCGACCGCTGGGACTGGGACCGGGTGGCCCGCCCGCACCACGGCCGGACCTTCACCGACCAGGCCGACTTCGACCGCTGGCTGCTGGCCTACCTGCGCCGCGACGTGGCCCGGGCCCGGCAGGGCAACGTCAGCGGACCGGTGAAGGCCGCCCTGGACGTCCTGCGCGACCTGCGCAACGAGATCCGCCTCGCGGTCGACCACGCCGGACTCACCGGCGACTCGCACCGCGACCACCTCGACGGCTGGTACACCCCGCTCAACGCCTTCTTGTCGATCGGCCCGCCGGCCTCCCGGATCGAGGAGATGATCGCGCTGATCGAGGCGGGCGTGCTCACCGTGCTCGCCCCGGGCCTGGAGGTCACCGCCGACCCGGCGGCCGGTGCCTTCACCGCCCGCTCCGCCGCGCTCCCCGGCCACCGGGTGTCCGCCTCGGTGCTCGTCGAGGCCCGGCTGCCCGAACCGGACCTGCGCACCACCGCCGACCCGCTGCTGCGCCACCTGCTCGCCACCGGCCAGTGCCGCACCCACCGCGTCCCCACCCCCGGCGCGGCCCCCTACGAGACCGGCGGACTCGCCGTCACCGACCGCCCCTACCACCTGATCGGCGCCGACGGGACGAGCCATCCACGGCGCTTCGCCTACGGGGTGCCCACCGAATCGGTCCACTGGGTGACCGCCGCCGGCATCCGCCCCGGCGTCAACTCCGTGACCCTCGGCGACTCCGACGCCATCGCCCGCGCCGTCCTCGCCCTCACCCCGGCCGGCGCCCCGCTCGCCGACCCGCGTCTGACGGAGGTGACGGCATGACCGCGCCGCAGCCCCCCGAGGCCGACACCGGACTGCTCTCCCCGGTCCGGGCCGGCACCCCGGTGGAACGGGCCGTCGGCGACCGGGCCTGGATCCAGGCGATGCTGGACGCGGAGGCCGCCCTGGCCCGCGCCCAGGCCCGGCTGGGCACCGTCCCCGCCGAGGCCGCCGCCGCCGTCACCGAGGCCGCCCGCGTCGAGCACATCGACGTCACCGCGGTCGCCCGGGGCAGCCGCGAGACCGCCAACCCGGTGGTCGGCCTGGTCCGCGAACTGACCGCCGTGGTGGCCGCCACCGACCCGGCCGCCGCCGAGTACGTCCACCGCGGCTCCACCAGCCAGGACGTCTTCGACACCGGCGCGATGCTGGTGGCCGCCCGGGCGCTGCGGCTGATCCTGGCCGACCTCGGCCGGGTCGCCGACGCCCTCGGCCGGCTCGCCGAGGACCACCGGGACACCCCGATGGCCGGCCGCACCCTCGCCCTGCACGCGGTGCCCACCACCTTCGGGCTCAAGGCGGCCGGCTGGCGCCAACTGGTGCTGGAGGCCGCCGAACGCCTCGGCCGGCTGCTGTACGGCGGGCTGCCGGTCTCCCTCGGCGGCGCCGCCGGCACCCTGGCCGGCTACCTGGAGTACGCCCCGGGGGCCGGCGAGGACTACCCGGCGCGGCTGACCGAGGCGTTCGCCGCCGAGACCGGGCTCGCGGTGCCGGTGCTGCCCTGGCACGCGCTGCGCACCCCCGTCGCGGACCTCGCCTCGGCGCTCGCCATCACCACCGGCGCCCTCGGCAAGATCGCGGTGGACGTCCAGTCGCTGGTCCGCACCGAGGTCGGCGAGGTGGTCGAGCCCACCGTGGAGGGCCGCGGCGCCTCCTCCGCCATGCCGCACAAACGCAATCCCGTGCTGGCCACCATGATGCGCGCCGCCGCGCTTCAAGTCCCGGTGCTGGCGGCCGGGTTGACCGGCGCCATGCTCGCGGAGGACGAACGGTCGGCGGGCGCCTGGCACGCCGAGTGGCAACTGCTGCGCGAGGCCCTGCGACTGGCCGGCGGCGCCGCCCACACCGCGGTCGAACTCGCCGAGGGGCTCGGGGTGCGCCCCGCCCGGATGCGGGAGAACCTGGCGCTCACCGGCAGCCAGGTGGTCTCCGAGCGGATCGCCGCCGCCCTCGCCCCGTACCTCGGGCGCGGCCCGGCCAAGGCGCTGCTGACCCGGGCCTCGGCCCAGGCACAGCGCGCCGGCCGGCCGCTCGGCGAGGTGCTGGCCCGCCACCCGGAGGTCACCAGCCACCTCGACCACGACCGGCTCGCCGGACTCCTCGACCCGGCCCGCTACACCGGCGCCGCCGCCCACCTGGTCGACCGGGCGCTGCGCCACCCGGCCTCCGGACCCGAGGCCACCGCCGCCGAGCCGGACCCCGACACCCCCGACCCGGGCCAACTCGTCCCGGACCACGTGCTGATCTACCCGCACCTGTACACCACCGCCCGCTGACCCCACCCCCTCTCCGTACCGCCACGTGCCCCGCCCCGGACCGGCGGCGAACCGCCCCGGGGCCGGGGCCGGAAAGGAAACACCCGCCATGGCAACGCTCTTCGACCCGCACCGGGCCGGCGCCATCCCGCTGCCCAACCGGGTCGTGATGGCCCCGATGACCCGCAACCGCGCCGACCGCGACGGGGTGCCCACCGACCTGATGGCCCGTTACTACGCGCAGCGGGCCGGCGCCGGACTGATCGTCACCGAATCCGTGTGGATCAGCCCGGACGGCCACGGCGAGGCCGGGGCGCCGGGGCTGCACACCGCCGCCCAGGCCGCCGGGTGGCGTACCGTCACCGACGCCGTGCACCGGGCCGGCGGCCGGATCGTGGCCCAACTGGTCCACACCGGACGCCTGGCCCACCCCGCGCTGCTGCCGCCCGGCGCCGTACCGCTCGCCCCCTCCGCCGTACGGGCCCGGACCGAGACCCGCACCTTCGACGGGCTCGTGCCGTGCGTGACGCCACGGGAGATGACCGAGGAGGAGATCACCGGCGCGGTCGACGCCTTCGCCGCGGCGGCCCGCCGCGCCCTGGACGCCGGCTTCGACGGGGTCGAACTCCAGGGCGCCAACGGCAACTTGATCCACCAGTTCCTCTCCGGCAACGCCAACCTGCGCACCGACGGCTACGGCGGCACCCCGGCGGGACGCATCCGCTTCGCGCTGGAGACGGTGCGGGCGGTGGTGGCGCAGACGGGGCCGGGACGGGTGGGGCTGCGGCTGTCGCCCGGCAGCGACTACGGCGACCTGGCCGAACCCGACCTGCCGGCCGTCCACGGCGCCCTCCTCGACGCCCTGGCCGCCGAGCCGTTGGCCTACCTCCACCTGATCGAGGGCCCCGACCCGGCGGTGGCGGCGCTGGTGCGCGAACGGTGGCCGGCCACCCTGATCGTCAACCCCTGGACCGGCGACGCCCCCACCGACCCGCTCACCGCGACCCGGCGGGTGGCCACCGGCGCCGCCGACGCGGTCAGCTTCGCCCGGATGTTCGCCGCCAACCCCGACCTGCCGGAGCGGCTGCGGCTCGGCGTGCCGCTCAACGACCCCGACCCCGACACCTTCCACGGCGGCGACGCCGCCGGTTACACCGACTACCCCCGCCACCGGGCCGCCGTCGTCGGCGTGTGAGGAGAGACGCGATGAGCCAGCAGACTTCGCCCGCCGCCGACCAGTACGCCGTGATCGGCGACCACTACTCGGACTTCAAGCAGACCGCGCCGCTGGCCCTCCCCGAGCAGCACACCGTGCTGACCAGCCTCGGGGACCTGCGCGGCCTGCGGGTGCTCGACCTCGCCTGCGGACACGGCCACTACACCCGGCTGATCAAACGGGCCGGCGCCGCCGAGGTGGTCGGCGTGGACCTCTCCCCGGTCATGGTGGACCTCGCCCGCGGCGCCGAGGCCGCCGACCCGCTGGGCATCTCCTACCTGGTCGCCGACGCGGTGGACCTGCCGCGGCTGGGCGGCTTCGACGTGGTCAGCGCGGTGTGGCTGCTCAACTACGCCACCACCAAGGACGAGTTGACCGCGATGTTCCGCGGCATCCACCGTAACCTGGTGCCCGGCGGCCGGTTCGCCGCCCTCACCGTGTGGCCCGGCTTCGACGCCAACGGCCCGGCCTGGGACGCCTACGGGCTGCGGGTGGTCTCCGAGACCCCCGACGGCGACCGCGGCGTGCTCGTCACCGACCTGCTCGCCGGTGACCACACCTCCACCATCACCACCTCGCGGTGGAGCGCCGAGGCGGTCGCCGAGTGCCTGCGCGCCGCCGGCTTCGAGTCGTCCGCCTGGCACGGCCCGCGGGTCCCCCAGGAGGCCGTCGACCGCTTCGGCGACGCCTTCTGGGACGACTACCGGGCCAACCCGATGCCCGCCGTGCTCACCGCCACCCGGCCCGCCGAACCGGTGGGCGCCGCCGAGCGCGGCGCCGACGTACGCGACCGGGCGCACCAGCTCAGCGGGCGGCTCGCGGCGGGGGACTGGCACCCCTCCGCACTCGCCCGGCGGGTCGCCGCCCTGCTGCTGACCGCCACCGCCGGCCACGGCGCGCTCACCGCCGCCGCCATCCGCGGCGCGCTGTGGGAGGGCGGCGAGCCGCTGGCGGCCGGCGCCGACGGGGCCCTCGCCCGGCTGCTCGCCGACTCCCTGCCGCTGGTGGAGTCCGGCGACCCCGCCGGGCTGCCGGCCGCCGGCGCCGTCCACGACCTGCTGCGCCAACTCGGCTGAACCGCGCGGGCGGTGGGCGACCGCGGAATTCCGCGCACGCCCACCGCCCGCCCGGCCCGCCATCGCCCCGCCCGGCCCCGGCCCCCGCCGGTGCCGGGCGCAGCCACGAGGCCCCCTCGCCCCCGCCCCGCGAGCCCCGACCGGAAAGGCCCACCGCCATGACCGTCACCGCGCTGGAAACCCCGTCCCTGCACGCCGTACCCGAGGCCGACACCGCCGAACAGGCCGTCGCGCGGCGGCAGTTGTCCGCCGTCCACCGGGTGCCGCTGGCCGCGCTGCGCCCCGCCGACTCGCCCCGCACCGGCCGCCAGGACAGCGCCCACCTGCGGCTGCTCGCCGTCTCCGACGCGACCTTCCCGCCGATCCTGGTGCACCGCCCCACCATGCGCGTCATCGACGGCACCTACCGGCTGAAGGTGGCCGAACTGCGCGGCCAGAGCGAGATCGAGGCCCAGTTCTTCGACGGCACCGCCGAGGAGGCGTTCGTCCTCGCCGTGGAGGCCAACACCGGGCACGGTCTGCCGCTCACCCTCGCCGAACGCACCGCCGCCGCGCTGCGCATCCTGCGCTCGCACCCGCAGTGGTCGGACCGCGCGGTCGCCCGGGTCGCCGGGCTCTCCGACAAGACGGTGGGCTCGCTGCGCCGCCGAGCCCCCGAAGGCATCGGCCCGGCCCCGGCCCGGGTGGGGCTCGACGGCCGGGTGCGCCCGCTGAGCACCGCCGAGGGGCGCCGGGAGGCCGGCCGGCTGCTCACCGAGTCCCCGGGCACCTCACTGCGCCGCATCGCCCAGCAGGCCGGCATCTCCCCGGCCACGGTACGGGACGTACGGGACCGGTTACGGCGCGGCGAGGACCCGGTGCCGGGACGGGAGAGCGCCACGGCGCCGGTACGCCGGGCGGGGCGGACGCCGGGGGAGGGGGCGCCGGTGCGGGAGGTACGGCCGCGCGAGCCGGGGCGGGAGACGGCGGTACGGGAGGCCGCGGCGCGGGAGAGGGCGGCGCGGGAGACGGCGGCGCTCTTCCACAACCTCACCCGCGACCCGGCGCTGCGCCACACCGAGACCGGGCGGCAGATCCTGCGGCTGCTCGGCCCCGGTTCGCTCACCGACGCCCAGTGGCGCACCCTCACCGACGCGGTCCCGGCGCACCGCACCCGGGACGTCGCCGCGCTCGCCGAGGAATGCGCCGATGCGTGGCTGGAGTTCGCCCGAACGCTGCGCGGCCGTTCCGCCGTCGCGCGCTGAGCCCCCGCCCCCGTCCGGCCCGGTGTCAGTACCGGACCTGGCGCAGGCGGGGGCCGTACGGAGCCGAGTCCAGCCAGCGGGCCGCGCGGGGCCAGAGGGGGGCGGCGGTGGCGGCGGCGCGCTGGGTCCAGCGCTGGCGCAGCCGGGGCGCCGCGAGGTGGTCGAGGGCGGCGCCGGCCGCGCGGACGTTGCGTTCGGCGGCGGCCCGCCGGGCGACGGCGTAGCCGGCCACCGGGTCACCGGGGGCGGCCGGGGAGGCTCCCCGGGCCCGGACCGCCCGCGCGGCCTCGACGGCGTCGGCGATGCCGGAGTTCATCCCCCGGGCGCCGAACGGGGGCAGCAGGTGGGCCGCCTCGCCGGCCAGCAGGACGCGGTGGAACGGGTCGGTGAAGCGTTCCGCCACCCGCTGCTGGAACCGGTAGACCGAGGACCACACCGGCCGCGGGCGCCGTATGCCGGGGAGCACGTCGGGGAGCCAGTCGGCGGCGGAGGCGGCGAACCCCTGGGCGTCGTCACCGGGGCGGCACTGCACGTCCACCCGCCAGCCCCCGCGGAACGGCACCAGGAGGACGTTGCGGCCCCCCACGGCGGGGTGCCGGTAGTGGAAGACCCGTTCGGCGGGGAGCGGCGACGGCCCGTCGGCGACGTCCACCACGACGAACTCGGTGGCCGACGCGGTACCCGCCAGCGCGATGCCGAGGCGTTCCCGGACCACCGAGCGGGCGCCGTCCGCCGCGATGACGTGGCGGGCCTCGTGGGCGGCGCCGGAAGCGGTCACCAGACGCACCCCGTCCTCGGCCACCGCCACCTCGCGCACCGGGTCCGCCCACCCGAACTCCACCCCGGCCGCCTCGCAGGCCCGGCGCAGCAGGTCCTCCACCACGGTCTGCGGCAGGCTGGTGAACGGGGCCCCGGCGGCCGGGGCGCGGTAGGCGCGGGCGTACACCTCCCGGCCGGCCCACAGCGTGCGCCGGGTGTCCCACACCAGCCCGCGGGAGGCGACCTCGCCGCCGAGTCCGGGGCTGATCCGGTCCAGCAGTTCCAAGGTGGCGCGGTGCACGAAGATGGCGCGGCTGCCTGGGCGCCGCGCCCGGTGGTCCCGGGCCTCCAGCACCAGCGCCGGCAGGCCCTGGCTCCGGGCGGCGAGCGCCGCGCTCAGCCCCACCGGTCCGGCGCCGGCCACGATCAGCTCCCTCATGCCGCCCACGTCCCGGTGGCGGTGAGGCGGGCCGGCACGACCGCCGGGTCGAACTCCTCGGTGACCAGGAGCGGCGCCTCCTCGTCGAGCCGGAGCAGATAGCCGCGGCGCACCGCGCGGTACGGGCCGTGGGCCCCGGGCCACCAGGCCAGCTCGACCAGGAGCGGCACCCGGCGCTGGCCGGCGGCGCGTACCGCCGCCGCGGCCCCCATCGGCACCGTGCGCCCGGTGACCGCGGCGGCCAGCGCGGGACGGCCGGGCAGCCGGCCGACGACCAGGTTGCGGGAGACCAACCTGCCCCGCCCGGTGCGCAGTTCGCTGCGGCGCACCAGGCACGCCTCGCCCGGCGGCAGCCGCAGCTGCGTCCGCAGCCGCGCGTCGAGCGGCCCGGGGTCGGTCACCTCCTGGGCGGTGACCCGGACCCGCAGCGGGACGCCGAGCCGGGCCTGGAGGGCGTCGGTGGTGGAGCCCGCGCGGCC
Organism: Streptantibioticus cattleyicolor NRRL 8057 = DSM 46488; assembly: GCF_000240165.1. Classification (NCBI taxonomy): domain Bacteria; kingdom Bacillati; phylum Actinomycetota; class Actinomycetes; order Kitasatosporales; family Streptomycetaceae; genus Streptantibioticus; species Streptantibioticus cattleyicolor. The sequence continues at coordinate 5,894,427 of NC_017586.1, forward strand.
CAGCAGCCGCCGGGTGAACGGGTCGGCGAAGCCGTCCGGCGGCAGCCCGCGGGCCGCGGTCGCGGCCGGTACGGCGTGGTCGACGGCCATCGGTGGCCCTCCTTCACAGGCGGTCGCGGTACCCAGTGCCGCGTCAGCCAGGGTTTGCCCCGTCGCGACGCCCGGCACGGCGCCTCGCGGCGTTGCCGGACCAGCCGAGTAGGCCCCGGGGGTACCCCGCGGGGCAGGGGGAGAGGCTGGTCCGGCGCCTTGCGATGCACCGCACCGGACGCCGCTCCTCACCGGGCGAACCCTGGCTGACGCGGCACTGGACATGGAGCACGGGCCGCGCTGGGACCGCGGCCCGTGCGTCGGTGGGGCGGGCCGCCACGGGAGGCGGCGGCCCGGCCGGATCAGGCGGACGGGGTGTAGTTCCCCGGGGTCAGCCGGGCGGTGATGGCCACTCGGTTGTAGGCGTTGATCACCGTGATCGCCCAGACCAGCTGGGCCAGTTGGGCCTCGCCGAAGACGTTGACCGCGTGCTCGTACACCTCGTCGGGCACATGGCCGTCGTGCACCAGGGTGATGGCCTCGGTCAGGGCCAGGGCGGCGCGCTCCCGGTCGTCGAAGAACGGGGTCTCCTCCCAGGCGTTGAGCGCGTAGATGCGCTGCTCGGTCTCGCCCGCCGCCCGGGCGTCGAGGGCGTGCATGTCGAGGCAGAACGCGCAGCCGTTGATCTGCGAGGCGCGGATGCGCACCAGCTCCAGCAGGCTCTTCTCCAGCCCGGCCTCCTCGGCGGCCTTGGCCGCGGTGCCGGCCAGCCGGTTCATCACGGCGTAGGTGGGGGCGGAGAGGTCCTTGAGGTTCAGGCGCTTGGAATTCTTCGAAGTCATGCCCTGAACGCTAGGAGCCCGGGCGCGGTGAGCACCAGCGTTCAACCGGGTGGTGGTTGAACGCCGGCCACCGGAGCGGGCGTTGGACGGCCGCGAGAGGGCGGTGACCCTTGGCGCGCACGGGTTGACACCGAGATAGCTCACGGAAAAGATAAATATCGGCAGGCAGGAGAGGGTGCCCCGGCGGAGTGATCCGCCGGGGCATGCCCTTCCCCTCCGCCGCGTCACCGGCGGCGCCCCGAAGGCCCCGTGCGCCACGCACCGCCCGTCTCCACCAGTGCCCCGCGCCGCCGCACCTCCGCTCCCTCGCACTGCCCTTCTCCATGCCCCCGTGGCCGCGCCCCGCCCACCGGCGGACGCCCGGCCCGTGCCAGGCACCGACTGACGAAACGGTTGGAAGCAGATGACAGAGTTGATGACCGGCGGCCCGCTGACCGCGGGCACGCCCGAGGCGTCGGAACACCTGCGCGAGATCCTGCGCTGGCACTTCGACCCGCGCACCGGCTCGCCGTTCTGGCTGCGCAAGGCCCGCGACCTGGACTTCGACCCGCTCAACGACATCCACCACATCGCCGATCTGCGCCGCTTCCCCGACGTCAGCGGCGAACTGCGCACCGTCCCGGTGGAGGACCTGGTCCCCGAGGGCCACGTCGACCGCTTCTTCGAGGTGTTCGAGTCCGGCGGCACCGTCGGCGCCCCCAAGCGCGTGGTCGACAGCGTCTCGCGCACCCTCAACGTCGACTGGGTCAGCACCGTCCTCGCCGACCACGGCTTCCCCGCCCACGGCCACTGGCTGCACGTCGGACCCACCGGCCCGCACGTCGTCGGACGCACCGTCAAACGCCTGGCGGAGCTGCGCGGCGCGATGTGCTTCACCCTCGACTTCGACCCGCGCTGGGTGAAGCGGCTGATCGGCTCCGGCCGCACCGCGCTCGCCGACGAGTACCGCGACTACCTGCTCGACCAGGTCGAACTCGTGGCCCGCTCGCAGGACGTCAAGGTCCTCTTCATCACCCCGCCGGTGCTGGAGGCGCTGTGCGCCCGGCCCGCCCTGTACGAACGGCTCGCCTCGACCGTCGAGGGCATCCTGTGGGCCGGCACCAGCATCAGCCCCGAGACGCTGCGCCAGATCGAGGAGACCTTCTTCCCGCGCGCCAAGGTGGCCGCCATCTACGGCAACACCATCATGGGCATCGCCCCGCAGCGCCCCCGCGCCGAGGGCGACGAGTTCCCCTGCGTCTTCCGCCCGTTCTTCCCGCAGTCCGTGGTGGAACTGGTCGACCCGGGGACCGGCGAACCGGTCGGCTACGGCGAACGCGGCCAGGTCCGCATCCACCTGCTCAGCCGCGACATGTTCCTGCCCAACGTGCTGGAGCGGGACACCGCGGTACGGGTCCGCCCGGCGCCCGGCGACACCGTCGACGGCCTCGCCGACGTCGGACCGCTGCGCGACGCCGACGCCCCCGCGGTCATCGAAGGGGTCTACTGATGACCGGCGCCCCACCGCTCGCCGTGGTCGAGCCGGTGATCGGCGGCGCGGACGCCCCCAGCCGCGACCGCGCGCGACTCACCGCGGTCGACGGCACCCCGCTGGCCGAGATCGGCCTCGCCCCCCGGCTCCTCGCCCTCGCCGCGGTGGGCCGGGTACGGGCCGCGGCCGGCGGGCCGCCACCGGCCGCCGAGGTCTTCGCCCGGGCCGGAGAACTCTTCGCCACCGCCGAACTCGCCGGCGAGAGCGTCGAGGAGTACCGGCGCCGGGTCACCATGGCCACCGGCACCCCCGGCCCCGCCATCACCCGGGCCGTCGCCGGCATCCGCGCCGCCCTCGGCATGACCGACCGCCTCAACCGGGCCGAACTCCCCGCCGAGTTCGCCGTCCCCGGCTACGCCACCCGCTGGGTGCCGCGCGGCACCGTGCTCGCCGCCATCGTCCCCAACAACCACCCCGAACCCAACGTCACCTGGGTCCGCGCGCTCTCCCTGGGCGCCAGCGTGCTGGTCCGCCCGGGCAGCAAGGACCCGTTCACCCCGCGCCGGCTGCTGGCCGCGCTGCTGGCCGCCGGGCTCGACCCGGACCGGGCCGCGTTCCTGCCCGGCGGCCACGAGGTCGGCGAACACCTGCTGCAACAGGCCGATTTGGGGCTGGTCTACGGCGGCCCGGACGCGGTGGCCCGCTGGACCACCCGCGCCGACGTCCTGGTCCGCGGCCCCGGCCGCAGCAAGGCCCTGGTCGGCCCCGACCCCGACGACGACCTCCTGGACCACCTGACCGAGTGGATCGCCGACGACGGCGGGGTGCGCTGCAACAACATCTCGGTGGTGCTCACCTCCGGCCCGGTCCGGCCGCTCGCCGACCGCCTCGCCGCCCGGCTCGCCGCGCTCCCCGTGCTGCCGCTGCTGGACGAGAAGGCCACCTTGCCCGCCACCGGACGCCAGGCCGCCACCGCCCTGCGCGACCACCTCACCCGGATCACCGCCGGCACCACCGACCACAGCACCCCGCGCTACGACGAGGGACCGCTGGCCGACCCCGGCGACGGCACCACGGTGCTACGGCCGATGGTGCTCTCCACCGAGGACCCGGCACACCCGCTGATCGGCACCGAACTGCCGTTCCCCTTCGTGGTCGTCGCCCCCTGGCGCCCGCAGGACGGCACCCGGCCGCTGCGCGACTCGCTGGTGGTCAGCATCCCCGACGACCACGCCGAACTGGCCGAGGCCGCGCTGCGCGAACCCACCGTGCGCAAGGTGGTCACCGGCCGCGTCCGCCCCTGGTCCTCGGTACCGGAACTGCCGCACGACGGCAGCCTCGCCACCTTCCTGCTCGAACCCAAGGGCCTGGTCACCGACGCGGCGGACCGTTGACCCCGCATCCCACGGTGCCACCCGCGCAACGCCCCCGCGGGGCCGCCCCACCCGCCCCGCGCCGGGCCCGCGGTGACCGTGCCGCCCGCCGCGCCGACACAAAGAGACGAGCCATGATCCTCACCGAGACCCCGCCCGGGACACCACCCACCACCCCGGGCGCCCCCTCCGCCACCATCCCACCGGCCGCCAACTGGCGCACCCTGCCCGCCGTCCAGCAACCCACCTGGTCCGACCCGGCGCTCGCCGCCCGGGTCATGGACCACCTGGCCCTCCAGCCCTCGCTCACCGCACCCGCCGACGTCCGCCGGCTGGGCGCCGCGCTCGCCCACGTCAGCGCCGGCCGCGCCTTCCTGGTCCAGGCCGGCGACTGCGCCGAGCCGGTGGGCGCCGCCGGACTCGCCGCGGTACGCGGCAAACACCGCGTCATCGGCGAGATGGCCGAGATCATCAGCAGCGCCTGGAACGCCCCCACGGTCACCGTCGGCCGGATCGCCGGACAGTACGCCAAACCCCGCTCCCAGCCCCAGGAGACCGTCGACGGCCGCACCCTGCCGGTCTTCCGCGGCTCCATGGTCAACGCCCCCGAGCCCGACCCCGCCGCCCGCCGGCACGACCCGCGCCGGATGCTCACCGCCTACCACACCGCCCGCGGCGTCCTCGGCGAACTCCACCTGATCGCCCACGAGACCGCCTCCGGCCAGCTGTCCGAGCTGTGGGCGCCGGACGCCGAACCGTGGACCGGCCAACTGCCCACCCGCCCCTGGGACGGCACGCTGCGCTCCATCGTCCGCGACTACGGCCAGACCCGCCGCACCGACGGCACCTGGCGGCGCACCGGGATGTGGACCAGCCACGAGGCGCTCGTCCTCGACTACGAGCAGGCGTTCGTCCGGCTCGACCCGTTCACCGGAGAGCACTACCTGCTCTCCACCCACCAGCCGTGGATCGGCGAACGCACCCGGCAGACCGACGGCGCCCACGTCGCCTTCGCCGCCCGGATCGCCAACCCGGTCGGCCTGAAGGTCGGACCCGACGCCGACCCGGCCACCGTGGTCGAGCTGTGCCGCAGGCTCGACCCGCACCGCCGCCCCGGCCGGCTCACCCTCATCACCAGGATGGGCGCCGCCCGGGTCCGCGACCGGCTGCCGCGCATCGTCCGCGCGGTCGAGGAGGCCGGCCACGAAGTGGTCTGGGCCTGCGACCCGATGCACGGCAACACGGTCACCGAGGGCGGTCGCAAGACCCGCCACCTGTCCGCCGTCCACGACGAGATCCGGGGCTTCTTCGAGGTCCTGCGCCGGGCCGGCCAGTGGCCCGGCGGCGTCCACCTGGAGGTGGCCGGCGACCACGTCACCGAGTGCCTGGGCGACCACGGCCCCAAGGACGCCGCCGGCCTCGCCCGCGCCTACCGCACCCTGTGCGACCCGCGCCTCAACGACGACCAGGCCCGCGCCACCGCCGGCCTCATCGCCGACCTGATCGCCCGGGGCTGACCGCCCGCCGCCGCCCGCCGATCCGCGCCGCGACCCGGCGCCGGACGACCCCAGGGAAGCCGTGTGATGAGAACCCTGCTGATCGACAACTACGACTCCTACACCTACAACCTCTTCCAGCTCATCGCCGAGGTCAACGGCGAGGAACCGGTGGTCGTCACCAACGACGCCCCCGGCGCCGCCGACCTCGACCTGTCCGCCTTCGACAACATCGTCATCTCACCGGGCCCCGGCCACCCCGCCCGCCCACGGGACTTCGGGGTCTCCGCCCGCATCCTGGCCCGCGCCGACATCCCGGTGCTCGGCGTCTGCCTGGGCCACCAGGGCATCGCGGCCGGCGAGGGCGCCGAGGTCGGACCGGCCCCCGCCGCCCGCCACGGCTACCTCAGCCAGGTCACCCACGACGGCAAGGACATCTTCGCCGGACTGCCGCAGGGGTTCACCGCGGTGCGCTACCACTCGCTGCGCGTGGACGAACCGCTGCCCGCCGTGCTGGAGGCCACCGCCTGGTCCGAGGACGGCGTGGTGATGGGGCTGCGCCACCGCGAACGACCCGTGTGGGGCGTGCAGTTCCACCCCGAGTCGGTCTCCACCGAGTACGGCCGCGAGATGCTCGCCAACTTCCGCGACCTGACCGCCGCCCACCACGCCGCCCACCCGCGCCCGGCCACCGCCGACCGCCCCGCGCCGCCGACCGCCCCGCAACCCGCCCCCGTACCCGCCCTGCTGCCCGAGGACACCGGGCCCGCCACCCCGTACCGGGTCCACCTGCGCAGCATCGAGACCGCCATCGACACCGAGGCCGCCTTCACCCACCTGTACGCCGGATCGGCCACCCCCGCCTTCTGGCTGGACAGCGCCCACGTCGAACCCGGCCGCTCCCGCTTCTCCTTCCTCGGCGACGCCGCCGGACCGCTGGCCGAGACCGTCCGCTACCGCACCGAGGACAAGGAGGTCGAGGTGGTCCGCCCGGGCCGGCTGCCGCAGCGCGTGCCCGGCACCGTCTTCGACTACCTCCAGGCCCAACTGCGCCGCCGCCGCACCGACGTTCCCGACCTGCCCTTCGGCTTCACCGGCGGCTACGTCGGCTACTTCGGCTACGAACTCAAGGCCGACCTCGGCTCCGCCAACAAACACACCTCGCCCACCCCCGACGCCACCTGGATCTTCGCCGACCGGGTCATCGCCGTCGACCACCAGGACGACACCACCTACCTGCTGGCGCTCAGCGACGGCACCCCGCAGACCGAGGCCGCCGCCGTCGCCTGGCTGGAGTCCACCGCCGCCGCGGTGCTCTCGCTGCCGCCCGCGCTGCGCACCGCCGACCAGCCCGCGGCCCCCGACGACTCCGCCGAACCCTTCCTCACCCACGACCGCGAGCACTACCGCGCCCGCATCGCCGACATCCACCAGCAGCTCAACGCCGGCGAGAGCTACGAGGTCTGCCTGACCACCTCGGCGTGGCTCCCCGTCGAGGAGGACGGCTACCAGTTCTACCGCGGGCTGCGGCACGCCAACCCGGCACCGTACGCCGCCTACCTGCGCCTGGGCGAGGTGGAGATCGCCAGCTCCTCGCCCGAGCGGTTCTTGACGATCGACCGCTCCGGCACCGTGGAGACCAAACCCATCAAGGGCACCGTGCCGCGCGACGCCGACCCGGCCGAGGACGAGCGGCTGCGCGCCTCGCTCGCCGCCAGCCCCAAGACCCGGGCCGAGAACCTGATGATCGTCGACCTGCTCCGCAACGACCTGGGACGGGTCTGCGAGGTCGGCAGCGTGCACGTGCCGCGGCTGATGGCCACCGAAACCTACGCCTCCGTCCACCAGTTGGTCTCCACCATCCAGGGCCGGCTGCGCCCCGGCACCGACGCGGTGGACGCGGTGCGCGCCTGCTTCCCCGGCGGCTCCATGACCGGCGCCCCCAAGCTGCGCACCATGGAGATCATCGACGAGCTGGAGACCGAGGCCCGCGGCGTCTACTCCGGATCCATCGGCTTCCTGTCCGTCAACGGCACCGCCGACCTCAACATCGTCATCCGCACCGCCGTCCGCGTCGGCGACCGGTGGCGGGTCGGCGCAGGCGGCGCCATCGTCCTCGACTCCGACGCCGACGAGGAGTACGAGGAGATGCTCCTCAAGGCCAGCGCGCCGCTGCGCGCCTACCGGCCCGCCGGCGAACTCGCGGCCTGACCCCCGCCGCCGGCCCGGCCCACGGCCGGGGCACCGCCACCCCGGCCGCCCGGCCCGGCGGCCCGGCCCCCGCACCCCGACAGGAGCCCACCCGATGAACATGGCCGAAGACCTCGCGGCCCTGGCCCTGGGCCGCGGCTGGACGGACCGGCCCGCCTACTACGAAGCAGACCGCGTCATCACCCACGGGCAGCTGCACGACCTGGCCGCCCGCGCCGCCACCGTACTCGCCGACGCCGGGGTCACCCCCGCCCGGCGGGTGCTGATCGCCCTGCCGGACGGCATCGCCTGGGTCACCGCGTTCCTGGCCACCGCCCGCCTCGGCGCCACCGCCGTCCTGGTCAACCCCGCGCTCACCGCCGCCGACCACGCCTTCCTCGCCGCCGACAGCGAAACGTACCTCGCCGTCACCGAGGCCCCGCTCGCCGACCGGTTCACCGGCATCCGCCACCTCGACGGCGCCGCGCTGCCGCGGCTGGCCGCGGCCCGACCGCCCGCCCCCGCCGCCGAGGTCGCCCCCGACCACCCGCTCTACATCCAGTACACCTCCGGCACCACCTCCCGCGCCAAGGGCGTCGTCCACCGGCACGCCGACCCCGCCGCCTACCACGCCGGCGCCGGAGCCCAGGTGCTGCGGATCGGCCCGGACGACGTGACGCTCTCGGTCTCCAAGCTCTTCTACGCCTACGGCTTCGGCAACGCCCTGGCCTTCCCGCTGCACTCCGGCGGCTCCGCCGTCCTGGTGCCCGGGCCGCCCCGCCCGCCGGTCGTCGCCGCGCTCGTCGCCCGGCACCGGGTCAGCCACCTGTACGCGGTGCCCTCCGCGCTGGCCAACCTCCTGGCCGAGACCGACCCGGCAGACTTCCGCAGCGTCCGCGCCGTGATCACGGCCGGCGAACCGCTCGGCGCCCAACTGGCCGACCGTGTCGGCGAGTTCCTCGGCGCCCCGCTCTACGACCAGCTCGGCTCCACCGAAGCCGGCCACGCCATCTGCACCAACGGCCCGGCCTGCCACGTACCCGGCACCGTCGGCCGCCCGGCACCCGGCTTCCGGATCGAACTGCGCGACCGCGCCGGCCGCCCGGTCCCGGACGGCACCGAGGGCGAGATGTGGGTCCACGGCCCCACCGTCACCCCCGGCTACCTCGGCCGCCCCGCCGAGACCGCCCGGCTGATCGTCGACGGCTGGCTCAACACCCGCGACCGCGCCGTCCGCAACCCCGACGGCACCTACCGCCACCTCGGCCGCACCGACGACCTGGAGATGGTCGGCGGCATCACCGTCTCCCCGCTGGAGATCGAGCAGGTGCTGGCCGGCCACCCCGGGGTCCGCGACGTGGCCGTGGCCAGCATCGGCAACGAACGCGGCGCCACCAAACTGCGTGCCTTCGTCGTCCCGCGCCGCCCGGTCAGCGACCCGGAGGCGTTCGCCACCGAACTCACCGGGCTCGCCCGCCGCCGCCTGGCCCCCTACAAGGTGCCGCGCGGCGTCGAGCTGGTCCCGTCTCTACCCCGCACCGCCACCGGCAAGCTCCAGCGCTTCCTCGTCCGCCAAGGCAGCTGGTGATCCGGCGGCCACCGGAAAAGACCTTCCTCTCCTTCCACAGAAAGCAGCCGACCATGTTCTCCACCACCCTCCCGGAAAAGGCCTTCTACCTCGGACACCTGTGGGAGAAGGCGGCCGAACGGCACGGCGGCGTCCCGGTCGTCCTCGACCAGCCGCTGGCCACCTTCCCCGACCGCGGCACCGACCTCACCTACGCCACGCTCGCCGACATCGTCGACGACCTCGCCGCCCGGCTGTGGCACCTGGGGGTCCGCCCCACCGAGCGGGTCGCGGTGCACAAGACCGACAACTTCGACATCGCGCTGCTGGCCAGCGCCGTCGCCCGGATCGGCGGGGTCCCGGTGATGCTCTCCTCCGCGCTCCCCGGCGAGATCGTCGGCACCCTGCTGCGCCGCCTCGACCAGCCCTGGCTCATCAGCGACGCCGCCAAACTCGCCGGCCCGCTGGACGGCGTACCGGTCGGCGACCTCTCCCGCCAGGTGCTGCTGGCCGGCACCGAGGGCTACGGCGACCTGAGCCTCCTGGCCGAACTGACCGGCCTGCCGCGCCGCCCCGCGGTCAAGCTGCACCGCACCCAGCCCGCGCTGATCACCCACAGCTCCGGCACCACCGGCGTCAACAAGCTGATGGTGCACACCGCCCGCGCCCTCTTCCACCGGCTGCTGCCGCAGCAGATGATCGCCTGGCCGATCCGGCGCAAGGAGACCGCCGCCTTGTGCATGTCCTTCGTGCACTCGCGGTTCTACCACTCGCTCGGTGTCTTCCTGAACTACGGCAACCCGCTGGTCGTCCTCGTCGACCCGGACCCGGACGTGATCGCCCCGATCTTCAACCGCACCCGCCCCGGGCTGGTGGAGACCCACCCCAACAACTTCATCCAGTGGGAGGACCTCGCCGACGCCCCCGGCGCCCCGCTGTCCAGCGTCCGCTACTACAGCAGCACCTTCGACGCCATCCACCCGCGCACCATCCAGCGCCTGCTCGCCGCCTCGCGCCGCCGCCGCCCGCTGCTCGTCCAGCTCTACGGGCAGAGCGAGACCGGCCCCATCTCCGGCGCCTGGTACACCGAGAAGAGCGCCGCGAAGAACGACGGCCGGGACGTCGGCTACGTCCTGCCCGGCTTCATCAAGCTGCGGGTGGTCGACGAGAACGGCAAGCCGGTGCGGCGCGGCGAGCCCGGCCAGCTCGAACTGCGCGGACGCGGCCGGATCCTGACCTACCTCGGCGAGGACGAGCGCTACCGCAAGCAGCTCGACGGCGACTGGTGGCGCCTGGGCGACATGGGCCGCCTCGGCCGGTTCGGCAAACTCCACCTGATCGACCGGGAGATCGACCAGATCGACTCCATCGACAGCAACCTGGAGGTCGAGGACGTCCTGATGTCCCGGCTGGACGAGCTGCTGGAGGTCGTCGTCGTCCCCGGCGCCGGCGACGAGCCGGTGCCGGTGGTCTGCACCCGCCGCGACGCCCCGCTGGACCCGGAGCGCTGGGCGCGGGCCACCGCCGACCTGCCGGCCATGGCCGCGCCGCTGCACTGGCCGTTCCACCAGGTGCCGCGCACCTCCACCTGGAAGGTGCAGCGGGTGGCGATCTCCCGGATGCTGCGGGACGGGACGGCGCCCCGGCCGGTCACCGCCGAACCGGCCCGGTCGGCCGCCTGACCCGGACCTCCCGCACCCACCGGCCGGCCCGCCTGGGGGAGCGCGGCGCCCCGCCCGCCGCGCCCCCCGCGCCGGCCGCCCCTCCCGCCACCCACCGCCGTACCCACGAGGAAGGCAGCTCACCATGCCTGGCAACCACCCCGCCACGGGGCAGCACCCGGTCCTGGTCGTCGGCGCCGGCCCGGTCGGCCTCACCGCCGCGCTCGCGCTGCGCAGCCACGGACTGCCCGTCACCGTGCTGGAGGCCGAGCCCGCCGACCGGCAACGCCCCGGCAGCCGCGCCCTGTTCGTGCACCGCGAATCGCTCGCGCTGCTCGGCCGCATCCACCCCGGCCTGGACGCCACGCTCATCCGCAACGGCGTCGTCTGGCCCACCCGGCGCACCGTCTACCGCACCAAGGACGTGTTCGTCCGCACCTACCCGCCGCAGTCGTTCGGCCCCCGGCCGCCCTTCACCAGCCTGCGCCAGGTGGAGACCGAACGCCATCTGCTCACCGCGTGCCACCAGGCCGGTGTCGACTTCCGCTGGGGCGCCGCCGTCACCGGCGTGGACACCGGCACCGACCGGGTACGGGTGTACACCGAGGACGGCACCACCTGGGACGCCGACTACGTCATAGCCGCCGACGGCGCCCGCTCCCAGGTGCGCCGCTCGCTCGGCATCACCATGCAGGGCGAACGCTCGCAGGCGTTCCACGTCGTCGTCGACATCGAGGAGGACCCGCACGACCCGCTGCCGCTGGAACGCGTCTTCACCTACGAGCACCCCGCGCTCGGCGGACGCAGCGTGATGCGGGTGCCGTTCGCCGGCGGCTTCCAGCTCGACCTGCAGTGCAAGGACGGCGACGACCCCGAGGAATGGGCCACCGACGACGCCGCCCGCCGCTGGGTCGCCAAGGTGGTGGGGGACAAGTACGCCGACCGCCTGCTGTGGGTCTCCCGCTACCACTTCCTGCACGTGGTCGCCGACTCCTTCGCCGACGCCGGGCGGCGGGTGCTGCTGGTCGGCGAGGCGTCGCACCTCTTCCCGCCGTTCGGCGCCCGCGGCATGAACAGCGGCATCGCCGACTCGGTGGCGGCGGCCGGGGCGGTGGCCCGGGCGCTGGCGGTGCCGGACGAGCGCGACCGCAGCATCGACGCGTTCGCCCTCGCCCGCCGCGAGGCGGCCCGCTTCAACAGCGACGCGGCCTCCACCGCCCTGGCCCACCTGCGTCCGCGCACCCGCGCCGCCCGGCTGCGGCAGGCCGTCGGCGCCGCGCTTTCCCCCGTCGTGCCGGCCTGCGGAGAATGGCTGGAGCGGGCCCCCTACGGGCCGCGCACCGCTCCGCCCACCAACACCGAGGGACGGTACTGAGACCGTGACCGCGTCCGACCCCGCCACCTGGCTGACCTGGCGCCCCGGCACCGGGCTCGTCCCCGGCCCGGCCACCACGGGCGCACCGGCGCTCGCCGTCGCCGACTCCTGGCTGGTCGACTCCGGCCGGGTGCGGGGGCTGGACCGGCACCGGGCCCGGTTCACCGCCGCCTGCGCCGCCGAGGGGCGGGACACCGGGGCGTTCTGGGCCGCCGCCGTCGCCGCCCTGCCGCGTACCGGCGCCTGGTTCCCCCGCGCCGAACTCCACCGGGACGGCACCCTGGGCCTGCGGCTGCGGCCCGCCCCGCCGCGCGGCACCACCATCCGGGTGCTGCCCTGGGCCGGCCCCGACCCGCGCCGGGCCCCCCGGGTCAAGGGCCCCGACCTCGACCGGCTGGGCGAGGTGCGGTCCCGGGCGCTGGCGGCCGGCGCCGACGACGCGCTGCTCACCACGGACGGCGGCGTGCTGCTGGAATCGGCCACCGCCACCCTGCTGTGGTGGCAGGACGAGGGGTTGTGCACCCCCGACCCCGCGCTGCGGCTGCTGCCCGGGGTCACCCTCGCCCTCGTCCGCGACCTGGCCGACGCCGCCGGGGTCCCGGTACGCCACCGCCGGGCCCGCTTGGCCGACCTGGCCGGACGGGAGGCGTGGCTGGTCAACGCGCTGCACGGGATCCGTCCGGTGACCGAGTGGACCGGCACCGGTCTCCCGCCGGGGCCGGCCCGGCACGCCGCCGAGTGGCGCCGCCGCCTGGACGCCCTCGCCCGCCCCCTCGACGACCGCTGACCCGAGGCGCCAAATGCGCACCGTTCGGGAGCAGTTGGCCACCCCCGTCCCAGGCTAGGGTCGTCTGCCGACCACGCAGCACGGGTGCCCGGGGGACGACGGGCGAGGCGAAAAGGGGACGCTATGAGCCGTCGCGGGCCACGGGAGCGCACCACCCACCGGTTCACCGGCCGCGCCCGGCGCCGTACGGAGCCCGCCTGACCGCCGGTGCCCACCGCCGGGCCGGCGCCGGACGCCGCCCTCCGCCCGGTGGCCGACGCCGCCGGGCACCCACCGGCACCACCGACACCCTAAGGAAGCCAACGCATGATCAACCGTAGGGCATTCATCGGGGCCGGCGCGGCCCTGACCACCGGGCTGCTCGCCACCGGGGCCGCGGGGGCGGGCGCCGCGCCGCGCCGCTCCGCGGCCAAGTGGGACCAGCTGCGCGCCGCGCTCGGCGGCGACCTGGTGCTGCCCGGCGACGCCGGCTACGACACGGCCCGCCAGCTGGCCAACGCCCAGTTCGACACCATCCACCCGCAGGCCGTGGCCTACTGCGACTCCGCGCGGGACGTCAGCACCTGTATCCGGTTCGCCCAGGACCACGGCATCCACACCGCGGTGCGCAGCGGCGGCCACAGCTACGCCGGCTGGTCCACCACCGAGGGCCTGGTGATCAACCTGACCCGGCTCGACCACGTCCGGGCCGCCGAACGCACCGTCCACCTCGGCCCCGGGGTGCAGGCGGTGGACGTGATACCGCAGCTTGCCCCGCTCGGGCTCTCCGCGCCGGCCGGCTTCTGCGCCACGGTCTCCCCGGGCGGCTTCGTCACCGGCGGCGGCACCGGCTGGCAGTACCGCAAGTACGGGCCCGCCTCCGACCGGCTGGTCGCCGCCCAGGTGGTCCTCGCCGACGGCCGGATCGTCACCGCCTCCGAGCGGTGCCACCCCGACCTGCTGTGGGCGCTGCGCGGTGGCGGTGGCGGCAACTTCGGCGTGGTCACCGACTTCGAGCTGGCCCCCACCCACCTGACCCACCTGGCCCACTACACCCTCACCTGGAGCTGGGACGTGGCCGACCGGGCGGTCGCCGGCTACCTGGACTGGCTGATCCAGGCGTCGGCCGACATCGCCTGCGACGGCGTCGTGCTGCTCGCCGACGCCGCCCCCGGCGCCGCCCCGGTCTTCCTGGTCACCGGCGTCCACCTCAGCTCCATGGAGGCGCTGGAGGACGAACTGCGCACCCTCACCGACCTGGTGGGCACCCCGCCCGCGAGCCGGGTGGTGCAGGAGATGACGTACCAGCAGGCCATGATGACCGTCTTCGGCTGCGAGGGCGACACCGTCGACCAGTGCCACATCACCGGCAGCAACCCCCACGCCCAACTGCCGCGCCGCTCCTACGTCAAGAACCGCGGCCGGATGTTCGACCGGCGGATGCCGCAGGAAGGCATCGACCGCATGCTCGCCGCCTTCGACGCCGACCGCAAGGCCGGCCAGAACCGCATCATCAGCCTGCTCGGCCTGGGCAAGAACGCCAACGAGCCGGCCGTCGACGCCACCGCCTGGCAGCACCGCGACGCCCTCTACAGCGCCACCATGACCGTCAGCACCCCCACCGCCACCCCGGAGCCGGCCGAACAGGCCGCCGCCGACCAGTGGCTGGACGGGGTCTTCGACGCCGTCGACCCGTTCTCCAACGGCCACTCCTACGTCAACTTCCCCGACACCGGGCTGCGTGACTGGGCCGACGCCTACTACGGGCCCAACCTGCCGCGGCTGAGCCGGATCAAGCGCCACTACGACCCGCACGGCTTCTTCCGCTTCCCGCAGTCCGTGCCCAGGTAGCGGCGGACGGTCAGTGCCGGTGCACCGCGTCCGGCAGGCTGGGGTCCCCGGGGTGCTCGTACCCCGGGGCGAGCCGCACCACCTCGGCCCGGCGCGCCGCCAGCCAGTCGTCGAACACGCTGCCCCGGGCCGCGGCGAGCAGATCGGCGTGGACGGCGTCGCGCACCGCCTCGTACGGTTCGGTACGGGCCGGCTCCACCGCGCGCACCACGGCGGCGTGCCAGCCGAACGGGGTGCGCGCCGGGGCGATCCACTCGCCCGGCGCGGCGGCGAAGACGGCGTTCTCGAAGGCACCGCTCAGCTGGCCGCGCAGGAGCCGTTCCGGCGGCCCGAGTTCGTCGGTGCGCACCGCGAGGGCGGCGGCCCGGTCCGGGCGCACCGCCTGGCACACGGTGCGCACCTCGGGGCGGGCCCACAGGTCGGGGTTGGCCCGGTAGTAGCGGCGCACCTCCTCCTCCGGCACCGTGACGCCCGCGGTGACGTGGGCGAAGAGCGCCGCCGCCGCGTCGGCGGGGGTACGCCCGCGGGCGTACTGGGCCGGCACCGCGCGCCGGGTCTCGTGCACCACCAGCGCCTCGGCGGCCAGCAGTTGGGCCACCCAGCGGCGCAGCCGCACCCCGGCCGGGGTGTCCTCGCCGGGTAGCCGGTCCCCGAGCGGGCCGCGGCGGATCGCCGCCAGCCGCTCGGCCAGCGCCGCCTCGGTGACCACCTCGTCGCCCACCTCGGCGACGACCCCGTGCCGGTGGCTCACGACGTCCTCCCGGCCGCCGGGGCCTGCGCCCGGTCCGCGTCCCGCCGCTGCCCGGGCGGCACCTGCCGGGGGCCCACCACGACGGCGGCGGCCGGCGTGTACAGCAGGCGGCCGAAGTACATCACCTTCACCAGCGCCCACCACTCGCCCGGCCGCAGGGTCGGCGGCGCGGCGATCCGGTAGACCAGCTCGGTGCCGCCGCCGGGGGCGACGGTGAAGCCTTGCGTCCACGGCGAGGTCAACGGCCAGACGGCGTACGGGGCGATCAGCTGGGCCTCGCCGCGGATCTCGCTCGCCGCGGTGTTGGCCAGCCGCACCGTCAGCCGCGCGGTGTGCCCGGCGGCCAGCTCCACCCGCGCGGTGGCCAGCGTCGCGGTCAGCCCCGGTCCCTGCGGCCGGGGACCGCGTACCCCGGGCGCCGGGGCCACCAGCCGTGCCTTGCGGGTGATGCGGTCCACCGAGAGCGCCAGCGCCCGGTCGGCCGCGCTCTCCGGCACCGGAACGCTCGGCGTCGACCCCGGCAGCGCGGGCGGCACCGGTGCCGAGGAGGCGCGGGCGGCCGGGGTGTGGTCGACGGTCACCACGTCCTCGGCGACGTGCCCGCCCGGCTCGGTGATCCGCACCGCCACGTAGTAACGGCCGCCGGGTCCCGCCGGGTCGATCCGCACCCCGTACCGCAGGTGGGCGCCGGGGGCCAGCGCGTACATCCGGCGCGGCGGGTCGGCGGTCCACCCCTCGGGGAGCACCACCTCCACCGTGCCGGCCAGCCGTTCCCGGGTGTGCCCGGAGGAGACGGTGACCTCGATGTCGTACGGCCCGTGGCCGCTGACGCCGTCCGGGGACGCCTGGACGCAGGTGGCCTGGCAGCCCATGGGGGCCGCGCCCTTGTTGTGGCGCCAGTAGCGGGTGAAGACCGGGTGGGCCGGCTCGGCGCGGGGGGCGAGTTCGCGCCGGGGTCCGCGTACCGCGTCACCGGGGGCGCGGCGCGGTACGGCGGTCAGCGTGCGGATCTCGAAGGCGCCCAGTTCGGTGGTGAGCCGGCCGCCGTCCACCGTCACCGGGCGCGGCCCCTCCTCCAGCAGGTTGACGGTGGCGGCGCGCTCCAGCGGCCGGAAGAAGCGGAACGTGGCGGTGGCCGGCCTGCCGCTGGACTCGTAGGCGCGCACCGTGATCCCGCGTGCCGGGTCCGCGCTGGTGCCGGCCATGGCCGCCATCGGGTTGCCGGCCGGCTTGAGCGCGGTCACCACCACGCTGTCGCCCTCCGCGGTGAGCAGATCGGCGGCGGCCGGCAGCGTACCGGGATGCGCGGTTTCCTGACGAGTAGTCAGCGGATTGTTGTAGGCGTGGCCGCGGCGCGCCAGCCCGGCCGCACGCCAGTCGGCGCGGTGGCCGACGAGGGCGTACTGGAAGGTGTGACTCCAGTGGTTGGTCTGGAAGTTGGCGCCGTCCGGCAGGGTGCGCCGCGGCGGGTCGATCCAGGTGCCCGAGGGCCACCCGGTGGACGACCGCAGCAGGCCCAGGTAGAGGTCGCCGGCCGGATCGGCGTTGAACCCCGGCAGCCCCCGGTTGAGCAGCGCGAATCCGTACGGTTCGACCCGTCCGGTGGTGCCGTCCAGCGCCGCGGGCTGGACCACCTCGACGCGTGGCGCGCGCCGCAGCTCGGCGGCGAGCGCGGTGAGCGCCTCACGGGTGTCGGCCCGGGTGCGTCCGGCGACGACGAGCACCGGCAGCGCCCGCGGGCCGCGCAGGTCGGCGTCGGGCACCCAGGTCTCGGCCAGCGGCCGGGCGGCCGGCACCCACACCCGGGCGGTCGCGCCCGAGGCCAACTGCCGCTCCAGCCGCGCCCGGTAGCCCGGCGGGGCGGCGGCCAGCACCGCGTCGGTGAAGCGGTTCTCGGCCGGCCCGCCCACGCTGATGCGTACGTCCGGCAGGTTGGAGTCGACGTCCAGGCTGCCGTAGCGGGCGCCGTCGTGGGTGGAGGTGGTCGCGGTGACCCCGGTGGCCACCAGCGCGGTCACCGCGTCCCGGGCGCAGCCGGCGTACCCGGTGATCTCCGGTACCACCACCTCGGCGACGCTCACCGCCCGGGAGGCGCGGGCGGCGCCGCCACGCCGGTCGGTCAGCGCCACGGTGAGCGTGGACCCCAGCTCCACCCAGTTGTAGGCCGGGTAGTCCAGCGTCCACTTGGTGTCCTTGTAGTCGACGTTGGGGAAGCCGAACCCGCGGCCCACCACCGCGTCGCCCACCTCGCACACCGGCATGGCGCCCTCGACGTCCGGCTGGAAGCGCACCCGCACCATCCGGTCGTGCCCGGTGAAGCCGTCGATCCGGGTGGCCAGGTCGACCCGGTCGATTCCGTCCCACAGCGTGATCTCCTGGGTGTGCCGGCACCCGGCGAAGGCACCGGTGACCGTGATGCGCCGGCCCACCGGGCAGCGCTCCACGGTGACCGTGGCCGGCTGCCGCGAACTGCGCGCCACCGGGCCGCCCTTGGGCACGTTGACCCACGGCCCGCCGGCCGGGGCGTCCGGGCCGTCCGGGTACTCGTCGTAGGCGAGCAGCTCGTTGGCGCAGCCGCCGGGCCGCAGCATCTGCTTGCCCGCCTTCTTGTCGTACAGCGAGGTGATGACGCCGCCGCGCGCCGGGTCGACGGTGACCCGGTAGTGCTCGTTCTCGATCCGCGTGCCGCCCACCGCGGTCCAGGTGGTGGCCGGCAGCGCGGCGGCCGAGGGCACCACGCGGTAGGTGGCGTACCCGGTGGCGGGCACCTGGCGGGCGAGGAAGGCCAGCGCGACGGTGGCCACCCCGCCGCCCGGGTGCCGGGTGACGTGGTCGACGTGGTACGCCACCGGCTCCCCGGCCGGGTCCCGCACCTCGACGCCGGCCGGACCGGGGGCGGGGAAGGCGACCTCGGCCCGGGCGACGTCGGTGCGCCGCCAGGACATCGCGTTGAACACCAGCAGCGGCACCCCCGGCCCGCGGGTGTCGGCCCTGGACCCCAGATGGGCCTGGGCGCCCTCCAGCGCGGTGCGCCCCAGCTCCAGCGCCTCCCGCCAGCCGCCCAGCAGGTCGATGTACGACTGGTCGGACTCCGACCCGGTGATGGCGTCGTGGTGCGCCCCGAAACACAACTGCCGCCACGCCTTGTCCAGCGCCTCGGTGGGGTAGCGGGCGCCCAGCAGCGCGGCGACGGTGGCGAACCGCTCGGCCGCCAGCAGGGTGTTCTCCGCCTCCCGCTGGGCCTGCTTGGTGTCGATGAACGAGATGTCCTTGCCGGTGAAGATGGGGTTCATGTCGCGGGTCTGCGGGGAGAACGCCACCTTGTCGCGGGCCGCGTCCCGGCGCACCGCGGCGAAGAAGTCACGCGGCAGCGCGGTGACGAACCTCGGCCACACGTAACGCTCGCGCCAGGAGCGGTGGATGCGGGTCACCCACCGGTTGGGCGGCGAGTAGTCGGTGCCCACCGGAAGCAGGCAGTTCTTGGTGGCCGCCACCGTCTTCAGGTCGCGGAAGAGCTGGTAGGCGGCGGCCTCCGCGGACGGCAGGTCCTTGGCGCTGTCGATCTGCCAGCCGGCCGAGTAGTGGTTGGGCATGTAACTGGTCAGCAGCGAGGCGCCGCTGGGCGCGATCCAGTCGAACTCGCTGCGGAACTGCATCCGCCGGTTGTCGCCGACCGTCTGCTTGGGCCCCCACTCGTGGTGCGGCCCGCGCGCCCAGGAGCTGGAGGTGTGGCCGGCGTCCGCCATCAGCCCCGGGAACTGCGGGTCGTGGCCGAAGACATCGAGCTGCCAGGCGCTCGCCGGCGCCCCGCCGAGCACGTCGCGCTGGTACCCCATGCCGTACACCGCGCTGCGGATGGTCAGCTCCACGCTGGTGAGGTTGGTGTTGGGCTCGTTGTACAGCCCGCCGACGAACTCCAGCCGGCCCTCACGCAGCAACTGCCGTACGTACGCCCGGTCTTCGGGGTGGCTGTCCCAGTACGGCTTGAGGTAGTCCAGCTCGGCGAGGACGAACCTGAAGTCGGGGTCCCGGCGGGCCATGTCCAGGTGCCCCTTGACCAGGCGCAGCCCCGGCTGCTGGAAGCCGGTGTTCTCCCACGACTCGGTGTAGGCCCCCTGGGTGTTCCACCACACCGGGTCGTAGTGGAAGTGGGAGACCATGTACATCGTCCACCCCGGCTCGGCCGCGGTGAGCCGGGCCGACTGGGTGTCGCGGACGTCCCGGGTGGCCGCGGTGACGTGCGCGGGGACGGTCTCGCCCTCGCGCCGCGGCCGGTCGTACACCACGCCGACCTCGACGGTCTCCTGGTGGCCCGGGGCCAGCGAGGTGAGGGTGACCGGTTGCGGGGTGGTGACGCCCTCGCCGGTCACGGTGACGGTGACCGGGGCGGCGGCGGTGGCCGGCCGGGTGCCGATGTTGGCCACCGTCACCTGGATCACCTGGCGCGGTTCGCGTTCGGTGCCGGTGAACAGGTCGGTCGGGGCGAGCGCGGTGACCTTGGCGGCGGTGCCGGCGACGGCGGGCTGCGCGGTGAGCGCGATGAGCTTCAGCCGTGGTTCGGCGGGGAGTTCGAGGGCGACCGCGCGGCGTTCCGGGTCGCACGGGATCACCTGGAGGTAGAGGCGCACCCGGGGCCCGGAGTCGCCGGCCGCGCGGTGCCGGTGGGTGGTCTCGGCCACCACGGCCTCGCCGAAGCGTGGCGTCTGCGCCCAGTCGGCGAACCGCACCGGGACGGTGCCGGCCGGGCCGGTCTCGTAGTGCACCCGCCCCTTGGTGTCGGCGGCGCCGCCGGAGGCCGCGCCGATCAGGTAGAGCACCGCGTAGCGGCCCGGCGGCAGGTCGAGGGTCTGGCCGCGCGCGGTCAGGAAGTTCTTGGCGCCGGCCCGGTAGGCGGGGAAGGCGAACGGCAGCCCGCACACCGTGCTCCGGCCGCTGGGCAGCTCCTCGGCCGGGTACGACCAGCCGTGGCCGTCGAAGTCGGCCGAGCCCCGGCGGCCGTTGCCGGAGACCCCGTCGAGGTCGTAGGCGAGCGGCACCGGGACCGCCCGGGGCACCACGACACCGGCGCGGGCCGGGGTGGTGGCGCCGCCTTCCAGGCCCACCACGGCCGCCGAGGCGACCGCGAGGCGGGACAGGAAGTCACGTCTGCTCAGCCCGGCCGGTGTGGTCCCGGTGTGGTCTTCCGATTCCGGACGGCGATTCCCGCAACTGTCTGGCACGGCACTCCCGCTACGTGGCGTGAACGCGCGCGGAAACCGCCTCGGGCGGCGCGCGCTGGGTCTCGCCTCACAACATGCCAGGGCCCGGCCGTCCGTTTTGTGATCAACGTGGCGTCCAACGGTAACTGTGACGATACGACCGGATGCGGTACCCGGGAGCGGAACCGGGGGCGCCCCTCGAAATCATGGGATGTTTCATTGGTAGGATGATTCCATGTCTCAGCGTTCACAGCTCCAGGCCGCGGGCGATCGCGCGATCACCGTCCCGGACCGGCCGACCCCGCCGCACGGCGTCACCGGCGCCCGGGCGGCGTGGCTGGTGGCGGGCGTCCTGCTGGTCGCGCTCAACCTGCGGCCGGCGATCGTCGCCGTCTCCCCGCTGCTCGACACCATCCGCGCCACCACCGGGCTCTCCGGCACCGCCGCCGGGCTGCTCACCACGCTGCCCGTGGCCTGCTTCGGGCTCTTCGCCCCCTTCGCCCCCAAGCTGGCGCGCAAGGTGGGCATGGAGGCCGGGCTCGCCGGCGTGCTGGTGCTGTTGCTCGCCGGGGTGCTGGTGCGGCTGGCCGACTCCGCCGTCGCGCTCTTCGCCGGCACCTTCCTGATCGGCGTCGCCATCGCGGTCGGCAACGTGCTCCTGCCCGGCCTGATCAAACGCGACTTCCCGCACCGCGGCGGCCCGATGACCGGGCTGTACTCGATGGCCCTGTTCGCCGGTGCCGCCCTCGCCGCGGGCGGCACCGTCCCGCTGGGCCACGCCACCGGCCTGGGCTGGCGGGCCACCCTCGCGCTGTGGGCGGTGCTGGTGGGCGTCGGCGTCCTCGCCTGGCTGCCGCAGCTCGCCGGCGGCCGGGCCACCCGTCCCTCCGCGGCGAGCGCCGCCGCCGCGGCCCATCCGGTACGCGGCCTGTGGCGCGAGGCGCTCGCCTGGCAGGTGGCGCTGTTCATGGGGTTGCAGTCGCTCAACTACTACACCGCCACCGCCTGGCTGCCCGCGGTCTTCGGCGCCCACGGCATGTCCGACGGGCAGGCCGGGTGGATGCTCTCCTTCAGCAGCCTGCTCGGCATCGCCGGCGCGCTCTTCGGCCCGGTGCTGGCCGGCCGGATCCGGCGGCAGGGAATGGTCGCGGTCTGCGCCGGGGTGCTGTGCGCCGCCGGGATCGGCGGGATGGCCGTCGCGCCGGTGGGCGGCGCCTACCTGTGGATGGTGCTGCTCGGCCTCGGCCAGGGGCTGGCGATCAGCCTCTCCCTCGCCTACCTGGTGCTGCGCGCCCCCGACGCCCGGCACGCCGCCCAGCTGTCCAGCATGGCGCAGTGCGTCGGCTACCTGCTGGCCGCCGTCGGCCCGCTGGTGCTCGGCGCCCTGCACGACGCCACCCACGACTGGACCGTGGCGCTGGTCGTCCTCGGCGCGCTGCTGGTGCCGCAGACCGTCGTCGGCGTGCTGGCCGGACGGCGCCGGCACGTCGGACGCCACGACCCCGGCGCCGGGTGACCCGACGTCCGCCCGGGGCGGGGCCGCGTCAGCGCCAGGTGTCCGGCGCGAACGCGGTCGCCGCCGCGCGGTCGTGGGCGGGGACCACCTCGACGTCGTCCGGGAGCGCGTGCAGCCGGTGCAAGGTGGCGAAGGCGGCGTCCCGGTCGGCGTCGACCAGGTCACCGGGGAACGGTGCCTTCTCCCGCAGCCGGGAGACCTGCAACCCGTGCCAGGCGGCGTCACCGGCGAGCAGCACCCGCCGGCCGCCGTCCAGGGCCAGCAGGACGCCGACGCTGCCGGGGGTGTGGCCGGGCAACGGCACCACGAGCACCGAGCCGTCACCGAAGACGTCATGGCTGCCGGTGAACGTCAGCACCGGCGGCCCGTCGCACGCGAACTCGGCGAACCGCACGTCCCGCAACGGCCCCCGGGCCACCCCGAACGGCGGCCGGTCCGGACCGAGGGCGAACCGGCGCTCCCCGGCCAGGACGCGTACCTCCACCCCGGTGGGGAGTTCGGTGAGCCCCGAGACGTGGTCCCAGTGCAGATGGGTGGGGAGAGTGAAGGCGATCTCCTCGGGGGCCACCCCGGCCTCGGTGAGGGCGGCGCCGAGGCCGGCGACCGGACGCTCGGGGGCCACCACCGTCCGCAGGCCGCGCGGGAGTTCGGGCAGCACCCGGTCGTGGACGTCGGCGCAGAGCGCGGGGTCGACCAGGAAACGCGCCCGTGGATGCTCCACCAGCCAGCTCGTCATGGCCAGCGTCACCACCGGGGGCCGCAGCACCCCCTCGGCCACCGCCATCGTCGGCGCGCTCTGCAGGCCTTGCGGGAACGCGGTGAGCGCGACGGTGGCACGGGCCGGCGGCAGCGGGCGCGGGGATCCGGTGAGCGAGGCCAGCAGCCGGCGGTCCGGACGGCGCGGGCGGGCCAGCCGGTACGGCATGGTGGCGAACGCCCGGCAGCAGGCGCCCCACATGGCGAGGTCCGCGTTCACTGGTGTGCCCCTTTCGTCGGCGACCCGCGCCACCTCAGCGTAGGTGCCCCGGTCCGCGCAAGAGGGCACCGGCTCCGCTCAGCCGTCCCGGCGCGTCCGGCGCGCGGGCAGCAGCAGGGCGGGCAGCACGGCGAGCGCCATCAGGGCCACCGCCCATCCGTAGGTGTGCTGGAAGGCGTCGGCGAGACGCGGCGCGTCGGCGGCGGTGTGGTCATCCGTGGTCACCCCGCGGGCCGTCATGGCGCCGGTGAGCAGCACCGACATCACCACACCGCCGACCGAGGCGGCGATCTGGCCGGTGATACCGATGGTGGCCATGGCCTGCGGCACCTGGGCGTGGGACAGCTCCCGGGTGGCGGCGGTCTGGGCCGGCATCATCGTCATCCCCACCCCGACGCCCATCACCGCCAGCGCGGCGACCAGCCGAGGGAACGGGGTGCCGGCGCCCACCTGGAGGGTGAAGGCGAGGAAGCCGGCCGAGGCGGTCAGCACACCGGTGACCACCACCCGGCCCGGGGCGGCGCGGTCCACCAGCCCCCCGGCCACCTGCATCATCAGCCCGGTGGCGAGCACCTGCGGGATGCCCAGCAGCCCGGCCGTGGTGGCGCTCACCCCCCGCACCACCTGGTAGTACATCGGCGTCAGCAGCATCGAGCCGAAGTACGCGCACGGGAACAACGCCATCACCCCGGCCCCGGCGGCGAACGTCCGGCGGCCGAACAGCCGCAGATCCACCAGTGGTTGGCGTACCGTCAGCGCCCGGACGGTGAAGACGGCGATCAGCGCGGCCCCGAGCGCCATCGGCACCAGCGCCCCCGGCGCGGCCGGCGAGCGTTCCCGGCCGGCCACGGTGAGCCCGTACAACAGCGCCACCAGGCCGGGGGAGAGCGTCAGCAGCCCGGGGACGTCCAATCGTGGCGCGGTGGCGGTTCCGGCCGGATCGCGCGGGAGGACGCGCACCGCGAGGAAGGCGGCGACCACGCCGAGCGGCACGTTGACGAAGAACATCCAGCGCCAGTCGGCGTGGTCGAGCAGCCAGCCGCCCAGCACCGGTCCGGCCATCGGGCCGATCAGCACCGGGATGCCCAGCAGCGCCATCGTCCGGCCCATGCTCGCCTTGTCGGCCGCGCGCACCACCATGGTCATCCCCACCGGCATGATCAGCCCGCCGCCGAGCCCCTGCACCACCCGGAAGGCGATCAGCGCCCGCACGTCCCACGCCAGCCCGGCCAGCACCGAACCCGCGGTGAACAGGCAGATCGCCAGCGTGTACAGGCGCTTGGTGCCGAACCGGGCGACGCTCCAGCCGGTGGCCGGGACCACCGTGGCCAGCGCCAGGGTGTAGGCGGTGGCCACCCACTGGATGACGGTGAGCGGTGCCGCGAAGTCCCGGGCGAGCGGGGCGAGGGCGACGTTGACGATGGTGGTGTCGAGCACCGACATCAGCGAGCCGACGACCACCACCAGGGCGATCGCGGTGGCGCCGGGGCTGCCCCGGACGGGGGTGGCGGGCGGCGCCGCGGGGTGGGAGGGGGTGGTCTTCACGGGGTGCCTGCCTTCCCGGTCCCCGACGGGCCGTCAGATGCCGTACGGGCGGGTGGCCTTGGCGTCCCGCAGCGTGGTGCCCCACCACACGAGCTGGTCGAGCATGCCCTTGGCGGCGCCCTCGGGGACGGTGGGGTCCAGCGGCGAGCCGTCGTCGCCGAAGCACTGCCCGGCGCTGTGGAAGCTCACCGAGTCGCGCATGGTGACCGCGTGCAACTCGGCGAAGACCAGCCGCAGTTGCTCCACCGCGCGCAGTCCGCCGCCGAGTCCGCCGTAGGAGACGAAGCCCACCGGCTTGGCCCGCCACTGCGCGTAGTGCGCGTCGATGAGGTTCTTCAGGGAGGCCGGGAAGCTGTGGTTGTACTCGGGGGTGATCACCACGAAGGCGTCGGCCTCGGTCAGCCGCGCGGTCAGCCGCTCGGCCCGCGGCCCGAGGTCCTCGGGGACGCCGCCGAGGGTCTGCCCCAGCGGCTCGTCGGCCAGGTCGACGACGTCCAGCACGAGGTCGTCGCGGTGCCCGGCGAAGCCGGCGAACCAGTTGGCGACGGTCGGGGCGAAGCGGCCCTGGCGGACGCTGCCGACGATGACGGCGACCTTGAGGGGTGCGGTGCGGGCGGTCGGTGCGGACATGGCTGTTCTCGCTTTCGGCGGGCGGGGAGAAGGTGGGTGCGGCCGGCCCGGTCGTCCGGTCGGCCGCCGCACCGGTAAAGTACAACGTGCATGGCAAACGCTGCAACGGTCGTTGTACCTAGGTCTCCGGGACCAGAGCGCCGTTGCACCGAGCGAGGAGGGAACGGGCGCATGACCCCCGACGAAGCGGACGCACCGGCCCGCGCGGACCAGGACCCGAGGCCGGCCGGCCGGCCCAGGCGCGGCCTGGCCGAGAAACGCGCCGCGATCCTGCGCGCCGCGCTCACCGTCTTCGGCCGCGACGGCTACACCCGGGCGGGCATCGACACGATCGCCAAGGAGGCCGGGGTCTCCACCCGCACCATCTACAACCACTTCTCCGGCAAGGAGGAGCTGTTCCGGGTGGTCGTCGAGGAGAGTTCGGTACGCGTCCGCGAGGCCCAGCTCGACGTGCTGCGCCGCCACCGGGAACGGCCGGGCGGCGAGCCGGCCGCCGAGCTGACGGCGCTCGCCCGGGCCTGGCTGGAGCCGATGACGACCTTCCCCGACCACTTCGCCCTGGTCCGGCAGATCGGCGCGGAGGCCGCCCACATCCCCCGCGAGGTGCTCGAAGCCTGGCAGGAGGCCGGTCCGCACGCCACCCACCGGGCGCTCGCCGGGCACCTGGCCGAACTGGCCGGGCGGACCGCCCTGGAGCTGCCCGATCCCGCCCGGGCCGCCACCCACTTCACGCTGCTGACCGCCACCGAGGTGGTCAACCGCACCTACTACGGCGCCTTCCCGCTCCCCGCCGCCGAGGTCGACGCCATCATCGCCGCCGGGGTGCGCACCTTCCTCCACGGCCATCTGCCCCGCGAGGCCGGCCCGCCGCGCTGACCGGCGGATCCAGGTCGCCCTTCCCGTACCCCGGGGGCACAATCACAGCGGTCGCCGACGACGCCGGCGACGAGACCGCATCAACAGCGAGGAGCCGGTATGAAGAGCGCGGAACTGCTGGTCGACGCCTACAACCGCATCCAGGAATCCGTGCACGAGACGGTGGACGGCCTGACCGGGGACCAGCTGACCGCCCGCCTGGACGACGAGGCCAACACCATCGCCTGGCTCGTCTGGCACCTGACCCGCGTCCAGGACGACCACATCGCCGACGTCGCCGGCACCGAGCAGATCTGGACCGCCAACGGCTGGGCCGACCGCTTCGCCCTGCCGCTGCCCGCCGAGGCCACCGGCTACGGCCACTCCGGCGACGACGTGGCCGCGGTACGGGTCACCGACGCCGCGCTGCTCACCGGCTACTACGACGACGTGCACGAGCACACCGTCCGCTACCTGCGCGGCCTGGCCGACGACGACCTCGACCGCGTGGTCGACAAGCGCTGGACCCCCCATGTGACGCTCGGCGTGCGGCTGGTGAGCGTCATCGGCGACGACCTCCAGCACATCGGGCAGGCCGCGTTCATCCGCGGGGTGCTGGAGCGGGGCTGAACGCGACGGCCGGTGCCCTCCCGCGCGGCGACGCGGGAGGGCACCGGCCGGCCGCCGTTCGCGGCTCAGTAGTCCTTGAGCTTGAGGGCCTCCACCACCTCGGCGACGTCCGGGACGGCGCCCTCGGTCTCCATCCGCTCCCGGTTGGTCAGCGCCAGCTCCTGGTTGGCCGCCACGTAGTCGCGCAGCTCGGCCTCGTACGCCGCGAACGCCCGGTGGTGGTCGCCGCCGGCCGCCTTCAGCTCGCCGGCGAGCACGTAGGCGCCGACCATGGCCATGCTGGTGCCCTGGCCGGACAGCGGTGACCCGCAGTAGCCGGCGTCTCCCAGCAGGGTGACCCGGCCGTCGGACCAGCGGTCCATCCGGATCTGGGCCATGGCGTCGAAGTGGAAGTCCTCGGCGCCCGCCATGTACTCCAGCGCCCGGGGGAACTCCCAGCCGGTGCCGGCCAGGCGCTCGGTGATCAGCCGCTTGTGGGCGGCGGTGTCGCGGTGGTCGTAGGCGACCGGCTCCGCGCTCTCGAAACCGGCGTACACCCGCAGTTCGGTGTTGTCCCGCGCGGTCATCACGCACCCGCCGCCGGTCTCCCCGCGGTGCCACACCTGCCAGCGGTCCAGGCCGAGGAAGTTGGGGGTGGTGAAGACACCCAGGTAGGTGCCGAGGTGGTGGATGAAGTCCGCCTCGGGGCCGAAGGCGAGCCGGCGCACCGTGGAGTGCAGCCCGTCGGCGCCGACCACCAGGTCGAAGGTGCGCGGCGCGGACCGCTCGAAGGTGACCCGCACCCCCGCCCCGTCCTGCGTCATACCGGCGATGGAGTCGTCGTAGAGGTACTCGGTGCCCTCGGTGACCGAGGCGATCACCGCGCACAGGTCGTCGCGGAGGATCTCCACGTCCGGGCTGTCCAGGTCACCGCCGCTGATGGTGTGCTCGGTGGAGCGGTACAGCTCGGTACCGTCCGCGTCGACCACGGACATCCCGCGCATGTCGGTGCGGCGCCGGCGCAGCTCGTCGAGGATGCCCATCCGCCCGGCCACCTCCAGCGCCGGTCCGCGGACGTCCACCGGGTGGCCGCCGGGACGCGGCCCCGGCGCGCGCTCCACCACGGTGGCCTCGAAGCCGTGCCGGGTGAGCCAGTGGGCCAGGGCCGGGCCCGCGACGCCGGCGCCCGAGATGAGGATGCGGCGGTTGTCCATGGCGAGTCTCCTTGTGCGTTGCTGCGGTGTCCGGCACGGGTTCCGCTCCGTGCGCCGCACACAAGGTGCCGCCGGCCGCGCACCACGGCCTGACCGGCGGCTGACCGCCCGCTGACCGCCGGTGCGGCGGCCCGGTCAGGCCACGGTTCAGGCCGCGGTGACCACCGGCTTGCCCACCGCCTCGGTCGGGTGCACCGCCACCTCGGTCACCCGGGCGGTACGGCGGCCGTGGGCGAGGGCGCCTGCGCCGATCACCCCGACGATGACCAGGCCGCCGGCGACCAGCGCGCCCCGGGCGCCCGCCGCCTGCACCAGCAGACCCAGCAGCGGCGGGCCGACCAGACCCCACCCGGTGCTCAGGCTCCGCCACACACCCAGCACCCGCCCCCGGGCCCGCGCCGGCGGATCGGTCTGGAGCACGGTGGTCGCCGCGGTGTCCGACACCGACTCCACCACGGCCATCGGCACCACCAGCACCAGCAGGAAGAGCAGCACCGGGCTGAAGCCCGCCACCACCTGGAGCGCCGCGCCGGCCACGGCCAGCGCGCCGACCAGCCGCACCGACGGCCGCCGCAGCCGCCCGGCGAGCACCGCCCCGGCCGTGCCGCCGACCGCCAGCACGGTGGAGACCACCCCGTACGCGCCCGCCCCGCCGTGCAGCGGACCGGTGACCAAGGTCGCCAGCGTCAGCCCGTAGTTGCGGCCCAGCACCGAGCTGACCGCGCAGATCACGGCGAGCGCCACCAGCCGCGGCCGGCCGAGGAAGTACCCCAGGCCGTCGCGGAGCGCGGCGACGGTGCCGGCGCGCCGCGCGGCGGGCGCCGGGGCGGCCGGGCGCACCACGGGCTCCGGCGGCTGTTCCACCAGCTTCAGGAACGGCACCACGGCGGTGACGAACAGGAACGACAGGCCGTTGACGGCGTACGCCCCGGCCGGGCCCACGGTGGCCAGCCCCACCCCGGCGAGCGCGGTGCCCGCCAGCCGGCCGACGCTGTGCACCACCGAGCCGAGCGCGATCGCCGAGGGCACGTCCTCGCGGCGCACCAGGTCGTTGCCGAGCAGCGAGGTGGCCGGGCCGTCCACGGTGGCGATGGTGCCGGTGACGGCGGAGAGCACCAGCAGCAGCGGCACGGTGAGCAGGTGGAAGGTGACCAGCCCGGCGGTGGTGAAGGCCACCGCGGCCAGGACCGCCTGGCTGACCGCGGCGGTCAGCTTGCGCGGCCAGGCGTCCACCGCCGCGCCGCCGACCAGGCCCAGCAGCAGGCCCGGCGCCGCCTGCACCGCCAGCGAGACCCCGGTGGCCGCCGCGGACCCGGTCAGCTGGAGCACCAGCAGGTTCTGGACCGTGAGCTGCATCCAGGTGCCGAGGTTGGAGAAGAGGTTCGCCGCCGACCACCACCGCATGCTCGGGGTGCGCAGGCAGCGCCACGGGGAACGGTCGGCGGAGCGCTCGGTACGGGAGGCGGCGGGGCGCAGGCGGGCCCGGAGCCGGGCGGCGGCGGGGGAAGGCATCAGGAGTGGGTGTCCCAGGTGACGACGGGGCGGGGGCGGCACCGCGTCGGAAACGCGGCGGCGCTGCGGTGCCCGGTGACGGCGTGGACCCCGGCGACCGGCCGGACCGGTCAGGGGCCGGCCCCCGCGGGAGCGATCCCGGACGGGGGCCATGGATCCACGCCGTACGCGCGCTCGTCGGTGAGTCACGGCTACGCGGACAGCGGCCCGGCCATTCTGGCCCAGCGCTTTCCGGCGGGGGAAGTGGCCGGGATGTCCGATTGGCCGGTAGTCACGGTAAACGCCCTGCTGGCGGCGGCTTTTCGTGCCGGGAGTGCGGTTGCTCACGTGACCTCGGCCACGTGACGGGCACCACGTTCCGGCGGTCCGCCGCGTGGCCCGGCTCACACCGCCCGGAACGGGCAACGCGCCGCACGGCGGCCGGTGTTGTCGGCGTACCGTGATCCGGTGGCAGGCGACTACTGGAACCACAACACCCACTACCACCGGCTGGTGCTGGACGCGGTGCCCGCCGGCTGCCGCGCCGCGCTCGACGTGGGCTGCGGCGACGGACTGCTGGTGAGCAGGCTCGCCGCCCGCGCCCGCGAGGTCACCGGCGTCGAGCGCTCACCCGGGATGCTCCGGCTCGCCGCCGAACGCACCCGGCACCTGGACAACGTACGCCTGGTGCGCGCCGACTTCCCGGCCCCCGCCGGCCTCCTCCCGGCCGGCGGCTACGACCTGGTCACCGCGGTCGCCGTGGTGCACCACATGGACTTCGCCGAGGCGGTCACCGCGATGCGCGCGCTGCTCGCCCCGGGCGGACGGCTGGTGCTCGTCGGGCTCGCCCGCAACGCGACCTGGTGGGACTGGACGGTCTCCGCCGCCGGGGTGCCCGCGGCGTGGCTGGCGGCGCGGCGGCACGGCGGGAAGAGCGACCCGCCGGGGATGCCGGTGACCGACCCGGCCCTCAGCTGGGGCCAAGTCCGCGCCGCCGCACGGCGGTTGCTGCCGGGCTGCCGGATCAGGCGCCATCTGCTGTGGCGTTGGTCGCTGGTGTGGACCAGGCCCTGAGCGATCCGGTACGCCGACCGCGGACCACGCGGCCCGGCGCCCCGGCGGCGGGGGAGCCGCCGACCGGAACCGCGCCGTCCGCCGCCCCCGCCGGTGCCGCCACCCGGGGGTGCGGACGCCCGGCGCACACATGGCGGGCCGCCCGGCGGGTACGGAAGGGGCATGGGACAGCGATTCACCGTCGAACCCCTCGGCCAGCAGGAGTACCTCGTCAGGGCGGAGTCCAGCACCCAGATCGTCGAGTCGCGGCTGCAACTCACCAAGAGCGATCTCGACATGCTGGACGTCCCCGCCGCCGACGAGCGCCGCGTCGCTGAGGCCGCCATGGAGTTCCTCGCCGAGCGCCAGCCGACGCTCAACCTCCCGGACTTCATCGACCTCCGCGACATCGCCGCCAACTACGACGACTTCGCCGACGAACTCCGGCGACGGCTGACCGCCGCCTGACGCGGCGCCGCGCGCCGGGCACAGCGGACCGTCCCCGGCGCCGCGGTGCCATGCTGGAGCACGTGCGCGGGAACGACGACGACGGCACGGGGCGGCTGCGGCTGCGCTTCGACCCCGCGCTGCGTCTCTTCCTGGCCGCCCGCGACCGGGGCGGCCAGTGCGTGGTGGCCCACGACGGAACGTCCTCGCTGGGCCACGTGGTGCAGTCGCTCGGGGTGCCGCTGACGGAGGTGGGCGCCCTGACGGCGGACGGCCGCGAGGTGGGCGCGGGCCACCGGCCACGGGACGGCGAGACGATCCGGGTCACCGCCGTGCCCCGCCCGCAGCCGCTGCCGGGACCGCCGCGTTTCCTGCTCGACGTCCACCTCGGCGCGCTCGCCCGGCGACTGCGCCTGGTCGGGGTCGACACCGCGTACCACAACGACCGCGCCGACGACGCGCTGGTCGCCCAGGCCAACGCCGAACGCCGGGTGCTGCTCACCCAGGACCGCGGTCTGCTGCGCCGCCGTGCCCTGTGGTGCGGCGCCTACGTACGGGGCGCCCGCGCCGACGAGCAGCTCACCGACGTCCTGACCCGGTTCGCCCCGCCGCTGGCCCCGTGGACCCGGTGCACCGCCTGCAACGGCGAGCTGGCACCGGTGGCCAAGGCCGAGGTGGACCACCTGCTGCGCCCCGGCACCCGGCGTACCTACCAGGCGTTCACCCGCTGCCGCCGCTGCGGCCGGGTCTACTGGCCCGGCGCCCACCACGACCGGCTGGAGGCGGTGGTGGCGGCGGCCCGCCGCGCGGCCACCCCGCGCCGACCGCCGCCCGCCCAGCGGATCAGCGCAGCCGCAGACACACCTCCACTTCCTGGTCACCGGCGACCCGGCCGGCGTCCTCCACGGTGAACGCCTCCTTCAGGACCTGGGTGAGCAGCCGCACCGAATGCGGGCACCCGGACACCTCCGCGGTGACCGGTCCGTTCAGCGACTCGCCGACGGCGGAGCCGTGCGCCTCCTCGGCGTCGTAGGTGGCCGACCACACGGTGGGGTGGTCCGGCGGGCCGCCACGGATCTCACCGGTCTCCTGGTCGGCGGGGAACCGGGCGTCGAGGGTGTGGAAGACGGCCCGCGCGTCGTCCGGCGCGCAGTCGGTCAGCAGGACGGTGACGTCGGATTTCGGATGGCCGTTGGACATGGTGCACCTTCCCTCGGAGCGGGGTTCCCGTCAGCGTGTACCCGCCGGGCACCGGGACGCACCCGCCGGGCGGGGTGGCCGACGACCGCGTTAGCCACCCCGTCCCACGGGTACCCGCAGCCGTCCAGACCATGGGAGGTGGACGACGTTGAGTACCTCTGTGGAACACCGTCCCGACCGGACCGCGGCCCGCCCCGACGGACAGCGGCCACTGGCCGACCGTTCGGTGGGCGAACTCGTCCGGCTCGCCTCGGAACAACTCTCCGACCTGGTCCGCCAGGAGATGCGGCTGGCCCAGGTGGAGATGGCCGCCAAGGGCAAGCGGTTCGGCCTCGGCGGCGGCCTGCTCGGCGGGGCCGGGGTCTTCGGGCTGGTCGCGCTGATGGCCGCGGCGGCCACCGCCATCGCCGCGATCTCCCTGGCGCTGCCGGTGTGGGCCTCCGCCCTGATCGTCACCGGCGCCCTCGGCCTGATCGCCGGCGTCCTCGCCCTGGCCGGCCGCGCCCAGTTGCGCCGGGCCGCCCCGCCCAAGCCGGAACGGGCGATCGCCGGGGTCAAGGCCGATGTCGCCCAGCTCAAGGAGAGTGCACACCGATGAGCAGCACAGCACCCGGTGACCGCCACCCCGCCGACCCGGCGGAGCTGCGGGCCGGCATCGAACGCACCCGTGCCGAGCTCGGCCACACCGTGCAGGAACTGGTGGCCAAGGCCGACGTGCCGGCCCGTGTCCGCCACAAGGCGGACAGCCTGCGCCACCGGGCCGCACGGCGGCGCGACGAGGCCGGCGGCGCGCTCCACGACCACACCCCGCCCCCGCTGCGCGGCGCCGTGACGCACGCCGCCGAGTTCGGCCGCCGTCACCCCAAGGGCGTGGCCGCCGCGGGCGCCGCCGTGGGCATCGCGGTGGTCGCCGCCACCCGCGCCGGACACCATTCACATAACTGACACAACGTCAGATCGCGTCGGCGGCCCGGGGCGGCAGCACGTCCGCCAGCTCGTAGCGCACCGGCTCCGCCAACTGCGCGTAGGTGCAGTCACCGGGGTCGCGGTCGGGGCGCCAACGGCGGAACTGCGCGGTGTGCCGGAACCGGTCGCCCTGCATGTGGTCGTAGGCCACCTCGCAGACCCGCTCCGGACGCAACGGGATCCACGACAGGTCCTTCTTGCCGCTCCACCGGCTCGGCGCCCCCGGCATCCGATCGGTGGTGTGCGCCTCGGGGTCGGCCCAGTGCGCCCACGGATGGCCCTCGAAGGACGCCATGCGCAACGGCTCCAGCTCGGTCAGCAGCGCCTTGCGGCGGGCCATCGGGAACGCCGAGGTGACGCCCACGTGGCGCAGCCCGCCCGCCGCGTCGTGGAGCCCGAGCAGCAGCGAGCCGACCACCGGGCCGCTCTTGTGGTACCGGAAGCCGGCCACCACGCAGTCGGCGGTCCGCTCGTGCTTGACCTTGACCATCACCCGCTCGTCCGGCCGGTACGGCAGATCCAGCGGCTTGGCGACCACCCCGTCCAGCCCGGCCCCCTCGTAACGGCTGAACCACTCCTCGGCCAGCGCCAGGTCCGTGGTGGCCGGGGCGATGTGCACCGGGTGGACGGCACCGGCCAGCGCCTCGGCCAGCAGCGCGCGGCGGTCGCGCTGCGCGGCGGCCATCAGCGACCGGTCCCCGAGCGCCAGGATGTCGAAGGCCACGAAGGAGGCCGGGGTCCGGCGGGACAGCAGCTCCACCCGGGACTTCGCCGGATGGATGCGTTCCAGCAGCGCGTCGAAGTCCAGCCGCCCGCCGCGCGCGATCACGATCTCACCGTCCAGCACGCACCGCCCGGGGACGTTGGCCCGCACCGCCTCCACCACCTCGGGGAAGTAGCGGGTGAGCGGCTTGGCGGTACGGCTGCCGAGTTCCACCTCGTCGCCGTCGCGGAAGACGATCGCCCGGAACCCGTCCCACTTGGCCTCGTAGCTCATCCCGGGCGGAATCGTCGCCGCGAGCCTGGCCAGCATCGGCTTGACCGGCGGCATCACCGGAAGGTCCATGCCCCGATTGTGCGGCCCGCCCCGCCGGGGCGCTCGCCGACGGGCGCCCGGCCCGCGGCCGTCCTACCGTGGCGGCATGGCAGAGGCGGTGGAGTTGCGAGCGGGGGAGCGCACGGTACGTGTCTCCCACCCCGACAAGGTGTACTTCCCGGAACGCGGGCTGACCAAGCTCGACGTGGTGCGCTACTACCTCGCGGTCGGCGACGGCGTGCTGCGCGCCCTGCGCGACCGCCCCACCATGCTGGAGCGTTACCCCGACGGGGTGGGCGGCGAGTCGTTCTTCCAGAAGCGCGCCCCCAAGAACCTGCCGGAGTGGATCCCCACCGGCCGGATCGCCTTCCCCAGCGGCCGGTACGCCGACGAGATCTGCCCCACCGAGACCGCCGCCGTGCTGTGGGCCGCCAACCTCGGCTGCCTGACCTTCCACCCCTGGCCGGTACGGCGGGCGGACGTCGACCACCCGGACGAACTGCGCATCGACCTCGACCCGCAGCCCGGCACCGGCTTCCCCGAGGCCCGGCGGGCCGCCCGGGAACTGCGCCCGCTCCTGACCGAACTGGGGCTCACCGGCTGGCCCAAGACCTCGGGCGGCCGTGGCCTGCACGTCTTCGTCCCCATCGAACCGCGCTGGACCTTCACGCAGGTGCGCCGGGCCGCCATCGCCGTCGCCCGCGAACTCGAACGCCGCATGCCCGAGCAGGTGACCACCGCCTGGTGGAAGGAGGAACGCGGCGCCAAGATCTTCGTCGACTACAACCAGACCGCCCGGGACCGCACCATCGCCTCCGCCTACTCGGTGCGCCCCCGGCCGCACGCCCCGGTCTCCGCGCCGCTGCGCTGGGAGGAAGTGGACGACGCCGACCCGCGCGACTTCGACGTGGTCACCATGGCCGCCCGCTTCGCCGAACTCGGCGACGTGCACGCGCCGATGGCCGACCGGCCGTGCTCGCTGCTGAGCGCGCTGGAACTCGCCGACCGCGACGAACGCGACCACGGCCTCGGCGACCTGCCCTACCCGCCCGAGCACCCCAAGATGCCGGGGGAGCCGGCCCGGGTGCAGCCCAGCCGGGCCAAGCGCCGCTGAGCCGCCGGGCCCGGACGCCCGTGGTCCCCGCGGCCAGCGCGGGCCGCGGGGACCACATCGGGCGCGGACCCGCGGGTCACCGGCCGCCGAGGTCCTTGTTGACCTCGTTGGGGCCGTCGAACCGTTCGTGCGGCAGGTGGCGCAGCGCGTCCACGAGGTGGTCGTCGGCGCCGTTCTTCTTGGCGAGTTTCGCCAGGTCCTCCCGGCTCTCCGGGTAGGACGCGCCCTTGAGCGCCTTCTGCACGTCGATCGGGTTGAACTTCTCGGACTTCTCGGCCATGACCAGCTCCTAGGGAAATGTCTGGTTCGTCCTGCGGGTGGCGTAGGGGTACCCCCGGCCCGGGGCGTTATGCACCCGTATGTTCCATGGGGGAGGTCAGTCGAAGGCGCGGACCGGGCGGACCTCGACGCCGCCGAAGGGCGCCGGGACCTCCTGGGCCAGGGCGACCGCCTCGTCCAGCCCGGCCGCCTCGACCGCGTAGAAGCCGCTGAGCGCCGTCCGCCCGCCGGTGAACGGCCCCTCGGTCACGGTGACCCGGCCGGGCGCCTCGTGGCGCACGCTGACCGCGGTACGGGTCGGGTGGAGCGCGTGTCCGCCGCGCAGCAGCGTGGCGTTGCGCCGGCCGAACGCCCGGTGTTCCTCCAGCGTGCGGGCGTGCGTCCGCGGGCCCGCCTCCTCCGCGGCCTCCTCGTCGGCGTAGACCAGCAGCAGGTACAGCGGCATGGCGCGTCCTTTCCGGCCGGCCGGGCACCGCGCGGGACACCGGCGGCCCGCCGGCCCGGCCGATAGTGGGGGGATCGGCCGGACCCGGGTCGCCGCGGCGGCGGAGGGGTTGCCGCCCACGTGCGCGAGTGCCTGCCCGCCTCGCGCCACGCTAAACCGGAACCGGCGAAACCGCCCGGCGGGAACGGTCGTCTCCCGGCCAACCGCGCCGCCGACGCGCCCTTGTGCGCCGCCCCCGCCGGGGCGACCATAGTTGTGTCACATCAGCTAACTATCGGGTCCGACTCTTCGATGTCACGGGGGACGTCATGGTGGCCGATGGAGCGTCACTGGGCACGACCGGCCGCAGGCCGGAAGGGGGAGCGCGGGGCGGCGGCGCGCTGCCCGGCGGACCGCGCTACAAGTGGGTGGCGCTCTCCAACACCACGCTGGGCACCCTCATCGCGCTGATCAACAGCTCCATCGTGCTGATCTCGCTGCCCGCCATCTTCAACGGGGTGCGCCTCGACCCGCTGCGGCCGGGCAACATCGGCTACCTGCTGTGGATGCTCATGGGCTACATGCTGGTGACCGCGGTGCTCGTGGTCACCCTCGGCCGCCTCGGCGACATCTTCGGCCGGGTCCGCATCTACAACGCCGGCTTCCTGATCTTCACGGTCACCTCGGTGATCCTCTCGCTGGACCCGTTCTCCGGCGGCGCCGGGGCGCTGTGGCTGATCGGCTGGCGGGTGGTGCAGGCGGTCGGCGGCTCGATGCTGATGGCCAACTCGGCCGCGATCATCACCGACGCCTTCCCCGCCACCCAGCGCGGCATGGCGCTCGGGGTCAACGTGGTGGCGGGGATCTCCGGCTCGTTCATCGGCCTGATCCTCGGCGGGCTGCTCGCCGAGTGGAACTGGCGCTCGGTCTTCTGGGTCAACGTCCCCATCGGGGTGCTGGGCACCGTGTGGGCCTACCGTTCGCTGCGCGAGACCGGGACCCGGCGCCCCGCCCGGATCGACTGGTGGGGCAACGTCACCTTCGCCGTCGGGCTCACCGCGCTGCTGGCCGGGATCACCTACGGCATCCAGCCCTACGGCGGCCACGCCATGGGCTGGACCAACCCGTGGGTGCTCGCCGGGCTGATCGGCGGCGCCGCCGTGCTCGGGGTCTTCTGCCTGGTGGAGGCGAAGGCGGCGGAACCGATGTTCCCGCTGCGGCTGTTCCGGGACGCCTCGTTCACCGGGGCGAGCGCGGCCACCCTGCTCGGCTCGGTGGCCCGCGGCGGCCTGCAGTTCATGCTCATCATCTGGCTCCAGGGCATCTGGCTGCCGCTGCACGGCTACGACTACGCCGACACCCCGCTGTGGGCCGGGATCTACCTGGTGCCGCTCACCGTGGGCTTCCTCGGGGCGGGGCCGGTGGCCGGCCATCTGTCGGACCGCTTCGGTCCGCGTCCGTTCGCCTCCGCCGGACTGCTGGTCATCGCGGTCTCCTTCGGCGGGCTGCTGCTGTTGCCGACCGACTTCGGCTACCCCGGCTTCGCCGCGCTGGTCTTCCTCAACGGCCTGGGCAGCGGGCTCTTCTCCGCCCCCAACACCTCGATGATCATGTCCAGCGCGCCCGCCGAGGCACGCGGCGCCGCCTCCGGGATGCGGGCCACCTTCCAGAACGCCGGCATGGTGCTCTCCATCGGGGTCTTCTTCTCGCTGATGGTCGCCGGACTCGCCGGCTCGCTCCCCGCCGCCCTGGCCGGCGGCCTCACCGCGCAGGGCGTCCCCGCGCCCGCCGCCCACCAGGTGGCCGCGCTCCCCCCGGTGGGCACCCTGTTCGCCGCCTTCCTCGGCTACAACCCGGTACAGCAACTGCTCGGCCCCCACGTCCTCGCCGCCCTCCCGCCCGGCCACGCCCACATTCTGACGGGGCGTCAGTTCTTCCCCAGGCTGATCTCCGCCCCCTTCCACGACGGCCTCGTCGTCGTCTTCTGGCTGGCCATCGCCATGTCCCTGGTGGCCGCCGCCACCTCCGCCGTCCGATCCCGCACCGCGGCCACCCCGGAAGGGCCGCGGCCATGAGAGCCCCCGAGGGGAGGGGTGGAGACGTGGGTGTGGGCGCCGCGGGCGGTCCGGGTGCCCCCGGTTCCGGCGCCGCCGGCGGTTCGGCCGGTCCCGACGGGCCGGGGGCCTCTGCCGGTCGGGGCGCCGGCGTCGGCGCTTCCGGCGCGGCCGGGCACGGTGCGGCTGTCGGGCGCTCGGCTCCCGGCGACCCCGCCGCCCCGTCCGGCCCCGTCGGTGACGCGGCCACCGCGGACCCCGCGGTGGTCGCCCGGCTGCGGCTGGCCGTGGCGCGGCTGCATCGGCGGCTGGTGCAGGCGTCGAGCGGGCAGGGGCTGACGTACGGGCAGTTGTCGGCGCTGGCGCGGATCGAGCAGCACGGGCCGGTGCGGCTCGGGGAGTTGGCGGGGCTGGAGCGGGTTTCGGCGCCGTCGATGACGCGTACGCTGGCGCCGCTCGGCGCGGCCGGGCTGATCCGGCGTACGCCCGACCCGGTGGACCGCCGGTCCGCCCTGATCGAGCTGACCGGGGAGGGCGCCCACGTCCTGGACGAGGTGCGCCGGGAACGTTCGGAGCTGCTCGCCGCCCGGATCGAGGCGCTCACCCCGGCGCAGCGCGCGGCGCTGGAGGCCGCCGTCCCGGTGCTGGAGACCCTCGCCGAGGAGCCCGGCCCCGGCCGGTGACCCGAAGGCGCCGGGTTCACCCGGATGGCGCAACCCCCGCGACGGCCGCGCCGCACCGTCCGCCACCCCGACGTACCGGGGCGTACGCCACCACCGGGCGGCGCTGCCGGGCGCACCGCACCGGTCGCGCCACGCCGGAGCCGTCCTTACGTTTGCCGGTACTGGGCGTTTCTGGTGAGTGGAGGGGTAGTCGTGCGTGTGAATCGACTGCGCGTCGTCATGCTGAGCGGGGCGGTGCTCACCGCGGCCGGGTTCGCGGCGCTCGCCGGTGCCATGGCCGCCCCCGACGGCCCCGCCGCGGACGGCGGCCGGGCCACCGCGTCCCGCCCGCCGTCCGCAGCGGGTGACCCGCGCGCCACGCTCTCCCTGCCGTTGCCACCGGACCGGGCGGCGGCCGGCGGACGTTACCTCGGCGGAGCGGCCGGACCGGTCCACGCCGGCGGCCTCGACCGGCTGATATCCCCCGACCGGCCACGCGACCCGGCGGCCGGCGAACTGTACGGCGGCACCCGGGCCGGCATGTTCAGCCCCGCCGTGGCCGGCGACCGGGAACTCGTCTACGTACCCAACAGCGGCGAGACCGGCATGGGTGGCACCAACCCGTCGGCCAGCAAGGACCGCGACACGGTGACCGTGATCGACCCGCACACCTTCAAGGCCGTCGGTCACTTCCCGGTCGGACGGCTGCCGCAGCACGTCACACCCTCGTGGGACCTCAAGACGCTGTGGGCCGACGCCAGCGGCAGCAACCAGCTCGTGCCCATCGACCCGCGCACCGCCAAGCCCGGCCGGCCGGTGCCCGTCGACGCCCCCTACAACCTGTACTTCACCCCCGACGGACGCTCCGCCATCGTCATGGCCGAACGCCGCAACCGCCTCGACATCCGCGACCCGCACACCATGCGGCTGCGCCGCTCGGTGGACGTGCCCTGCGACGGCATCAACCACGCCGACTTCTCCGCCGACGGCCGCTACTTCATCGCCACCTGCGAATTCTCCGGCCAACTGCTCAAGTACGACACCGACTCGCTCAAACTGCTGGGCACCCTGCCGCTGGGCACCCGTTCCATGCCGCAGGACATCCGGCTCGGACCCGACGGCCGCACCTTCTTCGTGGCCGGCTTCCACGACGGCGGCCTGATCCCGGTGGACGGCACCACACTGCGCAAGGGCGCCCTGATCCGCACCGGCGCCGGCGCCCACGGCATCTACCCCAGCCGGGACGGCAAGGTGCTCTACGTCTCCAACCGCCAGGCCGGATCGGTCACCGTGGTCGACCCCGGCCACGGCAAGGCGGTGGCCCAGTGGCGCATCCCCGGCGGCGGCTCGCCCGACATGGGCGGGGTCACCGCGGACGGCCGCCAACTGTGGCTCTCCGGACGGGACAACGACGAGGTCTACGTCTTCGCCACCGACTCCGGCCGCATGGTGCGCCGCATCCACGTCGGCGCCAACCCGCACGGCCTCGCCGTCTTCCCGCAGCCGGGCCGCTACAGCCTCGGCCACACCGGCAACTACCGCTGACGCGGCGGGCGTTGATACCGCCGCGTCAGCGTGCCGGGTCGGTCAGGTGCCGGGCTTGCGGCCGTAGACGAACACGTTGCTGCCGGTGCGCAGCAGGTTCCAGTACGCCTTCGCGTCGGACGGCCGCATGTTGACGCAGCCGTGCGAACCGGGCGGCGAGTAGACGTTGCCCGCGATCGAGTGGAACGCCTCACCGCCGTCGAAGAACTGGCTGTAGGGCATGGCCACGTGGTAGATCGTCGACCAGTGATGCAGATCCCGCCAGTAGATCTTCTTCGGGCCGGTGCGGGTGACGAACCCGGCCCGTCCGGTACGCACCGGCACCGGGCCGTACACCAGCTTGCGGCCGTCCTGGACCCAGCTCAGCTGACGGGTCAGGTCCACGCAGGCGATCCGGCCCCGGTTGACCGGGCAGCGTCCCGGCACCGTGGCCCGCCAGCGGGTGATCCGCTGCATCTCCGCCCAGGTGACCGGGCCCGCGTACCCGATGGCGGGCGAGATCTCATGGTTGACCTGGAACGACCGGATGGCCCGGCAGTCGGCCGCCGACTGCCGCCCGTCCACCGGGCGCCCCAGGAAACGCTCCACCTGCTTCTGGTACGGGCCGGTCTTCGTGGTGCAGCCGGGCGTGGCCGCCTGCGCCGCCGGGGCGGCCAGCACCGCCGCCGGCACCGCCAGCACCGCCGCCCCCAGCCCCACCGAGATCCGCCGTACCATGTCCGCCGGTCTGCTCATCGGCGACTCCTCCCCTTCACCCCAACGCCTTCCACCCGCCGGGCCCGGGCAATCCGCGCCGGGGCCGGCGATTCGTCGGGTAGGACACTCCACGGGCGCGCGTGGTTGCCCGTGCGCCCGGCGCTCGCTACCGTCACCGGCGTGCGGCTGCTGCTGACCTCCGACACCCACGTGCCCAAACGCGCCAGGCGCCTGCCGG
Organism: Streptantibioticus cattleyicolor NRRL 8057 = DSM 46488; assembly: GCF_000240165.1. NCBI lineage: Bacteria > Bacillati > Actinomycetota > Actinomycetes > Kitasatosporales > Streptomycetaceae > Streptantibioticus > Streptantibioticus cattleyicolor. The sequence continues at coordinate 5,935,548 of NC_017586.1, forward strand.
ACCAGCTGCTGACCGCCCTGGCCGAGGCGGACGTGGTGATCCACGCCGGCGACTGGGTGGACACCGACACCCTCGACCTGTTCCAGGCCACCGCGAAACGGCTGATCGGGGTCTACGGCAACAACGACGGACCGCCGCTGCGCGCCCGGCTGCCCGAGGTGGCCCGCGCCGAACTCGGCGGCCTGCGCTTCGGCGTCGTCCACGAGACCGGCCCGGCGGCCGGCCGGGAACGCCGCTGCGCCGAACGCTTCCCCGACCTCGACGTCCTGGTCTTCGGCCACAGCCACATCCCCTGGGACACCACCACCGGCACCGGGCTGCGGCTGCTCAACCCCGGCTCGCCCACCGACCGGCGCCGCCAGCCCTACCGCACCTACCTCACCGCCGAGGCCGGCCACGGCGAGCTGACCGGCGTCACCTGGCACCGGATCCCGCCGCCCGGACGGTGACCCGCCGGGCGCGTACGGCTCACCAGGCGTAGATCCGCGTCATGATCTCGCGCCGGGCGGCGCGGTCCGGCCCCGGGTAGGAGACCAGCACCGGCACACCGTTCGGGTCCCGCCCCTCCACCAGGGTGAAACCGTCCCCCGACTCGGTGGTCAGATAGGCCCCGCGGTCCTTGAGGAAGTCCTCGCAGCGGCGCAGGTCGTCGGGGTCGCGCGCGGTCCAGATCGCGTACTGGATGCCCACCGCGCCCATCGGATGCTCCCCGTGCGGGCCGATCTCCCGCAGGTAGACCTGGGAGCCCTCGGCGCCGGTCAGCAGCGCCGCCGACGTCTCCCGGGCGGTGGTGCGCAAACCCAGCAACCCGCTGTAGAAACCGGCCGATTCCTCCAGGTCGTGCACGAAGAGCACCACCGAGGCCAGCCGGAGACCGGGCCGCTCCGGCTCCTCGCCGACTCCGGCGGCCCCGTCGCGGCCGGCCCGCGTCCCGTGCGGCTCAGACGACATCGGCGCCCTTCCCTTCCCGTGTGCTCGAAGGCTTCCCGCGGCCGTGCCCCGTCCCCTCCCACGGTATCGGGCCGCGCGCCGGGGCGCCCCGGCGCGCGGCGCTCACTCCTCCCGGTACGCCAGCCCCGCCAGCGCCGCGCCCTGGCGCAGCACGTCACGGAGCATCACCGGGGTCAGCCGCCCGGTGAAGACGTTGCGCTGACTGGGGTGGTAGCAGCCCAGCACCGCCAGCCCCGGGCCGCCGGTCCGGTCCGGCAGCGTCACCCGCACCCCGTGGCCGAACGCCGGACGCGGCCGGCCCACCGTCCATCCGGCGCCCTCCAGCACCGGCAGCAGCGCCTGCCAGCCGAAGCCGCCGAGCACCACCACCGCCCGCAGCGTCGGCCGCAGCAACGCCAACTCCCGCTCCAGCCACGGCCGGCAGGTGTTCCGCTCCCGCGTCGTCGGCCGGTTCTCCGGCGGCGCGCAGTGCACCGGCATGGTGATCCGCGTCCCCAGCAGCTCCAGCCCGTCGCCGGGGCGCTCGGCGGTCGGCCGGGAGGCCAGCCCCACCGCGTGCAGCGCCGCGTAGAGCACGTCCCCGGACGGGTCGCCGGTGAAGGCCCGCCCGGTGCGGTTGCCGCCGTGCGCCGCCGGGGCGAGGCCCACCACCGCGAGCGCCGCGTCGGACGGCCCGAACCCCGGCACCGGACGCGCCCAGTACTCCCAGTCCAGGTAGGCCCGGCGGCGTACCCGGGCGACCTCCTCGCGCCACGCCACCAGCCGCGGGCAGGCCCGGCAGCCGGTGACCGCGGTGTCCAGCGCGGCCAGTGTCCCGGCCCGCCCGGCGGCGCGCACCGGGTACCCCGCCTCGTCCTCCGGCCGCACCGTGTCGCGCCCGCCCGCCATCGCGTGCCTCCTGTTCGTCCGTCGCCACCGGCACACCCGGACGGCTGCCCCGCGCCGTCCCTCCGATGCGCGCCCCGGGTGGCGCGCCGCCCCGGGGCCGGTTAGGTCTTACCTCAACCGAAGGACCGACCCGGGCACCGGCGACCCACCGGTGGCCGGCCGCACCCGTCCCGCCTCGCGTCACAGTGGAGTCGCGCCATGTTCCCAGAGCCAGCATCCCGCACCCCGCGCGACGCCGAGCGCTCCGCGAGCCACCCCGGGCTCTCCGCGCCGCCGACGCTGGAGGAACAGCAGGAACAGGCGCGCACCCTGCTGCGTACCGCCGCCACCCAGCGCCCGGTGGCCGAGGTGGCGGCGCTGGTGTCGCTGCTGAAGCAGACCGGCGGGGTGCCCGACCCGGCGGAGGAGGCGCTGCACGCGGCGGCGCTGGCCCGTCCGGTCGAGGAGGTCACCGAACTCGTCGCCCTGCTCAACCGGCCGCCGCACGACCCGGAGGTGGCCACCGCCGCCCTGCGCGCCGCGGCCCTCGCCCGCCCCATCGACGAGGTGAACGCCCTGGTGGTCGCCCTCAACCGGCCGCCGCACGACCCCTCGGTCGCCGACGACGCGCTGCGCGCCGCCGCGACGGGCCGCCCGGTGGAGGAACTGGTGCAGCTCGTCCGGCTGCTCGGCCACCGCGTGGACGAGCAGGACGCCCTGCCGCCCGAACCGCCGGCCGGCCACGACGTGTACCCGGCCGACGACCACCACGGCGGGGGCTGGGCGGACGAACCCGCCGCGACGACCGCCTTCGCCCTCCCCGACCCCGGCTACGAGCCCGCCATGGAACCGGAACCGGTCACCGACGTCTACCCGGCCGAGCCCGCCATGGTGTCCGAACACCGCGAGCTGTTCGCCCCGTTGCCGCCCATCCCCGCCTACGCCGGCCCGCTGTCGGCCGTGGACCCGGCGGCCACCGGGGGCGGACGCGGCCTGGACGCCATGGCGCGCGGGGCGCTGCGCTGGCCGGCCGCCGCCGCGCTGGCGGTCTGCGGGCTGATCCATCTGCCGCCCGGATTCCCGCAGTTGCGCGCGGACGGCTTCGCCGACGTGGTCTCCCTCGCGGTGACCGCGCTCTGCCTGGTGCTCGCGGTCTGCCTGGCCGGCCGGGACACCGCGCGGCTGTGGCTGGCCGGCGCGGCGGCCGGGCTGGCGGTGATCGTCCTGCACGCGCTGGCCGGCGTCCCCGCGCTCGCCGGCCTCGGGCTGGACGCCATCGGCACCGCGGCGGGGCTGGCGGCGGGCACCTTCGCGCTGCTCGCCGTGGTGCTCTCCGCCGCCGCCCTGCTGTGGCGGCCCCGTGCCGAGCGGGACGCGGCCCCCGGGGCGTGACCGGCGGCCGGGTCACCGGGGCTCCAGCACCACCCACACCTGGCCCGGCCGGAACGTCATCCGCCGCCCGCGGAAGGTGAACACCGTGCCGCCGTCCGGCTCCGGCCGCGACCAGGCGGCGTCGTACCGCCGGCCGTCCCGCAGCACCACCGCGTCCCCGCCGCCGACCGTCGGCGCGAACGGCGAGCGCACCCCCGGGGAGTCCATGAAACCGCGCGGCGACGTCGTCTCCGCGACCTTCTGCACCACCACCGTGGCCGCGCCCAACGGCCCGCCGTCGGTGGTCCGCCCCGCCGTCCCGTCCAGCGCCACCAGGTACTTCCCGGCCGCCGGCGACCAGGTGAAGGTGAACGAGGCGGCCGGCATCCGCGCCGTGTACGCACCGGCCGCCACCCCGCCGTCCGGCGCCGGGCCGAACCGGAAGCCCACGTCCCGCGCCGGCGCCGCCCCCGGGCAGTGGCGCAGCGCGGCGGCGGGGGAGACGTACTCGTTGTACGGCGGCGCGCCCGGGCCGCGGTGGAAGGCCGCGTCCGCCTGCGACGGCGAGCAGTTGACCACGTCCGCCGCCGCCAGCACCGGCAGGAACCCCGTCAGCGCCCCCGAGTAGACGAAGGCCGCCCGGCCGTAGGCGCGCAGGATCTCCAGGTCGGTCTCTCGGGCGCTGCGCACCGGGCCGATGGCGTCACCGGGCGGCAGATGGCGGTCGTCGTAGACGGCGAGGAACCGGGAGAGGCCGCCTTCCACCTCGGCCGCGTAGACCACGTCGGCCGCCGCCAGCCCGGTCTGCGGACGGGCGAACGAGACGTTGTCCACCTTCACCGCCAGCACCCGCCCGGCCGCCCCGGGCACCCCGGTCAGCGGGGAGACCACCGGTCCGCCGGGCGCCGCCGGCCGGGTGCGCGGGCCACCGGTGCCCAGCACCACCACCGCCACCACGACCCCGGCCACCACCGTGAGCACCGCCCCGGCCAGCGCCACCCGGCCGCGTACCGGCAGCGCCGTCCACCACGACCGCAGCCGGGCGAGGGAATCGGCCACCACAGCTCACCTCCGCGACGCCCGGCCGGATACCGGACGTGACCGACGGTAACCACCCGCCGGGCGCCGGCCGGGCAACCGCCCGGGGTGTTTCCCCGCGCGATGCGCGGCGACCCGCCGGGGAGGACGATGGATGCTGGAAGCGGAGCCGGTGCGAGGGAGGCCGCCGTGGAGTTCGACGTCGTCGTGGAGATACCGCAGGGGTCGCGCAACAAGTACGAGGTGGACCACGACACCGGGCGCATCCGGCTGGACCGGATGCTCTTCACCGCGACCCGCTACCCGGCCGACTACGGCTACGTGGACGGCACCCTGGGCCGGGACGGCGACCCGCTGGACGCCCTCGTCCTGGTCGGCGAACCCACCTTCCCCGGCTGCGCCATCGAGTGCCGCGCCATCGCCATGTTCTGCATGACCGACGAGAAGGGGCCGGACGAGAAGGTGCTGTGCGTCCCGGCGCACGACCCGCGCTACGACGAGGTGCAGGACATCGGTGACGTGCCGGAGTTCGACCGGCTGGAGATCACCCACTTCTTCGAGGTCTACAAGGATCTGGAGCCGGGCAAGTCGGTGGAGGGCTCGCACTGGGAGGGCCGGGCGAGCGCCTACGCCGAGATCGAGGCGGCCCGGCAGCGCGCGGCCGGCGCCGGCCACGGCTGACCGCGGCTCAGGCGCGCGGGCCGCTGCTCCACCGCGGTCCGATCTCCTCCCACTCGCGCTCCCACTCGGCGGCCCGGTGCCGGTCGAGGGCGGCCCGCGCGACCCGGTCGGCCCCCAGCACCACCCCGCACACCCCGCACCCCACGGCGGTGCCCATCGCCCACCCCTGCGCGTCGGCCTGGAGGCCCCCGGTCGGCGGCAGGGCCACCCGGCCCCGGTCGTCGAGCCAGATCGTGGTGGCGGACCCCGCCCTCGTCCCCTCCGGCACCGTGGCCTCGCCGGAGTGCGGCAGGCCGTCCGGCCCCGTCCAGCGCACCGCCGTCGGCACCCGCGTCGCGCCGAGGCCGGCCGCCCCGAACGCCGCCCGGTCGCCCGCGTCGCGCAGCAGCACCGCGGCCACCGGATGGCGGTGGAGCGCCTGGTCGTGCAGCGAGTCCACCACGGCCGACGCGGCGGCGGCACCGGCGGCCGGCGCCCCCACCAGGGCGAGCATCGCGCAGACCAGGCCGATCCACCCCTCGGCCACATCCGAGCGGCGTCGCAGCGGATTGCGCCGCCACCGCCACAGCTTCACCGTGCTGCCCATCGCAGGCCCCCATGGTTCCCGGTGCCCTGAAGACATCATCCGCCCGCGGCGCCCCTCCGCCCAAGCGCCGGTCAGCCCCGGGCCGCCCGCGCCTGGAGCAGCCGGGTGATGTCGTGGGCGGTGACGATCCCGGCCAGCCGGCCCTCCTCGTCGACCACGAGGATCCGGGCGCCGGACGCCGTGCCGAGCCGCCCCATCACGTCCAGCAACTGCTCGTCCGGGCGGGCCACCGGACACGCCACCGCCACATCCCGCACCCGCACCTCGTCGCGGCGGGCCGGCGCCACCATGGCCAGCCGGCGCAGCGTCACGATGCCGCTGGGCCGGCCGTCGAAGTCCACCAGCGCGAACGCCGAATGGCGCGGCGCCTCCGCCATCCGCTCCAGGAAGCGGTCCACGGTGAACCAGTCCGGCCCGAAGACCACCGGCGCCGACATCGTCCGCCCCACCGTCACCCCGCGCAGCGCGGACTCCAGCATCGAGCGGCGCAACTCGGCGGTGGCCGTACTGGAGACGAAGAACCCCACCAGCACCAGCCACAGCCCCCCGCCCCAGCCGCGCAGGAAGCCGATCCCGCCGACCGCGACCAGCGCCACCCCGATCACCCGCCCGCTGCGCCCGGCCACCTGGTCGGCCCGCTCCCGGTCCTTGCCCCACCACCACACCGCCGACCGCAGCACCCGACCACCGTCCAGCGGCGCGGCCGGCAGCAGGTTGAAGACCCCGAGCAGCACGTTGGCCCAGGCCAGCCACGTCAGCACGGCGGCCGGCAACAGCAGCGCGGGCGCCGTCGCCACCCCGCGGGCCACGCCCAGCGCCGCACCGCCGAACGCCAGCGAGACCAGCGGACCGCTCACCGCGATCGCCAGCGCCGCGCGCGGCGACTCCGCCCGGCCCATCCGGGTCATGCCGCCCAGCGCCCACAACGTCATGTCCTCGACCTTCACCCCGGCCCGGCGCGCGGTCAGCGCGTGCGCCGACTCGTGCAGCAGCAGACTCCCCAGCAGCAGCACGGCCCCGGCCACCCCGCCCACCGCGTACGCGGCGCGCGAGTGCCCCGGCACCCACACCGGCAGCGTCTGCCTGCCCAGGCTGTAACCGAAGACGAGCAGCAGCAACGGGGCGCTCCAGTGCAACCGCAAGGGCACCCCGAACAGCCGTCCCATCCGCCACGAACCGTCCATCGCCGACCACCCGCCACTCGTCCCGCCCCCATGCCAGCATCGCGCCCGCGCCGCCGGTGCGGGAGTCCGGCCTACCCATCGGCGGCGGTCATTGCGCCATCAGCACCGCCACCCCCGTCACCTCGCCCGCCGCCAGGTCGGCCAGCGCCCGGTCGGCCCGGCGCATCGGATAGCGGGTCAGCCGCACGGAGGGGCGCAGCCGGGCGGCCTCGGCGAGGAACGCCCGGCCGTCCTCACGGGTGTTGGCGGTGACGCTGCGCACCGTACGTTCCTGGAACAGATGGCGCCGGTAGTCCAGCGCGGGAACGGCGGACAGGTGGATGCCCGCGATGGCGAGGGTGCCGCCCCGGTCGAGCGCGGCCAGCGCCACCGGCACCAGCTCACCGGCGGGCGCGAACAAGATCGCCGCGTCCAGCGGCTCCGGCGGTGTCTCGTACGCGTCCCGGGCGGACGCCGCGCCCAGGTCGAGCGCGAGCCGGCGGGCCCGCTCGCCACGGGTGAGCACGTGCACGGTGGCGCCGCGGGCCAGCGCGAGCTGCGCGGTCAGATGGGCGGAGGCGCCGAACCCGTAGACGCCCAGACGTCCGCCGGGCGGCAGTTCGGCGCGGCACAGGGCGCGGTAGCCGATGATGCCGGCGCACAGCAGCGGCGCCGTCTCGTCGTCCGCCCAGCCGGCCGGGGGCCGGTAGGCGTAGCGGGCGTCCACCAGCACGTGGCCGGCGTACCCGCCGTCGACGTCCCAGCCGGTGTACCGGGAACGCGGGCACAGGTTCTCCCGCCCCGACCGGCAGTAGGCGCAACGGCCGCAGGTGCCGGCCAGCCAGGCGGCCCCGACCCGGTCGCCGGGGGCGAAGCCGCGCACCGCGTGGCCGGCCTCGACCACCCGCCCGACGATCTCGTGGCCGGGCACGCACATCGGGCGGCGCGGGGGCAGGTCACCCTCGGCCAGGTGGAGATCGGTGCGGCAGACCCCGCACACGGTGACCTCGACCAGCAGCTCGTCCGGGCCGGGGGGCGGGGAGTTCGCGGGTGACCCGGCGCAACGGGGCGGTGGCCAGGGGGCCGGGCTCGGCCACGGCCCACGCCGTGGTGGTGATCGCGGTGGGCCGGTGCGGGTCCATGGTCTCCTCGGGCACGTCGGTCGGGGGGTCCGGTGGCGTCCCGGGCGCGGTGAGCCGTTTGCCCGCGGCGTGCGCGGTCAGGAGTCCGGTCAGGGCGTGCCGGACGCGTTCGCGGATGCGTTTCCGGATGCGTACGGGTGCGTTCCAGCGGGCGAAGGAGGCCGAAGATGCTGCATGCCATCGCCGATGTGCTCAAGACGGTCGGCGGGACCGTCGCCGATGTGGTGACGCTGCCGTTCCGGGCGCTGGCCCGCCTCTTCGGAGGCTGAGGCGGCGCCCCCGGCGACCAGGGCGGCCCGAGCGGGCGGCCGTGGCCTCGACGTGTGCGACCCGCGGGAAGATCCCCCCCAGGACGATCCCGTGAGGGGGACCTTCCCGGGCCCGCGCGGACGGCCGGTCAGGGCCGGGGTGTTCCGCGCGGTGGTGCGGCGGGGCCGAGGTCAGCCCTTGGCACCACTGTGCTGCCTGCGGCGCAGGTACAGCACGCCGCTGCCGATGGCGGCGGCCAGCAGGGCGCCGCCGCCCGCCATCGTGCCGGTGGTCACACCACTCGCCGCGCCGCCTTGGCCGGCGTGCACGCCGTGGTGGATGTGACCGGTGATGACGCGGACGGAGGTTTCGAACCGGCGGCCGTCGGGGCAGTGCCCGTAGATGCGGAAGCGCGGTACTTCGTGGTCGCGGTAACCGTCCCGGCCCTCGCCGAAACCGTCCCGTCCCTCGCGCCCCTCGTCACGGCCGTCGCCGAACCCGTCGCGGTCCTCGCGACCGTCACGGAACCCGTCCTCGCGGCCCTCCTGCCCGGCCCGGAGGCTCTTCCTGCCTTCCTGGACGCCTTCCTGGCCGTCCCGGACGCCGTCGGAGCTGTCCGTGCCGATGCCGGGTGCCTTCTCCGGCTCGGACCCCGCCCTGCCGGCCTCGGGCCCCTCCGCGCCAAGGCCGGGCCGGGACTTGCCGGACTCCGGTCCCTCCTTGCCGTGGTCGAAGCCGTCCCGGCCACGGTCGTCACCCTCACGCCCGTGGTCGAAGCCGTCCCGGCCGTGGTCGTGGCCCTCACGCCCGTGGTCGTAGCCGTGACCGCCGTCCCAGAAGTGCCAGTGGGGAGCGATCTTGGCAACGCCCACGTAGACGGCATCGTGGTCACGGTGGTAGTAGTCACCGTGCCCGTGATCACGGTCACCGTATTCGTGGTCACCGTGTTCGTGGTCGCCGTGTTCGCGGACCAGGTGGAGCCGGGCGGTGTCCCCGGCGAACGCCCGGGAGTGCGCCTCGATCTCGTGCCGTCCGTCGTAACGGCAGGCGACGAAGAGTGAGACGAACGACCCGGGGGTGGTGACCTCCGGGTGGACGTGGGCCACGGGACGGTAGTAGCCGTCGGAGTCGGCCACGGCGGTCGGTGCGGCCATGCCTATGAGAGTCGTGCCCGCGAACGCGGCGGCAACCAGACGAGTGCGACGCATGTGGTTTTCCCACTTTCCCGGGGCGCGGCCACAGACTCATGCATCTGTGTAATCACGTAACCACGCTCCGTGATTCCGAACGCTAGGTGCGTGCCACAGGGCCCGCAACGCCACTCCGCCATTAGGGAGTACCGCCGAACGGGGCCCGGTCCGCGGGCCACCGGCCCCGGCCCGCAAGCGGTTTCCGGCCCGCGCGCGGTGGCGTCGACCCGCCGGGAAGGCACCGGCGGACTCCCCGTCTTCGAGCGGAAATCATCTCCCGCCCGCCGACGGGGAGTTGGCCGCCCGTCGCCTCCGGGCCGACACCATCGAGCGGGCGTTGTCGTCGCCATGGCGTGCCGTCGCCGCCCGCACCGGCGCGTCCGGGCCGCCCGGACTTCACCGCCGCGCAACTCGGCCCGCGGTGACCGGAGTTCGACCCTCCGCCGACAGCACCCCGGCCGTCCGCGCCCACCGCGGGACCGGCGTCGTGCGCCGCCACGGCCCCGAGGCGGCCTGGCCCGCCGTCAACTCCGCAAGCCCCGGACGTTCGTGGGCGTCCGCCGCGCGCACCGTGACCCGGACGAAGCGGGCCGGCCACGTCACGGGCAGCCGGCCGCCGGCTCCGGGGGACACCGGCCGCCAGTGGGTGCCGTCCGGGGAGAGCGCCACCGTGGAGGAGGCGGGCCGGACGGCCGTCCAGCGGGTGGTGATCCGGGAGACCGGGACGGTGCGGCCCAGGTCGACGGTGAGCGTGGCGCGCGGGGCCGCGGGCACCCACGCGGTCTCCGGGCTGCCGTCCACCGCCGCGTCGGCGTACCGGCCCGGCTGCTCGGAGTCGGCGGAGGCCGGACGGCAGCGGGCCGCGTCGTCGGTGGGCGCCAGGTCCGGGCGGCGGGTCTTGAGCACCAGCGGCACCCCCGCGCTCACCACCTGGGCGCCCTGCGGCCCGTACACGGTCATCGGCCCGCCGCCGGTGAGCCGCACCGTGGTGGTGTGCGCCCCGATCGCCACGTCGAAGGCGCGCCCCCGCCAGCGCAGCCCGCGCAGCACCACCCCGTCGGCCAACTGCGGTGGCAGCGACGGGTCCAGGCGCACCCCGTCCGCCTGCCACCGCAGCCCGCCCAGCCCCGCCGGGAACGTCTGGAGGAAGCCGCCCGCGCCGGTCAGGAAGTCCTGCGCCGGCGCCCCCGCCAGCGGATCGGCCGCCCCCGCCTTCGCCCCGCGCGCCTCGGAGAACTCGTCGAACGGCCCCCGCACGAACGGCTCCACGGAACGCCGCAGATAGGTGTACGTGGCGCACCCCGGCGCCCCGACGACGGCCGCGTCCACCGCGTGCACCGAATCGGTCATCGCGGGGCCGTCCGGGTCGGTCCGCGCCGCGTAGTACGCCAGCGTGGCCCGCGCCGCGCCCGGCGGCATCGGCCAGTTGAGCGGATACAGCAGCATCACGGTGTCGGCCTGCTTGATCAGCGAACCGTGGTACCCCGCGTACTGCTCGAAGATGTCGCGCGACCGGTCGAACGGCACCCGCAGCCGGTCGGCGATCCGCGTCCAGGCGGCCGGGGCGGGCCGGCCCAGCAGCCGGGCGGCCCGGACGGCGGCGCGCAGCGCGGTGGCGGCACCGGCGTTGGTGAACGCGCCGTCGGTCACCCCGTTGCTGTATTCGTCGGGGCCGGCGACGTTCCGCACCGAGTAGCCGCCGTCCGGATCACGGGTCGCCCGGCCGGCCCAGAACCGGGCGACCCCGGAGAGCACCGGCCAGCCGTGGCCGCGCAGCCAGCCCAGGTCGCCGGTGGCCAGGTAGTACTGCCACACCGCCAGCGCGATGTCGCTCTGCAGGTGGATCTGGGTCACGCAGTGCGGCGGCTGCCAGCTCTGGCACTCGGTGCGCAGATCCCCGCTGGAACCGCTCTCCCACGAGTAGAACAGCCCCCGGTACCCCAGCCGGCGGGCGTTGGCGCGGGCCGCCTTCCGGGTGCGGTAGCGGTACTCCACCACCGAACGCGCCAACCGCGGATGGAACGCCAGCAGGCTGGGGAACATCCACGTCTCGGCGTCCCAGAAGACCAGCCCCGCGTAGTTGTCACTGGTCAGTCCGGTGGGCGCGACGCTGTCGGCGGCGCCCGCCCGCAGGCTCGACAGCAGCCCGTACTCCGAGGCGCGTACCCACCCGGTCAACTCCGGCCGCCCGGGCACCTCGACGCCCGAACGCCACAGCCGCGCCCACCGCCGTGCCTGCTCCGCCAGGAGCGCCGGCCACCCCAGCCGGGCCGCCCGCACCGCCGCCGCCCGCGCGCCGGCGTCCGGGTCCGGCGCCGTCAACGCGGTGTCCACGCCGACGTACTTGGTGAACGTGTACGTCCGCCCGGCCCGCACCGGGAACGTCACCGCGCGGCGCCCGGTCAGCGGTGCGGCGCCGTCCGCCGGGCGGACGGGCCGTGCCGCGACCTCCGGGCCGGGGCGCAGCACCGAGACGACGGAGCCGGCGACGCCGGTGCCCAGGGTGCGGAAGGACACCCGGTTGGCGCCGCCGGGGCCGGCCGCCGGGCGGGGGCGCAGCATCCGGGCGCCCCGGCCGTCGATCAGGTCGGTCACGGTGGACTCGCCGTTCCAGCGCGGTGTCATCCGCAGCCGTACCGCGCCCACGTGCGGATCGGCGCGGTCGGCGAGGACGTCGAGGACCAGGCCGGTCACCCGGCCGTCGGAAGCCGTCCAGGTGAGCGAGGTACGCACCAGCCCGCAGCGCAGCCACAGCGTCTGCCGGTAACCCGACACCCGCCCGGCCGGCGTACCGGAGGAGAAGGTGTCCGCCCCGACGCCCACGGTCAGCGGCGTCCAGGTCGGCAACGCGGCGATCACCTGCCGGCCCGAGGTGACCGACTTCTCGCGCGCGTACAGCCCGGCGACGAACGACCCGTCGTAGCGCGGCGTGAACAGCGGCCAGCCGGTCCTCGCCGTCCCGGCCCAGTAGCCCGCGCCGAGCGGCGGGACCCGCTGGCCGAGGTAGCCGTTGCCGACGAACGCGTGGTAGCTGTCGGCCGGATCGATCCGGGTGGCCGTCGGCGCCCACGACGGGTCCACCGCGCCGTCACCGTCCGGGCAGCCCGCGGCGGGCGGCGCGGTGGCGGTGCGGGGTGTGCCCCGGTGTCCGCCGGGCACCGCGCAGACGGTGAGGGCCAGCGCCAGCGCCAGCGGAACCGCCCCCGCGGCACGGCGCGTCAGGGGGCCCATGGGCCGCTGGGTGAGGCCGCCCGTCGCTACCCCTCCGCGCCCAGGTACGGCAGCAGCGCGTCGGGCCGGGCCGGCAGGGTGCGCACCCGGATGCCGGTGGCGTGGTGGATGGCGTTGGCGACGGCCGCCGCGGTGCCGACGATGCCGATCTCGCCGATGCCCTTGGACCCCATCGGGTTCAGGTGCGGGTCGTCCTCGTGCAGCCAGTGGGCCTCGATACGCGGTACGTCGGCGTTGCTCGCCACGTGGTAGGTGGCCAGGTCGCGTTCGGCGTAGTCGCCGAACTCCGGGTCCATGGTGCTGCCTTCCATCAGCGCCATCGACATCCCCATGGTCATCCCGCCGATGAACTGCGAACGCGCCAGCCGGGGGTTGAGGATGCGGCCCGCCGCGAAGACCCCGAGCAGCCGGCGCACCCGGGTCTCCCCGGTGTCGACGTCCACCTGCACCTCGGCGAACTGGGCCCCGAAGGCGTGCCGGGCGTACCCCTGGCCGGCCTCGACGTCCTCGGTGGTGTCGGCGAACGCGGACAGCCCGCCGGCCGGCACCGAGCCTCCGTGCCGCGCGATCGCCGCACGCAACTCCACGCACGCCTGGTGCACCGGCCACCCCCACGACGCGGTGCCCGACGAACCGCCGGCCACCGGAGCCCGGCCCAGCTCGCTGGCGCCGATCCGGATGCGTACCCGTTCCAGCGCCACGTCGAGGGCGTCGGCGGCGATCTGGGTGAGCACGGTGCGCGCGCCGGTGCCGATGTCGGTGGCGTTGACGTGGACCCGGAAGCCGCCGTCGGGGTCGGCGAACGCGGCGGCCTGGCAGGGGGAGACGTACACCGGATAGGTGGAGGCGGCCACCCCGCTGCCGATCATCAGCCGGCCCTCCTGCCGCACGGCGTTGCGCGGGTCCCGGTCGTGCCACCCGAACCGGCGGGCCCCCTCGCGCAGACAGTCCACCAGATGACGGCTGCTGAACGGATGGCCGCTGTCCGGCTCGAACTCCGGCTCGTTGCGGATCCGCAGCTCCACCGGGTCCACGTCGCACGCCTGCGCCAGCTCGTCCATCGCCGACTCCAGCGCGAACATCCCCGGGCACTCGCCCGGCGCCCGCATCCACGACGGGGTGGGTACGTCCAGCCGGACCACCTGGTGCGTGGTGCGGCTGTGCGGGGAGTGGTACATCGTGCGGGAGACCACCGCCGCCTGCTCGACGAACTCCTGGCCGGTGGAGGTGTCGGTGACCACGTCGTGGGCGAGCGCCCGGATCCGGCCGTCGGTCTCCGCGCCCAGCCGCAACCGCTGGAAGGTCTCGGCACGGTGGCCCACCACGGCCGCCATCTGCTGTCTGGGCAGGGCGAGTTTGACCGGACGGCCCACCACCCGGGCCGCCATCGCCGCCAGCACCACGTGCGGACGCGGCGTACCCTTGGAGCCGAAGCCGCCGCCCACGTGCTCCCCGATCACCCGCACCTGCCCCGGGTCCAGCCGGAACAGCCCGGCCAGCGCCTCCTGCACCGCGCTGGCCCCCTGGCACGAGTCGTACACCGTCAGCTCGTCGCCGTCCCACAACGCGGTGGCCGCGTGCGGTTCCATCGGGTGGTTGTGCAGCGGCGGGATGTGGTACAGCCGGTCGATGCGCACCGGGGCGCCCGCGTACTCGGCGTCGAAGTCACCGCGGCTGCGCACCGCCGGGAAGCCGCCGTTGACCGTCTCGGGCACGTACAGCCCCGGGTGGTCGCGGGTGAGCACCACGTCGTACGGCTCGGTGGCGTACTCGACGCGCACCGCCTCGGCGGCGGCGCGGGCGGCCTCCAGCGTGGTGGCGACGGCGAGCGCCACGAACTGGCCGTGGTGGGCGACCCGGGGGGACTGCAGGACGTCCGTCATCGGGTCGCCGGCGACCTGAAGGCGCGGCGCGTCGGCGTGGCTGAGCACGGCGAGCACGGCGGGGTCGGCCAGCGCCGCCTCGGTGTGCACCGCCGTCACCGTGCCGTGTGCCACGGTGGCCGGCACCGGCCAGGCGTAACCGACGTCCGGCGGCTGGTACTCGGCGGCGTACCGGGCCTCGCCGGTCACCTTGGCCCGGCCCTCCAGCCGGGCCGCCGGAGCGCCGAGCAGGGGCTGGGTGGTCGTCATCGGATGCCTTCCGTTCCGTTGCCGCCGGCCAGGTCGGCGAGCACGCGCACCGCGAGGTTGGCGGCCATCGCCACCTTGTAGCCGTTGTCCCGCAGCGGTTCGGCGGCGGCCAGTTCGCCGGCCACCGCGTGCCGGAACGCGGTCTCCACCGCCGGGCCCCCCACCAGCGTCTGCTCCGCGGTACGCGCCCGCCACGGCTTGGCCGCCAGCGCCCCGAGGACCAGCCGCACGTCGTGCACCGCCCCGTCGCGCACCTCCAGCAGCGCCGCCACCGACGCCAGCGCGAAGGCGTAACTGGCCCGGTCGCGCGCCTTGCGGTACGCGCCGCGGGCGCCCGGCAGCGGCGGCGGCAGCTCCACCGCCGTGATCAGCTCGCCGTGGCGCAGCACGGTGTCCCGTCGCGGCTCGTCGCCGGGCAGCCGGTGCAGTTCGGTGACGGGGATCCGGCGCGACCCCTCGGCGGAGAGCACGTGCACCTCGGCGTCGAGCGCCGCCAGCGCCACCGCCATGTCACCGGGGTGCGTGGCCACGCAGTGCTCGGAGGCGCCCAGCACCGCCAGGTCCCGGTGCTCGCCCTCGCGGGCCGGGCAGCCGGAGCCGGGCACCCGCTTGTTGCAGGGCTTGGCGACGTCCTGGAAGTACACGCAACGGGTGCGCTGGAGCAGGTTGCCGCCGATCGTCGCGGTGTTGCGCAGCTGCGCGGAGGCGCCGGAGAGCAGCGCCTGCGACAGCACGTGGTAGCGCTCGCGCACCAGCGGATGGGCGGCGAGGTCGCTGTTGCGTACCGTGGCCCCGATCAGCAGGCCGCCGCTCCCGGTGGGCTCCACCCGGTCCAGCGGCAGCCGGCTGACGTCCACCAGCAGCCCGGGCACCTCCACGCCGAGCTTCATCAGGTCGACCAGGTTGGTGCCGCCGCCGAGGAACCGCGCGTCCGGCTCGTCGGCGAGCAGCGCGACCGCCGACCGCGGGTCGGCGGCGCGTTCGTACCGGAACGGCTTCACCGGGCGCCCACCTCCTGCACCGCGTCGACGATGTGCGGATAGGCCCCGCACCGGCACAGGTTGCCGCTCATCCGCTCGCGCACCTCGGTGTCGGTCAGGGCCACCGGGCCGTCCGGCACCCCCGGCGCCGTGACCGCGCTGGGCCACCCCCGGGCCGCCTCGTCGATCGCGCCCACCGCCGAGCACAGCTGACCGGGCGTGCAGTAACCGCACTGGAAGGCGTCGAGGTCGACGAAGGCCCGCTGCAACGGATGGAGCCGCCCGTCGTGCGCCAGCCCCTCGACCGTGGTGATCCGCTCGCCGTCCGCGCTGACCGCCAGCCGCAGACAGGCGTTCTCCCGGCGGCCGTTCACCAGGACCGTGCACGCGCCGCACTGCCCGTGGTCGCAGCCCTTCTTCGTCCCGGTCAGCCCGGCGTGCTCGCGCAACAGGTCGAGCAGGGTCGTCCGGTTGTCCAGGGTGAACGTCCGGCGGTCGCCGTTGATCTCCACAGTGACCGGCGTAGAGGTGCCCATGGCCCCGCCTTCCCTCGCGTTGGAACGGCACAGCCTTCCTGGCTAACCGCTGCGTGCCGCCGTCAAACCCGCCGCGGCGGGCCCGGTGCGCCATCGGACGTACCGCGCCCCTCGCGTCGCGCGTGGGCGAACGGGAGCGCCGCGCGGATGCCGTGCGCCCGGCTCCCACGGCGTGCGGCGCCCCAACGCTTCCGGCGGGCGGCGGCGACACCTGGCCTTCGCGCATGTCGCGGGGGGTCAATGGACGGGACGGACCACGCCGGCGCCGTGCCGCGCCGGCCACCCCGACCGCCACCAGAGAGGACAGCCGATGACGGCTCCGACCAGCCCCTCCGACCGGCATCCCAGCAGCGCCGTCGAGTTCATCGGCGGCATCGTCGACGACGCCAGGAGACTCTTCGACGACTGCCTGGACCGGGCCCAGGTCCTCAAGCAGGACGCGCGCCGGGCCATCGGCGACGGCATGCGGTCCCTGGACCACCAGGCCCGCGAAGCGGCGGAGGCCGAGCTGAACCGACTCCAGGAACGCCTGGCCCACCTCCAGAGCCAACTCGCCCAGCTCTCCGACACGTTGGCCTCCCAGGACCGGGACCGGGACCGGGACCAGAACCAGCACCAGGACGACGGCGGCGGTCACGCGGGCTGAGGCCCGCTCAGCCCGCGGGGACGTACCCCGGGGCGGACGAGGGCGCGCCGGCCCAGCGGCGCAGCGCGGCCTCCAGACCGACGGGATCGGCGGTGTCGCAGGCCCAGGCGACCACCCCGTCCGGGCGCACCAGCACCCCGGTGGGCGTCGCCCGGTCGTCGGCCACGACGGTGACCCGGCCGCTCCAGGCCGCGGCGAGGCGGGCGAACGTGCCCTGCGCGGTGCGGTCGAGCAGCAGGAACCCGCCGCCGTGGCCGTGGTCGGCCGGCCGGGAACCGTCGTTGAGCCACAGGTCGGGGGCGTACCGGCCGACCAGCGGGTGTCCGCCGGGCAGGTCGACGCGCTGGGTGACGCCGGAGATCTTCTTGACCGCGTAGGTCGTGCCCGCCCGGGTGGCCAGCAGGTCGGCGACGACCTCCCGGAGCGCGGCCGACCCGGCGTCGCCGCGCATCACCGCGGTCTGGGCCCGCGTCCAGTCCAGCACCCAGGCGCCGAGGGGACGACGCTCGGCGTCGTAGGTGTCGAGCAGCCCCTCGGGTGCCCAGCCGGTCACCACGGCACCGAGTTTCCAGCCGAGGTTCATCGCGTCGCCGACCCCGAGGTTGAGCCCCTGGCCGCCGAACGGCGGGTGCACGTGGGCCGCGTCGCCGGCCAGCAGCACCCGCCCCGCCCGGTAGGACGCGGCCTGCCGGGCGTTGTCGGTCCAGCGGGTCGCGGGGCCGCGCAGCGCGGTCAGCGTGACGTCGGTGCCCGAGACCCGGCGCAGGCTGCTGCGCACCTCCTCCAGGGTCACCGGCGCCGAGCGGTCGGCGGGGGCGCCGCCGAACTCCACGGTCACCACGCGCCCCGGCTGCGGCCCGTGGCGGTACGCGCCCCGGGGCGACCACACCCAGCCTTCCGCGAGCTTCTCCGGGTCGGCGATGTCGGCGACCGCGAGGTGCCCGGTGAGTTCCGGGCCGGTGCCGGGGAAGCCGATGCCCGCGAGACGGCGCACGGTGCTGCGCCCGCCGTCGCAGCCGACCAGCCACCCGGTGCGCAGCGGCCCGGCGGTGGTGCCCACGAGCACGCCGTCGCCGGTGTCCTCCAGCGCGGTGACCTCCACCCCGCGCCGCACGGTCACGCCGAGCCGCGCGACGTGGGCGGCCAGCAGTTCCTCCAGCTCACGCTGCGGCACCATCCTGGCTCCGGCGACCGCGGTGTGCGCGGCGAGGTCGGGGTCGGACCAGTCCACCAGGTCGGGGTCGAGGACCATCCCGGCGAAGTGCCCGGTGAACCGCGGCCGGGTCGTCCGCCGTCCGCCTCCGGTCCGCCGGTCGAACGGCCCCACCCGCAGGAGCTGTTCGCGCTGGATCCGTTCGGCGGCGGGCAGCAGGCCGCGCCGGTCGAGCGCCTCGGCCGTCGGTACGTTGATCGCCCCCGCCTTCATCCCCTCGTCCGGCTCGGTCCGCCGCTCCAGCACCTGAACCGTCGCCCCGGCGAGCGCCAGCTCCGCGGCGAGCACCAGGCCCACCGGACCGGCTCCGGCCACGGTCACGTCCACATCTTGATTCACGTTCGTTGACACGAACACCGTTCTACGGGCGAACAGTGTTCGTGTCAAGGGCGACGATGCCCGGCCGGGCATCGTCCAGGGGGACGGGACGGCCGGGCGGTCAGTCGCCCAGGCCGGCTTCCTCCAGGTCCAAGGCGCGCTGGAGGCGGCGCCGGGTGGTGTCGCTGATCTCGTTGCCGGCGTAGAGGCGGTGGAGTTCGGCCGTCTCCTTGGCGATCACCGAGCGGCGCAGCGCGTGGTAGGCGGCGATCGTCTCGGCGGGCGCCCCGGTCGCCGGTTCCTGCTCCGGGTCCTCGTCCAGCCGGGCCTGGAGCGCGCGGCGCACCTGGTCGATGGCGGCGGCCGGAGCCGCCTCCAGGCCGGCGAGTTCGTCGAGGTGGTCCAGGCCGGCCCGGGCGATCGCGGCGCGGGCCCGGGCCTCCTCGCGCGCGGTGTGCTCCGGCTCCAGCGCGATGCCGGACCAGCGGACCACCGGGGCCAGGGTGAACCCCTGGAGGACCAGGGTGGCGACCACCACACCGGTGGTGATCACCAGCACCAGCGGACGGTGCGGCAGCGGGCTCCCGTCGTGCGCCGCCAACGGGATGGAGAGCGCGGCGGCCAGCGGCATCACCCCACGGGTACCGGCCCAGGTGACCACGGCCGGAACGCGCCACGAGACGGCGGACGCGCGCCGTCGCTGGGTCAGCGCGGAGAGCGGGAAGACACCCAGCAGCCGGATCCCGATGACCGTCGCCGCCACCGCGCACACCCCCAGCGGCCAGTCCCGGTCGGCCGCCGACAACTCGTGGATCAGCGTGGGCAGTTCCAGCCCGATCACCGCGAAGACCACGCTCTCCAGCAGGAAGACCACCGTGGCGTAGACCGCGTGCACCTGGATGCGGATGGCGGCGTTGGTCAGCCGGTGCCCGGTGCTGCCCAGCACCACCCCGGCCACCACCACCGCGGTCACCCCCGAGGTGTGCAGATCCTCCGCGACCAGATAGGCGGCGTACGGGGTGGCCAGCGCTATCACCGTCTCCAGCACCGGATCCTCGGTGCGCCGGCGGATCAGGGCGACCACACCGGCCACCGCCGCGCCCACCGCCGCGCCGCCACCGCCCAGCACCGCGAACTCGCCCGCGCCACCCGGCACCGAGACGGCACTGGCGGCCACCGCGGCCCCCACCGCCACCTTGAACAGCACCAGACTGGTCGCGTCGTTGAACAGGCTCTCCGACTGCACCATGGTCTGCAGCCGGGCGGGCAGCGACAACCGCCGGCCCAGCGCGGTCACCGCCACCGGGTCGGTGCTGGCCAGCACCGCGCCCAGCACGAACGCCATCGGCCCGGTCAGCGGGGTGACCGTGTGCGCGACCAGCGCCACCACCGCCGCCGTCACCAGCACCAGGCCCAGCGCCAGCACCGTGACCGGCCGCCACACCGCCCGCAGCTCACGCCAGGAGATCTCCTCGGCGGAGGCGTACAGCAACGGCGGCAGCACCACCACACTGATCACCTGCGGGGAGACGTGCAGATCCGGCACCCACGGCAGCAGCCCGATCGCCACCCCGACCACCACGAGCAACGACGGCGCCGGTATGCGCCAGTGCCGCGCGCCGGTCGCCACGGCGGTCGCCAGGACGACGAGGAGAAGGACGGCGGTCACAACGGTCACGCTGGCTCCCGGGGCTGAGGACGAGGACTCACCGCCGACCAGACTTCCCGGCACACCGCAAGCGAACTTACACGACGCTGACGCGATCCTGCCACGATGGTAACGCCCTCACCCCCCACGCGACCTGCGCGGAAGCCGGTGCGCACGCCGCATGCGGGCACCCCGGCGGCTCCGGCCGGAATTCGCCCCCACCAGGTCACCGCGGCGTGATATCACCGTACCGTCCGGACGGTACGGGAGGGTTCATGAGTGATTTCTCGGTGGAGGCGGAGGCCGGTGAACTCGGCTTCGACCAGCGGCGGTTGGCGCGCATCGACGCCTATCTGCGCCCGTTCGTGGACGACGGGCGGCTGCCCGGCTGGCTGATGACGGTCAGCCGCCGCGGCAAGCTGGTGCATCTGTCGTCCTACGGCGAACGGGACAAGGAGGCGGGGCGGCCGGTCACCACGGACACGGTGTGGCGGCTGTACTCGATGACCAAGCCGATCACCTCGGTGGCCGCCATGATGCTGTGCGAGGAGGGCGCGCTGTCGCTCACCGACCCGGTGGCCGCGTACCTGCCGGCCTTCGCCGACATGCGGGTCTTCACCGGCGGCAGCGCCACCGACCCGGTGACCGAGCCCGCCCGCACGCCGATCACCGTATGGCACCTGCTCACCCACACCGCCGGGCTCACCTACGGCTTCCTGCGCGGCCACCCGGTGGACTCCATCTACCGCGCGCACGGCTTCGAATGGGGCCGCCCCAAGGGGTACGACCTGGCCGCCTGCTGCGACGCCTGGGCCGCGATGCCGTTGCAGTTCGAGCCGGGCACGGGGTGGAACTACTCGGTGGCCACCGACGTCCTCGGCCGGGTCGTCGAGGTCGTCTCCGGGCTGAGCCTCGACGCGTTCCTGCGCACCCGCATCTTCGAACCGCTCGGCATGACCGACACCGCCTTCCACGTCGGCCCGGCCGACACCGAACGCCTCGCCGCGCTCTACGTACCCGGCCCCGGCGCCACCGCCACCCGCGGCGACTTCGGCCCGGTGCCCACCAGCCCGCCGCGCTTCCTCTCCGGCGGCGGCGGACTGCACGGCACCGCCGCCGACTACCACCGCTTCGCCCGGATGCTGCTGGGCCGCGGCGAACTCGACGGGGTACGCCTGCTGGGGTCGCGCACCGTCGACCACATGACCCGCGACCACCTGCCGGCCGGCGTCAGCCTCAAGACCTTCGGCAACCAGGTCCTCGGCGAGACGGCCGCCGCGGGCAGCGGATTCGGCCTCGGCTTCGGCGTCCTGAAGGACCCGGTGGCCCTGCGCGCCCTCGCCTCCCCGGGCCAGTACGCCTGGGCCGGCGCGGCCACCACGCTCTTCTGGGTCGACCCCGTCGAGGAGATCATCGCCATGTTCTTCACCCAGATGCTGCCGATCGGCACCTACCCGCTGCGGACCACGCTCGGCACGCTGGTGCAGCAGGCCCTGGTCGACTGAGCCGGACGGGCGCGGCGGCGCGCGGCGCATATCGTGAGGGACGTGGAGCACAGCGACGGCGTCCGGCGGGACGTGCCGGGGTGGCTGCTGCCCGGTGAGTTCACCGCCGGCGGCGACCCGACGCGGATCCGCCGGACCCCGCGGGACTGGGCGGTCGACACCGCGACCTGCGGCGGCGCCTTCCTGCTGGGGCTGGTGGTCTGCGGCGTCGCCCAGCGATACGACCCCCGCCCCTCGCAGTGGCTGCTCGCGGCCGATCTGCTGCTGGGCACCCTCGCGTGTGCGTCGCTGTGGTGGCGCCGCCGGTTCCCGCTGGCCGTGGCGTTGCTGGCGCTGCCCGCGCTGGCCGTCTCCACCAGCGCGTTCGGCGCGGGCATCGTGATCACCGTGAACACGGCGCTGCGGCTGCCGTGGCGGCGTTCGCTCCCGGTGCTCGCCGCGTTCCTGACGGCGGGCCTGCTGGGGGTGGCCCTTCTCCAGGGCGCGAACACGGACGGGCTGGTCGGCGCCGCCGTCACGCTGGTGTACTTCCTGGTCTCCTTCGCGTGGGGCAGCACCCTGCGGGCCCGTCGGCTGTGGACGCTGGCGGTGCGGCGCGAGGCCGAGCGGGAACGCGCCGAGCACGCCCGGCGACTGGCCGACACCCGCCGCGCCGAGCGCGAAGCCATCGCCCGCGAGATGCACGACGTGCTCGCCCACCGCATCTCCTTGCTGTCGGTGCACGCCGGCGCGCTGGCGTACCGGGCCAAGCGGTCCGCCGCCGGCACCGGACCGGGCCTCGACGGCACCGAGATCTCCCGCAGCGCGCAGATCATCCGCGACAACGCCCACCAAGCCCTCGGCGAGCTGCGCGACGTACTGCTGGTGCTGCGCGCGGACGGCGCCGACGGCGCGGCAACGCCCCCGCAGCCGACCCTCGCCGACCTTCCGGGCCTGGTCGAGGAGGCCAGGGCGGCCGGACAGGACGTGGACCTCCACGACGAACTCGCCGGCCCGGCGCGGCCCCCGCGCCCGCAACTCCAGCGCACGGCCTACCGCGTCGTCCAGGAGGGCCTGACCAACGCGCGCAAGCACGCCCCCGGCGCCCGGGTGACCGTACGGCTGACCGGCGAGCCCGGCTCCCACCTGACGATCGAGGTCGGCAACCGCCTGCCCGCCGAGGCGTCCGCACCAGGCGTCCCCGGCGCCGGAGCCGGGCTGACCGGCCTGGCCGAACGGGTCCGGCTCGACGGCGGCGCACTGGAACACGGCAGTGACGACGGCGTCTTCATCCTGCGGGCCCGGCTACCCTGGCGGGCGGGGTGACGACGATGATCCGGGTGCTGCTGGTCGACGACGACCCGCTGGTGCGGGCCGGGCTGACGATGATGCTGCGCGGCGCGGCCGACATCGAGGTGGTCGGCGAGGTGGCGGACGGCGCGGGCGTGGCCGGGGCGGTCCGGCGGCACACCCCGGACGTCGTGCTGATGGACATCCGGATGCCGGTCATGGACGGGATCGCCGCCACCCGCACCGTGGCCGGCGGCGACCGCACGCCCAAGGTGATCGTGCTGACCACCTTCGACACCGGCGGCACGGTGCTGGCGGCGATGCGCGCCGGAGCCGCGGGCTACCTGCTCAAACACACCGAGCCCGACGAGATCGTGGACGCGGTCCGCCGGGCCGCCCGCGACGAGCCGGTGCTCTCCCCGGCAGCCGCCCGTACCCTGATCGACCACGCCGCGGCGGGCACCGGCACCCGCACCGAGCGGGCACGACGCAAGCTCGCCGGGCTCTCCGACCGGGAACGCCAGATCGCCCGGGCGGTGGCCGACGGGCTGTCCAACTCCGAGATCGGCGACCGGCTCCACCTGTCCACCGGCACCGTCAAGGCCCACCTGTCGAGCGCGCTGACCAAACTCGACCTGGACAACCGCGTCCAGCTGGCCCTGCTCGCCCACGACGCGGAAGCCGAGTGACCCGGGGCGGCGGTCGGGCCGGACGGCCGGGCAGGTCTGGCCGGGTGGCCGGCACACCTGGCCGGTCGGCGGAGGCGGCGGCCGGGGTCCCGTTCCTAGCCTCGGGGGAATGATTGACGTTCGTGGCACCGCGCACCGCCGCCGGTCGGTCCTCGCGCTGGCGCTGGTGGCCCCGCTGGTGGGCGAGTTCCTGCTGGGCAACACACCGATCAGCGAGCTGGGGTCGCTGATCGGCCTTGTCCCGCTGTACGGGTGCGGGGCCGTGCTGATCCGGGAGGCCGCCCGGCGTACCGGTCGCGGGTGGCCGGCGATGCTGCTGCTGGGGGCGGCCTACGGACTGTTCGAGGAGGGGCCGGTCGACCAGATGTTGTGGAACCCCCGCTACGGCGGCGTCGACTTCGGCCTCACCTACGCGGGAACGCACGTGCCGTGGCTGGGCACGAGCGTGGCCCTGCTCCAGGACGTCGTCACGATGCACATGGTGTGGAGCGTCTGCGTGCCGATCGCCCTGGTCGAAGCGTTCGGCGGCGGTCCGCGGCGGCCCTGGCTCGGCCGGCCCGGGCTGATCGTCACGGCGCTGGTGTTCGCCGGCGGCTCGGCGTCCCTGGCCGCCGTCCAGTACGTCGGCAACGACCGCTTCATGGCGTCGCCGTGGCAGTGGGCGGTGTGCGTGGCCGCGATCGCCGGCCTGATCGCGGCGGCCTTCCGCACCGGCCGTCGCCCCGTGCCCGCCGTCCCGGCCGCCGCCCCCGGCCCGGTGCCGACCGGCTGCGCCGCCTTCGCCCTCACCAGCGCCTACTGGGCAGGTCAGGCGCTGCTGCGCGACCGCGTACCCGACTGGGCGATGGCCGCCGCCTGGGCCCTGCTGGCCGCGGCGGCCGTGCTGACGGTCACCGGCTGGTCACGCCGCCACGGCTGGGGCCCCCGGCACCACACCGCCCTGGCCGCCGGCGCCCTGCTCACCTACGTCTGGGTCGGCTTCACCCAGGCCGGCCAGACGGGCACCCCACCGGCCACCGCCCTGATCGGCAACGTGGTCTTCGGCACCGGAGCCTGCGTCCTCGCCGTTGCCGCCGTCCGATCCGCCGGCCGCCGAGGGGACGACCCCGTCCCGGGCGGTTCAGGTGACCAGCGGGATGAAGACGGTGTCGACGATCTCCTCCAGGGCTGACGAGGACAACGGCCGCAGGTTCATGAGCACGTCGTGCCTGAGCAGGTCGTACGGCAACCGCGTGATGCGCGGGGTGAGCTTCGCACCGTCGATCTCGCCCCGTTCGACGGCACGCCGCGTCACGGACTCGATCAGTGACCACCGCTGTTCGATCAGGGACGCGCGCAGTTCGGCGGGTGTCGTCCCGGTCTCCTCGAAGTAGGCGGCCAGTTGCGCGGTCATCGCCGCGGCGAACATGGTGAAGGCGCCGTTGAGCTGTTCCAGCAGCGCGACGGTGTCGTCGCGCAGCGATCCGGTGTCGGGGTCGGCCAGCGAGAACCGGTCGCTGGCGCGGGTGATTGCGTCCCGGACGAGCGCGTCCTTGGTGGCCCAGTGGCGGTTGACGACCGGCCGGCTGGTGCCGGCGCGCTGTGCGACTGCGGCGAAGGTGAGCGCGGAGTATCCGCGTTCCATCAGCTCGTCCCACGCGGCGTCGAGCAGCGCCGCCTCCAGTTCCGCGCCGTGCCGGCGGCGCTGGGGGCCGGAATCCGTACTTGCAAGATGCATGAGTGCATCTTACGCTCGTCATCGAGCCCACGGCACGCGGCTGGCGCACACCTCGCATGCCGTGGCATCCCGCTGATTCCAGCACACCTCGCCATCTCCTGAAGGGGAACGCCATGCACACCCATACCGACCAGCGGTCACCGCACCCCGTGACGGTCGACGTCCACACGATGGGCCGCACCTTCGAGGAGTCCGCGGTGGACCGGTGGGAACTCGAGGCCGCGCGGCGAGCCCTCAAGAACCTCAAGGCGGTGGCCGGCGGTCAGGTGATGATGGACCTCCTCGCCGACCAGATCGAGGCCGGCGACCGCTTCCACGCCGGCCTCGTCGAGGCGTCCGGCGGCACCTACCGCGAGTCGCGCACCGAGTTCACGGTACGCGGACTCAGCGGCACCGACCTGGCCCGCTGGTTCCGGTCGCAGGCCGCCACCGGACGCTTCCAGGACAAGACGGCGCTCCTCAACGCCCACCCCGAGCACTACGTCGAGCCGCCGGAGTACACCGGCGGCATGGTGGAGACGATCGGCAATCACCTCACCCGGTTCAAGGTGTCGGTCGCCCGCGAACTGCCCCCGCCGGTCAGCGCCCACCTCGACGCCTCGTACCCGATCTCGCTGATGAACGCCCTGCTCAGCCTGGACGACGGCACCCCCTTCGCCTACTGCCTGCACCAGGCGCGGGACACCGCCACCGGCGCGGACGTCGTGGTACGCGTCGTCTACCCGTCCGCCGCCCCGGACTCGATGATCGAGGGGCACTGCGAACACCTGGCGATCGAATTCCGCAGCTGGATCCGGAACGCGGCAGCCGCGACCCGGTGACCGGCCCGGCCGGTTCCGCGCCGCCGGGTCACAGTCGTACCTCGAACCACACGACCTTGCCGCCGGCGGTGCGGCTCGCGCCCCACTCGTCGGAGAGCCGGCTGACCAGGCCCAGACCGCGCCCGTCCTCGTCGGTGGCGCTCGCCGGGCGCAGGGTGGGCATGTTGTGGTCGTCGTCGCTGACTTCGACGAGCAGTTTGTTGTCGGTGCGCATCAGGCGTAGTTGGACGTCGTGCCGGGCCACCCGCAGGGCGTTGGTGACCAGTTCGCTGACGAGGAGTTCGGCGAGTTCGACGAGGTTGTGCAGGCCCCAGGCGGCGAGGCGTTCCACGGTGGCGGCGCGGGCGACGCGGGCTTGGGAGGGGTGACGGGGCAGTTGCCATTCGGCCACGTCGTCGGGTGCGATGCCGTCGAGCCGGGCGACGAGCAGGGCGACGTCGTCGTCGCAGTAGTCGGGTTGCAGGCGGGTCATGATCTGTTCGCACACCTCCTGGGGGCTGTCGGCGGGCCCGTCGGTGATGCCGGCGCACAGCGCCTCCAGGCCCTCGTCGATGGGGCGGCTGCGGCTCTCCACCAGTCCGTCGGTGCACATCACCAGCCAGCTGCCGTCGTCTATCGGGACCCGCATCTCCTCGAAGGCCACACCGCCGACGCCGATCGGCGCGCCGGTGGGTATCTCCAGCAGCCGGGGCTTGCCGTCCGCGTCGACGAGGACCGGCGGGACGTGACCGGCGTTGGCGAGGGTCAGGGTGCGCCGCACC
Source organism: Streptantibioticus cattleyicolor NRRL 8057 = DSM 46488 (assembly GCF_000240165.1). NCBI lineage: Bacteria > Bacillati > Actinomycetota > Actinomycetes > Kitasatosporales > Streptomycetaceae > Streptantibioticus > Streptantibioticus cattleyicolor. The sequence goes on from NC_017586.1 coordinate 5,962,252, forward strand.
GGGTCGTAGACGCTGTAGATGCAGGTGGCGAGGTGCTCGGTGCTCAGGTGGTGGGTGAGGTTGTCCAGTTGGCGCAGGAGTTGGGCGGGCGGCAGGTCCATCGAGGCCATGGTGATGATGGAGGTGCGGAACTGGCCCATCACCGCGGCGCTCATCAGGCCGTGCCCCATGACGTCGCCGACGACCAGGGCTACCCGGCCGCTCGGCAGCCGGATGGCGTCGAACCAGTCGCCGCCCGCCGCGTTGCCGTGCCCGGGGTGGTAGTCGTAGGCGATCCGCACCCCGGGGATCCGGGGCGGACGGATGGGGAGCAGGCTGCGTTGCAGGTTGACCGCGGTCACCGACTCCAGGCGGCTGAGGCGGGCGTTGTCCAGCGTCGCGCTGACCTCGGCCCCGGCCAGGCGTAGTTGGGCCAGCTGCTCCCGGAGGGTCTCGGCGGTGGCGGTGGCCTCGTTGGTGATGGCGGCCAGCCGTTCCTCGGCGTCCGACCAGGTGGGCTCCAGCAGGTCCTCGGCCTCGTCGTCGTGCATGCCGAGCCCGAGTTCCACGGCTGCCTGCTCGCCGGCGGACCCCAGACGGCTGATGCCCGGCTGCTGGCGGCGCCGTTCCTCGGCCAGCCGGTTCCACGCGGTCTCCCAGCGCGGGTCGTCGGCGGGCTCCACCCCGCACACCTGGAGGAAGGCGAAGAGCCGGGCCTTGGTGGGGAAGGTGCGTCCCGCCAGCATGTCCGCGACCGCCGAACGCGACAGCGACTTGCCGTGCCTGATGGCCCACCGCTCCATGGTCCGCAGCGACGGCTGATCGGCGCGGGTGCGTAATCGCCTCAGCAGTTCCGCGAAGTCCTCGACGGTGACGGCCGTGGCCGGGTCGATGTCGGGATGCAAGGGCACAGCGTCCATCAGCTCCTCGCCGGTCCGGGGGACACCGGAAATGTAGAGGACGTCCACCGGCCTCCACCCGGGAACCGGAACGGGCACTGTCCGTAGTTGGCCGATGTTGGCAGGAAATGGCCGTGACCGGCCGATGCCGTCCGCAGGTGGCGACTCCGCTGGCGGGACACCACGGGCACGGGCGTCCATGGCATCCGGCGCACCGGAGCCGGTGCGTTCCCATGGCACCCGAAGGAGAAGACGTACGTGTCGGGACCCCTGGACACCCTGCAGGCGGCAGCCGTCCTGCTCAACCTCGCCGGCGCGCTCGTCGAGGCGGGCGCCGCGGTGGTGACCGCCGTGGTGAAGCTGCGCGCGTCCCCCTCACCCGCCGGGGAACCACGACGGGTACGACCGCCCCGGCACGCCACGGCCGTCAGGCGCCGGCGGCCACGGCCCCCAGTTCGTCGAGCGTGTCGAGGACGAGCCGCGGCAGGTCGGGTGCGTCGTCCCGTTCGCCGGGCGCGGCGAGCCAGCACGCGAAGGCGACCTTGAGGGCGGCGATCCCGGCCTCCGCGGCCAGGCTCGCGGTGCGGTCGGGGACGCCGCGTTCGCGCAGCGCGTCGGCGATGGCGGCGGAGAGGGAGGCGAGCTTGACCAGTTCGCGTTCCTGGAGTTCGGGGTTGGCGGCGATGACCGCCTGACGGACCCGGGAGCCCTCGCGGTCGAGGAAGATCGCGGTGGCGGCCTTGAGGCCCTCGGCGACCGCGGCGATGGGCCGGACGGAGTCGGGGGCCTCGGCGACCGCCCGCACGGTCACCTCGTGCAGATGGCCCGAGCCCGCGAAGAGCACGTCGCGCTTGTCGGCGAAGTGCCGGAAGAACGTGCGCTTGGTCAGCCCGGCCCGCGCGGTGATCTCCGCCACCGTGGTCCGGTCGAACCCGTGCTCCGCGAAGAGCTCCAAGGCCGCCTGCAACAGCCGGCCACGCGCGTCCGGCTCCCATCGTCCCATGGCGTCATTCTAGTGATGACACCTGGTGTCGTCAGTGTTAGGGTGATGACACCTGGTGTCATCGGCTCCGGGTCTTCCCGTGCCGTGCGGTCGTTTCCCCCTTTTTCCTCGGAGGTTTCCCATGCGTGTTTTCGTCACCGGCGCGTCCGGTCACATCGGCAGCGCCGTCGTCCCCGAACTGCTCGGCGCCGGCCACCAGGTCGTCGGGCTGGCCCGCTCCGACGCCTCGGCCGACAAGGTCGCGGCGCTCGGGGCCGAGGTCCGCCGCGGCGACCTGGACGACCTCGACGGGCTGCGGGAGGCCGCCGCCCTGGCCGACGGCGTCCTCCACCTCGCCTACAAGCACGAGGCGATGCTCCGCGGCGACCTCGTCACCGGCGCCGTCGCCGACCTGCGGGCCGTCGAGGCGATGGGCGAGGCGCTGACCGGCTCCGACAAGCCGCTGGTGATCATGGGCGGGACGCTGCTCCTCACCTTCGCCGGCATCACCGGACGCCCGGGAACGGAGGAGGACGTCCTGGCCTCGGCGCCCCGGGCCGACTCGGAGAACGCGGTGATCGCGCTCGCCGGACGCGGGGTGCGCTCGGCGGCCGTACGGCTCTCACCGGTCGTCCACAGCGCCTACGACCGCGGCGGCTTCATACCGACGCTGATCTCCATCGCCGCCGGGAAGGGCTTCTCCGCGTACGTGGGGGAGGGGGCCAACCACTGGCCCGCCGTGCACACCCTGGACGCGGCACGGCTGTGCCGGCTCGCGCTGGAGAAGGCACCGGCCGGCTCGCGGCTGCACGCGGCGGCCGACGAGGGGATCCCGTTCCGGCGGATCGCCGAGTCCATCGGCCGCCACCTCGACGTCCCGGTCAAGTCCGTCACCGCCGAGGAGGCGGCGGACCACTTCGGCTTCCTCGGCGCCCTGGTCACGCTCGACAACCCGGTCTCCACCGCCCGAACCCGCGAAGTCCTCGGCTGGCAGCCGGTCCACCCCGGTCTCCTCGCGGACCTGGACGAGGGCCACTACTTCGCCGGCCGGACGGCGTAGCACCCCACGGCACCCTCCTGGACCACCGGAGGCGTACCCTCCCCGCCCGCCCCGGCGTTGTACGCGGCGACGCGCGGCGTACCGGACGCCGGGCGGGCGGGACGGGAGGCGTGGATGGGGCCGGCACGCGACGGTGCCCTGGTGATGGGGGTCGTGGTGGCGCGTTCCGGGCGGCTGGCCGGGCTCGGTGACCCGCCGGCGTTCGCCATGTCGTCGCTGGAGCCCTGGCTGGACCGGGTGCGCGCCGGCACGGCCACGTACCCGGTGCGGCTGGTGAGCCGGGACAGCCGTTCCACGGCGGAGGGCGGACGCCGGGCGGTACGCGAGCTGGCCGGCCAGAAGGGCGCGCGGATCGTCGTCACGCTGGCCGGCACCCAGGTGCTGCCCGCCGTCGCCGACGGCTGCGAGGAGGCCGGGGTGCCCTGTGTCTCCAGCGCGTTCCCCTGGCAGGCCTACTACTACGGGCGCGGCGCCACCGAGGCCACCCCGTTCCGCTGGACGTACCACTTCTGCTGGGGACTGGACGCCATCGCGGAGACCTTCACCGACCTGTGGGCGCTCTCCGGCGCCGGGCCCACCGTGGGGTGCCTGTGGAACGACGGCCCGCAGGGCACCTGGTCACGGGAGGCGGAACGCGGCTTCGCGGCCGTCGCCCGCGCCCGTGGCTACCGGCTGGTGGACCCGGCCGCCTACCAGGAACCCGCCGCCGACCTCGGCGGCCACGCCGACGCCTTCGCGGCGGCCGGCGCCGAACTGGTCACCAGCGCCGCCACCGCACGCGACCTGGCGCTCTTCCGCACCACCGCCGCCGAACGCGGCACGCACCCACGGCTGATCACCTGCTCGCGCCGGCTCGCCTACCCGCCCTCGGTCACCGGCGGCGAGCGGCCCGCCCAGGCCGACGTGGCCACCCTGGCCTACTGGACGCCCCGCCACCCCTACCGTTCCTCCCTCGACGGCACCACCGCCGCCCGGCTCGCCGAGGAGTACGAGCGGCACACCGGCTGCCAGTGGCTCCAGCCGCTCGGCCTCGCCCACGCGCTCATCGAGGTCGCCGTCCACGCGCTGCGCACCGCGGCCGACCCCACGGACCGCGCGGCCGTCGCCGACGCGATCGCCCGCACCAAGCTGGAGACCGTCGCCGGACCGCTGGACTGGACGGCCGGCCCGGTCCCCAACGTCGCCACGGTGCGCCTCGCCGGCGGCCAGTGGCGACCGGGCCGCCACCACGACGACGAACTGTCCCTGGTGACCGACGGCGGCATCGACGGACTGCGCGCCGAGGCCGACCTCGTCCTCAGCCGGTAGCCGGCCGAGGATGGTTGAATCCCCGCATGAATGATCTTGTCGTACTGCGGGTCTTCCTCGGGCCGGACGGCGGGGGAGGCAACCTGCTGGGCGTCGTCCCCGACGGCACCGCGCTGCCCGGCCGTCCGGAACGCCAGGAGCGCGCCGCCCGACTCGGCTTCAGCGAGACCGTGTTCATCGACGACCCGGTCCGCGGCGAGGTGGACATCTACACCCCGAGCACCCGACTGCCGTTCGCCGGGCACCCGTTGGTCGGCACCTCCTGGCTGCTGCGTCGGGACGGTCACGACCCGGCGGTGCTGCGTCCGCCGGCCGGTGAGGTGGCGGCCTGGCGGGAGGGGGAGTTCGACTGGATCCGCGGGCGCGCCGAGTGGGCCGCCGGCCGCCGCACCCAGCGGTACGACTCGGTGGCCGAGGTCGACGCGCTGCCCGCCCCGCCGCCCGGCGAGGGGTGGTTGTACGCCTGGGCCTGGCAGGACGAGGCCGCCGGGGTGGTCCGGGCCCGCGGCTTCCCGCGCCGCTCGGACGGGATCACCGAGGACGAGGCCACCGGCGCCGCCGCCGTCGTCCTCACCGCGGAACTCGGCCGCCCGCTCGACATCCGCCAGGGCGCCGGCTCGCAGATCCTCACCCGCCACCACCCCGACGGCTGGATCGACGTCGGCGGCCGGGTCGCCGAAGCGCCCCGGGCCACCCGGCGCTGACCCGGCGGACGCCACAGCCCCGGTTCCGTACCGGCGCCGCGCCCAGGTCAGGGTCGCTCTCAGGGTTCGCCCGGGGCCGGATCAGCCTCAAGGGGGAGCGGGGCGCCCGCGCCGGTACGTAAGACTGGTCGGCGAGCGAGCGGGCGGCCCGGTGAGGCGGCCGTCACCACGAAGGGGGAAACGATGCAACACCGGTCGGCGAAGCGGTTGTTGGCCATGGCCACCGTCACGGCGGTCGGCGCGGCGGGGCTGACCGCGTGCTCCGGCGTCTTCGACCAGCGGCACCGCACCGTCTCCTACGGCGTCCACGAGACCGTGCACGCCCTGGTCGTCAAGGGCGGCACCGGCGACGTCCACGTCACCGGCGGCTCCGGCCCCGTCCAGGTCACCGAACGGCAGAACTACCACGACACGCCCCCCAACGCCACCCACACCACCACCGACGGCACCCTCACGCTCGCCTACTCCGGCCGCGACACCGCCATCGACTACGACGTGCGCGTGCCGGCCGGCACCGTGGTCACCATCACCGACGACACCGGCGACATACGGGTGGCCGGCATCTCCGGCGCCGTGCGCGCCACCACCGACACCGGCAGCGTCACCGGCAGCGGACTCACCTCCCGCCAGGTCGAGTTGGTCTCCGACACCGGCGACGTCACCGCCCGGCTCGACGCCGTGCCCGACCGGGTGAGCGCCGGCTCCGGCACCGGCAAGGTCGACCTCAAGGTGCCGGGGAACGCCTCCTACGCCGTCACCGCCACCGCCGGCACCGGCAAGGCCCGGGTGGAGGTCCCGCAGGCGACCGGCAGCCGTCACACCATCAGCGCCAAGGCCGGCACCGGGGACGTCACCGTGTCCGCCGGCTGACCGGCGCCGGTCACGCCTCGTACCGCACCCCGCCGAGCACGGCGGCGTTCACCGGCGGCAGATACTCCCGCACCGGGTTCCGCCGCCACCAGGCACCGGTCTCGCGCAGCTCGCGCGGGCCGGTGAACCGGTAGCGGAACAGCCGGGCCCGCACATAGGCCGGCGGCGCGTCGGGGAACGGGTTGCGGCGCAGCAGCTTCAGCGTGTCGCGGTCGTTCGCCAGCAGCCTGGCGGCGAGCGCGAGCAGCCACGGCTCCGCGTACAGCGAGGAGAGCGCGGCGAACCACATCAGCCAGTCCAGCCGCAGATGGTAGGGGGCGAACTGGCGGGGCAGCCGCCGCGGATCACCCGGCTTGCCCTTGAACTCGTACTCCAGCCAACGCGAACCGGGGCCCGGGTCGGGGTCGGCGGTGCCTTCGACGACCACCTCCATCCGCACCCGGGTGATCGACCCGAAGGCACCGTAGGCGTTGACCAGGTGGAGGCGGTTGAAGGAGTAGTTCATCAGCTGGCCACGGGAGACCAGGTTCCGGGCCGGCCAGTAGCTGAGCACCGCCACCAGCACGGTGAAGGCGAGCACCACGGCCTCGTACCAGACGGGGGCGGCCGGCGACGCGGGCGGCCGGGGCAGCCCGAGGACGTCCGCCGCCCGCGCACCGTCGACGGCGGCGAAGGCCAGCACGATGGTCAGCCAGTTGAGCCAGGCGAAGTTGCCCGAGGCCACCAGCCACAACTGGGTGACGATCACGATCCCCGCGGCCACGCTCGCCACCGGCTGCGGGGTGAACAGCAGCACCGGGACGACGAGTTGGGCCATGTGGTTGGCGGCCGTCTCCACCCGGTGCAGCGGCTTCGGCAGATGGTGGAAGAACCACGACAGCGGCCCCGGCATCGGCTGCGTCTCGTGGTGGTAGTACAGGCAGGTCAGATCACGCCAGCAGCGGTCCCCGCGCATCTTGATCAGCCCGGCGCCGAACTCCACCCGGAACAGCAGCCAGCGCACCAGCCACAGCACCAGCACCGGCGGCGCGGTGCGCGCGTTGCCCAGGAAGAGCCCCAGCAGCCCCGCCTCCAGCAGCAGCGACTCCCACCCGAAGCCGTACCACACCTGCCCCACGTTGACGACGGACAGGTACAGCGCCCACATCACCGCCCACATCACCATCGACGCCCACAACGGCACCGCGTCGGCCGCCCCCGCCACCACCGCCGCCGACAACGCCGCGCCACCCCACGCCACCAGGGCGAAGAACCGGTCCGAGTAGTGCAGGTGGAACAGGCTCGGGGAACGCCGGAACGGCACCCGGGCGGTGAACCGCGGCACCGGCAGCATGCCGTTCGCCCCGATCAGCGCCCGGAACTGGTTGGCCGCCGCCACGAACGCGATCACGTACAGCGCGGCGAGCGACCGCTGGAAGACCAGCCGGCTCAGCCAGTACCCGGAGGCCGTGAACCACTCCATACCGCAGCCGCCCCTCGCCACGTCGACGTCTCGCCGGGGATCCGTACCACCTCACCGGGGCGGAAAACCGCGCGGACGCCGGACGCCCGGCCCCCGCGGTGGTACGGCGGGCCGCGACGGGGAACCGGAGAAGCGGACGAAGAACCGCGAAAGAGGTGACCGGCCTGATGCACACGCTCGTCCAATGGCTCGGCGGTCTGTCCGGCCCCGTGGTCTACGCGGTCGTCGGGGCGCTGGTCTTCCTCGAGGACGCCATCTTCGTCGGCTTCGTCCTCCCCGGGGAGACCGCCGTGGTCATCGGCGGGGTCCTCGCCAGCCAGGGGGCGGTCTCGGTCGGCTGGCTGATCCTGGTCGTGGTGGCCGCCGCCGTCGTCGGCGACTCGGTGGGGTACGAGATCGGCAGCCGCGTCGGCCCCCGGGTGCTCGCCACCCGGCCGCTGCGCCGCCACGCCCACCGGGTCCGCAGCGCGCAGGACCTGATCCGGCGGCGCGGACCCGTCGCCGTCTTCCTCGGCCGCTTCATCGCCTTCTTCCGCGCCATGATGCCCGCGCTGGCCGGCGTGTCCCACATGCCGTACCCGCGCTTCCTGCTCTTCAACGCCCTCGGCGGGATCACCTGGGGGGCCGGCTTCACGCTGCTGGGGTACTTCGCCGGGACGGCGTACGCGCGGGTCGAGCGGGTCGCGGGACGGGTGATCGCGGTGGTGGTGGCCGCCGTGGTGGTCGTGGCGCTGGTGGTGTGGCACGTGCGCCGGCGCCGCAGGGAGCGCGCGCAGGAGGGCGACGGCGCGCGGTAGCTCTCCGGGACCGGCGGGTCAGTGGTGCGGGACGATCGCCACCGGGCAGGTGGCGTGGTGCACCGCGGCCTGGGCGACCGCGCCGACCCGGTGGACGCCGCCGTGCCGCCGGTGCCGGCCGACCACCAGCAGCCCGGCCCCGGACGCCGCCGCCACCACTGCCCGCGCCGGGCTCTCCAGCCGCACCACGGTCTCCACGGTGACCTGGGGGAAGCGCTCACGGAACGGCCGCAGCGCCTCGGCCACCTCGTCCTCGGCCTCGGCGGAGATCTCCGCCGCCGCGTCCTTGTCCACCCCCCAGGGTGCGTACCCCTGGGCCGGCAGGGCGCGGCCGTGCACCACCCGCAGCGGGACGTCGCGCTGGGCGGCCGTCTCGAAGGCGAAGTCGGCGACCTCGGTGCCGGGCCGGTCCAGGTCGAGCCCGACGGCCACCGGGCGCCGGTCGAGCGCGTCCCCCTGGGCCTCCTCACGGGTGGCGGCGCGCACCAGCACCACCGGATGCTCGGCCCGCGCGGCCACGTGCAGCGCGGTGTCGCCCAGGAAGAAACCGCCGACCGCCCCCAGCCCCCGGGAGCCGAGCACCAGCATCCGGGACTCCTGCGCCGCGGCCAGCAGCGCGCCGGCCGGCTCCTCGGCGACCAGGTCCTGGACCACGGGGAGATCCGGATGGCGGGCGTGGACCGCCGCCCCGGCGTCGCTGACGACGCGCTTGGCCCAGTAGTTGGGGTCCTCGCCCTCCGTACCGTGGCCCGGCTCCCGCGCGGGGCCGGGCCGCCCCGGCGACAGCAGCACCCAGGCGTGCGTCAACCGCAGCGACAACCCCCGCCGGACCGCCTCCCGGGCTCCCCAGTACGCGGCCGACAGGCTCTCCGGCGAACCGTCCAGCCCCACGGTGATCACGGGCTCCACGTCGCCGTCCTCAGCGCGGGACCCGGCGCCGTCGGCCGGGCGGGAAGGGGCGGCGGGCGGCGACGGTCACGGGGGGCATCCCTTCACGCACCGGCCGGCCACGGCGGGCCGGCCGGTGCTCGCGGCGACGGCGAGGAGGCGATCCCACTGTGCCAACCCCGGCCGCCGTCCGTCCGGCCGCCGCGCGAATCACCGGCTCGCATTCCCCCGAACGAGTGAACGTGGCGGCATGGTGTTAGCCCGGCCGGGTGACGGCGGGGTGCCGGATCAGCCCTGGAGCACCTTGTCGAGGAAGGCGTCCAGGTTGGCCGTCATCCGGGCGACCCGCTCGCTCAGCGGCAGCGTCTCGTCGGCCCGGCCGACCAGCTGGGAGGTGCGCTTGCCGCGTACGTACAGCGGGCAGGCCAGGTCCGCGCAGAAGTACGCGCCGACCGTGTTGCCCTCCCGGCCCGCGACACCGGCCCGGCGGGCGGTGAGCAGAGTGACCCCGCTGCCCGGGTGACCGGTCACGCAGATCGAGCACACCGTGGTCCTGGTGAAGCTGCGCCGGATGTTCTGCGGCGCGCGCAGGGTGACGCCGACGAGGCCGCCGTCACGCTCGGCGACCAGGTAGCCGCGGTCGGGGGCGCCCTGGTCGCGCCAGCCGAGGAAGTCCAGGTCGGCCCAGGGGAGTTCGGCCAGGTCGCGGGGGAGGGGGAGGCGCCCCGCCTCGCCCTTGGAGCAGTTGACGAACGACGTGCGTATCCGGTCTTCGGACAGGGGTTGCATGACGGGGAAGCTAACAGTCGGTGACCGTCGGCGTCGCGTGATTTTCCGCCCGCGGGCCTCGTGGGCGCGAACGTCACGGCGCCGCCGTGATCTCGCACCACACACACTTGCCGGTGCCCCGCGGCTCCACCCCCCACGCCTGCGCCAACTCCTCCACCAGCAGCATCCCGCGCCCGGAGGTCGACCCCTCGGGGGCGGCGCGGCGGTGCGGGGTGACCGGCGAGGTGTCGGTGACCTCCAGCCGCAGCGACCGGCCGGCGTGGCGGACCGGGGCGGCGGTCAGCGTGGCGTTGCCGCCGGCGTGCAGCAGGGCGTTGGTGGCCAGCTCCGAGGCGAGCAGCTCCGCGGTGTCCGCCACCGACTCCAGCGACCAGCGGCGCAGCGCCGTGCGCAGCTCCTGCCGGGCCTTGTGCAGCGACTCGGGGTTGCCCGCGCTGATCCTGGTCGCCAGGTGCGGACGCGTCGCGGGGCGCCCCTCCCGGGGCCGGCGCACCAGCAGCAGCGCCACGTCGTCGTCGAGGCCGGTGTGCGCGGCCATGGTGCGCAGCAGATGGTCGGCGAGGGGTTCGGGGCGCAGCGGGCCGGAGTGGAGCGCGGTCAGCAGCTGCCGCCGGCCGTGGTCGATGTCGGTGGTGCGTGATTCGATCAGTCCGTCGGTGCACAGCACCATGGCCGCCCCCGGGGCCAGGGTGACCTCGGTGGCGGGGTAGGAGAGCCGGGCGGTGGGCGGGACGAGCCCCAGCGGCAGCCCGCCCGGGGTGGCGAGCCAGGTGCCGCCGCCGTCCGGATGGCGGACCAGGGGTTCGAGGTGGCCGGCCCGCACCACCTCGGCGATCCCGGTCAGCGGATCGAGGGTGACCAGCAGGCAGGTGGCGAAGCGGTCGGTGTCCAGCTCGGTGAGGAACGCCGAGGCGCGGGCCATCACGCTGGACGGCGGATGGCCCTCGGCGGCGTAGGCGCGCAGCGCGATCCGCAGCTGCCCCATGACGGCGGCGGCGCGCACGTCGTGGCCCTGGACGTCGCCGACGACGGTGGCGACCCGGCCGTCCGGCAGCGGCACGGCGTCGTACCAGTCGCCGCCGATGTCCTGGCCGGTGCCGGCCGGGCGGTAGCGCACGGCCAGGTCGAGCCCGGGCACCCGGGGCAGGTGGCCGGGGAGCATCGCGGTCTGCAGCCCGGTGGCCACCTCGTGCTCGTGGTCGTAGAGCAGGGCGCGTTGCAGCGACTGGGCGATCGCGCCACTCAGCGCGGAGAGCACGGTGCGCTCGTCGTGGGTGAAGCGGTGCTTGCCGCGGAAGGCGAGCCCGAGGGCGCCGATCGGCGTGTCGTGGGCGATCAGCGGCAGGTAGGCGAAGGCGTCGGCGTCCACCTGGGGCAGGTAACGGCGCAGCCGCGGGTAGCGGCGGCCCAGCTCGGACCGGTCGGTGAGGAAGGTCGGCCGCCGGGTCCGGATCGCCTCGCTCAGCGGCAGCGCCTCACCCAGCGGCGCCACGTGCACGTCGTGGACGATCTCGTCCGGCACCCCGCGGCTGCCGACCAGCCGCACCCGCGCGTTCTCCACCAGCCCCAGCACGATGCCGCCGGCGCCCAGCCGGCCCAGCAGCCGAGGCGCGGTGAGCGCCTGGGCCACGTCCTCCACGGTCACCGTGCGGGCCAGCGCGTCGGTGACGTCGCGGACCATGCCGGCCTGGCGGCGCCGCTCGTCCTTGGCCTGCCGCAGCTCCTGGGTCCGGTCGACGGCGCGCAGCTCCTGGCTGGCGTCGCGCACGATGCCGATCACGCGCAGCGGGCGCTGTTCCTCGTCGCAGACGACATGGGCCTGGGTGTGCGTCCAGCGCAGCGTGCCGTCGGGCCGGCGGACGCGGAAGTAGCAGCTGTAGCCGGTGCGTTCGGCCAGCGCCCGGTCGATCTGGCCGCGCAGCGCGGGCAGCTCCTGCGGCAGCATGCGCTCGCTGACGGTGTGCGGGTCGCCGTCGAACTCCGCGGGGTCGATGCCGAGGACGTCGAGCGCGGCCTCGTCGTAGCGGAGCAGCCCGGACGCCAGGTCCCACACGAAGCTGCCCATGCCGTTGAGGGCCAGCGCGACGTCCGCGGTGACCGGTGACGGCCCCCGGTGCGCTGGGCGGTCGGACCGAGGGGAACGGCGCACGCTTGCCTCCCTGGTTGCCCAGGGCCCAGGACGCGCCGGTGGACGCGCCCTCGTGCGCCGGCGGCCACGACGGCGCACGCGCGGGGCCGGAGCTTCCATTGTGCGGTCCTTCACCGCCGCCCGCCTGTCGGCGCCGCCGGGACGGCGTGCCCGTACGGGCAACGGGGCGCGCGAACGGCCCGGCCCCGGCGCGCTGCGGCACGGCCGAGCGGACCCAACGGCTAGGGTTTGCCCATGGGTTGACCACCCGGGCCCGCCCCGTCGCACGGGGCGCGGCATGCCGGTACGACAGCGGGGGCGGACGCCGACGGCACCGGATGCCCGGGTCCGCCCGGGGAGGGGAACGACGATGACGGACGCCGCCGACTGGATGCGCGGGAGCGACCGCCCCCCGGTGGAACTGCACACCGACCGGGCCCACGCCGCCCGGGTCTACGACTACCTGCTCGGCGGCAAGACCAACTACGCCGCCGACCGGCTCGCCGCCGAGGAGGCGCTGGCCGTCCTGCCGAACGCCGCGTCGACCGCCCGGCACAACCGCGCGTTCATGCACCGTGTCGCCCGCCACCTGGCCGTCCGGGCGGGGATACACCAGTTCCTGGACATCGGCACCGGCATCCCCACCTCACCCAACCTGCACGAGGTGGTGCAGGCGGTGGTCCCGCACGCACGGGTCGTCTACGCCGACAACGACCCCATCGTGCTCACCCACTCCCGGGCCCTGCACGTCAGCCACCCCGGCGGACGCACCGCCTACGTCCACGGCGACCTGTGCGACCCCGAGGCGATCCTGGCCTCCCCCGAACTGCGCGAGACGCTCGACCTGGAGCGCCCGGTCGCCCTGACCCTGGTGGCCGTCCTGCACTGGCTCCCCCGCGACCAGGACCCGTACGACATCGTGCGCCGGCTGACCGACCGGCTGGCCCCCGGCAGCTACCTGGCGTTATCGCACGTCACCGCGGACTTCGAGCACGACATCGACCGGATCTCCGAGACCTTCGAGCGGACCGGCTCGCAGGTCAACGCGCGGACCAGGGCCGAGGTGGCGCGCTTCTTCGACGGGCTGGAACTGATCGAGCCCGGCATCGAGGTGGTCCAGCGCTGGCGCCCCGAGGAGGGCGACCCCACCCTGCTCGACCAGGTCGGCGACGCCCAGGTGCCGCTCTACGGCGGGGTGGCCCGCAAGCCCTGAACCGGTCGGCGCCCGCGACCCGGTGGCCGCGGGCGCGCCACTGATCACCGCGCGGTCAGCGCGGCCCACACCGCCTTGCCGGAGGCGTCCGGGGTGGTCCACCCCCACGAGTCGCTGAGCGCGTCGATCACATGGAGGCCGCGCCCGGACTCGGCGAAGTAGTCCGGCTTCCGTATCACCGGCACCTCGGGGTTGGGGTCGCAGACCGCGCACAGCACGGTGCGGTCGCGGCGCAGCAGCCCGAGCCAGACCGGTCGGGCGGAGGCGCGCCGGCCGCGCGGACCGGCCACGCCGTACCGCAGGGCGTTGCTCAGCAACTCGGAGACGACCACCGCGACGTCGTCCACCACGGTGGCCAGGCCCCAGCCGCCGAGCGTGCGCCGGGTGAACTGCCGTGCCTCACCGGTGGCCTGGGGGTCGGCACCGAGCGCGCAGGCGGCGAAGCCGGTGGCGCCGTGCCCCAGTTCGCCGAGGGGGAACGCCTCGTCGGCGGCGGCGGCGAGCCAGTGTCTGCCACCCGGCCCCTCGGAGAGCACGTCACCTGTCGAACCGGCCGGATGTGCAGTCATCAACAACTCCGCGGTGCCTCTTCGGGCAATCGTCACGAACGGGCCTGGGCGATTCCACTATCCCCGCATCCTTCTGGTGCTGCAAGCACATCTGCAATTACAGTCGTAAGGACATCGGTAAGCACATCCGCGCTTGCATCGGTAAGAACGGATGCACGTGCACGAGGAGTTGACGGTCCGTCAGCTCCCAACTGTGTGCCCTGGTACGACGAGGAGCAGCCGCGATGGACCAGACAGACAACGGCGTGTACAACGGCGTGCAGTCCACCCGGATCGAAGGCGTGCGGTGGCTCAAGAGCCGGCGCAGCAACCCCAGCGGCAACTGCGTCGAAGTGGCCGCACTGCCCGACGGCGGGTTCGCCGTGCGCAACTCCCGCCACCCCGAGGGCCCGGCGCTGATCTACACCCACGCCGAGCTGGCGGCCTTCGTCGGCGGCGCCAAGGACGGCGACTTCGACGCCCTGGTGGCGGGCGAGGGCACCCGGTGAGCCGGGGGTCCCGGGGCCACCCGCGCCCCGCCCGGGCACCGCACCGCCCCGGGACCCGAACCGGCGGCCACCGGCGCTGTACCGGACCGCGTCCCGGATGTCAGACTGAGTGCTTGCCCAGTCACTCACGGGAGTTGGAATGACCGCGATGATGCGGCCGGACAGCCAGCCGTCGATAAAGCGCTACCTGGACCATCCCCGGGGCGGCCCCACCGTCCTGCGGATCGTGCTCGGCACCCAGCTGCGCAAACTGCGCGAGGCGGCAGGCATCTCCCGTGAGCACGCCGGGGACGCCATCCGCGGCTCGCACGCCAAGATCAGCCGCCTCGAACTGGGCCGGGTCAGCTTCAAGGAACGCGACGTCGCCGACCTGCTCACCCTCTACGGCGTCCACGACGAGGACGAGCGCGCCGAATACCTCACCCTGGCCCGGCACGCCAACACCCCGGGCTGGTGGTACCGGTACGGCGACGTGCTGCCGTCCTGGTTCGAGACCCACATCGGGCTGGAGGAGGCGGCCACCCTGATCCGCACCTACGAGGTGCAGTTCGTCCCCGGCCTGCTGCAGACCGAGGAGTACGCCAGGGCGGTCACCCGGCTCGGCCACCCCGACGCCTCGGCGCGGGAGATAGAGCGCCGCGTCGATCTGCGGATGGCCCGGCAGAAGATGCTGGCCCAGCCGGAGGCGCCCCGGCTGTGGGCGGTGATCGACGAAGCCGCGCTGCGCAGACCACTCGGCGGACCGGAGGCCATGCGCGACCAGCTGACGCACCTGCTGCGCATGGCCGAGCTGCCCAACGTCACCATCCAGGTCGCCCCGTTCAGCGTCGGCGGCCTCGCCGCGGCGGGCGGACCCATCACCATCCTGCGGTTCCAGGAACCGGACCTGCCCGACATCGTCTACCTGGAACAGCTGACCAGCGCCCTCTACCTGGACAAGCCCGACGACATCGACCGCTACCTGACGGTGATGGACCGGCTGTGCGCCGAGGCCGCCGAGCCGCGCCACTCGGTGAGGTTCATAAAGGAACTCCTGGTCTGACCGCGTGGTGCCGTCCGCGTACGGCACCACGGGGCGGCACGCTATGCGGGTGCCTTCACTTCCCAACCAACTCCAACCCGAGGCGCCCGCGCGGCACATGGTGGTCTGCGGTGACGACGCGCTCGCCCGCCGCCTCGCCGACGAGCTGTCCGCCGTCTACGGCGAGCAGGTGGTGCTCGTCGTGCCGGCGGCCGGCGAGGACCCCGGCACGGCCTTCCCGATCGCCGGACTGCCGGTCACCGGCCGCGCGGCGATGATCCTCGGCCGGGTGGCCGGCGCGGTCGGCCGCGCCCCGGCGACGGGCTCCGGCCCGCCGCGGATCGTCGAGGCGGCCACCGCCGACGACGAGGCGCTGATCGAGGCCGGTGTGCTCCAGGCCGCCGCGCTCGCCCTGGTCTTCGACGACGACGAGGCCAACATCCACGCCGCGTTGCGCGCCCGGCGCCTCAACCCCCGGCTGCGCCTGGTGATCCGGCTGTACAACCGGCGGCTCGGCCAGTACCTCGCGGAACTGCTGGACCAGGCGGTCACCGCCACCGCCCCGGACGGCCGGCCACCGCACGGTGACGACCCGGCGCCGGACGCCCCCTCACAACTCCCGCCCCCCGACGAGGCGTACGACACCTCCACCACCGTCCTCTCCGACGCCGACACCGCCGCCCCCGCGCTGGCCGCCGCCGCGGTCGCAGGCACCAGCAAGGTGCTCCAGGCCGACGGACTCCTGCTGCGCGCCACCGAACGCACCGCGGACCGCCGCGCCGACACCGGACCACCGGCCGTCTGCACCCTGGCCGTACTCTCCGGCAACCGCGGCCGGGGCACCGCAGACGCCACCGGACCACTGCTGCTGCCCTCGGACGCGGAGGTGGAACGCGCCTCGCCGGAACGCAGCACCATGGTGCTGGAGAAGGTCGCCCGGGGCGGCCCGCCCGCACCGGCCTCCCGGCTGGGCACCGGATCGCTGCCGCTGCGCTCGCTGTTCTCCCGGCGGCTGCGCTGGGCGCTGGGCGGCCTCGTCGCCGCCGTCGGCGCGCTCGCCGTCGCCTCCTGGCTGGTCACCGGTGAACGCCCGGTGCACGCGGGCTACTTGACGCTGCTCGACCTGTTCGCCATAGACGACCCGGCGATCGGCCAGCCGGCCGGCCGCAAGATCCTGCAACTGCTCGCCGGGCTCACCGGGTTGCTGCTGCTGCCGCTGCTGGTGGCCGCCGCGCTGGAGGCCATGGGCACCTTCCGGGACGCCACCACGCTGCGCCGTCCGCCGCGCCGGATGGCCGGTCACGTCGTCCTGCTGGGCCTGGGCAAGATCGGCTCACGGGTGCTGACCAGGCTGCGGGAGCTGGACATCCCGGTGGTCTGCGTCGAGCGCGACCCCAAGGCCCGCGGGGTCGCCCTCGCCCGCAGCCTGCGCGTCCCCACCCTGATCGGCGACATCACCCAGGAAGGCGTGCTGGAGGCGGCGCACATCGGCCGCAGCCACGCCCTGCTCGCCCTCACCAGCTCCGACACCACCAACCTGGAGGCGGTGCTCTACGCGCGCAGCTGCAAACCGGACGTCGGCGCGGTGATGCGGCTCCACGACGACCAGTTCGCCGGCGCCGTCTACCGCACGCTGCGCGATTCCCATCCGCAGGCGCTCACCCGCAGCCGCAGCGTCTCCTCGCTGGCCGCCCCCGCGTTCGCCGCCGCCATGATGGGGCGCCAGATCCTCGGGGCCATCCCGGTCGAGCGCAAGGTGCTGCTCTTCGTCACCGTGGAGGCCGGCGGCCACCCCCAGCTGGCCGGGCGCACGGTGGCCGAGGCGTTCCGCCCGGGCGCCTGGCGGGTGCTCGCGCTGGAGCTGCCCGGCGCCGCCGGGGCCGGTACGGCGGGGGTGGCCGGGCGGCTGCTGTGGGAGCTGGCGCCGGACCGGATCCTGCGCCCGCGGGACCGGGTCGTCCTGGTGGCCACCCGCCAGGGCCTGGGTGAACTCCTCGGCCGCCGCACCCGCTCGCGGACCACCGTCTGAAGAAACCTTTCCCCACCGCGACGGCTGCCGGTCCGCCCCGCTCGCCCCCGCCGACGCCGACGGCCCGGACGCTTCCGCCCGGGCCGTCGGACCGTTCCTGGACCGCACGTCCGCCAGGTGAGGGCGGGGCGTACGGCGCGCGGCTACAGCTTGGAGACCCCCAGGACCTTCTGCGCCGAGCCGACCCGCTGTCGCGGGGTCTGGCCCACGTCGTCGATGATGGCCGCGGCCGTCACCTTGTCCCCGACCCGGTAACGGGACGAAGTGTCCTGGACGTTGGGCGTGATGCCCACCCAGTCGTGCGTCTCGCCGTCGCAGCGCAGCACGAAGCGCTTCTTCTGGTAGGCGGAGCCGAACTGGACGACCCCGGTGCGCCGGTTCTGTGCGGCGAAGAAGACGCCGGGCTGCCGCACACTCCGTTCGCAGGAGTAGGTCCCCTCGACGACCAGGTTCTCCTCGTGGCCGGGGATGAGCATCGCCCGGTCGACCGTGATCGTGCCGAGGTCGTCGTCGGCCCGGGCGACACCCGGGGCGGTGACGACGGCGGCGGGCAGGAGCAGCGCGGCGGCGGTTGCCGCGCGCCGCAGACCGGTTCGCACGTGCATATGGCGGTGCCTTTCTTCCGTCAGGGCGTCCCGATCGTAGGGCCGGGTACCACGCCCGACGCCCCGCCGCGCGCCGGAACGGCGCCGCCTGCACCACCGATTCACCGGTACGGGTGGCGGCGGCCGTCACATGCGGTGGCCGCCCAGGTGGAACAGGAGCCAGACGAACCCGGCGAACAGATGGGTGGCGAAGACGTAGACGAAGACCCGCAGGAGGACCCCGCGCTCCTTGGCCTTCTCGGTGACCTTCTCGTCCTCGGGCGCCGGAAGCGCCCCTCGAGGGGCGGCGCCGGTCATCGCGGTTCTCCTGCTCGGCGTGGGCGGCCCCCAACGGTACCCCGCGCCCGGGCCCGGTCAGCCGTCGCCGGCCTGGTCCCCCAAGGTGTGCGGAACGCCGGCCGGCGGCACCGACGGGGCGGTCGCCCGGCCGAGGGAGAGCTCCAGCAGCCGGTCCCACAGCCCGTCCAGCACGGCGGCGGCCGACCGCTCGTCGGCCGCGTACCGCCGCGCCAGCCGCGCGGTCTCCTCGTCCCCGGCCCGCCCGGCCAGGGCGCCCAGCAACTCGTACCCCGGCACCGCCAGATGCGCCAGGACGTAGGCGTCCCGGGCGTTGCCGGCCGGGTGGCCGCCGCGTACCCGGGCCAGCAGCGACTCGCCGAGCGCGGCCAGCGCGAGCCCGGTGTCCCGGGCGGCCGAGGGGGCGGCGCCGTGGGCGGCCAGCCGCGCCTCCAGGGCGGCCAGGTGTTCGCGGGTCACCGCGCGATGGGCCTGGAGCGGCCCGCGCAACTCCGGTACCGCGGTGGCGGAGACCAGCGCGCCCAGCCCGGAGTCGACCAGGCGTTCCAGCGCGTGGACGTCGCGTAGCTGGGCGAGGAACACCTCGCGTACGGTGGCCGCCCTCATCGCCGCGCCGCCAGCGGAGCCAGCGGATCCCGCAGCAGCTCACCGGTGAGCGACTCCAGTACCGTCACCGCCCCGGCCACCGCCGCCCGCACCGGCGCGCTCAGCTGTGCGACCGCGCCCGGCCCGCCGTCCGCCGCCCGGACCAGCGGCTCGCACCCCAGCAGCAGCGTCCGGGGGAGCGGCGCCCCCTCGTCCCGGGCGATCCGGCGGGCTACCGCGAGCGCCCGCGCGGTTCCGGAGGCGCCGGACGGGTCGGGGGCCGGGGCCGGTTCGAGGAGGTAGAGGGTGCCGGGCCGGCCGCCGCGCGGCGCCGCGTCCACCAGCACGGCCGCGTGGTAGCCGTCCAGCAGCCGGTCGGCCAGGTCCGTGGCGTGGGTGCCGAAGTCGACCACGTGCACCCCGGCCGGCACCGGCCTGCCCCGCATCGCCTCGACCACCTCCGGGCCGAAGGAGTCGTCGGCCACCAGCAGTTCGCCGACCCCGGCGACCAGGATCCGCACCGGCCCCGCCCCGGCCGCCGTACCGGTACGTGCCGTGCGCGCCGGGACGTACCCGTGGGTGCCGGGCCGCCCTCCGGTACGAGGCCGTACCCGGCCTCCCCGGCGGTAGCGGACCTGGCCGGCCGTCACCGTTGGCTCGCTCACGTCTCCTCCAGGGCGGTCGGGAACGCCGCGGCGACCGCACCGCCCGCCGTCCTCGGCGGACCAGGGGCGCCGCCGCCAAATCTGGCACAGCGGGATGTTTCCGACAACGGGAGCGTCGGACCACCGACCGCGGCCGGCCACCGGCACGGTTGGGCCGGGCGGGCGAAGACCGGCCCGCGGCACGGCGGGGGCCACCCCCGTGCGCCACCCGGGCCCCTACAGTGACCGCGTCCGGCCGCCACGGCGCACCGCCGACCCGCGCCTGGGCCGCCGTAACGCCGGCGGCGCGCCGGCCGTGGACCGCCGGACGCGGGGGAACTCCGGCCGTCCGGTGCCGGGTCGTCGCACGTGGGCCGAACCGAGGAGACCAGCGGATGACGCACCGTCGCATCGAGCCCGCCCGGCCTGCGGTCGCCACCGCCACGGCGGTGAGCTGACCGTGGCCCGCCGGACGCAGGGGACGCTAACCGCCCCCGGGGACCAGGGGGCCGTTCGGCACCGGGTCGTGGTGCGGGGGATCGTGCAGGGGGTGGGGTTCCGCCCGTTCGTGCACGGGCTCGCCGGTGAGCTGGGGCTGGCCGGGTACGTCATCAACAACGCCGGCGGGGTCGTCGCCGAGGTGGAGGGCGACCCCGGACGGGTGCACGTGTTCTGCCGCCGCATCAGCGCCGACGCCCCGCCCCGCGCCGTCATCCACTCCGTCTCCCACATGCGGGTCCCCCCGCTCGGCGGCACCGACTTCACCATCCGCCCCTCCGAGAAGGGCCCCGGACGCACCCTCGTCCCCGCCGACACCGCGCCGTGCCCCGCCTGCCTGGCCGAGCTGACCGCCCCCGGCGACCGGCGCTACCGCCACCCCTTCATCGCCTGCGCGCACTGCGGCCCGCGGTTCACCATCGTCACCGCGCTGCCCTACGACCGCGCCGCCACCACGATGGCGCCGTTCCCGATGTGCGGGCGGTGCGCCGCCGAGTACGCCGACCCCGCGGACCGGCGGTTCCACGCCCAGCCGGTGGCCTGCCCCGACTGCGGACCCGCGCTCCACCTCACCGCGCCGCGCCGTCCGGCACCGCTCCACGGCGACCAGGCGCTCGCCGAGGCCCGCCGGCTGCTGACCGCCGGGGCGGTCCTCGCGGTCAAGGGCCTCGGCGGCTACCAGCTGGTCTGCGACGCCACCGACGAGGGCGCCGTGGCCGCCCTGCGGAGCAGGAAGGGGCACGGCACCCGGCCGTTCGCCGTGATGGCCGCCGACCTGGAGACCGCCGCCGCCCTCGCCCCGGCCGGGGAGGAGGAACGCGCCCTGCTCTGCGACCCCCGCCACCCCGTCGTGCTGCTGCGCCGCGCCGCCGTCCCCGGCCCCGGAGCCGGCCAACGCCCCACCCCGGCCGACGCCGTCTGCCCCGGCGGCCCCGACATCGGCGTCACGCTGCCCCACACCCCGCTGCACCACCTGCTCTTCGGGCTCCCCGGTGACCCGCCCGGCCCCCGGCTGCTGGTGGTCACCGGCGGCAACCGGCCCGGCGAACCACCCGTCACCGACGACACCGAGGCCCGCGACCGGCTCGACGGCATCGCCGACGCCTGGCTGTGGCACGACCGCGGCATCCGGGTGCCCTGCGACGACTCGGTGGTACGCGTACGCCCGGACGGCGAGCCGCAGCCGCTGCGCCGGTCGCGCGGTTACGTGCCCGAGCCGGTCGAGCTGCCCTACGCGGTGCCGCCCTCGCTGGCCGTCGGCGGGGCGGACGACACCACGTTCTGCCTCGCCCAGGGGCGTACCGCCTGGCTCTCCCCGCACCTCGGCGACCTGGCGCGGCCGGCCGCCGCCGCCGCGTTCGCCCGCACGCTGGACCACCTGGCCGCGCTGACCGGGGTACGGCCGCGGATCCTCGCCGCCGACCGGGACCCCGGCGACCTGGCGGCGCGCTGGGCCCGGGAGCACGCCGAGGGGCGCCCGCTCCACCTCGTCCAGCACCACCACGCGCACGTGGCCGCCGCCATGGCCGACGCGGGCCTCGACGGCACGGCGCCGGTGATCGGTGTCGTCCTCGACGGCGGCGGCCACGGCGACGACGGCGCGCTGTGGGGCGGCGAGGTGCTGCTCGCGGACTACGACGGGTACCGGCGGGCGGCCCACCTGGCCTACCTGCCGCTGCCGGCCGCCGCGCGCGGGAACAGCCCGGCCCCGTACCGGACGGCCCTCGCCCATCTGCGGGCGGCCGGCCTGACCTGGGAACCCTGGCTGCCGCGCGCGGCGGACCAGCCGGCGGACGAACCGGACGCGGCGGACACCGGCGAGGTCTCCACCTCCAGCATGGGACTGCTCTTCGACGCGGTCGCCGCCCTCCTCGGGCTCCGCCCCGACGACGGCCACCCGGCCGCCGTGCTGGAGGCGTGCGCGCTGCCCGCCATGGCCGACGAGGGCGACCACGCCTACGCCTTCGGGCACCGCGCGGACGGCGTGCTCGACCCGGCGCCGGTGCTGCGTTCCCTCGTCGCCGACCTGCGCACCGGCACCCCCGCCGCCACCGTCGCCGCCCGCTTCCACCACGCGGTGGCCCACGCGGTGCGCACCGCCTGCCGGCGGGTACGGGAGGCCGACGGGGTGACCACGGTCGTCCTCACCGGCGACCTGTTCGCCGACGCCCTGCTGGAGGAGGGGTGCCACCGGGCGCTGCGCGCCGACGGGTTCACCGTGCTGCGCCACCGCCAGGTGCCGTGCGGCGACGGCGGACTCGCCCTGGGCCGGCTGATGGTGGCCACCCGGCTGCGCGCCCGCCCGGCCGGTGCCACCGGGACGGGCACCGGCGCGCGGGGCGGTACCTCCCGCGGCCGGTCGCCCGGGTGAGCCGCCGGACGACAGGTGGGATCGGGGTGGTGGCCGTGGCCGGTGGGGCGCGGGCGCCCGGCCGCGGGCCGTTCAACTCGCCGTCGAGCGGGTAGCCGCGAAGCGTAAGGCACCGACCGGCCACCACAAACCGACCACAGATCGAGGTGAGGGTGATGTTCCTGCTGGGCTTCCTGCTGCTCGCGGCCTCCGCCGCGTTCACCGGGCTGGTGATCGCCGGCAACACCGGCGGCGGACCCGACTACACGGCGAACGTGCTCGGCCAGCATGTCGCCACCCTCAACACGCTGGGCGTCTTCGCGGCCGGCCTCGCCCTCGGGCTGATCTTCTGCCTGGGCCTGGCGATGATGACCGGCGCCGCGCGGGCGCGCCGCCGCAAGGCCGAGCTGACCTCCGCCCGCCAGGAGGCGGCGCGGGCCACCGCCGAACGCGACGCGGTCACCGCCCGTACCGGTGACGAGGCCGACCGCCCGGCCGCCACCGGCGCCCGGCACCGGCACGCCCGCCACCTGTTCGGCCACTGAACGACGCGGGCACCCGGTGTCGCCCAGGTCAGGCCGCCCTGAACTGGCCGAATACCGCCGTAAGCGCGACTTCGCCGCCACCGCGGAACCCGCGGGCGGCGAGGACGCGGGCACGCCGGGCGGCGACGGCCGGTTCGTGGTGCAGCTCCACGACGCGAGCACCCGACACTTCGACTTCCGGCTGGAGTCGCGCGGCGTGCTGAAGTCGTGGGCGGTGCCCAAGGGACCCTCCAGCGACCCGCGTGACAAGCGGCTGGCGGTGCCCACCGAGGACCATCCGCTGGAGTGCCGCGACGTCGAGGGCGTGATCGGCGAGGGCTACGGCGCCGGCACCGTGCTGGTGTGGAACACCGGCACCTACCGCAACCTCAGCCGGCGCCACGGTGAGCCGGTGCCGTTCGCCGACGCGCTCGACGCCGGCCACGTCTCGTTCTGGCTGGACGGCGGGAAGCTGCGCGGCGGCTACGCGCTGACCAGGCTGCGCGACGGGGCCTGGCTGCTGGTGAAGGAACGCGACCGGTACGCGCACGGTGGCGGGTCCCCGAGTCCGGAGCGGGTGCGTTCGGCGCGGACGCACCGCACGCTGCGGCAGATCGCGCGGGAGGAGGGCGGCTGACCGGCACCGGGAACGCGCGCACAGCGGAACCTGCGGGGCGTTCTCCCTTCGCCGGTATTGCCCGGATCAGGTATTGGGGGTCGCCTCCGGATCGTGCGATCCCGGGGCTTTCGGCACACCCGGAATTCGTCGTCCTTGATCCTTCGGCCTCTCAGTCCGATCGTCGACCGAGGTACCAGCGGCAGATCAACCGGTCTGTCGCCGCTGCCTCCTGCGGTCGAACTCCCTCGCTCGCCTCGCAGGCCCACCTCCATAGTGCATCGCCCCACCGGTGAACACCAGAGGTTCCGCGAACAATACCGACGAGTAGGCAAGGGTTTTTCCAGCCATCTCCACGCGCCCGTTCGTACCGCTGTACGGGCCGCGTCCAGCCGTCGCGGGCGGCTCCGCCACCCTATGATGAGCGCCGACAACACCCGGTAACGAAGGGGCAGTTGGATGACCGACGCCATCGGCGAGGTGGACCAGACGAAGCCGAGCATCGCCCGTGTCTACGACTATCTGCTCGGCGGCAAGGACAACTACGCCGTCGACCGGGAGATCGGTGACCGGTTCAAGAACGAGATGCCCGGGTCGGTCGCCATCGCCTACACCAACCGCCGGGCGCTGGTGCGCGCGGTGCGGGACATCGCGCTGCACACACCGATCCGCCAGTTCATCGACGTGGGCAGCGGCCTGCCGACCGCCGACAACGTGCACCAGGTGGCCCAGCGCCACGCGCCGCCGACCCGGGTGCTCTACGTCGACAACGACCCCATCGTGCTCGCCCACGGCCGCGCCCTGCTGGAGGAGAACGACCTCACCGGCGTCATCCGGGCCGACGTGCGCCACCCGCAGGTCATCCTCGACCACGCCATCGCCAGCGGGCTGATCGACTTCGGGCGCCCGGTCGCCATCATCCTCAGCGCGATCCTGCACCACATCAACGACGACGAGGACCCGCGTGCCGTGGTGCGTTTCTGGCGCGACCACGTCCCCTCCGGCAGCCACTTCTTCATCAGCCACTTCCGCAGCGGCCACAACGACGAGACCAGGGAGGCCGAACGCGTCCTGCAGACCACCTTCGGGCGCGGCCGGTGGCGCACCGACCAGGAGATCGAGGCGCTCTTCGACGGGCTGGAGATCCTCGAACCCGGCATCCTGCCCGCCGTGCTGTGGCGGGCCGGCGACCCCGACGACGACGTCTCACGCATCGGCCAGGAGTCCGCCGGACGGGCCCCCACGGTGTGGGAGCAGCTGATCGTCGCCGGCCTCGGCCGCAAGCCCTGACGCGGTCCGGCCGGCCACCGCCACGCCCCGCGTACCCCGGCGGCCCGGCCCCGCCCGCCGTACCCACACCGACAGCACCACCGGCAGCGTGAGGTAGCCGAACCGGCCCGCCGGGGCCAGCAGGAACGCCACCGACAACCCGGCGGCCAGCCGGTCCGCGGCGGCCACCGCGGTCCGTGGCGGACGCACCACCAGCGACACCGCCACCAGCACCGCGCCGCAGACCACCAGCGCCACCGCCGCGTACCACCCGGCCGGACCCAGCGCCGCCAGCAGATGGCCCGGCAACGGGCTGCCCGCCGGGGTCGCCACCGCACCGCGTCCGGCGGGGAACGCCAGCACCTGCTCCACCACCCGGCCCGGGGCCACCAGCACGCACGGCAGCACCAGCGCCACCGCCCCCGTCCCGGCCACCACCGCGCACCGCACCGCCGCCCGGGCACCCAGCACCGCGCCGGCGAACGCCACCACCACGGCGACCGCCGGCCACGCCGTCCACTTCAGCGACGACGCGGCGGCGAGCGCGACCCCCGCCCACCCCGGCCGCCCCCGCGCCGCCCACGACACCGCCAGACAACACAACCCGGTCAACGGCAGATCGACCCCGCTGACACACAACGGCAACGCCACCACCGGCGAGGCGATCAGCACCCACGGCCGCCCCCGCGCCCACCCCGGACGCGCCGCCGCCAACGACCCCAGGAAGACCGCCGCACACCACACCCGGGCGTCCCCCAGCACCGCGCCCACCCCGCCGAGCGGTGCCAGCACCACCCGCGGCAGCCCGAGCAACGCCATCCCCGGCAGGTACGGCGTGTAGTCGCCCACCCGGCGCGGATCGGGCAGGTACGGGGTGCCCGTCGACAACAGCAACCGCGCGGAACGCTCGATCACGTCCACCTCGCTCTGCCGCCCCCCGGTCAGCAGCAGCACCGCCAACGGCACCACGACCGCCCCGGCGACCGCGCACCCCGACGCAACCCCCCGCGCCCGCGAGGCGGGCCACCACAGCGTCACACAGGCCGCGAGGAGATACCCGGCCGCCGCACAGCGACCCCACACCCGGTGCGTGTCCAGCGTGGACAGCAACGGGAACCCCGCGGCCCACACCGCCGCCCCCAGCCACACCACGGCCCACTTCCACCGTCCCGCTGCCTCCACCGGCGCCGTCCTCCCTCAACAGACGTACGCCACCGACGACTTCGGGGCGTTCGCACCCCGGAATCGGATCACCGCGCGCCCGCCGCCGTCACGGCGTCTGGACCGACCCCCGCCGGTGGGGTTTTCCCCACCGGCGACCGGCCGGGCAGCCGCAGCGCGCCGGGCCGGCGGGGTGTGCCAGGCTGGCGGCGGAGACGGCACGGCGAGGAGGCGAGGGCGTGGGGAGCGGGACGGGGGCGCCGCCGTGCGCGTGGCGGGCGGTGCGCGCGCGTCCGTTCCGGTACCTGTGCTCGCTTCGGCCGTTGCGGTGCGCGGCGTACGTGCTGACCGGCGCGGTGTGCGGTCCGGTGCTGATGTCGGCGCTGGCCGTGCTGACGGTGGCCGGGGTGGTCACGGCGCCGCTCGGGGTCGGACTCGTCGCGTTGCTCGCGGTGGCGCTGAGCGGGGTCGCGGTGGGGGCGGTGGAACGCCGCAGGCTGCGGCTGGTCGAGCCGGGACGGCCGGCGAGCCCGCACCGCGCACCGGTCGGCGCCGACCCGCTGCGCTGGGTGCGTCTGCGCCTCACCGAGCGGGCCACCTGGCGGGAACTGGGGTACGTGGCGCTGTGGTGCACGGTGTTCACCGGCACCGGGGTGGTCTTCGCGGCGCTGCTGGGGCTGAGTTGCCTGCTCGCCGCGGCGCCGGTGGTGGCCGCCGCCATCGCCCCGGACCACCTGATGATCCCGGCCGGCCACCTGGTCCCCGGCCCGGCGCGGGCGCTGCCGGCCGCGGTGGTGGGGCTGGCCGGGCTGGTGGTGTGCGCGTGGCTCGCGGCGTTGCTGGCCGGCGCGCAGGCCAAGGCGGCCGGTGCGCTGCTCGGCCCCCGGGACGACGACCTGGGCGCCCGGGTGATCGAACTGACCCGGTCCCGGGCGCGGATGGCACTGGGGCAGCGCGAACGGGAGGCCGGAGCGCTGATCGCCAGGGCCAGGGGCGAGGCCCGTGACGCCCTGGACCTCCTGCGCGACCTGGTGCGCGGCGTCCACCCCCAGGTGCTCACCGACCACGGACTGGTCGCCGCCGTCGAGGAGTTGGCGGCCCGCCACCCGGTCCCCGTCGCCGTCACCGTCGACCTGCCGCACCGGCTGCCGCCCGCCGTCGAGGCCACCGCGTACTTCACCGTGGCCGAAGCGCTCACCAGCGCCGCCAAGCACAGCGGGGCCGGCCGGATCGAGGTGTCGGGCGGCTTCGACGGCACCCGGCTCGCGCTGCTCGTCCACGACGACGGGCGCGGCGGCGCGGACCCGTCCGCCGGGGCCGGACTCCAGGGGCTCGCCGACCGGCTGGCGATCCTCGGCGGGACGCTGGTGGTCTCCAGCCCGGCCGGCGGCCCGACCCGGCTGCGGGTGGAGGTGCCGTGCTGAACGTGGTGCTCGCCGAGGACTCGGTGCTGCTGCGCGCCGGTCTGGTGGAACTGCTCACCCGTGGCGGCCACCGGGTCACCGCGGCGGTCGGTGACGCCGAGGCGTTGTCGCGGGCGGTGGACGCCCAGGTGCCGGACGTCGTCGTGGCGGACGTGCGCATGCCGCCCGGCCACCGGGACGAGGGCCTGCGCGCCGCCGTCGAGCTGCGCGAGCGCCACCCCGGACTCGCCGTGCTGGTGCTCTCCCAGTACGTCGCCACCGCGTACGCGACCCGGCTGCTGTCGGACGGCGGCGCCGGCCCGGCCGGCCTGGGGTACCTGCTGAAGGACCGGGTCGGTGAAGTGGCCGAGTTCTTCGACGCGTTGCGGCGGGTGGCGGCCGGCGAGACGGTGATCGACCCGGAGGTGGTACGCGTTCTGCTGGCCCGCCGCACCGCCGGCCGCCCGCTGGACCGGCTCACCCCGCGCGAACGCGAGGTGCTGGCGCTGATGGCCGAGGGACGCACCAACGAGTCGATCGCCCGGCGCATCACCACCACCGAGGCCGCCGTGGTCAAGCACGCGGGCAACATCTTCGCCAAGCTCTCCCTGGAACCGGCGGACGGCAACCGTCGGGTGCTCGCGGTGCTGGCGTACCTGCGGCACGCCACCGGCTGACCGGCCGCGCCCACACGGCGACGTGCTCCGGCGGGACGCCGTCTGCGATCATGCGGCGATGACCTCCTCGATACCGCCCGTGGTGGCCGCCGGACGGATGGCCCGTGGCGAACAGCCGGTGCTGGGGCTCTCCGACGGCGAGGAACTGCGCCCCTGGCGCGCCGAGGACGCCGGGGTGCTGGCGGCCTCCTGCGGCGACCCGGCGATCAGGCAGTGGAACCGCACCCCGGCGCTGACGATCCGCGAGGCCGAGGAGCGCATCGACAACTGGCGGCGCCGGTGGTGGGCGGAGGAGCGCGCGGTGTGGGCGATCGCGCGGCGCGGCGGCGAGGTGCTCGGCCTGATCGGGGTCGGCGACATCGACCTGGGGCGCGGCGGCGGCGAGTTGTTCTACTGGCTGCTGCCCGCGGGCCAGGGCGGCGGCACCATGACGCGGGCGGTGCTGCGGGTCGCCCGGTGGGCGCTGGACGAGGTCGGCCTGCACCGTCTGGTGATCACCCACTCGGTGGCCAACCCGGCCTCCTGCCGGGTCGCCGAGGCCACCGGGTTCCGGCTGGAGGGCACCATGCGCGGCGCGCTGCTGCACGCCGACGGCTGGCACGACGAGCATCTGCACGCCCGCCTCCAGGGCGACCCCTGGCCCTGACCGGGCCGGCGTCACCCGTCCTGGCGCGTCCGGGCGGGGCGGGCCGGTGGCCGTCCGGGATGTCGCGGCGCCGTGCGGCGGCGGGCGCCGGAAGCTGGGCCGGTGGACGGCGATCACCGGCGGCGGCCGGAACGGTGCCCGGGCGGCGGCCTGGATGCGGTCACCCCGGCGCACGGCGCGGGCGTGATGGCGACCGGGGTGCTCTCGGTCGGGCTCTCCTCGGCCGGCGCCGGACGGTTGTCGGCGGCCCTGCTGGTGGTGGCCGTCGGGTGGTGGCTGGTGCTGGCGGTGGTCTTCGCGGCGCGTCTGGTGCGGCGGCCGGAACGCTGGTCGAGCGAGGCGGAGAGCCCGCCGGCGCTGACCGCGGTGGCCGCGACCGCCGTGCTCGGCACCCGTTTCGCGCTGCTCGGCCGGTACCCGGTGGCGTGGGCGCTGCTGGCGCTCGCGGCCGTGGCGTGGCTGGGACTGCTGCCGGTGGTGCTGGTACGCCGTGGCCGGCGTGACGCGGTGCCGGGCTCGGCGTTCCTGGTCACCGTGGCCACCGAGGCGCTCGCGGTGCCGGGTGGCGTGCTCGCCGCCGCGCTGCGTGTCGAGTGGCCGCTGGTGCCCTCCGGCTGCCTGCTGCTGCTCGGGCTGGTGCTGTACGCGCTGGTGCTCACGCGGTTCGACTTCGGGCAGCTGCGCGACGGGGCGGGGGACCAGTGGATCTTCTGCGGCGCGGTGGCGATCTCGGCGCTGGCCGCCGCCCGGCTCGACGCGGCGGTGCGCCGGGTGTCCGGTCCAGGCCGCCCGGGTACGGCGGTGACGGTGCTGGACGAGGCGGCGCTGGCGCTGCTGCTGGTCTCGTTCGCCTGCTGCCTGGCCGCGCTCTGCTGCGAGGTGCGGTGGCCGCGGCCCAGGTACGACGTACGCCGCTGGTCGACCGTGTTCCCGCTGGGCATGACCGCGTCGGCGGCGCTGGCCACCGGGCAGACGTCGGGCCTGCGGTGGGCGGCGTCGGCGGGCCGGGCGCTGGTGTGGGTGGCGCTGGCGGCGTGGGTGGTGGTGGCGGTGGGCGCGCTGCGCCGTTCCGGCCGGAAGGCTGTTACGCAGTAAATAATTCGTCCAATTTAAGGACTAATCACATTATTTGATGTGGAGTCTACCGATTCTTGGGTAATTGTTTCCTTGTTGGTCGTCATCGGTCACACCGCTCCGTGCGTCTCTATAAGTGCGCGCGTCCGTTCGCCGGAACGCGCGTCCGCCGCGACAGG
Source organism: Streptantibioticus cattleyicolor NRRL 8057 = DSM 46488 (assembly GCF_000240165.1). NCBI lineage: Bacteria > Bacillati > Actinomycetota > Actinomycetes > Kitasatosporales > Streptomycetaceae > Streptantibioticus > Streptantibioticus cattleyicolor. The sequence goes on from NC_017586.1 coordinate 5,991,966, forward strand.
CGGCCGAAGCGGCAGCGGTGCCGCACAGAGTCGATCACAAGGAACTGGCGTTGACCCCTCGTTCGAGATCCGCCGACCCGGCACGCCGGGCCGCACCAGCTCCCACCGCACCGGACACCGGCGCGGTGTGGCCCGCGGTATCCCCGGCGCCCCCCCGGACCCTCGTCGACATCCTGCTCGACACCGTCCGCCGGCACCCCACCGCACCGGCCCTCGACGACGGTTCCACGCTCCTGACCTACCGTGCGCTGCTGGCCGACGTCACCGCCCTCGCCGGCAAGCTGCGCGCCGAGGGCATCGGCGCCGGTGACCGGGTCGGGATACGCGTCCCGTCCGGCACCGCCGATCTGTACGTGGCCGTGCTGGCCGTGCTGTACGCGGGCGCCGCGTACGTGCCCGTGGACGCCGACGACCCGGACGAGCGGGCCGAGCTGATCTGGTCCGAGGCCGGGGTGTGCGCGGTGCTCGGGGCCGAGCGGTCGTTGACGCTGCGTCCGGAGGTGGCGGTGGGGGGTGTGGAGCGTGGTCCGGGTCCGGGGGATGACGCGTGGGTGATCTTCACGTCGGGGACGACGGGGCGGCCGAAGGGGGTGGCGGTCGGTCATCGGTCGGCGGCGGCGTTCGTGGACGCGGAGGCGGGGTTGTTCTGCCGGGAGCGGCCGTTGGGTCCGGGGGACCGGGTGCTGGCGGGGTTGTCGGTGGCGTTCGATGCGTCGTGTGAGGAGATGTGGCTGGCGTGGCGGCACGGGGGGTGTCTGGTGCCGGCGCCGCGGGAGGTGGTGCGGGCGGGGGCTGACTTGGGTCCGTGGCTGGTGGAGCGTGGGGTGACGGTGGTTTCCACGGTGCCGACGCTGGCGGCGTTGTGGCCGGTGGAGGCGTTGGCGCGGGTGCGGTTGCTGATCGTGGGGGGTGAGGCGTGTCCGGCTGAGCTGGTGGAGCGGCTGGGTGCGGGGCGGGAGATGTGGAACACCTATGGTCCGACGGAGACCACGGTGGTGGCGTTGGCGGCGCGGCTGGTGCCGGGTGAGCCGGTGCGGATCGGGGTGCCGCTGGCGGGGTGGGAGGTGGCGGTCGTCGACGCCCGTGGCCGTGCGGTGGCGTGGGGTGGGACGGGTGAGTTGTTGATCGCGGGGGTGGGGACGGCTCGTTATCTGGACGCGGTCAAGGATGCGGAGAAGTTCGGTGCGCATCCGGTGTTTCCGGGGCGTCGGGTGTACCGCAGTGGTGATCTGGTGCGGGCGGAGCGGGCGGGTCTGGTCTTCGCCGGACGTGCGGACGAGCAGGTGAAGCTGGCGGGGCGCCGGATCGAACTGGGGGAGGTCGACGCGGCGTTGAGCGCGCTGCCGGGGGTCCGCGCGGCAGCCGCGGCGGTACGGCAGAGCCCGGCCGGCGGCCAGGTGCTCGTCGGTTACCTGGTCGCCGAGGACGGGCCGCTGGACCTGGCGGCCTTGCGGCACCGGCTCCTCGACGCCCTGCCGCAGGCCCTCGTCCCCGTACTGACCGTGGTCGACCGGCTGCCGGTACGCACCTCCGGGAAGGTCGACCGGGCCGCCCTGCCCTGGCCACTGCCGACCCACGAACCGCGGGCCGACGGGGTGCCGGAGGGCACGGCGGCATGGCTCGCCGAACGGTGGCGCGAACTGCTGGGCGTCCCGGTCACCGCCGACGCCGACTTCTTCGCCCTCGGCGGCACCAGCCTGACCGCGGCCACCCTGGTGACCACGCTGCGCGAGCGCTACCCCGAGGTCTCCGTCGCCGACCTCTACCACCACCCCGGCCTGCGGCAGCTCGCCGACCACCTCGACACCTCGGCCGGAAGCGGCGGCACCCGGCGCGACGTTCGTCCGGTACCGCGCCGCGCCGGAGCCGTGCAGGCCGCCGTGGTGACCGCGCTCGCCACCTTCACCGGACTGCGCGCGCTGGTGGTGCTCGCCGCCGTGGACAACCTCCTCGGAGCCCTGCCGTGGGCGACGCACACCTCGTGGTGGACGGTGGCGGCCGGCTGGCTCGTCCTCCACAGCCTCCCGGCCCGGCTGCTCCTCGGCGCGGGCGCGGCCCGGCTGCTCACCCGCGGGATCCGCCCGGGCAGCCACCCGCGCGGCGGCCGGGTCCACCTGCGGCTGTGGGCGGCCGAACGGACGGTGGCCACCGTCGGGGTGCCCCATCTGCTCGGCACCCCGTGGGCCCCGCTCTACGCCAGGCTGCTGGGGTGCGCGGTGGGCCGGAACGTGGTGCTCCACGCCATGCCGCCGGTGACCGGCATGGCCGCCTTCGGCGACGGCTGCGCGGTGGAACCCGAGGCCGACGTCGCCGGCCACTGGCTCGACGGCGACGTGCTCCACGTCGGCCCGGTACGCGTCGACGCCGGCGCCCGGGTGGCCACCCGCGCCACCCTCCTCCCCGGCGCCCACCTGGGCCCCGGCGCCGAACTCGCCCCCGGCGCCTGCGCCACCGGCCCCGTACCCGCCGGCCGCACCTGGACCGGAAGCCCGGCCCGCCCCGGCCGGGACGCCGTGCGGTCCGAAGACGTATCGGCCGGCGGTCCCGTCGGCGGGCGGGCGCGGTGGTGGCGTGGTGCCTACGCCGTTGCGCTGACCGGGCTGGGGGCGTTGCCGCTGGTCTCGCTGGTTCCGGCGGTGGCGGTGCTGTATCCGCTGGTGGCCGACGACCGGACGCTCGGGTCGCTCGTGGCTGACCTGTTGTGGAGCGCCCCGCTGCTGACCGTGGTCACGGCGGGTACGTACGCGGGGTTGCTGGCGGCCGTGGTGCGGGCGGTCGCCCCGGGGCTGCGCCCGGGGGACCACCCGGTCGACGGCGGTGCCGCGTGGTGCGCCTGGCTGACGACGCGGGTGATGGACACCGCCCGCAGGTCGCTCTTCGCTTGCTACGCCTCGCTGTTCACCCCTGTGTGGCTGCGGTTGCTGGGGGCGCGGGTGGGGCGCCGGGCGGAGGTGTCGACGGTGCTCACGCTGCCGGGGCTGCTGCGGGTGCGGGACGGTGCCTTCCTCGCCGACGACACCCTGGCCGCCCCCTTCGAGGTGCGCGGCGGCCGGCTGCGGCTGGGCCGGGCCGAGATCGGGCAGCGGGCGTTCCTCGGCAACTCCGGGATCGTCGGCCCGGGCCGCACCCTGCTCGCCGGCGCCCTCGTCGGGGTACTGTCGGACGTGCCGGAACACGCCGGACCCGGCACGTCGTGGCTGGGCCGGCCGGTCTTCCCGGTGGCCCGCACCGCCGACGCCGCCGATCCCCGGCGTACCTTCGACCCGCCGGCCCGGCTGGTGGTGGCGCGCGCGGCGGTGGAGTTGTGCCGGATCGTGCCGCTGATCTGCGCGGCGGTCCTGGCCGACCTGGTCTTCGTGGCCCTCCAGGCGCTGGTGACCACCGCCGGGGCGCCGGCCGCGGCGGCCTGCGGCGGGGTGCTGCTGCTGGCCGCCGGCACCGTGGCCTGCCTGACCGCCACCGCCGCCAAGTGGCTGCTGGTCGGCGCCTTCCGGCCGGGCGAACACCCGCTGTGGAGCTCGTTCGTGTGGCGCAACGAGCTGTACGACACCTTCGTCGAACAGCTCGCGGTGCCGTGGCTGGCCGGCGCGCTGCACGGCACCCCGATGCTCAACGCCTGGCTGCGCACGCTGGGCGCCCGCATCGGCCGCGGGGTGTGGTGCGAGACGCACTGGCTGCCGGAGACCGACCTGGTGCGGCTGGACGACGGAGCGAGCGTCAACCGGGGCTGCGTGCTGCAGACCCACCTGTTCCACGACCGGCTGATGCGGATCGACGCCGTCCGGCTGGCCGAGGGCGCAACGCTCGGCCCGCACTCGGTGATCCTCCCCGGCGCCCTGGTCGGCGCGGGAACCGTCGTCGGACCCGCTTCGTTGGTCATGCGGGGCGAGACGGTCCCGCCGGGTGGCCGGTGGATGGGCAACCCGGTGGCCGTCTGGCCGTCCGGCGACCGCCGGTGAGCCGGACACGGAAGGAGGAACGGAGCACTGAGGAGTCCACAGCGTGTCCATGTCGACGTCGACCCGCCGGGCCTTCCTGGCCGGGATGATCGCCTTGCCGGCCCTGGGCCTGGCCGCCGACGCCGCGGGTAGGAGCAACGACGAGATGAGGTTCTGGCCACGGCGGCACCACGTTCCGCCCGGTACCCGGTACTTCGCCGAGCACGGCGATCCGGAACTCCACGTCGCCGAGTACGACCTGCGTCTGGCCTACCGTCCCGACCGCCGGACGCTGGACGCGGTCGCCCGGATCACCGCCACGCACGGCGCCGGCGCCCCCGGTGCCGACCTCGACCTCTCCTCCGCGCTCAAGGTCTCCGAGGTGCTGCTCGACGGCGCCCCGGTGCCTTTCCGGCACCACCGCGGCAAACTGCGGATCACCCCGGAGGGGGGCTTGCGCGCGGGGCGCCCGTTCCACGCCGAGGTGCGCTACGGGGGCCGGCCCAAGCCGCTGCGCACCGCCGCCTTCGGCGAGATCGGCTGGGACTACGACGAGGCCGACCCCACCGGTGTGATGGTGGCCAGCCAGCCCGTCGGCGCCCCCTCCTGGTACCCGTGCAACGACCACCCCGCCGACAAGGCCGCCTACCGCTTCGAGGTCACCGTCCCGGCCGGCCTCCAGGTGGTCGCCAACGGCGTGCTCACCGACCGCCGCCCGATGCCCTCCGGCGCTGAGCGGTGGACGTACGAACACGCCGGGCCGATGGCCAGCTACCTGGCCACCCTGGGCATCGGCAGCTACGTCCTCCACTCCCAGCACGGCGGCAGCGTGCCCATCCGCAACGCCTTCCCGGAGCGGCTGGCCGCCCTCTTCCACCACGACTTCGGCCGCCAGCCGCAGATGACCCGGGTCTTCACCGACCTGTTCGGGCCGTACCCGTTCGAGGTGTACGGGGCGGTGGTGGTCGACGCCGAACTCGACGACCCGGTGGAGAACCAGACGTTCTCCCTGTTCGGCACCAACCACCTCGACGGCCGGCGGGGCAGCGAGCGGCTGGTCGCCCACGAGCTGGTCCACCAGTGGTTCGGCAACAGCGTCACCCTCGCCGACTGGCGCGACATCTGGCTCAACGAGGGGTTCGCCACCTACGGCGAGTGGCTGTGGTGGGAGTTCTCCGGCGACCGCCCGGCCGCCGCCCACGCCGCCGAACACTGGGCCGACCTCGACGACGACCCGCAGTGGCTGCGCATCGGCGACCCCGGCCCCGACCGCATCTTCGACGACCGGGTCTACACCCGTGGCGCCTGCACCCTGCACGCGCTGCGCACCACCGTCGGCGACGACCGCTTCTTCGCCACGCTGCGCGCCTGGGCGGGTGAATACCGCCACCGCAGCGCCGGCACCGCCGAGTTCATCGCCCTGGCCGAACACCACGCCGGCCGCGAGCTGGGCTCGCTCTTCACCCCCTGGCTCTACGAGAAACGGCTGCCGCCGCTGCCCGGGACCACCGGCGCCTGACCGCGCGGGGCGCGACCCGACACGCGGCGGCACCCCGTGTCGTCACCGAAACAGCGTGCGCGATCACCCATCGTAAGGGGATGAGATCTTTCCACTCACGCCTGTGGACCCCGCTGGTGGCCGCGACCACGGTCGTGCTGCTGGTGGGGTCGGCAGGGCCGCTGCCCGCCGCCGACGCCGCCGGATCCGTCACCGATCTGGTCAACCCGTTCGTCGGCACCGCCAGTGACAGCAACACCTTCCCCGGGGCCGCGGTGCCCTTCGGGATGGCCCAGGTCTCCCCGGACACCGGCTACTTCGCCGGGTACGTCTACGGCGGCCCCCGCAGCCGGGCCTCCGGCCACTACCGGGCCTACGACTACGCGCAGAAGCGGATCCGCGGCTTCAGCATGGTCCACCTGTCCGGGGTCGGCTGCGGGGCCGGCGGCGACCTGCCGACGCTCCCCACCACCGGCCCGGTCACCTCCACCGACTACGCCGACTACGCGGCCTCCTTCTCGCACGCCTCCGAACGGGCCACCCCGGGCTACTACCGGGTCCGCCTCACCTCCTACGGCGGCATCACCGCGGAGCTGACCGCCACCGCGCGCACCGGACGGCAGCGGTACTCCTTCCCGGCCACCCGCACCGCCAACGTCCTGGTCAACACCGGCCAGGCGCTGCACAAGGTCACCTCCAGCAGCGTCACCGTGCTCGACGACCGCACCGTGGCCACCACCGTCACCGGCCGCGGCTTCTGCGCCGACACCCGGCCCTACACGCTGTACGCGATCACCCGCTTCAGCAGGCCCTTCACCGCCCACGGCACCTGGAACGGCCGTACCGTGACCGCCGGTTCGCGGCACACCGCGGGCGGCGGGCGGCGCGGCGCCTACCTGCGTTTCGACACCCGTTCCGACCGCACGGTGACCGCCACCACCGCGCTCAGCTACGTCAGCGCCGCCGGCGCGCGGCGCAACCTGGACCGCGAGGGCGGCGGCGGTTTCGACACGGTGCGCGAGAACGCCCGCCGCGAATGGGAGCGCCGGCTCGGCCGGTTGCGGGTGCGCGGCGGCACCGAGTCGCGGCGGCGCATGCTCTACTCGGCGCTCTACCACGCGCTGCTGTCACCCAACGCCGCCGACGACGTCAACGGCGACTACCGCGGCTGGGACGGCCGCGTCCACCGCGCGCGGGGGTTCCGCTACTACCAGAACTGGTCGTTGTGGGACACCTACCGCACCCAGGCGCGGCTGCTGGAGCTGTTCGCCCCCGGTGAGGCGCGCGACATGGCGCTGTCGCTGCTGAAGGTGAGCCAGCAGGGGTGGCTGCCCAAGTGGGGGCTGGCCACGGTGGAGACCAACGTCATGACCGGCGACCCGGTCACCCCGTACCTGACCGACGCCTACGCCCAGGGGCTGCTCAAGGGACACGAGGAGGAGGCGTACACGGCGCTCAAGCGCAACGCCGACTCGGTGCCCTCGGCCTCCTCGCCCTACGAGGGACGCGGCGGCAACCCCCGCTACCTCAAGGACGGCTACGTGCCGCTGGAACCGCACGCCGCCCACAAGCCCGGCGACTACGACCCCGTCCAGGGCGGTTCGGCGACCCTGGAGTACGCGCTGGCCGACGCGGCGCTCGCGGCGATGGCGCACGACCTCGGCCACGACGCCGACGCCGAGCGCTTCCTGGCCCGCGGACACAACTACCGCAACCTGTTCGACCGCAGGACCGGGTGGTTCCGGGCCCGTGACGCCCGCGGCGCCTTCACCGGCCCGGCCGACCCCAAGGACAGCGTCGGCTTCCACGAGGGCACCGCGGCGCAGTACATGTGGCTGGTGCCGCAGGACCTGCCCGGACTGGTCGACCTGATCGGCGGCCGGAAGCGGGCCAACGCCCGGCTCGATGCCTTCTTCGGCTACGACCGGCTGCTGAAGGACCCCTCCGGCACCGCCCGCACGGTGTGGGTGCACGGGCCGTTCGACTACTACCACCAGAACACCTACAACCCGCAGAACGAGCCCGACCTGCTGGCGCCCTACACCTACCTGGCCACCGGCGAGCCGTGGAAGAGCGCCGACGTGGTGCGGGCCGCCCTCGCGCTCTACGGCGACAAGCCGAACGGCATCCCGGGCAACGACGACATGGGCACCATGTCGGCCTGGGCGGTGCTCTCGGCCATCGGCGTCTTCCCGGTGCAGCCCGGTACGCCGGTGTGGGGGCTGAGCACGCCCGCGTTCGAGCGGATCGACCTCGCCCTCGACCCGGCGTACTACCCCGGCGGCCAGCTCACCGTCACCGCGCCCGGCGTCTCCGACACCAACCGCTACGTGCGCTCGGTGCGGGTCGGCGACCGGTCGTGGCCGGCCACCTGGCTGACCACCGACGACCTGCGCAGGAGCGGCACGGTGGCGTTCACCGTGGGCGGCTCCCACAGCCGCTGGGGCACCGGGGACGACGACGGGCTGCCCGCGATCGGGCCGCGCCGCGACAGGTGAGGCGCCCCCGCCCGGCCCCGGCTCACCCCCGCCCCTGGCGGTCGGTGCCGGTGAGCCGGGCGGCCAGCCAGTCGGCGCCGCGCGCGGCGAGCGCGCGGCGCCGCATCCGCCGGGAGCGCGGCAGCAGCGGCGGGGTGACCGGGGCGGCGGGGACGGTGGCGACCCGGGCCAGCCGGCGGCCGGCCAGCGCCAGGGCGCCCAGCAACTCGGCGCGGACCGCCGGATCACGGGTGGCCAGCAGCGCGGTGTAGAGCCCCTCGATGTCGGCGACCGCGGCGGCCACCCGCAGATTGGTCTCGCGGATCCGGCGTAACCGTTCCCGTGACATCAGTGACGCTCCCCCCATCGGCCGGCCCGCCACCGGACCCCGGAAATTGCCTGGTTGCGCAATGTAGCAAACAAGACGTGAGGTCGCCGCCCGGTATCCCCCGGGGGTGGTCGCGCGGGGGCATCCGCATGACGTGCGGTGTGACATATGCCGATAATCTGGGCATAGAGGGTGGACAACGCGACGGCCGCCGCCGCGCCACCGTCCCCGAGCCGCGATCGGAGACCCCCATGAGTGACAGTGACACCACGGGCACCGCCACCGCCACCACCGCGCAGGACCGGCCGTCGGCCACGGCGACCCTCACCCGCCCGGTGCGCGCCATGGCCTCGACCGTGTCGCACGTACCCGGCGCCACCTCGGTCACCTCGGCGCTCGGCGGCGTACTGGACAAGGTCTCCGCGGTCTCCCCGCGCACCCGGCGCATCGCCGCCTACGCCGGGGCCGGTGTGCTCGGCGCCGTCGGGGTGGTCGAGTGGCCGGTGGCCGCGGCCGGCGCCGCCGTGGTCTGGCTCACCCAGCCCCGCCCCCGGCAGACCACCCCCGCCGGGGACGTCGCCGAGACCGTGGCGCAGGCCCGCGAGACCGTGCAGCCGCACCCCGAGGACGAGACCGCGCACCCGGACGAGGCGCCCCGCCCCGCCCGCACCGTCAAGCCCTCCGCCAAGACCGCCCGGTCCTCCAAACCCCGCGCCAAACACCACGGCTGACCCCCCATCCGCCGGCCCCGCCGACCCCACGGCGTCCGGGTGACCCGAAGGTGGCACATGCTTCCACGGCTGCTCACGCGCCTGCCCGTCGTCGGGCTCGACCTGGCGTTCTCCGCGCCGGTGCACGCCGCCCGGCTGGTGGTGCCCCCGGCCGGCGCCGCGGTGCGCTCCGCGGTGGACCTGGCCGGCACCGGGGTGCGCACCACGGTCGGCGGCGCCGCCGCGGCCACCGCGACCGCCGTGCGGGTCGGCCGGGTCGCCCGCCAGGCGCTGGCCGGGCCGGGCGGCCCCTGGCAGGCCGGCAAACGCCTCCAGTTCCCGCTGCGGCCCCGCCCGCAGGTCGCCCACGCTCTGGAGGACAGGGCCCGGAAGGTCGCCGCGCTCCTGGCCGAACACCCCGACGTCCTCACCGCCTACTGGGACGGCGGCCTGGGCCGGCTGGTCGTCCAGGTCACCGAGGACGCCGTCACCGACCGCGTGGCCGACCGGGCCGGCCGGCTCGCCGCCGACCACCAGCTCGACCAGCCCGAGGACCGCGCCGAGGAGGGCCCCGTCCACCCCGGCGACGTACGCCACGTACGCGCCGCGGTCGCCGCCCTCGCCTGCGACGCGGCCGGCGTGGCCGCCGCCCTCACCGCCCGCACCGCCCATCTGCGCAGCGCGCCACGGCTGGTCACCGCCCTGGTCACGTTGGCGCGTGAGGACTCCCGGGTACGCTCCCGGCTGGCCGGCCTGCTCGGCCCGGCCGGCGCCGACCTCGCCCTCACCGCGGTCAACGCCGCCGCCCACGGCATCGGGCAGGCTCCCACCGCGCTGCTGCTCGACGCGGCGCTGCGCGGCAGCCAGCTCGCCGCGGCGGTGGCCCGCGCCGCCGCCTTCGACGCCGCCCACGACACCGTCTGCGTACCGGACCGGACCAGCCCGCCCGCCACCGGCCACCCCCGCCCGCCGCTGGCCGCGCTCCCCGGCGAGACCTACGCCGACCAGGCGGTCACCGGCAGCGTCGTCGGCGCCGCCACCACCTTGCTGTTCACCCGGGACATGGCGGAGGCCGCCGAGGCGGTGCTGGCCGGATCGCCCAAGGCCGCCCGCTACGGCCCGGCCGCCTTCACCGCGGCCCTGGGCACCGCGCTCGCCCGCGACGGGGTGCTCGTCCGCGACCCCGACCGGCTGCGGCGGCTGGAGTGCGTGGACACCGTGGTGCTCCACCCCGAGGCGCTGCGCGGCACCCGGCGCACCGTGCTCGACGTCCACCCCAACGTGCCCGGCTGGGACCACGACCGGCTGTGGCAGGCGGCCACCGCCGCGCTGCGGCCACCCGGCGAGGCGCCACCGGACGGCGCCGGCCCCGCGCTGGACCTGCGCCCGGTGCCCGACGCGGGCCCGCTGCCGGCCGAGGACGCCACCGGCCTGATGATCGCCACCGCGGCCGGCGAGGACGTCGGCACCGTACTCGTCGGCCGCGAACTCGACCCCCGCGCCGAAGCCGTGCTCGGCGCCGCCCGCCGCGCCGGACTGCGGGTCATCGTCGCCGACGACCCGGCGCTGGAGGACTTCCGCGCCCTCGCCGACGAAGTGGCCGGCGCGGAACGCCCGTTGGACGAGATCGTGGCCGGCCTGCACCGCCAGGGACACGTGGTGCTCGCCGTCGCCCGGGTGCCCGCCGCCCGCCATCCGGCCCCCGGCCGGGCCGGACTCGACCCCGAGGCCGACCGGCTGCGCCACGGGCTGCTCCGCGCCGACCTCGCGGTGGCCGTCACCGACGAGCACAGCGCCGTGCTCTGGGACGCCGACCTGCTCGCGCTCGACGGACTCCAGGGCGTCTGGCGGCTGCTGACGGCGGTGCCGGCGGCCCGCACGGTCAGCCGTCACGCCAGGATCTTCGCGCAGGCCGGCGCCGCCCTGTCCGAACTGCTGGTCATCACCCGCGGCAGACGCCCGCACCACGCCCCGCGCCCGGCCGGCTTCCGGCTCAGCCCGGTCAACGCCGCGGCGGCAGCCGCCCTGCTGTCCGGCTGGCGGGCCGCGCTGACGGTCGCCACCCGCCCGGTGCCGCACCCGCGCCCCCGCGTCCACTGGCACGCCCTGGAACCCGCCGAGGCGCTCGACCGGATCGCCGCCGTCGCCCCCCGGCCGCCCAGCGGCCCGGCCGCCGTCCGCGCCAAGGCGGCCGGCGCCGCGGGCGCCCTCGCCCGGCTGCCGGTCCTCACCCCGGTACGGATCACCGCCCACCTGGCCGGCGCCGTACGGGCCGAACTCGACGACCCGCTCACCCCGGTGCTCACCGTGGGCGCCGCCGCCTCCGCGCTGCTCGGCTCCACCATCGACGCCCTCCTGGTGGCCGGTGCCCTCGGCATCAACGCCACCGTCGGCGGCGTCCAACGGCTGCGCGCCGAGAGGGCGTTGGCGGCGCTCGCGGTCGGCCAGCGGCGCAAGGCCCGCCGGGTGGGCGAGGCCGGCGCCACCACCGTCGACGCCGCCCGGCTGCGCCCCGGCGACATCATCGAACTGGGCACCGCCGACGTGGTCCCCGCCGACGGCCGGCTGCTGGAGGCGGACGGCCTGGAGGTGGACGAGTCCTCGCTCACCGGCGAATCGCTGCCCACCGCCAAACACCCCGCGGCCACCCCGCGGGCCACCGTCGCCGACCGCCGGTGCATGGTCTACGAGGGCACCACCGTGGTGGCCGGCCGCGCCCGGGCCGTCGTGGTGGGCACCGGGGAGCAGACCGAGGCGGGCCGGGCGGCGACCCTGGCGGCCCGCGCCCCGGCCGCGGCCGGCGTCCAGGTGCGGCTGCGCCGGCTGACGTCCAAGGTGGTGCCGCTCACCCTGGCCGGCGGCGCGGTGGTCACCGGGCTCTCCCTGCTGCGCGGCCGTCCGGTACGGGACGCGGTGGGTGGGGGAGTGGCGGTCGCGGTGGCCGCCGTCCCCGAAGGGCTGCCGCTGGTGGCCACCGTGGCGCAGATGGCCGCCGCCCGCCGGCTGAGCCGGCACGGCGTCCTGGTACGGGCCCCGCGCACGCTGGAGGCGCTGGGCCGGATGGACACCATCTGCTTCGACAAGACCGGCACCCTCACCGAGAACCGGCTGCACGTCGTCACCGTGGTCACCGCCGACGGCACCACCGCGCCATCCGGCGCCGGGGCCGCCGCCGTCCTGCGGCCGGCCGCCCGCGCCTGCCCGCGCAAGGCCGACGACACCGGCGCCCACGCCCACGCCACCGACGAGGCCGTGCTCACCGCCGCCCCGCCCGACCCCGACTGGCACCCGCTGGCCCAGCAGCCCTTCGAGGCGAGCCGCGGTTACGCCGCCGCGGTCGGCCGCCCCGGCGACGCCGCCGCCCTGCTGGTGGTCAAGGGCGCCCCCGAAGTCGTCCTGCCCGCCTGCCGTCGGACGGCGGCCGACCCCGAACGCGTCGTGCAGAAACTGGCCCGGCAGGGGCTGCGCATCATCGCGGTGGCCCGGCGCGCGGCCGGCCGGCGCCCCGCCGCCGACGTGCTCGCCGAACCCCTGGCCGACCTGGAACTCCTCGGCTTCATCGGCCTGGCCGACGCCCCGCGGGCCGGCTCCGCGCCGCTGATCGCCGCGTTGCGGCAGGCGGGCGTGCGCCCCGTGATGCTCACCGGCGACCACCCGCAGACCGCCCGTGCGGTCGCCGTGGCCCTCGGCTGGCCGCCCGACGTCACCGTGGCCACCGGCGACCGGCTGGCCGCCCTCGACCGCGACGGCCGCGCCGCGCTGCTGCGCGACTGCGACGTGGTCGCCCGGGTCGCCCCGGAACAGAAACTCCAGGTCGTCGAGGCCCTCCAGGCCGCCGGGCGGGTGGTGGCCATGGTCGGCGACGGCGCCAACGACGCCGCCGCGATCCGCACCGCGGACATCGGCGTGGGGATCGCCGCCCGCGGCTCCGCCGCCGCCCGCAACGCCGCCGACCTGGTGCTCACCGGCGACGAACTGCTGCCGCTGTTGGAGGCGGTGGCCGAGGGCCGGGCGCTGTGGCACAGCGTGGCCGACGCTGTCAGCATGCTGCTCGGCGGCAACGCCGGGGAGGTCGGCTTCACCGTGCTGGGCACCCTGCTCTCCGGCGCCTCACCGCTGTCCACCCGGCAGTTGCTGCTGGTCAACCTGCTCACCGACATGTTCCCGGCGATGGCGCTCGCGGTCACCCCGCAGGACCGCCCCGGGCCGGACGAGGGCACCGGGGACACAGGCGGCACCGGGGTCGCCGCGCTGGGGGCACCGCTGACCCGGCAGATCCGGCGGCGCGGGGTGATCGCCGCGCTCGGCGCCACCACCGCCTGGCTGATCGGCACCCTCACCCCCGGCTCCGCCCGGCGCACCAGCACCATGGCGCTGTGCGGCCTGGTCGGCGCGCAGCTCGCCCAGACCGTCGTGGGACGCCGGCGCAGCCCGCTGGTGCTGGGCACCGTCCTCGGCTCGGCCGTCGTGCTCGCCGCGCTGGTGCAGACCCCCGGCGTCAGCCACTTCTTCGGCTGCACCCCGCTCGGCCCGGTGGCCTGGGCCGGGGTGGCCGTCGCCCTCGGCGCCGCCGTCCTCGCCCCCAAGGCGCTCCCCGCCGCCGAGGAACGCCTCCTGCGGCAGGCCCGCCGGCTGCGCCGCCCCACGGCCACCGGGCGGACCGCGCCCGCCTGACGGGCCGGCCCGGCGCGGGCGTACCGGCGACCCGACCGGCGTACCGTTCCGCGCCCCGGTGGCACCGGTAGGCAAGTCGGCTTATTCCACGAGGGGTTGGCCACCCTGGTGCGTAAACAGGGGTGAAAAGACATCCTGGTGGGGGCGGCGATGCCGGGCAGCCCGCCCCTGCCGCGACATCCCTGGAGCGCCGTCGTGGATGCGAAGAACCGCTTTGAGACAAAGGTCACCTTCCGGCTCTCCAGACTGGAATGGCTGACCGCGCTCGTGATTTCGCTGGTGCTCGCCTACCGCCATCTGACCGACATCCGCTGGCCGGTCTTCGCCGGGCTGTTCGCGGGAATCGACGCCATCGGCTACCTGCCCGGCGCGATCGCCTTCCGGCGCAGCTCCGACGGGCGGATCGGCCGCGGTTACTACGTGGCCTACAACCTCATGCACAGCCTGGTGACCGCCACCGCGATCGCCGCCGGCTGGGCGCTGCTGGTGAAACCGGAATGGGCGCTGCTCGCGCTGCCGATCCATCTCATGGGCGACCGGGCGCTGTTCGGGAATTCCCTCAAACCGTTCGGCATCTCCTTCGAACCGGAAAAGCACCCGGCCTACACGGAATTCGAGCGCCATTACCGTACGGCACCGACCGGTGCCCGCCGTGACCTCGCGGAGGGCGCCGATGCCGTCCGTGCTTGACACCCTCGCCGTGCACAGCGACAACCCCAGCGCGTTCCTGGCGCTCAACAGCGGCAACGAATACTTCCAGGACGGCCGTTTCGACGGCGCGTGCGCCTACCTGAAGTCCGGGCGCCACGTGTTCCAGTTCGGCGGGCCGTTCGCCGCCGAGGGCGACCGCGCCGCGCTGCTCGACGCGTTCGCCGAACACTCCGGCCGCCGGCTCGTCGCCGTCCAGCTGCAACGCGACGACGCCGAGCTGTACGCGGCACGCGGCTTCACCGTCAACCAGCTCGGCGCCTCCTACGCCGTCGACCTCACCCGCTTCACCCTGCGCGGCTCACCCTTCGTACGGCTGCGCAACAAGATCTCCCGGGCCCGCCGCGCCGGGCTGGAGGTCACCGAGGCCGAGGTCGGCGACGACACCGCCGAGCTGGACGCCATCGACCGGTGCTGGCTGCGGGACAAGGGCGGACACGCCAAGGAGCTGCGCTTCCTGGTCGGCCAGCGCACCGGTCCGCTCCAACGCCACCGGCGGCTCTTCGTCGGCCGCATCGACGGCTCGGCCGTGTGCTACATCAACTACTCCCCGGTCTTCGGCAGCCGACCCGGCTGGCTGCACGACCTGAGCCGGCGGCGGCCCGACGCGCCCCCCGGGGTGATGGAGGCCGTCAACGCCACCGCCATCGAGCGGATGACCGAGGAGGGCGCCGGCTGGCTGCACTTCGGCTTCACCCCCTTCACCGGCCTCGACCCGGCCTGCGAACTCCCCGGCGCCAGCCGCACGTTCGCCCGCGTGGTACGGCTGCTGGCCGAGCACGGCAAGGCCGTCTACCCGGCCGCCAGCCAGCTCGACTACAAGGAGAAGTGGGCCCCGCACGCCGTACTGCCGGAGTACATCGCCTTCCGCGGCCGGCCCAGCCTGACCGCGGTGCTCCGCCTGCTGCGCGCCACCAACGCGCTGTGACCCGCGCGGCGGCCGGCCCCGCCCACCGCCGCCGGCCGCCCCGGGGCCCCAGGTCGCCCAAGGCCCTTCAGCCCATGGTCCCCACTGCCGGAAGGACGTCCGGTTATGCGATTCCTCGACCGCGAACGCACCGCGTTGGCCAAGCTCCTGCCCGACCTGGACGCCGGGCTGCGGGAAGTGCCGCTGATGGAGCTGGAACGCCCGCGCAGCCCCGGTATCGAGCTGTTCCGGGCCGGCGGCGGCCCCGGGCTGCTGGTGCCCGAGTCCCACCAGGGCAAGGGGGCCACCGCGCTGGACGCGCTGCGGGTGCAGCGGGCCATCGGCGCTCGTTCCCCGTCGCTGGCGGTGGCCACCACCATGCACCACTTCTCCATGGCCACCCTGGTCGGCCTCGGGGACGGCAACAGCGGCGACGGACTGGAGTGGATGCTGATCGAGGGGGTGGCGGCGGGCAACCGCATCGTCGCCTCCGGCTTCGCCGAGGGACGCCCCGGCACCGGCATCCTCGACCCCACCATGACCGCCCGGGTCACCCCGGACGGGGTGCGCATCAGCGGCGTCAAACGCCCGTGCAGCCTGGCCCGTTCCATGGACCTGCTGACCGCCAGCGTCATGGTGCCGCGCGAGGACGGCCAGGGCGAGGAGCTGGCGGTGGCGCTGGTGCCCGCCGACAGCGAAGGGCTCACCGTCAGCGACTTCTGGTCCAGCTCCTTCCTGGCCGGCGCCGAGAGCGAACAGGTCACCCTCACCGACGTCGTCGTCCCGCCGGAACTGCTGGTGCGCACCGCCGCCCCGGCCGGACAGCAGCTCGACGACCTCCAGACCGCCGGCCTGGTCTGGTTCCAGATGCTGATGACCGGCAGCTACCTCGGCGCCGCCAGCGCCGTGGTGGAACGGGTGCTGCTCAACGAGAAGATCCCCGAGCACGAGCGGGTGCGGCTGCTGGTGGAGACCGAGGGCGCGATGGCCGCCGCCGAGGGCATCGCGCGCCGGGTGGACGAGGGCGGCCCGGACGAATCCACCCTCGTCGACGCCCTGTTCGTGCGCTACACCGTGCAGGACACCATCGCCCGGGTGGTCCCGCGCGCGGTGGAACTCCTCGGCGGGCTCAACTTCATGACCTCCGACGAGATCGGCCACCTGGCCGCCTGCGCCCACGGGCTCGCCCTCCACCCGCCGTCCCGCGCCCGGATGACCGGCCCGCTCGCCGACTACCTCGCCGACCGGCCGCTGTCCATCGCCTGACCCCACGCCCGCGCCCGGCCGCCGCACACCGTCCCGCCCGCGGCACCGGGCCACACCGCGAACCCGCAGGGGGAACCACACCATGTCCACGTACCCGTTGCGTCCCACCACCGCGTCACCCCACCCGGCGCCCGGCCGCCGGCGCCCCACCCTGCTGCTCACCGGCGGCTCCGGGGTGCTCGGCCGGGCGCTGATCGACGAACTCGTCCGCGACTTCGACCTGGTCTGCCTGCGCCACCACCGGCCGCTGGCCGACCCCCGGGTCCGCGAGGTCGGCGCCGACCTGGTCGCCCCCGGTCTCGGGCTCACCGCCCGCGAGCGCTACCAGCTCGCCACCGAGGTGGACGTGGTCCTCCACTCCGCCGCCCAGACCAACTGGCGCACCCCGCCCGAGGACATCTGGCACACCAACACCCAGGGCACCGCCGGCCTGCTGGAGCTGGCCGCCCGCGCCGACGCGCCGTTCTACTACATGAGCACCGCCTTCGTCGCCAGCGAACTGGGCCAGGAGGACCGGGAACGCTTCCCCGGCGCCGCCGCCTACCTCGCCTCCAAGACCGCGGCCGAACAGATGGTGCGCGACAGCGGGCAGCCCGGCGCCATCCTGCGCCCCTCCGTCGTCATGGGCGACTCCGGCACCGGCCGGATCGCCGGCCAGCAAGGGCTCACCAAGGCGCTCGGCGCCATCGTCCTCGGCCAGGTGCCGGTGCTGCCGGGCGCCCCGGAGGCCCGGGTGGACATGGTGCCGCAGGACTTCGTGGCCCGCGCCACCGGCGACCTGGTCCGGGCCGGCGTCACCGGCGGCGAGTACTGGCTGACGGCCGGCAAGGAGGCACCGCTGCTGCGCGAAGTGGTCGAGGTCTGCCAGGAGTTCGCGGTCGACAACGGGCTGCCCAAACCTCCCTCGCCACGGCTGATCCCGGTCGAGGCGGTGCACCGGCTGCTGCTGCCGATGCTGGAGGGCACCGCGCTGCCCGAGACGATGCGCAAGCGCTTCCGCTACTACGCCGAACTGCTGCTGGTCTTCCAGCGGGAGCTGCCCTTCGACTCCTCGATGGGCGTCGACGGCATCGGCCGGCGCCCCAGCCACGCCGCGATCCGCGCCGCGCTGCGCCGCAACGTGGACAGCTGGGCCGAGGGCAGGCCCGGACTGCTCGACCGCCGGGTCGCGGCCGGCGCCGGGGTGCGGGAGATGGCCTCGTGAGCGCCCCCGTCCGCCCCGCCGCCGTACCCGCACCGGCCGCGGCCGGCGAACCGCGGCCCGACGTCGCCGAGTTGTACCGCCGCCACCTCGGCAGCGGCCGGGCCGTGATGGGCACCGTACTGGGCGGCATGGCCGAGGTCGGCTCCGGCGGGCCGTGGGTCCACACCGACGACGGCCGCCGCTTCCTGGACTTCGGCGGCTACGGGGTCTTCCTGCTCGGCCACCGCCACCCGGCCGTGGTCGCCGCCGTCCACCGGCAGATCGACACCCACCCGCTGGCCACCCGGGTCTTCCTGGAACCGGTGGCCGCCCACGCCGCCGAGGCGCTGGCCGCCCACACCCCGCCCGGACTCGACCACATCCACTTCGTCAACTCCGGCGCCGAGGCCACCGAGACCGCGCTCAAGCTCGCCCGGGCCGGCGGCCACGACGCCATCGTCACCACCCGCGGCGGCTTCCACGGCAAGACGTTCGGCGCGCTCAGCGTCACCGCCAACCCCAAGTACCAGGAGACGTTCCGGCCACTGCTCCCCGGCGTCACCGAGGTGACCCACGGCGACGCCGCCGAACTCGCCGCCGTGCTCGCCCGGTTGGGGGAGCGCGCCTGCTTCGTGCTGGAACCGGTGCAGGGCGAGGGCGGGGTACGCATCCCGCCCCCCGGCTACCTCGCCGAGGTCGCCGCGCTCTGCCGCCACCACGGCGCCTTCCTGATCGTCGACGAGATCCAGACCGGCATGGGCCGCCTCGGCAGCTGGTGGGGGGTGGACGCCGAACAGGTGGCGCCGGACGCGCTGCTGATCGGCAAGGGGCTCAGCGGCGGCGTCGTCCCGGTGGCCGCCGTGGCCGCCACCAAGGAGGCGTACGCCCCCTTCAGCCGCGACCCGTACCTGCACACCTCCACCTTCGGCGCCTCCCCGATCGCCTGCGCCGCCGCGCTCGCCACCGTGCGGACCATGGTGCGCGAGGAGACCGTGGCCCGCGCCGCCGCGCTCGGCGAGCGGCTGCTGGCCGGGGTACGGCAGGTGTGCGCGCCCCACCTCGGCACGCTCGTGCGCGAGGTACGCGGCAAGGGGCTGCTGATCGGCATCGAGTTCCACCGCGAACAGGCGGTCGGCGAACTCGTCCTGGAGATGGTCGGCCGCGACGTGCTGGTCAACCACTCGCTCAACTCCACCACCGTGCTGCGGCTGACCCCGCCCGCCGTGGTGGACGACGCCGCGGTGGAGCTGTTCCTGACCACCTTCGCCGACGCGCTGCGCGTCACCGCGGCCCGGCTGCCCGGCTGAACTCGCCGCAGCACGCCGTCCCCGCCGCCCACCCGGCGGCCCACCGCACCCCAGAAAGGCACACCATGCGCCATGTGGTCCTGCACGCGATGGCCCACGCGCTGCAACCAGCCGCGGCCTACGAGCGCATCAGCGACTTCCGCCGGTACCCCGAACTCACCGACACCGTACGGGAGGTGCTCGTCCAGGCACCGCTGCCGGACGGCTCGGTGGTCTCCGAGTGGACCGTCTCGTTCCGCAACGGGCTGATGCGCTGGCGGGAACGGGACGCGTTCTCCCCCGAGACGCTCTCCATCACCTTCGAACAGCTCACCGGCGACTTCGAGGTCTTCAACGGCAGCTGGCACTGCGCCCCCCGGGACGGCGGCACCCTGATCACCTTCGCCGCCGACTTCGACCTGGGCATCCCCACCCTGTCCGAGATCATCGACCCGGTCGCCGAATCCACCCTGCGCACCAACATCGCCCGCATCCTGCACGGGCTGACCGGCGCCGAGATCGTCGAGGAGGCGCAGGGTGAACCCGCCGTCGCCGCTCGTGGCTGAGGCCGCCACCGGCCACCGTCCGGCCACCGCGGCGGACGGACCCGGCTGGGACCCGCTGGACGCCGAGCCGGGCCCCGACGCCGCCCGCTGCCTCGGGCTGTACGCCAAACTCGCGGCCGGTGTCACCGTGGTCACCGCCCGAGGCCCGGACGGACCGCTGGGCATGACGGTCTCCGCCGTCACCTCGCTCTCCGCCCGCCCGCCGCTGCTCCTGGCCTGCCTGCGCAACGGCTCCCGCACGCTGACCGCCATCCGCGGCAACGGCTCCTTCGCGGTCCACCTGCTGCGCGAGGAGCAAAGCGGCCTCGCCGCCCGGTTCGCCGACCCCGCCGCCACCGCCGCCGAACGGTTCGCCGGCGCCCAGGGCCGCCAGGTGCTCGGCGTCCCGGTGCTCTCCGGCGCGCTGGCGTGGACCGTCTGCCTCCTGTCCGACGTGCGGCGGTACGGCGACCACCACCTGGTGGTCGGGCGGGTGGCCGCGGTCCACGTGGGCGGCGGGCGCCCGCTGCTGTGGCACGACCGCCGCTTCGGCACGCTCACCGGCGCCACGGGGGGCGAGGCCGGATGACCCCAGCCCCGGACGGCACCCCCTGCTGGGTGCCGGACGACGGCGGCCCGGCGCTGTCCCCGCTGCCTGCCGTGACCGGCGAGACCGGCGCCGACGTCACCGTCGTCGGCGCCGGTCTCGCCGGGCTCTCCACCGCCTACCACCTCGCCCACCGCGCCCCGGGGCTGCACATCGCCGTGGTCGATGCCGGCCACCCCGGGGCCGGCGCCAGCGGCCGGGGCACCGGGCTGCTCGGACCGCGCGCCGGCCCCGCCGTGGACGTCGCGGTCCGCCGCTACGGCCCGGCCACCGCGCGCCGGATGTACCAGGCGAGCCTGCGCGCGGTGGCCGACGTCCTCGACCTGTGCGACCGCCTCGGGGTGCGCCGAGGGGTCCGCCCCGGAGAGCAACTGGTGGCCACCCGCTCGCCCGGCGGACTCATCGCGCTGACCCGGCAGGCCGACGCCTACCGCGCCCTCGGCCTCGACGTGCCGGTGCTCACCCGCACCGCGCTGCGCCGCCGCCTCGAACCGCCGTACACCGCCGCCCTGTTGTACCGCGACGCCGCCACCCTCGACCCGGCCGCGCTCACCCGCGCCCTCGCGACCGCCTGCGCCGCCAAGGGGGTGCACCTGTACGGCGCCAGCCCGCTGCGCGAGGTGCGCGCGGGACGTCCCGGCGGCACGCGGCTGGTCTTCCCGCACGGCACCGTGCGCACCGGGCAGGCCGTGCTCGCCGTCGGCGCCGCCGCCGCGGCCGGGGCGCCGGTCGGCACGGTGCTGCCGTTGCAGGTCTACGCCATCGCCACCGCGCCGCTGCCGCCCGCCGCCCGCAAGGCGCTGGGCGGCGGCGCCCTCTCGGTGGTGGACGCGATGCCGCTCGCCCCCTACTTCCGGCTGCTGCCGGACGGCGGCCTGGTGGCCGGCGGCGGCACCGTCACCCACCTCCCGGACCCGGACGCCCGCCACGCGGACCGGGCCCGCGGGCGTGCCTGGGCCTGGCTGGCCGGCTGGGTCCGCGGACTCCACCCCGAACTCGCCGGGGTACCGGTGACCCACCGCTGGGCCGGCCGCATCGGCCACACCCTGGACGGCCTGCCGGTGGTCGGCCCGGTGCCCGGCCGGCCCGGGGTGTGGTACGTCGGCGGCTGCTGCGGCCACGGCCTGGCGATGTCGGTCGCGCACGGTGCCCACCTGGCCGGCGAACTGCTCGGCGAGGGCTGCCCGGAGCCGGGCGGACCGCTGCCCTGGCACCGTTCCCGCGCCCCCCGCCTGCCGCTGCCCGCCCCGGCCCGTCCGCTGCTGCGCGCCGCGCTGGCCACCGCGGGCCGCGCCGCCCGGCGCAACTGCTGAGCGCCCCCGGCCACTTCGACCCACCCGACCCGGCGAAACCGGCAACCAGAGAGCGAGCCGCGATGCACCCACAGCCCCGCACCGCACGGACCGTGCCGCTCGGCGCGGCGGACCTGGCCTTCCTGGAAAGCGGCGGGGAGAAGACGCTGCCCACCGTGTTCATGCTCAACTTCGCCGGTCCGCCGCCCACCCTGGACGCGCTGCGCGCCCGGGTCGCCGAACGCGCCGGGCGCGTCCCGGTGCTCGGCTGCCGGGTCACCACCTCCCGCCGGGCGCTGGAACGCGTCGAGCGCCTCGACCTCACCCGCCACGTCCGCGAACTGTCGCTCCCCGGCCCGCTGGACGACGGGCACATCGCCACCCGGATGCTCTCCCGCCCGCTGCCCGGTCTCGACGGACCCCCCTGGGACCTGTGGCTGGTGCACGGCACCGAGGGCGGCTACCGGGTCGTGCTGCGGGCGCCGCACGCCCTCCAGGACGGCGCGGGCGCCGCGCACACCGTCCGCGCGCTGCTCGCCGACGAACCCGGCGGCGGGCCGCCCGCGCACCGTCCCTCCCGGCCCCGGGCCCGCGGCTTCCTGGACACCCTCGGATACGTCGCCGCCGCCTTCCGCGACGCGGGCCCCATGCCCGCGTTCGCCGCCCGCCCCACCGGGGTCACCGAGGTCTGCCACGTCGACACCCCGGTGGCCCGGCTGCGCGCCATCGGCCGGGCGGTCGGCGGCAGCGTCAACGACGTCTACCTCGCCGCGCTCGCCCACGCCGTGCACACCTGGCACGCCAAGGAGAACGGCGCCGTCCATCCGCCGCTGCCGGTCGTGGTGCCGATGTCGGTGCGCCGGGCGGGGGAGGAACACGCCCCGGGCAACCGGATGGTCACCGCCCGGCTGCTGCTCCCGTGCGACCAGGACTCGCCGTTCGGCGCGCTGGCCGCGGTGATGGCACGCACCGCCCGGCTGCGGCGCAGCGGACAGCGGGACGCCACCCGGCTGCTGATGACGGCCACCCCGCGGCGGATCGCGGCCAACCTCGGCAAGCGCATGGTGCACGGCTCGACGGTGGCCGCGGTCACCAGCGGCGTCAACCTCGGCGACCCGTTCACGTACCAGGGCGATCCGGTGGTCAACGCGGCCGTGTTCACCGACGCCATCGCCGGCGTGATGTGCGTGGCCGTCCTCACCGGCTGCGGCGGCAACGCCCGGTTCACCTTCGTCCACGACCGGGCGCTGCCCACCGCCGACGAGATCCCCGACCTGTGGCTGGCGTCGCTGCTGGAGCTGGACAAGGCGCACACCGGCTGACGCGCGGCGGGCCGACGCGAAGGTCCCGGGGCGATCACGCCCCGGGACCTTCGCGTCGCAGCGCTCATCGCACGCCGGTGACCAGGAAGACCACCTTGGCCGCACCGGCCTTGGTCAGGAACGGCAGCAGCGTGGCGAACCGCTCCATGGCGTACGGCAGCGCGAACAGATCGGCGACCTGGGTGGCCCAGCCCAGCGAGCCCCACCAGTTGACCGGGTCACCGATCTGCCAGTGCCACCCCAGCCCGCGCGAGGCCAGCGACGTCAGGAACGGCGCCACGAACGGCGAACCGGCGGCCCGCGCGTTGACGCACTCGGCGGAGAACGTACTGCCCGGCGCGGAGAGCGCCGCCATCACCGCGGCCACCGCGGCCACCTGGTCCGGCTCGCGGAAGTACAACGGGCTCTCGCACAGCCACGCCGTGGGCCGCGCGGGGTCGAACCCGGCGGCGATCAGCGCCGGCCCCCAGTCGGCCGCCAGGTCCGCCTCGACCACCGTGCGCTCCGCCCGGGGCGGACGCCGCCCGCCCAGCACCCGTTCCTTCAGCGCGAAGACCGACGCGTCGTCCACCTCGAACACCCGCACCCCGTCCGGCCACTCCAGCCGGAAAGCCCGGGCGTCGAGGCCGGCGCCGAGCAGCACCACCTGGCGCCGCCCGGTCTCCGCCGCGGCCAGCAGGAAGTCGTCGAAGAACCGGGTGCGCACCACCATCCAGTCCGGCAGCAGCTGCTGCAACGGCCCGTTCCCGGGCGGCCCCCCGGTGAACCCGGCCGCCGCCAGGAACTCGGCGGCCCACGGATCGTGCACCAACGGCGTCGGGCGGTTCGCCTCCTGGGCGTGCGCGCCCGCCGTCCACAGTGCCTCCGGGCGGATCAGGATCTCCGGTGGCGACAGGGGTACGGGGCTCTCCGGCATGGTGGTCCTTTCGGCGAAGAGGAACGGGAACGGCGCACGGCCGCCTCAGCGCGCGCCCCGGCGGCCGGCCATCAGGGCCAGCGCGCCCAGCGCGAACATGCCGACCGACGGCCGGACGGGACGCTGACCGCCCTTGGCCGCCGGCGTACGCGGCTCGTGCACCTGCAAGGCGAGCTGCCGGTT
The DNA here is from genome assembly GCF_000240165.1 of Streptantibioticus cattleyicolor NRRL 8057 = DSM 46488. Taxonomy (NCBI): domain Bacteria; kingdom Bacillati; phylum Actinomycetota; class Actinomycetes; order Kitasatosporales; family Streptomycetaceae; genus Streptantibioticus; species Streptantibioticus cattleyicolor. The sequence goes on from NC_017586.1 coordinate 6,015,806, forward strand.
GGACAGATCCGCCAGCACGCTGCGCATCTGCTCCGGGCCGGCGACCGCGGCCAGCATCAACTCCATCGTGGTCCGGGCGATCTGGGCGCCGGAGAACAACTCCCTGGTCAGCGAGCGCAGGATGCCCGGCACCTCGCCCTTGAACACCTCCGGCAAGGTGATCTCCGGTGCCAGGCAGCGCACCGAACCGTCCAGGTTGGCGAAGGACTTGCCCAGCAGCGAGACCGCCGGCGGCGAGCCGATCCCGCGCCGGGACGCCTTCTGCAGCACCGTGGTGAGCGACACCCCGAAGTTGAGGTCCTCCAGCGACAGATGGGACACCTTCGGCACGAAGGCGGCCATGTCGGCGGCGAACGCCGGCATGTCCGACCACGCCGTGATCCGTCCCATCTCCGCCCAGTGCTGGGCCAGTCCGTGACCGTCGTTCTGCGCCAACGTCATGAACAGCGGCAGCAGTTGCAGGCTGGTGCGCCGGTCCAGCCGGCCCACCATGCCCCAGTCGATCAGGGTGGCCGGGCCGCCGGGCGCCGCGAAGACGTTGCCGGCGTGCGGATCGGCGTGGAAGACCCGGTCGACGAAGTAACCGCGGTACATGAAGCGCAGCAGGTCCCGGCCGATCTCGATGCGCTCGGAGTCGGTGAACAGACCGCGGTCGAGATGGCGTACGGAGACCCCGGGCGCCAGCGACTGCACCAGCACCCTGGGGGTGGCGTGCACCACCCGGGGCACCGACAGGGTGCGATAACGGCGCACATGGGCGCGTGCCTCGTCCATGTTGCGCGCCTCGCCGGTGAAGTCCAGCTCCGGCTCCATCGCGTCGAAGACCGCGCCGAGCATCGCCTCGACGTCGATGACCTCGTTGAACCGGGGCGCCACCTTCGCCAGGACGCGGGAGGCCCGGCGCATCATGGCCATGTCGGCGAAGACGCTCTCGCGGATCCCGGGCCGCTGGATCTTCACCACCGCGGCGCGTCCCCCCGGCAGCACGACCCGGTAGACCTGGGCGAGCGAGGCGGCGCCCAGCGGGGCGAGGGTGTCGATGTCGTCGAAGCGCAGTTTCCAGTCGGGCCCCAGGTCCCGGGCGAGCACCGGCTCGAAGACCGAGAACGGCTGGACGTCCACCTGGTCGTGGAGGTTCTGCAACTCGGCCCGGACCGCCTCGGGCACCATGTCGGGCCGGGTCGACAGGATCTGACCGAGTTTCACATAGAACGGACCGAGGCTCTCCAGCGCGTGGCGCACCGCCTTGGCGCGCCGCTGGTCGGCCCCGGCGGCGGCTTCCTCCGCCTCCGCCGGGGCCCGGTCGTCCCGCTTCGCCCGCCGGCGTTCGCGCGTCACCTGGCCGACCTCGTCGCTGACGAGACTGCCCAGGACCTTCACCACCACACGCAGCCGATCGCCGACAACAGACGCCACCGTGGCGAGCCTCCTTCGCGGTCGAGTTCACTTGCGCCCGGTGGTCGCTCCGGGCGGGACACCGTCGGCCGGGGTCAGACCTGGGGCGGCTGGCCGGGCTGGCCGGGCTGGGCCGGCCCGCCGACCCCCGGGATGCGCTGCACCAGTGAGGTGAGCTGCGCCACCATGTCCACCAGCTGGTTGAACTTCTGCGGCAGCGTGGCCAGCGCCTGCACCGACTCGCCGAGCCCGGCGACCGTCTGCCCGGCGCTGCCGGCCAGGTGGCCCACCTGTCCGAGGGCGCCCAGCGGGTTGGCGGCGCCGGCCAGCGCCCCCAGCGGGTTGCCCGCGCCGCCGAGCGCGGCGAGCGGGTTGGCCGCCGAGGCGGCGCCGGAGGCGGCCTGGCCGGCCAGCGCGGTCAGCGGGGCCGCGGCCCCGGCCACCGACGCCAGCGGGTTGGCGCCGAGCGCGGTGAGCGCGCCCACCACGTTCTGCGGCAGCCCGGCCATCGACTGCAGGGCGTTCGCCCCGGACTGGTTCTGACCGCCGATCGCGCTGGTCGTGCCCGCTCGGTTCAGGATTTCGTCGAAGGCCAGCTTGTAGCTGTCCGTAATGTTGCCGATGAAGTCCTTGATGGTTTCCTGCGTGTTTTTGTTCGATGCCATGGGACAAGTTCCTTCCGGGCTGTTTTCTGGTCCCGCGCAATAAATCCCGGGCGGACCGGGACCCACTGTGCGGAAGGGGTTCCGCCGGCGGTTATCCAGTGGCGCCTTCCAATGCCTTCGCGCAGGCCATCCGAAGTCGTGCCCGACCTCGGGTGAACGCGCCTTCCGCCGCCTTCACGGAAATCTTGTGGATGCGGGCGAACTCCGCCGTGGAAATGCCGTCGGCGCGCGCCAGTATTACCTGCTGTTCCCTTCCCCGCAGGAGCTGCGCCTGTTGGAGCAGCCATCTGCCGAAATCCTCGTCGCACACGCCCTCCTCGGGGGTCTCCGGTTCGTCCACCACGGCGGCCCGTTGCAGCAGCCGCTTGCGGCGGTCCTGGTCGCGGTAGAAGTCGATGCACAGCCGCATCGCCACCGAGGTCAGGAAGGGGCCGAGGCGCTGACGGTCCAGCGTGGTGTGGGCGGCGGCACGCATCATGGTCTCCTGAACGCAGTCCTCGGCATCCGCGGAATTCGGCAGTCTTCGGCGTACCAGACGCATGAGACGCTCCTGATGCTGGAAGATGTCCTCCCAGGAGCATTCGGCGGGGGACCGGCGTGCGGGGTTTCGCAACTCCATGTCAATCGTGGCCCGATGTCTCGAAAGGGCAGGATGTCCACGACCGGTGATTCACTCCGTCGGTCGCCGGGCATTTCCTACCCGGGGTGTCGCGTCGACAAACCGTGGTCTTCCGGCTTACGCTCATTCGAATGAGGTGTCCCGGGAATCGCCTCGGTGCTGTTCCGGAGGGCATCCGGAAATGTTTCCGAGAGAGCCGGTGAAATCGTCTCCCGGCGTGTATTACCGCCCCCGGCGTGGTCATCTCTCCATATTTATTTTTCAGTCTTTCGAGGGACCTATCCGGCGGCAGGCCGGTGACACCGGGAAGGTGTCACCGGCCTGCCGGGCCGCCACCGCACTCAGCGCGGCGGCTCGCCCGTGGTACGCGGGGCCGGCTTGCGCGCCCAGTCCCGGTTCCAGTTGAACCACATGTCGCGCACCGTCTCGTTCACCAGCCGCGAGCCGTGCCGCAGCTCCGCGGCGTACGCCTGCACCGCCTCCCGGCCGACCAGCCCCGCGCCGCCGGTGAGGTACTTGCCGCGCACATGGCGCGGGGCGAAGAACTTCCCCCACACCAGCAGCTTCATCAGCGGCCACATCGTGAACGCCCGTGCCGGACACCGGTCCTCGGGGTCGAGCGTGCCCCACACCGCCGGGGAGAGCCCGCTCTCCCGCATGGCGTGGAAGAGCCTGGCCACCGTCTCCTCCCGGCTCAGCTCACCGGCCCGGTACGCCAGCATGGTGTCCCGGCACCGGGTGAACATCTGCTCCACCCACGGGTTGTCGGCGCCCTGCAGCCCCCGGTACGGAGCCCGCTCCAGCATGGCGAAGACCGCCGGGTCCTGGGACTTCTCGAACTCGACCGCCGCCTGGTTCTGCCCGTTGGTGCCGTACAGCGTGGTGAGCGTCCACACCCGGGTCCAGGCGTTCCACAGCTCGAAGTCGTCGAAGGAGATGTAACTGCACGACACCAGGTCGTCGTAGAAGGCGAACATGCGCTTGATCCACACCTGGAGGTAGTCGAAGCGCTCGGTGGCGAAGTCCTGCTTGCGCACCGCGTCGATCAGCCGGTGCCCCAGCGCGTTGAGCGCCATCACCGTCACCGCCAGCCCGCTGGAGAACAGCGGGTCGATGAAGTCACTGGCGTGCGGCATCAGACACCAGCGGTCGCCGACCACCTGGTCGGAGAAGAACTGCGTGCGGTCGGTGGCCACGTACGGCCGCACCGCCCGGGCGTTCGCGAACTGCCGCGCCACCGACGGGAACCGGCGCACGTGCTGCCAGAACTCCTCCTCCGGCGCCACCTCGGCCGGCCGCGGATAGCGCTCCATGTCCAGGTTGAGCCCCACGCTGCACAACCCGCTGGTGGACCCCGAGTGGTTGTCGAAGGGGATCACCCAGAACCATCCGCCCTCGAACAGGTGGTGCAGCGTGCCCTCGCTGAACGGGCTCGGCATCCCGTGCTGCTTGCGCGGCGGCCCCACGGTGTCGAACGGCAGCACGTTGACCATGTGGGTGTAGATGGTGCGCGACCGCGTACGGTACGGCGCCTCCTTGCGCAGCCCCAGCCGCTCCGGCAGCACGGCCCGCATCCCGCCCGCGTCCACCACGTACGACGCCTGGAAGGTGCCCTTCTCCCGGGTGACGAGGGTGACCCCGTCCTCCTCGAACTTCACGTCGTCCACCAGGGTGTGGGTGTACGCGGTCACCCCGTACTCCACGGCGACGCGGAACATGTAGGCGTCCACGTCCTGCCGGAAGTAGTGCGAGTCGGGCCCCAACGGCGGGCCCCAGGTGGGGTACTGGGTGCACTCCTTGGGCCGGGTCGGCTCCCCCTCGCGGTGGTAGACGAAGCCGAAGTTGCGCTTCACCCCGCAGTTGGAGGAGACGTTGCGGCGCAGCGCCGAGTTGGTGGCCAGGTGCTCGATCTCCGGGACGTCGTAGCGCCGGGCGAGCACCCGCAGCCCGAAGGTGGTCTCCGGCACGGTGGACTCGCCGATCGCGAACCTGGGGTGGCCGCTTCCCTCCAGCAGCAGCACCCGCACGCCATGGCGCGCCAGGATGGCTCCCAGCATCGTCCCCCCGATGCCGCCGCCGATCACGGCCACATCGAACACACGCTGGTCGTCTTGCATGTCTCGGTCCTTTCACGACACGGGAAGCGGCGGTCAAGCGGTCGTCCGGCGGCCCGCGGCGGACGGCCCGGGCGCCGTGCGGTGCAGCCGGCAGGCGGCCAGCCGCACGGTGAAGGTGAGCGGGAACCACGGCGTCGGGGCGAGCGCGGCCAGCCGGCGGCGCTCACCGGGCACCTGCCGCCCGCCCCGCCCGGTCACATCGAGCCAGGCCCCGAAGTGCAGCAGCCGCGCCTCGGTGCCGGCGCCCCGCCCCGGCCACGGCCGCATGTGTCCGGAAACCGCGCGCACCAGCGCCCGCCGGCGGGCCTCACCCACCGCGTGGGCCACCAGGAAGCGGTCGAGCACCGCCGCCGAACGGCGCGGGAACGGACCCCGTCCGGCGGCGGCACCGGTGAGTCCGGTGTCGTGGAAGGCGGCGGCGGCCAGCAGCCCCGGCGCGTCGTAGCCGACACCGTGGCGCCGGGCGTAGGCGTCGGCCAGCAGGAAGGTGCGCAGCGAATGCACCGCGATCTCCGGCGGCACCAACCGGTCCAGCGCGTCCAGCGCGTCGTCCACCAGCGGCCGGCCGAGCAGCCGGGCCAGCGCCGGCTCGGCCAGCAGCCCGCGCCAGGCGGCCGGCCCCGGGGCGGCCCGGTCCGCCCACCGTACGTCGTCCCCGTCCCGGTCCTGGCCGTCCGCGAACAAAGCCCCCATGCGCCGCTCGCCCCCCTGGATCCACCGTGCGCTGTGCCGGTCTCACCCCTCTTTACGCGCCAACCGGCGTCAACCCTGCGCGCGTTGACACACTGCCGCGCACCGGAGGCGACAAGGCGGTGGCCTGAGTTCGCCGCCCGGCCGTCCGTGGTGGGTAACTTGGCAAGGATCGGTCGGTTCACGCGGGGAGCGACCCAGGAGTTCACATGAACCACATAGCGTCCACCGGTTCCCATCGACTCCTTCCGGCCAAGGCCACCGGATGCCCGTACCGGGCGACGGGGGGCCGCCGGGATGGCTGACGCCGAAAACCTGCGCCCGGCGGTCACCGCGCGCCGGGCCCTGCTGAGTTACGGAGCGCTGGTCGGCATCCCGGTGGCGGCCACCGCGCTCATCGTGGTGGCCATCGGCTACCCCGGCACCGCCGCGCCGCACGCCGCCGCCTCCGGTGCCAACACCACCTACCGGATTCTGGCGGCACTGGCCCTGGTCACCGCCGGCGCGGGCGGCGCGGGGGTGCTCGCGCGGCGGCTGGGCCAGCCCCGGGTGGTCGGCGAGATAGCCGCCGGGGTCCTCCTCGGCCCCTCCGTCCTCGGCGCGCTCGCGCCGGGGGTGCAGCACTGGCTGCTGCCGCCGGAGGTCCTCCCGGTGCTGAGCGCGCTCGGCCAGATCGGCGTCTCCCTCTTCATGTTCACCGTGGGGCTGGAGCTGTCGGTGGGCACCCTGCGCAGCAACGGACTGACGGCATCGGCCCTTATCGGCCATTCCGGGATCGCGCTGCCGTTCCTGGCCGGCGTGGTGGCCGCCGTCACGCTCCCCGCGAGCTACCGGCCGCCCGGCGCCTCCACCGCCCCCTACGTGCTCTTCATGGGGCTGAGCCTGAGCATCACCGCGGTGCCGGTACTGGCCCGGGTCCTGGCCGAGGAGGGGCTGCTGCGCACCGGACTGGGCACGCTGGCGATGGCCTCGGCCGGGGTGGCCGACGTCACCGCCTGGTGCCTGCTGGCGCTGGTGCTCGCCGTCGCCCGCGGCGGCTCGCTGCTGGGCGCCGCCGTCACCGTCGGCTGGGTCGCCCTCTTCGCGCTGGTGGTCTGGTACGGGCTGCGTCCGCTGCTGGCCAGGTGGCTCGACCCGGCGCGTCCGGACACCCCGCTGGCGATGGCCCGCACCGCGACCATCGTGCTGGTCAGCGTCCTGCTGTGCGCGCTGGCCACCGAACGCATCGGCGTCCACGCGCTGTTCGGCGCGGTCGCCGCCGGTCTGGCGATGCCCCGCACCGCCGCGGTACGCCAGATCACCTGGCGCATCGAAGGGCTCACCACCTGGCTGCTGCTGCCCTCGTTCTTCATGACCGTGGGGCTGAGCACCCGGCTGGGCACGGTGGGCGGGGCGACCGGCTGGCTGTGCTGCGGGGCGGTGCTGCTGGCCGCGGCGGCCGGCAAGTTCGTCGGCACGCTCGTCCCGGCCCGGCTGATGCGTTTCGACTGGCGCAGTTCGGCACAGCTGGGCGCCATGATGAACTGCCGCGGGCTGACCGAGCTGATCATCCTCAACACCGGACTCGCGGCCGGGCTGCTCTCCCGCGGGCTGTTCGCCATGATGGTGGTGATGGCGCTGGTGACCACCGCCATGACCTCCCCGCTGCTGCGGCTCTTCGGCCACCGGCGGCCCCGGCAGCCGGCCGCCGGGGCGGCGCCGGAGTGTGCGCCGCCGGGGTGACCACCGGCCACGCCGTCACGGTGGCGCGGGCGCCCCCGCGCCACCGTGACCGCGCTGCCGCCCGCGGACATGGCGAAGGAGCCGACGGTGCTCAAGGGCTTCAAGAACTTCCTGATGCGTGGCGACGTCGTGGTGGTCGCCATCGGGCTGATCACGGCGATCGCCTTCAGCACGCTGATCAAGTCGTTCACCGACGACGTGATCAACCCCCTCATCGCCCGCGCCCAGGGCGGCCGTTCCCTCGGACTCGGCTGGCAGCTCGGCAGGCCCGGCAACCGGGCGACCTACCTGGACATCGGCTCGTTCGTCTCGACCGTCATCTACTTCGTCATCTTCATGGCCGTGGTGTACTTCGTGATCGTGGTGCCCTACCGCCACTACCAGCAGCGCCGCGGCCTCCAGGTCTTCGGCGCTCCGGTGGCGGTCACCACCTGCCCCGCCTGCCTGTCCCCGGACATCCCGCGCGGCGCCACCCGCTGCCGGTACTGCGGCGCCGACCTGCCGCCTCACCACGCCACCGGCAACGCCGCCACGCCGTAGATGATCACCTCCGGCCGGAAGACGATCTCCTCGAACGGCACCGCCAGCCGCAGCCCCGGCAGCCGGCGCCACAACGTGGCCAGCGCCACCTCCAGCTCGATGCGGGCCAGCCGGTGGCCCAGGCACCGCCGCACCCCGTAGCCGAAGGCCAGATGGCGCCGGGCCGGCCGGGTCACCTCCAGCGCGTCCGGCTCGGCGAAGACCTCCGCGTCCCGGTTGGCCGCCGAGACCATGCACAACACACCCTCGCCGGGCCGGATCAGCTGCCCGGCCACGGTCACCTCCTCGGTGGCCGCCCGGGCCACCCCGGCCTGGATCACCGTCAGATAGCGCAGCAGCTCGTCCACCGCCCCCGGCACCAGACCCGGCCGCCCGCGCAACCGGGCCAACTGCTCCGGATTACGCAGCAACGCCAGCACCGACAGCGCGATCATGTTGGTGGTGGTCTCGTACCCGGCCAGCAGCAGCAACTGCGCCAGCCCCGCGATCTCCCGGGTCGACAGCTCACCCTGCGCGGCGAGCCGGCCCACCACGCTGCCGTCCGGCGCCCGCCGCAACGTGGCGGCCAGCCGCTCCAGGTACCCCAGCAGCTCCACCGCCGCCCGCTGGATCTCCTCCGGGTCGCCGTGGTGGTCGACCAGCAGGCAGGCACGGCGGTGGAAGAAGGCGTGGTCCTCGTAGGGCACCCCGAGCACCAGGCAGATCACCCGGGACGGCAGCGGCAGGGCGAGCGCGGTGACCAGATCGGCCCGGGTGCCCCCGGCCGCCATCTCCTCCAGCAGCTCGTCGGCGATCCGCTGGACGCGCGGGCGCAGCGCCTCCATCGCGGCGCCCCGGAAGTACCCGGGCACCAGCCGCTGCAACCGCTCGTACCCGCCGCTGTCCATGCCCAGCAGCGCCGGGTTGTCCCGCATCAGCGCCCGGTAGCCCGGGGTGGGGAAGGGGTAGCCGGGGCGGTGCGGGTCCGAGCTGAACCGCGGGTCGGCCAGGACCGCCCGCACGTCCTGGTAACGGGTGACGATCCACGGCGTGGAGCCGTCCCACAGCGTGCCCCGGGCGATGGGGGCCTGCCGGTAGGCGGGCGGCGGGGCGAACGGGCAGGCACCGCGCGGCGCGGGGAGCTGCAGGTCCGGCAGCGGCTGGTGGGAGAGGGTCATCGGGCTCGCATTCGTCGGTGGGGACGATGGGGACGTGGGGACGGCCGGTCAGGTACGCCGGCGCACGACGGCCGGCAGCGGTCCGCCGGGCCGCAGATTGGCGCCGAACACCGGGGCGGCGGGGGGATCGCGCAACTCGACGGTGAACGCGGGCAGCAGCCGGGCCAGCAGCGCGGCCGTTTCCCGCAACGCGAACTGCTGCCCCAGACAGGCGCGCGGACCGAGGCCGAACGGGACGTACGCGCCGGGGTGCGCCGGCCGCACCCCGCCGGGCAGGAAGCGCGCCGGATCGAAACGCTCCGGGTCGGGCCACCACGCGGGCTCCCGGTGCGTCAGGTACGGGCACACCAGCACCCCGCTGCCGGCCGCCACACGCCGCCCGCCGAGCACGTCGTCCCGCGCCGCGCACCGGGGCACCAGCCACACCGCCGGGTACAGCCGCAGCGTCTCCGCCACCAGCGCCCCGGGCTCCGACGTCCGCGGCACGTGGATATTCTGATGCAGCATCAGAAACAGCCAGGCGAGCGTCTGCGCCGTGGTCTCGTGGCCCGCCACCAGCAGCGTCACCAGTTCGTCGCGGACCAGCCGGTCGGGGTCGCCGGCGTCGGAGCCGGAGGCGTCCAGCAGCAGGTCGAGCAGGGCGTCCGAGGGGCCGTGGGCGGCCCGGCGGGCGCGGGCGGCGGCGATCACCCGGCGGGCGGTGGCGTCGATCCGGCCGAGCGCCGCCCCGACCTCGGCCGGATCGCCCGTCGGGGCCCCCGCGGTGGTGGGTAGCGCGGCCACCACGGTGTCCACCGCGGCCAGTTCGCGGTGGGCCGCCTCGTCCAGCGGGTCCCCGGTGAGCGCCCGCCAGATGGTGTCCAGGGCGAAGAACCGCATGTCCTCGCCGACGTCGACCAGGTCGCCGGTGCCGGCCGCCGCCGACCAGCGCCGCGCGATCCGCTCCGCCGCCGCGGCGATCCCGGCCTCGTACCGCCGCACCCCGGTGACCGTGAACCGGGCCTGGAGGAGGCGGCGTTGGCGCTTCCAGGCGTCCCCGGTCGCGGTGATCAGACCGTCCCCGAGCAGCGCCCGGGCCCGGTGCGAGTGCTTGACGTAGACCTCCGGGCGGCACGCCAGCACCTGGCGCACCTGCTCCGGATCGGTCACCAGCGTCATCGGCCGCCCGTCCAGCTCGAACGCGGCCGGCGAGCCGTGCCCGGCGGCCCGGGTCAGCACCTCGATCAGCGCCGGGCCGGGCGGGGCCTGCCGGGCGGGAGTTGACGGCGCCTGGGGCGGGCGGGGGACGGCCGCGGTCAATGGGGTTCTCCTGCTCGGCCCGGCCCCGGGCCGGACGCGCACGGACTTTGACAGCACGGAGTGTATGCGTTTCGATACGTAGTGCAAACTCCGATCCCGGGCAAGCGATCGACGGTAACGGCAATGGGGATGATCGACGGCATGGCACCCGAGACGGTCGACTACGTCGACGTGCGGGACCGGCCGGTCCGCCGCGGCCCGCGCGGCCGGGCCGCCCGGTACGGCCTGCACTACCGGGTGGCCGCCACCGTGTGCACCGATCCGCTCGGCCGGGTGCTGGTCTACCGCCGCCCCGCCGACGCCGCCGTCCTCCCCGGCCACCACGACGTCCTGATCGGCGGCTCGGTCCGGGCCGGGGAGAGCTACCTGGCCGCCGCCGCCCGTGAACTCGCCGAGGAACTGGGGGTACGGCCACCCCTGCGCGAGATATACCGCAGCCGGCAGACCGCCGGGCCGGGGCCGTGCTGGCTCACCGTCCACCACGCCACCGTCACCGGCCCGCTGCGCCCCGACCCGCGCGAGATCGCCTGGTGCGACTGGGTCCCGGCGGGGGCGGCAGGTTCCCTGCGCCCCTTCGTCCCCGCCGGACGGACAGCGGTGACCCGGCTCCTCGGCTGAGCCCGGCCGGCGCGCCGGGCGGCCCGCGGCCCCCGGCCCGGTCCCCGAGCGGCCCCGGGTACGGCCCTCCGGGACGTCATCCAACGAAAGACCCTTGATGATCACCTCCTCACTGCTGTCCCGCCCCGGACGAACCGCGCCGGCCGGCTCCGCGGCGCTGCGCTGCCGCGACCGGCTGGCGCAGCGCGTGGCGGACCAGGTCGGGCCGGACGGACTCGTCAAGGCGCCCTGCGCCAGCCGGGTGCTGGAATCCTCCCTGCTGCTGCGGCTGCTCACCGTCGAGGGGTACGCCCCGCACGTCCGTGAACGGCTCACCCGCTATCTGCGCAACCGTCTCGAACACCGGCCGCCCGACGCCATCCAGGGCGCCGTCGCCCGCGCCGCGCTCGGCGAGCGCCTCCCCGGCGGCTGCTTCGCCGAACGCGCCCTCGCCTCCTTCGACCACTTCACCGCCGACCGCAAACGGCTGATGTTCACCACGCTCCTCGCCGAGTTGGGCGTCACCGTCTTCCCCCGGACCCGCCCGGAGGCGTTCACCGCGCGGGGTCAGCAGAGCTGGCTCCAGGCCGAGATGGCCGCGCTGAAGATCATGACGGCCTACGGCACCGGCACCACCGGGCTGCTCACCGAACGCGACTGGTTCCTGCTGGCCCCCGCCGTCCGCCCCGGCCCGGTGTGGGAGGGCAACCACTTCGCCCGGCTGCTCGCCCTCCTCGCGCTGCGCAAGAACCCCGCCCACCGCGGCGCGGTCCGGCGCACCCTCGAAGCGGTCACCGCCGATCTGCGGCCCGACGGCGGCCTGCCGTTCATCACCGGCATGGACATCTTCGCCACCGCCATCGCCGGGCTCGCCCTCACCGGCCCCGCGGCCTGCGCCCACGCCGGCCACCGCCCGGTCCGCTGCGGCACCGGCCCGCTCCCGGCCGCCATGGCCGACGCGCTCGCCACCCGCCAGAACCCCGACGGCGGCTTCGCCTTCACCCCCGGGGTGCGCCAGAGCGACGTGGACGACACCTCGTACACCGTCGAGTTCCTGCGCGTCGCCGGCCCCTACCGGCACCGCAGCGCCATCGCCGCCGCGGAACGGTACCTGCTCGCCGTGCGCAACCCGGACGGCGGCTTCCCCACCTTCGCCCGCGGCACCCCGTCCGAGATCGCCATGACGGCCGCCGCCGTCAACGCGCTCGCCCCCAACCCCGCCCACCGCACGGTGGTCGACGAGGCGCTGGCCTTCCTCACCCGCAGACGCCAGCCCGACGGCATCCTGGAACGCAGTTGGAGCCGCAACGTCACCAACGCCGTCTTCCGTACCACCCTGGCCTGCGCCGCCGCGGGCCCGGGCGCCCCGCCCGGCCTGAGCCGGGCCGCGGGCACCACCAAGCGCCAGGCCACCCGCTACCTGGCCTCGGTCCAGAACCTGGACGGCGGCTGGGGTCACCACCCCGGCGACGCCAGTGACCCGATCAGCACCGCCTACGCCGTCATCGCGCTCAGCCGGGACGGCGGCCACCCCACCGCCCTGGCCCGCGCGCTCGACCACCTGGTCCGCGCCCAGCGCCCGGACGGCGGCTACCGCAGCAGGCCCGACCAGGCAGGGCCCCGGCCACTGCTCTACGACGTCCCGGCGCTGGCCGACGTCTGCGTCCTGCTGGGGCTGGCCCACGCCGTCGGACCGACGGCCCGCCCGCGTGTCTGACCGGTCCCGGCCACGCCCACCCGCCCGTGTCCGGCCCCCGACCTGTGACACCCCCTCGGGCCCCGGCCCGCCCTGAAAGGACACGTTCCCACCATGCCCCCCAACACCGTCCCGACCCCGGTGCCAGGAGGCCGACCGCTGATCGGGCACGCCCGCCAACTGCTGTGGCGCAGGCTGCCGTTCCTGGAGTCGCTGCGGGACCACGGCGACATCGTGGTGATCCGCCTCGGCCCGTGGCGGATCCATGTGCTCAACGACCCGGCGCTCGTCCGCGACGTCCTCACCAAACGCTCCCCGGACTTCGGGCTGAGCCCCCAGTTCCAGGTGATGAAACGCGTCATCGGCAACGGGCTCCTCGCCACCGACGGCCCCTTCCACCGCCGGCAGCGCAAACTGATCCTCCCCGCCCTGCACCACACCAGGATCCGCGCCTACGCCCGCACCATGACCCGCCTCGCCGACGCCCGTACCGCCCGCTGGCAGGACGGGCAGACCCTGCGCGTCGACGCGGAGTTCACCGAACTGGCCACCGAGATCGTGCTGCGCTGCCTGTTCTCCACCGAGATCGGCGGCGCCGACGTGGCCGCCGTGGTGGCCGCCCTGCCCGACCTGATGAGCTGGGCCGGCAGCCGCGGCCTCGACCCGACCGGGCTGCTCGGCGCCGTCCCCACCCCGCTGGGCCGCCGCTTCCGGCGCTCCATGGCGGTGCTGGACGCGCTGCTCGCCCGGGTCATCGGGGCCCGCCGGGCGGACGGCCCGGCCACCGACCACCCCGACCTGCTCGCCGCGCTGCTCGCCGCCCGCGACGCGGAGACCGGGGAGCCCATGTCCGACCGGCAGATCCGCGACGAGGCCATGTCGTTCCTGGTGGCCGGGGCCGAATCGGTCTCCCGCACCCTGACCTGGAGCGCCCTGCTGCTGGCCGGCGACCCCGAGGCGGCCCGCCGGCTCCACCAGGAGGCCGATCGCGAACTGTCCGGCCGCCCGGCCCACTTCGAGGACCTGCCGAGGCTGCGCCACACCCGCATGGTGCTCCAGGAGGCGCTGCGCCTGTACCCGCCCGGCTACCTGATCTCCCGGGCGGCGCTGCGCGACACCACGCTCGGCCCCTACCGCATCCCGGCCGGCGCCACCGTGATGTTCTCCTACTACGCCCTCCAGCGGGACCCCCGCCGCTTCCCGGACCCGGCCCGGTTCGACCCGTTGCGCTGGTCGCCCAAGCGCGGCGGCGCCGACCGGGAGGCGTTCACGCCGTTCGGCCTCGGCCCGCACGGCTGCCTCGGCGAGAGCTTCGCGTGGACCGAGATGTCCATCGTGCTCGCCACCCTCGCCGCCCGCTGGGAGCTGCGCTCCGCCTCGCCGCGCCCGGTGCGGCCGGTGCCCACCTTCTCCCTGACCATGGCCGGCGCCCCGATGACCGTCACCGCGCGGCCGGTGCGCACCGGCCCCGTCCACACCCTGCTGGCCAGCCGTAACGGAGGATGAGTTGTCGTTCGACGAACTGAAGGACGTGCTGGTCGGGATGGGGATCCCGGCCCAGGACATCACCTCGCGCGCCACCCGCGAGGAGGCCGGCCTCGACTCGCTCGCCATCGCCGAACTGGTGCTGGTGCTCCGCCGCGAGCACGGCATCGGGGTCACCGAGGAGGAGGTGCACGAGGCCGTCACCGTCGCCGACGTGGCCGACCTGCTCGGTCGGTGCCGGACGGCGGCCCCGTGACCGGCGCCGGCCCGGGATCCGGCGCGGACCAGGTGTGCGTCACCGGGATCGGCCTGTTCACCCCCGCCGGGGACGGCTGGGCGGCCACCTGGGAACAGGTCCGCAAAGGGGTGGCCACCACCGTGCTCGCGGAGGCGGCCGAACCGGTTCATCTCGCCTGCCGGGCACCGGCGTTCGACCCGGACCGGCTCGGCCGCGCCCGGGCCGGCCGCCCCGACCGCTGCACCCGCTTCGCGCTGCTCGCCGCCGCCGAGGCGGTCGCCGACGCCGGACTCGACCCGGCCGGCTGGGACGGCGCCCGGGTCGCCGTGGTCATCGGCAGCGGGGCCGGCGGCGCCGGCACCCTGGAGGAGCAGCACCACGCGCTGCTCGCCGAAGGGCCGGCCGGGATGTCCCCGTTCGCGGTGCCCAGCGCGCTGGGCAACTCGGTCTCCGCGCAGGTGTCGATCGCGCTGCGCGCGACCGGGCCGTCGTCCACCATCAACACCGCCTGCGCGGCCGGGGCGACGGCCCTGGGCACCGCCATGGACCTGCTGCGCCTGGGCCGCTGCGACATCGCGGTGGCCGGCGGCGCGGACGCCGCGCTCACCCCGTACTACGTCACCGGGTTCGACCGGCTCGGGGCGCTCTCCCGCCGGTTCCACGACCCCGGCGGGGCGCCGCGGCCGTTCGACGCGGAGCGGGACGGCTTCGTGATGGGCGAGGGCGCCGGGGTGCTGGTGCTGGAGCGCGCGGCGCACGCGCGGGCCCGCGGCGCCCGGATCCGCGCCCGGCTGGCGGGGTACGGCGCCTCGTGCGACGCCCATCACGTGGTCAAGCCCCGCCCGGACGGCGCGGGGCTGGCCGCCGCGGTACGCGCCGCGCTGGCCGACGCCGGGGCGCGCCCCGCCGACGTGGCCCACGTCAACGCGCACGGCACCGGCACCGTGCTCGGCGACCGCGCCGAGGCCGCCGTGCTGGCCCGGCTGCTGCCGCACCGCCCCCCGGTCAGCGCCACCAAGGGCGTCACCGGCCACCTGCTCGGCGCGGCCGGCGCGGTGGAGGCGGCGCTCACCGTGCTCACCGTCGAGCACGGCCGCGTACCGCCCACCGCCAACCTCACCGAGCGGTCCGCCGGCGTCGACCTCGACCTGCCGGTGCGCTGCCGTGCCGCCGACGTCCCCTTCGCCCTGTCCACCTCGGTGGGGTTCGGCGGACAGAACACCGTCCTCGCCGTCGCCCGCGCCTGACCGGGCCGCCCCTCGGCCCGCCCGCCCGCCGAAGAAAGGCCGCCATGTCCCTCCGGGAACCGAGCCGAGCCCTCTGGCCACCGCTGTCGGTGCAGGACCGGCTCATCCTCGAACTCGCCCGCGTCTCCGCGGACACCTCGCTCCACCTGGGCGCCGTGCTCACCTTCGACGGCCCGCCGCCCGGCGCCGACCGGCTCGCCGCCCATCTGGAGGCGCGCCTGGCCGGGCTGCCGGAGCTGACGTTCCGTCTCGCCGGCACCGCGCGCCGGCCCCGCTGGGAACCCGACCCGTGCTTCGACGTACGCCGCCAGCTGCACGTCTACGACCTGCCCGACGGCCGCGCGGACGACCCGGACCGGGTGCTCACCGCGATGCTCGGCCAACCCCTGCGCCGCGACCGGCCGTTGTGGGGCGTGTGGCTGGTCCGCGGGGCGGGCGGGTACGCGCTGTGCTACCGGGCGCACCACGCCTTCCAGGACGGGCTGGCGGCGGCGGAGACGTGCGAGCGGCTCTTCGGTCCGCCGCCGGTGGTGCGGCCCCGCCGGAAGGGCGAGGTGCTTCCCGCGGTGCCGGAGCAGCGCGGCCGGAGCCGGCGGTCGGCGGTGTGGCGCGATCTGCTGCCGCCGGTGCGCCGCACCGCGCGCTGGTCCCCGCTGGACCGGCCGCTGAGCGGGGAACGCGTGGTGACCACCGCCGACGTGGAGCTGGCCCGGCTGCACACCATCGGCCGGGCCACCGGGGCCAGCGTCAACCAGGTCTGCCTGGCCGCCGTCACCGCCACGCTGCGCGCCTGGCACCCGGCCGACTGGTCCGGCACCGCCGTCCGCGACCTGCGGGCCACCCTGGCGATCAACGTCCGCTCGGCGCACGAGCCCTACCGGCTGCTCGGCAACCGCGGCGGCATCGCCAACATCGCCCTGCCGTGCGGCGAACCCGTCCCGTTGCGCGCCCTGGCCGAACTGAGGGAGCAGGTCACCTTCGCCCGCCTCGCCGACCTCGGCCGGCGCCACCGGGTGCTGTACCAGAAGATGCCCTACTGGTGCGGCCACCTCGGCCTCGGCCGCAGCATCGATCCCCGGTACACCCCGCTGACCGTGGCCGACGTGCGGATGCGCAAGCCGCTGGGGTTCGCCGGGCAGCCGGCCCGCACCCTGCATCCGCTGCCGGTCTCGGTGCCCGGCCAGCCGCTGTTCATCGCCTGGTCCACGCATCGCGGCCGGCTGCACACCACGTTCCTGGCCGACGCCGCGGTGCGCGACCACCGCGAGCTGTCCGGGCGGTGGTACGAGGCGGTGGACGCCCTGGAGTCCGCGGTGCGGGCCGGCTGCGCGCCGTGAGCCGGCCGGCGGCTACCGCTCCCGTTCCACCAGCGCCTTGAGGCGTTCCAGATCGCGGTGGACCATCTCGTGGATGGCGTCGGACTGGGCGAAGCCGCGCGGTCCGCCGAACTCCTCGCGAGTGCGGTCGGGGTCGTAACGCACCCGTACCTGGACCTCGGTGCCGCCGTCGGCGAGTTGCCGCACCGAGAAGGCGCCTTCCAGATCGGGGCCCTCGGTGGTGTGCCACATCATCACCCGGCCGCCGCCGCGGTCGCTGAACTCGGCGTCGCAGCCGCGCCGCCGCCCGCCCGCCTCGATGTCCAGCCGGGCCCGGTGGGCCCCCTCGCGCCGGGCCCCGCGCACCCCGTCCACGAACTGCGGGTACGCGGAGACCTCGTGCAGCCGGTCCCAGACCACCTCGGGCGCGGCGCCGATCTCGATCTGGTCCTCCAGCACGCTCATCGCCGCCACCTTCCGCGCTCGACACCGTCCGCGCCCCGCCCCACCTCCACCATGCGCCGCCGGGGCCGCCGTCGCGACCCGGCCGTCAGCGGGCCGCGCGGACGAACGTGTGCGAGCGGCCGATCACGGTGAACCCGCGCCGCGCGTACCAGGCACGGGGCCAGTCCTCGGCGTACGCGACCAGGAAGAGGCGGTGTCCGGCGGCGAGGCGGCGGGCGGTGGCCAGCAGGGTGTCGCCGTGGCCGCGCCGGGTGTGGCCCTCGGCGGTCACCACCTCCTCGATCTGTGCCAGGCCCAGGGCGGGGGAGACGTAGAGATCGGCCCAGGCGGCCACCGTTCCGTCGGGTTCCCGGACGGTGAGGAAACGCACCTGCTCGGCGCCGCGCAGCCGGGCCGCGCGGCGCTCGGCGAGCTGGCGCACCACTTCCTCCGGAGCCTCCGGCATCCAACGGCGCAACTGGCGCCGGATCGCGGGCAACAGCACGTCGAGGCCGCACTCCTCGGCCCACGGGCCCGGCCCCGGGTCGCCCCGGGTGGTGTCGGCCATCACCACCTCGGGCTCGTGGCGGTACCCGGCCGCGCTCAGCGCGGGCAGGCAGGCGGCGCCGATCCGGTCGTCGAGCACTGTGATCCGGCGGTGCGGCAGGTGGCCGAGGAGTTCGTCGGCGAGGGCCGGCAGGGCGGCGTGATCGGGGTCCGCGGAGGCGTCGAGCACGAGCTGGTTGTGTTCCTGGGAGGCGGGCCACCTCTCGTGCAGCACCGCGAAGCCGCCGGGGAAGTCGGTGGTACGGGTGGCCTGGCGGCGGGCGAAGCGGGCTTGGAAGGCGGTGACGGCGGCGGCGAGTGCGGTGGTGTCGTGTTCGGCCATCGGCGGAGTGTAGGGCGTGACGTCCCGTGGCGCAGGCGGGTTTCCGGCGGCCGGGCGCACCGCGTCAGGCGATCGTGGCCGGGGCGCGGTCGGTGGCGAGTTCGACGGCGAGGGCGCCGAGGACGGTGCCCATGATGTAGCGCTGGAGGCGGAGCCAGTTGGGGCGGCGGGTGAGGAAGGCGGAGACGGCGCCGGCGGTGAGGACGAGGGTGAGGTTGACCGCCAGGCTCACGGCGATCTGCACGGCGCCGAGGAGGAAGCCCTGGGCCATGAGGTGGCCGCGGCGCGCGTCGGTGAACTGGGGGATGAGCGAGAGGTACATGACGGCGATCTTCGGGTTGAGCAGGTTGGTCAGCAGCCCCATGGCGAAGAGCCGGCGCGGCGGGTCGGCGGTGAGCTCGCGAGGGGCGAAGACGGCCGCGCCGCCGGGGCGCAGCGCCTGCCAGGCCAGCCAGGCGAGGTAGCCGGCCCCGGCCAGCTTGACCGCCAGGTACACCTGCGGCACCGCGACGAAGACCATGGACAGCCCGAGGTTGGCGGCGCACAGGTAGACCAGGAAGCCGGTGGCGACCCCGGCGAGGGAGAGCGCCCCGGCGCGGCGGCCCTGGGTGACGCTGCGGGAGACGAGGTACATCATGTTGGGCCCCGGGGTGAGCACCATGCCGAGGGAGACTGCCGCGACACCGGCGACCGCTGCGGTTGTGATCATGACAGCAAGCATGGGGCGCGGTCACCCTTCAGCACCAGTGAAGGTTGCTGGGGTGATGGATTGAGCAACGCTGAACGGTGGCGTCCCGGTCAGGGCTCCACCCCGCCGATCCGGCCTTCGAGGAGGACGAGCAGTTCGGCGAGGCAGTCGGCGAGCTGGGTGCGGCGTTCCTCGCCGAGGCCGGAGAGGAGGGCGCGTTCGTAGCGCAGTTGGGCCGGCAGGAGGCGGTCGAGCAGGGCGCGGCCGTCGTCGGTGAGCGACAGGTGGGAGACCCGGCGGTCGCGGTCGTCGGGGCGGCGGGCGACCAGGCCGCGCTCTTCGAGCACCCGCAGCCGTTTGGTGACGGCGGCGCCGGAGGCGAAGGTCTCCCGGGCGATCCGGCCCGGGGTCAGCTCGCCGCTGGTGCGTCGCAGGGCGCCCAGGATGTCGAACTCGGCCCGGCTGAGCCCCTCTTGGGCCAGCGGGGCGTCGACGGCCTGTTGCAGCAGGGCGGTGCAGCGGTTCAGGCGGCCGATCACGGCCATCGGCGCGGTGTCGAGGCCGGGATCGGCCCGCTGCCACTGCCGCAGCACCCGCGCGACGATGTCCTCAGCCACCATGTCTCCTCTCGGCCGGGCCGGATCCGCGATGATCCGGTCGCAGCAATTGTGCCGTCAGGCGGCGAGCGGAGGCGCCGTGGCCAGCTCCACCAGCCGGCCGAGCACCTGGTGGCCGTCGCGTTCGGCCAGCGCGACCCGTTCCTCGGGCAGTGCCCGCTGCCACCATTCGCCGGCCGCCACGTCCATCGCCTCGCGCAGTTCGATCAGCGCGGTCATCAGCCGGTCGCGGGCGAGGCCGGCCTCGTCGTGGGCGGCCCGCAGCGCCGCGCCGGCGCTCCGCAGCCGCAGCGCCGCGCACCGGGCCTCCAGCTCCAGCCCGGCGTCCTGCGCCCGGGCCACCCGTTCCAGCGCGCCGTGGAGCCGGTCGGCGGCCCGCCGGTTGGTCACCAGCACCGCGGCGAGCACCCCGACGACCGCGCCGACCACGGTGTCGGTCCACCGGTCGCGCACCAGCGTCCCGGCGCCCACCGAGGCGTTGCCGAACTGGCTGAGCAGCAGCGCCATCGGCGTCACGCACACGCTGCCCAGCCAGTAGTTGCGGCTGATCAGCGCCTCGGCGCCGAACTGGAAGGCCAGCGCGAGCAGCACCATCGCCAGGTGGCCGGTGCGGCTGAGCGGCAGCAGCGCGGTGAAGAGCAGCAGCCCCAGGAAGTTGCCGAGGGTGCGCTGCACCGCGCGCTGCCAGGAGAGCGTGATGTTGGCCTGGTGGATGGCGGCGGCGGTGACCACGGCCCAGTACGGGTGGCCGACGCCGAGCACCATGGAGAGCCAGCCGGCCGCGGTGCAGCCGACCGCCACCCGGGCGCCGATGGGCAGCAGCGGTGAGCCGGGGCGCAGCCGGGCCAGGGCGGCGCGTACCCCGCGCGGTCCGGGGGCCGGGTGGTGCAGCGCCCGTTCCACGGCGATGCCGGCGAGTTCGCCCTCGCCGCCCCGGCCCGGCGCGACGTCCGGCAGCGCACGCCCCTTGCGCAGGTCGCGCGCCCACCGCGTGAAGCGTTCCGCGTCCGCCACCGGCGCGACGGTCAGCGCCGTCTCGGCCCGCGCCAGCAGGCGTTCGAACGGGACGCGGGAGCGCCCCGCGGCGTGCGCCCGGGCGGGGACCAGGAAGAGCGTGTGCCAGGCGGCGTTGACCGCGGCGGCGGTGGCGTGCCGGGCCCGGGTGGTCTCCTCGGGGCCGGCGGTGAGCAGCCGGGCGGCGGCCTCCAGGGCGCGGGCGGTGGTGACCCGCTGCGGCCCGTCCGGGCGCACCAGCGCAGGCGCCATGCACACCGCCCAGGCCAGCGCGCCGCACGCCAGGGTGATCGCCAGGTGGCCGGGGACGTCGGCGAGCCGCTGCGGTACGAAGAAGGAGGTGGCGGCGACGAAGGTGACGATGATGTTGCCGGGCGGCCCGATCCGGGTGGCGTCGCAGACCATCTTGTGGACCGCGGCCAGCAGCGAGGCGGCGACCACCAGCACCGGCGCCGACCGGGTCAGCGAGGCGGCCGTCAGCGCCAGCCCCACGCTCGCCACCATGCCCAGCACCACCCACGCCAGCGCGCGCGCCCGGGCGGCGTACGGCAGCCCGTGCCCGTACAGCGCGGCGAGCGCGCCCGCCGAGGCGTACAGCGCCAGGTCGAGCCGGCCGACGGCGAGCAGGATCAGCTCCGGCGCGGCCGCGGCCACCAGCGCGCTGGAGGCGGGCTTGTGCCAGATGTCCAGCGCGCGTCCCAGGCGCACCGTGCTGCGCAGCGGAAGCGCCCGGACGAGCGGACCACGGGGCGTCGTCGGCGCGGGGGACTGCTTCACCATACGTTAAACATTACCAGGTGTTTTACATGGAAATTACCTCGCTGCGGGCGCCCGCCGGTCAGCGCATCGACGTCAGCTCCAGCGCCCGCGCCCGGCACTGAGCCACGCCGCCCCACGCCGACCGCAGCGCCC
The DNA here is from genome assembly GCF_000240165.1 of Streptantibioticus cattleyicolor NRRL 8057 = DSM 46488. Classification (NCBI taxonomy): domain Bacteria; kingdom Bacillati; phylum Actinomycetota; class Actinomycetes; order Kitasatosporales; family Streptomycetaceae; genus Streptantibioticus; species Streptantibioticus cattleyicolor. The sequence goes on from NC_017586.1 coordinate 6,037,153, forward strand.
GCGCCTTCCCCAGCCACAACGACAGGTCGAACTCCGCGGTGTAACCGATCGCCCCGTGCAACTGGAGCGCCGCCCGCCCCGCCGCGTACGCCGCCTCACCCGCCTGCGCCTTGGCCACCGCCACCCGCGCCCCGGCGTCCGGTGCCGCCCCGGCGAGCGCCACCGCCGCGTCGTACACCACCGGCCCGGCGAACTCCAGCGCCAGCAGCACGTCCGCCAGCCGGTGCTTGACCGCCTGGAACGAGCCCACCGGCCGCCCGAACTGGGTGCGCCGCCGCACCTGCGCGACGGTCCGGTCCAGCAGCGCCCGGCCGGCCCCCAGCGCCTGGGCCGCCACCGCCAGCCGTGCCCAGTCCAGCGCGTGGGCGGCGGCCCGGCGCACCGCCTCGCCCCGGGCGACCACCTCGCCGCCGGCCGCCGGGCGGGCGAGCCGCCGCGCCGGGTCCAGCGACGGCTGCACCGCGCCGTGGCCGGCGGCCACCCGCAGCCGGGTGCCGTCCTCGTCGACGGCGAAAACCACGTCGGCCGCGTCGGCGTCGAGCGCGTAGGGGCCGCCGCCGGGCGCCGCCAGCGTGGGCACCAGGCGCCCGTCGGCGATCCGCGGCAGCCACGCCCCGGCCGCCGCGCGCTCGCCGAGCCGCCCCAGCAGCGCCGCCACCGCGACCGCTTCGGCCACCGGACCTGGCACCGCGTGCCGCCCCAGCTCCACGCAGGCGCAGACCACCTCCACCGGCAGCGGGCCGAGGCCCCCGTACCCCGTCGGCACCGCGAGCGCGAAGACCCCCGTGCCGGCCAGCCGGCCCCACAGCTCCCGGCCCGGCCCCGGCTCGCCCGCCGCCCAGGCCCGTACCACCGCGGGCGTCCCGGCGGCGGTCAGCAGGCGGTCGAGCGTGGCGGCGAACGCGGTCTGCTCGCCGTCCAGCGCGAAACGCATCAGCGGCGTCCCTTCGGCAGGCCGAGCAGGCGCTCGGCGATGATGTCGCGCTGGATCTCGTTGGTGCCCGCGTAGATCGGCCCGGCGAGCGCGAAGACGTACCCCTCCGCCCAGCCGTCCGGGGCCTCGGCGGCCCGGTCGGCGAGTTCGCCCTGGGGGCCCAGCAGATCCAGCGCCGTCTCGTGCAGCGCGAGGTCGAGTTGGGACCAGAAGACCTTGTTGAGGCTGGCGGCGGCGACGGGGGGAGCGCCGGAGGCGGACCGGCAGGCGGCGGCGTAACCGAAGAGCCGGTAGGCGTGGGCCAGGGCCAGCACCCCGGCCACCCGGTCGCGCAGCGCGGTGTCGGCCGGGTCGGCCCGCTCCCGCCACGACGCGGCCAGCCGGCGGGCGGCGGCGGTGAAGCGCCCCGGGCTGCGCAACGTGAGCCCGCGTTCGTCACCGGCCGTGGACATCGCCACCCGCCAGCCGTCGTGCGCCCGGCCGATCACGTCCTCGTCGGGCACGAAGACCTCGTCCAGGAAGATCTCGGCGAACGCCGGACGGCCGTCGAGCCGGGCGATCGGGCGGATGGTGACCCCGGGGGCGTCCAGCGCGAACATCACGTACGTCAGCCCCTGGTGCGGGCGTTCGGCCGGCGGGCGGCTGCGGAAGAGGCCGAAGGCGCGGTCGGCGAAGGCGGCCCGCGACGACCAGGTCTTGTGGCCGGTCAGCAGCCAGCCGCCGGTGGTGCGCCGCGCGGTGGAGCGCAGGCCGGCCAGGTCGGAACCGGCCTCGGGCTCCGACCACGCCTGCGCCCAGACCACCTCGCCGCGGGCCATCGGCGGCAGCACCCGGGCCCGCTGCTCGGCGGTGCCGTGCGCCAGGAGGGTCGGGGCCAGCAGGGCGATGCCGTTCTGCGCGACCCGGCCGGGGGCGCCGGCCGCCCAGTACTCCTCCTCGAAGAGCAGCCACCGCAGCAGCGACGCGCCCCGGCCGCCGTACCCGGCCGGCCAGGAGACCGCCGACCAGCGGTCCCGGCCCAGGACGCGCTCCCACTCCCGGTGGGCCGCGAACCCCTCCCGGGTCTCCAGCGAGGGCAGCGGCCGGGCGGGCACGTGCGCGGCGAGCCAGTCGCGGGCCTCGGCGCGGAACCCCTCGTCGCCTGCGGTGAGTTCCAGGTCCATCAGGCGCCCGCCTCCCCGGCGTCCTTCATCGCGGCGACGTCCATCCCGCCGAGCGGATCGCGCGCGGTCTCCGCGTTGTGCGCGTGCGCCAGGTGGTGCAGGGCGAAGGCGGCGTCCATGCCGGAGTGCAGGCCCTGGAGGTCCTCGGCCTGGTTGACCGCGCGCTTGGCCAACGCCAGCCCGAACCGCGGCATCCGCGCGACGGACGCTGCCAACTCCTCTGTTACAGCCGGTAGTTGATCGCGCGGCACGACCCGGTTGACCATCCCCACCTCGTACGCCCGCCGGGCGGACATCCGCTCGCCGGTGAAGAGCAGCTCCTTGGCCACCCGGGGCGGCATCACCCACGGGTGGGCGAAGAACTCGACCCCGGGGATGCCCATGCGCACCACCGGGTCGGCGAAGAACGCGTCCTCACTCGCCACGATCAGGTCGCACGCCCAGGCGAGCATCAGCCCGCCGGCCACACAGGCGCCCTGCACCGAGGCGATCAGCGGCTTGGGCAGCTCCCGCCAGCGACGGCACATGCCCAGGTAGACCTCCGCCTCCCGGGCGAGCCGGCTCTCCGCGCCCGCCTTGCCGCAGTGGTCCCACCACAACGACGCCCGCCGTTCGAAGGGCAGATGGGCGTCGCGCCCCGGGGTGCCGATGTCGTGGCCGGCCGAGAAGTGCGGGCCCGCGCCGGCCAGCACCACGACCTTGACCTCGTCGTCCTCGGCCGCCCGGTAGAAGGCCCGGTCGAGCGCGTAGGTCATCGCCGAGTTCTGCGCGTTGCGGTACTCGGGGCGGTTCATGGTGACCGTGGCGACCGGGCCCCGGCGGTCGTAGCGCACCGGTGCGGCCGGGTCCGAGGGGTCCACAGGGTCGTGCGGGCCGTGCTGGGCAGTGGGCATCGCCGCTCCTTCCCTAACAAGTGTTTGGTAGGTTAACGTACCGTCGGAAGTGGCGTCGAGGGAGCCGAGGGGGCGCTGCGCGTGCACTCACCGCCGCCGTACGTACCCGGCCACCGGTTGCTCGCCGGGCGCACCGCCGTGGTCACCGCCGCCGCCGGCACCGGTATCGGCGGGGCGACAGTCCGCCGGTTCCTGGAGGAGGGCGCCCGGGTCGTCCTCGGCGACGCGCACGCCGGCCGGCTGGCGGAGAGCGTGGCCGCGCTCGCCGGTGAGTTCGGCGAGGAGAACGTGGCCGGCGCCCCCTGCGACGTCACCGACGAGACGCAGGTGCGGGCGCTGCTCGACCTCGCCGAGGCCCGGCACGGCCGCCTCGACGTCCTCGTCAACAACGCGGGCCTCGGCGGCACCGCGCGGCTCACCGAGATGACCGACGAGCAGTGGTCGCGCGTCCTGGAGACCACACTGACCGGCACTTTCCGCTGCGTACGCGCCGCGCTGCGCCGGATGCGGGCGGCCGGCCACGGCGGCGTGATCGTCAACAACGCCTCGGTGCTCGGCTGGCGCGCCCAGGCCGGCCAGGCCCACTACGCCGCCGCCAAGGCCGGGGTGATGGCGCTGACTCGCTGCGCCGCCGTGGAGGCCGCCGAGTACGGGGTACGGGTCAACGCGGTCGCCCCCAGCCTCGCCCTCCACCCCCACCTGGCCAAGGTCACCACCCCGGAACTGCTGGCCGAACTCACCGCCCGGGAAGCCTTCGGCCGCGCCGCCGAGCCCTGGGAGGTGGCCAACGTCATCGTCTTCCTGGCCGGCGACTACTCCTCGTACATGACGGGGGAGACGGTCTCGGTCAGCAGCCGGCGGGCGTGAGCCGACAATGGCGGTGTGCCCGAGAACAAGCAGCCGAAGAGCCCGCAGAAGAACCCCGCCGCGCGGACGAAGGACCCCGCCGCACCACCGCGGAACGCCGTCCGCCGGAAGGGCGCCGTGAACGCCGCGCCCCGGCGCCGTGGCGAACTGCTCGCCGTCGCCGCCGAGGTCTTCGCCGCCCAGGGGTACGACGCCACCACCGTGCGGGAGATCGCGGACGCCGCGGGGCTCCTCGCGGGCAGCCTCTACTACCACTTCGACTCCAAGGAGTCGATGCTGGACGAGATCCTCAGCACCTTCCTCGGCGAACTGTGGGCCGGGTACGACGCGGTGCTCGCCGCCGGTCTCGGGCCCAGGGAGACCATCGAGGCGCTGGTGACCGAGTCGTTCCGGGAGATCGACCGGCACCGGGCGGCCGTCGCCATCTACCAGAAGGAATCGCGCCGCCTGACCGACCAGCCGCGCTTCGGCTACCTGGCCGACTCGCAGCGCAGGTTCGAGCAGGCGTGGCTGGGCACCCTGGAGCGCGGGGTGACCGCCGGGGTCTTCCGCGCCGACCTCGACGTCCGGCTCACCTACCGCTTCGTGCGCGACACCGTCTGGGTCGCCGCGTCCTGGTACCGGCCGGGCGGACAGCACAGCCCGGAGGAGATCGCCCGGCAGTACCTGTCGATGGTGCTGGACGGCATTGCCACCGGGTGACACCGACAACCGGCGGGTCGCGCCGGATCAGCCGAAGGAGAGGGAGTCATGGCGGAGGCGTACATCGTCGGAGCGGTCCGCACCCCGGTCGGCCGGCGCGGCGGGGGGCTCGCCGCCGCCCACCCCGCCGACCTCGGCGCCCATGTGCTGCGGGCCCTGCTGGAACGTACCGGGGCCGACCCGGCCGCCGTCGAGGACGTGGTCTTCGGCTGCCTGGACACCGTGGGGCCGCAGGCCGGCGACATCGCCCGCACCAGCTGGCTGGCGGCCGGCCTGCCCGACCACGTCCCCGGGGTCACCGTGGACCGGCAGTGCGGCTCCTCCCAGCAGGCCGTCCACTTCGCCGCCCAGGCGGTGCTCTCCGGCACCCAGGACCTGGTGGTGGCCGGCGGCACGCAGAACATGTCGCAGGTGCCGATCGGCTACGCCAGCCGGCAGGCCGCGGTGCCGCTCGGGCTCGACCAGGGCCCGTTCGCCGGCTCGGCGGGCTGGCGGGCGCGCTACGGCGACCAGCCGGTCAGCCAGTTCCACGGCGCCGAGATGGTCGCCGAGCAGTGGGGGCTCGACCGCGAGCGGCTGGAGGAGTTCGCGCTCACCTCGCACCGGCGGGCGGTGCGGGCGATCGACGAGGGGCGGTTCGCCGCGGAGACGGTCCGGTACGGCGACGTGGTCCACGACGAGGGGCCGCGCCGGGACACCTCGGCGGCGAAGATGGCCGCGCTGCCCCCGCTGGCCGCGGGCGGACGGCTCACCGCCGCGCTCGCCTCCCAGGTCTCCGACGGCGCCGCCGCGCTGCTGCTGGCGAGCGAACGCGCGGTACGCGACCACGGGCTCACCCCGCGGGCCCGGATGCACCACCTGTCGGTGCGCGGCGAGGACCCGATCCGGATGCTCACCGCGCCCATCCCGGCCACCGCCCACGCGCTGAAGAGGGCCGGGCTCACCATCGACGACATCGACCTGGTGGAGATCAACGAGGCGTTCGCCCCGGTGGTGCTGGCCTGGCTGCGGGAGACCGGGGCCGACCCGGAGCGGGTCAACGTCAACGGCGGCGCCATCGCGCTGGGCCACCCGCTCGGCGCCACCGGTGCCCGGCTGATGACCACCTTGCTGCACGAACTGGAGCGCACCGGCGGCCGTTACGGCCTCCAGACCATGTGCGAGGGCGGCGGCCAGGCCAACGTCACCATCATCGAACGTCTGTGAGCCGCATCGCGGAGAGCGTCCGCAGCACCTGGTGGGCCTCGGTCATCACCCGCTCCACCAGCTCGGCGCAGGACGGCACGTCGGTGATGACCCCGGCCACCTGGCCGGCGGCCATCACCCCGGTGTCGGTGCGCCCGTCCACCATGGCCGCCTTGAGCAGCATCGGCGTGCCGGCCGCCAACATGACCTGACTGAGCGTCAGTTCACGGTGGCGCCGCATCGCCAGCCCGTCGCGCACCATCCGCGGCCAACTCGCCCCGAGGACCTGGCGCAACGCCACCGCGTGGCGCACCGCGCGCAGCAGCGCGCCCGCCCGCCCGGACCGCTCCAGCCCCGCCACCAGCTCGCTGCGGAGCATCCGGTGCGGCAGCCCGTCCACCTTGGTGGTGACGGTGACGTCGGTGACCGAGGCCGCCAGGTAGCGCGCCTTGACCGGCTCCGGCACCGTGGACTCGGCGGTGAGCAGGAAACGGGTGCCCATGGCGATCCCGGCGGCGCCGTACGCCAGCGCCGACACCAGCCCGCGCCCGTCGAAGAAGCCGCCGGCGGCCACCACCGGGATCCCCACCGCGTCCACCACCTGCGGCAGCAGCACGCTGGTGGCCACGCCGCCGGTGTGCCCGCCGCCCTCGCCGCCCTGCACCACCACCGCGTCCGCCCCCCACGCCGCCACCTTCTCGGCGTGCCGGCGCGCCCCCACCGACGGGATCACCACCACCCCGGCGTCCTTCAGCCGGGCGATCAGCTCCCGGGACGGCGCCAGCGCGAACGAGGCCACCGGCACCCCCTCCTCGATCAGGATCCGCACCCGCTCGGCGGCGTCGGCGGCGTCCGCCCGCAGGTTGACCCCGAACGGCGCCCCGGTACGCGACCGCACCTCCCGCACCGCCTCCCGCAGCCGCCGCGGGGACATGGTCGCCGACGCCAGGATGCCCAGCGCGCCCGCCTCGGCCGCCGCCGACACCAGCCGGGGCCCGGCCACCCAGCCCATCCCGGTCTGCACGATCGGATGGCGCACCCCGGTCAGCCGGGTCAGCGCGGTGGGCAGCGACGGGGCCGGCGGCGCGGCGGTCACGACGCCACCTCGCGCTCCCGCAAGGCCCTCGGGTCGACGACCTCCCGGATCAGCCGCAGCTCCTCGGCGGTCGGCTCCCGGGTGGGCGGCACCTCGTCCGGCATCGCCAGCGGAAACCCGGTCGCCGCCACGATCCGTCCGACCGGCACCCCGGGGTGGCGGGAGACCAGCCGCATGGTGCCGTCCGGGCCGGCGAAGTCCAGCACCGCCAGATCGGTGACCACCCGCACGAGCCGGTGGAAGCGGGACGCCGACGGGCCGGCCGCCGCCGCCCGGTCGTTGCCCACCCCGCACACCATGTCCACCTCGGGCACGAAGACCCGCCGGGTGTGCCGGGGCACCCAGTAACTCACCGCGTTGTTGAGGGTGTTGACGGGGGCGCCGCGCACCCCGAGCAGTTGCCGGTCGGGGCGGTGCCAGTCGCCGACGCACGAGATGTTCTGGTTGCCGTACCGGTCGAGCTGGGCGGCGCCCATCATCACGTGCCGCCGCCCGCCGGTGACCAGCGCCAGGTGGGCGCGGTACGGCAGCCACCCCTCGACCACGGCCGGGGCGCCGCCGAGCGGTGGCACGTCGCCCATGAGCAGCGCCTCGCCGTCGGTGAGCAGCAGCTCGGGGGAGAAGGTGAGCTTCGCCAGCCGGGCGGCGACGGTGGGGACGGTGCCCATCGGGCTCGCCAGGATCTCGCCCGCGCCGCGCCACGCCTCGGCGCAGGCGACCACGGCGTACTCGGCCCGGGTGGGGGCTGCGGTGCCGGTCATCGGCGCTCCTCGGTGAAGGCCGCCACCGCCGCCCGGTAGCCCGCCTCGTCACCGGTGAGGAAGCGGTCGGTGAAGGCACGCCAGGCGGCCGGGTCCGCCGCGGCCTCGGCGTAGGCGCGCTGGAAGGGCTCGTCCCGGCCGTAGTCGGGCACGCAGGAGGTGAAGTGGGCGCCGCCCGGGGCCGCCACCACACCGGCGACCGAGTGGCGTCGCACCAGCAGCGTCTGCGGCGGTCCGGCGGCGGCGAACCCGGCCGTCTGCACCAGGCGTTCGCAGGAGACGTAGGCCGCCGACGCCGCCTCGCAGAACAGGTCGTCGAAGTAGGGGTCGGGGCCCAGGTACTGCCCGTTGCCGTGCCGGTCGGCCCGGTTGAGGTGGACCAGCGCCGCGTCCAGGGTGAGCGCCGGCACCGCGACCAGCTCCTCGCCGTCCGGGTAGGGCGAACGCACCGTCCGCAGCGCGGGGTTGACCCGCATCACGTCCGAACCGAGCCCGGCCCGCACCGGCAGGAACGGCAGCCGGTGGACGGCGGCGGTCAGCCCCCACATCATCATCGCCTCGTCCAGCTCGACCAGTTCGAGGTCACCGCGCTGCCGGGCGGCCCGGAAGTGCGGCTCCAGCGCGATGGAGTCCAGCGTGGCGAACGCGGTGACCAGCTTGCGGATCTTCCCGGCCGCCGCCAGCAGCCCGACGTCCGGACCGCCGTAGGAGACCACCGTCAACTCCCGTACCGGGGACCGCAGCACCGCCCGGACCAGGGCCATCGGCTTGCGGCGCGAACCCCAGCCGCCGATCCCCACGGTCATGCCGCTGCGCAGCCGCGAGGCCACCTCGTCCGCCGTCATCACCTTGGTCACCGGCGCTCCTTTTCGGCCGTGAAGGCGGCCCGGTGGCGGTCGGCGAGGCCGGCCAGCGCCGCCTCGAAGGTGAACCCCTGCTCGTAGCGGTAGGAGCGGCGCACGTCCACCGGGTCGATGCCGTTGATCGCCGCCTTGGCCAGCCGCAGCAGCCCGCCGTCCTTGGCCGCGATCCGCCGGGCCAGCTCCAGCGCCGCGTCGGGCAGCCGGTCGCGCGGCACCACCTGCCACACCGAGCCGTGACGGTGCAGCTCGGCTGCGGTGACGGTGGCGGAGGTGTAGTACAGCGCGCGCATCAGGTGCTGCGGGACGAGCCGGGCCAGATGGGTGGCGGCGCCCAGCGCCCCGCGGTCCAGCTCGGGCAGGCCGAAGACGGCGTCCTCGCTGGCCACTACGGCGTCCGCGTTGCCGACCAGGCCGATCCCGCCGCCCAGGCAGTGGCCGTGCACCGCGGCGACCACCGGCACCTGGCACTCGTAGACCGCGGCGAACGCCTCCGCGCAGCCGTGGTTGGCCCCGATGAGCGCGGTGTGGCCGGGGCCGCGCTGGATCTCCTTCAGATCCACACCGGCGTTGAAGCCGCGTCCGGCGGCGGCCAGGACCACACAGCGCACCTCCGGGTCGCGGCCCGCGGCGCGCAACGCGTCGGCCAGCGCGTACCAGCCGCTCACCGGCAGCGCGTTGACGGGCGGATGGTCGACGGTGACGACGGCGACGCCCCGGTCGGGGGCGGTGGTGGAGACACCCATGGGCAGATCCGCTACCTTTCCACCAAACGTTTGTTAGGTACGACGGTAGCAGCGGCCCGTCCGCTGCGGGAGGTGAGCGCGCATGGGCTTGACCGTCGAACTGGCCGGCCGCGTCGTCGTCGTCACCGGAGGCACCCGCGGGGTCGGCGCCGGGATCGCCCAGGCCTTCCTCGCCGCCGGCGCCGAGGTGGTCACCCTGGCCCGCCATCCGCCCGGCCACCCGCTCACCGTGGCCGGCCGCACCGCCCGCCACCACCAGGCCGACCTGCGCGACACCGCCGCGGTACGCCGCCGGATCGAGGAGATCGCCACCGCCCACGGACGCCTCGACTGCCTGGTCAACAACGCCGGCGGCACGCCCTACCGACTGCTCGCCGACGCCGGCCCGGAACGCCACGCCCGGGTGGTCGAACTCAACCTGCTCGCCCCGCTGACCGCCTCCCTCGCGGCCTACGAGGTGATGCGCCACCAGGCGAGCGGCGGCTGCGTGCTCATGGTCGGCAGCGTCAGCGGCACCCGCCCCTCCCCGGGCACCGCCGCCTACGGCGCGGCCAAGGCGGGGCTGGAGAACCTGGCCCGCTCGATGGCGGTCGAATGGGCCCCGCTGATCCGGGTCAACACCGTGGTCCCCGGCATGGTCCGCACCGAGCGCGCGGAACGCCACTACGGGGACGCGGACGGGGTCGCCGCGGTCGCCCGCACCGTACCGCTCGGCCGGCTCGCCGAACCCGCCGACGTCGGCGACGCCTGCGTCTTCCTCGCCTCCGACCACGCCGCCTACATCTCCGGCGCCGCCCTCCTCGTCCACGGCGGCGGCGAGCGCCCGGCCTTCCTCGCCGCCGCCACCGCAAACCAGCCCGCTCACAGGGAGAATTGACATGCCATCAGACTTGTTGTGCGCCGGCCGGGTGGTGGCGGTCACCGGGGCCGGCCGGGGCCTCGGCCGCGCCCACGCCCTCGCCTTCGCCGCGGCCGGCGCCAAGGTGGTCGTCAACGACCTCGGCGTACGACGGGACGGACGCGGCCCGCACCACCCCGCCACCGGCGGCCCCGCGCACGACGTCGCCGAGGCCATCCGCGCGCGCGGCGGCGAGGCCGTCGCCCACACCGGGGACGTCGCCACCGACGAGGGCGCCGCCGCCGTGGTGCGCACCGCCCTCGACGCCTTCGGACGCCTCGACACCCTGGTCAACAACGCCGGCTTCCTGCGCGACCGGATGCTGGTCAACCTCGGTGAGGACGACTGGGACGCGGTGATCCGCGTCCACCTCAAGGGGCACTTCCTCCCGCTGCGGCACGCCGCCGCGCACTGGCGCGCCGAGACCAAGGCGGGGCGCGTGCCGGACGCCCGGATCGTCAACACCACCTCGGGCGCCGGCCTGCTGGGCAGCGTCGGCCAGGGCAGCTACTCCGCCGCCAAGGCCGGTGTCGTCGCGCTCACCCTGGTCGCCGCGGCCGAACTGGCCGGGTACGGCGTCCAGGTCAACGCCGTCGCCCCGGCCGCCCGCACCCGGATGACCGAGGCCGCGTTCGCCGACGCCATGGCCGCCCCGCCGGCCGGCGCCTTCGACGCGATGGCCCCGGAGAACGTGGCACCCCTGGTGGTCTGGCTCGGCTCGGCCGGCAGCACCGGCGTCACCGGCCGGGTCTTCGAGGCCGAGGGGGGCCGCATCACCGTCATGCACGGCTGGCGCCGCGGCCCCGGCGAGGACACCGGCGCCCGGCGCACCCCGGCGCAGGCCGGCGCCACCGTCCGGCGGTTGCTCGCCGAAGCGGAGCCCGCGCTGCCGGTCTACGGCGCGCGGTGACGGAGAAGGGGGCGCGCCCCGCCGTACGCGACGGCGAAGCGCGCCCCCGAGGCCCGGCGTCGGACCCGGCTCACCGCGTCACGGACGCGGACCCACCACCGAGTCGCCGTCGCGCACCGTGATCGCGGACATCGGGCAGGAGTCCGCCGCGTCCAGCGCGGTCTCGTCCGGCTCGATCCGTCCCCGCAGCACCCGGGCGTGCGCGCCGTCCAGCTCGAACAGCTCCGGCGCGAGCCCGGCGCACATCCCCGAGGCGATGCACCGGTGCTCGTCCACCTCGACCCGCCAGGCCACGTTCACCACCCCACCGGCAGCGTGCGCGGCCCGCGGACCAGCATCTGCGTCTTCCACTCGATGTCACCGGCGATCCGCAGACCCGGCAGCCGCCGCAGCAGCGCGCCCAGCGCCTCCTGCAACTCCAGCCGGGCCAGCGGCGCCCCGAGGCAGTGGTGGACGCCATGGCCGAACCCGAGGTGCTGGTTGCCCTCCCGGGCCAGGTCCAGCTCCTGCGGCGCGTCGAACCTGGCCGGGTCGCGGTTGGCCGCCCCGACCGCCACCAGCACCGGCTCCCCGGCGCGCACCAGCGTGCCGCCGACCTCCACGTCCTCGGTGGCGTACCGCGGGAACGAGGCACCGCTGCCCAGCGGCACGAAACGCATCAGCTCCTCGACCGCGGTCGGGACCAGCTCCGGGTCCTCCCGCAGCCGGTTCCACTGCTCGGGCCGGTCCAGCAGCGTCACCACGAAGTTGGGGATCTGCGTGGCGGTGGTCTCGTGGCCGGCCACCAGGATGCCGACGCACAGGTCCACCAACTCCTGCTCGGTCAGCCGGTCGTCGCGGTCCCGGGCCTCGATCAGCCCGGTGATCAGGTCCTCACGCGGACGCGCCCGGTGATCCTCGATCAACCCCCGCATGTAGGCCCGCAGTTCCTCCTGGTTGGCGTCGAACTCCTCGGCCGTCAGGGAACTGGTGGACAGCGCCGCGTCGCTCCACGCCCGGAAGCGCGGACGGTCCTCGACCGGCACGCCGAGCAGCTGGCAGATCACCCCGACCGGCACCGGCAGCGCGAACTCCTCGACCAGGTCGACCGGGGCGCCGGTGGCGACCATCTTGTCGATCAGCTCGTCGGCCAGCTCCCGCACCGCCGGGCGCAACTTCTCCACCTGGTGCATGGTGAACGCCTTGGCCACCAGGGTGCGCAACCGGGTGTGGTCCGGCGGGTCCATGCTGAGGATCCCGCTGTCGCGGCGCCCCTCGGACTGGCGCGGCTCGTCGTGCCGGGCGCCCTCGGCCCGGCTGAAGCGCCGGTCGCCCAGGACCAGCCGGGCGTCGGCGTACCGGGTGGCGAGCCAGGCCGGCTCACCGTAGGCCATCCGGACCCGCAGCAGCCCGGGCTGCTCGCGGGCCTCCTCGTAGGCGTCGGCCAGGGAGATGCCGTCCGCCTCGTTGAACGGGTACGGAACGGGTTCGGCGTCGGCGGTCCCGGCCGGTTCTGCTGTGTGTAAGCGCATGCTTACAGACGCTATGCCCCTCGCTGGCGCGGGTCAACGGTGAGTACGCGAGCCGCTTGCGATCCGGGCCGCTATCCTGTCGCCTTCGCAGGCGGGCGCCGGGGGAGAGGGACGACATGGGCGAGGACGACCAGCGGCGCGGCGGGCGGCGCGGGGACGCCGACGCCACCCGGCAGGCCCTGCTGGACGCGGCCTCCGTGCTCTTCGCCGAACGCGGCTACGAACGCACCACGGTACGGGCGATCGCCGCCCGCGCCGGGGCCAACCAGGCGCTGCTCTTCCGCTACTTCGGCTCCAAACGCGCCCTGTTCGGCGAGGTGATGGCCCGCAACGGACGCCAGCGGCTGCTGGCCACCGAACCGGAACGCCTGCTGGAGGTGGCGCTGCGCGGGCTCCTCCCGGACGACGAGGACGGCCCCTGCGACCGTTCCCTGGAGGCGTTCTTGCGCTCGGCGGGCTCCACCGACGAGGTCGGCGCCGCCGGCCGCCTGCTCGGCGAGGAGTACGCCCGCGCCCTGGGCACCCTCAGCGACGCCGACGACGCCGCGCTCCGCGCCGACCTGGTCCTCGCCTGGCTGCTCGGCATCGGGCTGACCCGCGTGGTGGTGCGCAAGGAACCCCTGGCCGGCGCGGTCCCCGACGACATCTGCGCCCTGGTGCTGCCCGCCGCCCGCTCGCTGCTGGAAGGGCTCGCCCCGCCGGCCCGGCCGGAGCGCTGAGGCCCGCTCCGCTCAGCGCCCCGGACGCCCGCCGGAGGAGACGGCGGCCACCGCCTCGTCGATGCGGTCGGCCAGTCGGAGGTCGAGCGGCGTGACCCCGCCGACCGAGCGGGTGTGCAGCACGAAGGTGACCCCGTCGCCGGTGACCCGGTGCTCGGCCCGGTGGCCCAGCTCCTCCGCGGCCCGCCGCACCCCGCCCAGCAGCGGCGGCAGCCGGTCGGCCGGCAGCGCCACGGTACGGGTCAGCCGGTGGACGTCCCCGTTCCACCGCGGCCTGCGGCGCAGTTCCCGTTCCAGCTCCGCCGGGGTGAGCGGGGCCGGGGCGTCGGTGGCGGCGTGCATCCGCTCCGGGTACGGCTCGGGCGCGGTGAACAACTCGCCGAACTCCTCCGGCAGTCCGTCCCGCAGTTCCCGGCCCACCTCCGGGTCGGCGTCGCACACCGTGGAGAGCACCGCCTGCGTCAGATAGCGGGCCCGTTCCGGCGGCGTGCCCAGGTAGCGGCTGACCTCGCCGAGGAGTCCGGTCGCCCCGCCGCCCGCCGGCGGCCCGGTGGCCACCGTCGCGTCGCGTTCCGCGGCCGGGACCGCCTGCCGCAGCCGCCGCCGCAGCTCCGGCGCCAACTGGTGGGTCAGCGAGGCCAGCGTCACCTTGACGACCCGGCCGGCGTCGTCGGAACCGGCCAGCCGGGCCCGGGAGGAGACCTCCTGCACCAGGCGTTCATGGGTGATCATCGCGCCTCCTGCGGTCACGGGGGACGGGGCGGTCGGCGGCGCGTGGTACCGCGTCCGGGTGCCGGCGGCGCGGCGGGCGACGCCCGATCGCCGAGGCCACCCGGCGGCTACCCGCTGCCCGCCCCGCTACACCACGCGTGCCGTGCGCGGTTTGCGTGACGCCCGCCCGGGTAGCCGCGCCCACATGGTCAGCCCGCACCCCGATCCGACACCGCCGACCCCCGGCCCCGGTCCGGGGGCGCCCGGCCCGCAACCGGGACCCGCGCCGGGACCGGTGCCCGCGCCCGGCCCCGACCCCGTACCCCCCGCGCCGCCGCGGCCCGGCCCCGACCCGGTGCCGCCGCGACCGCAGCCGCCGACCCCGGGACCGGAACCCGGGCCCGCCCCCGATCCGCGGCCGGCCCCGCAGCCCATGCCGAGCACCGGGCCCGGTGCGCCGTCCGGTCGCCCTTCGCCGTCCTGACGTGGCCCCGGCGCCCGCACCGGGTACAGCGGGCGACATGTCAGGCATCGAGCTGAAGAGCGCCGCGTTCAACGACCAAGCGCTGATCCCGCGCCGTTACACCATGGACGGCGAGAACGTCTCCCCGCCGCTGAGCTGGTCCGGGATCCCGGACGGCACCGTCGAGCTGGTGCTGCTGTGCGAGGACCCCGACGCCCCGACCGGGACGTTCACGCACTGGCTGGTCACCGGGGTCAACCCGGACAGCGACGGCGTCGCGGCCGGTGGGGAGCCCCGGGGCGGCACCCCGCACACCAACGGCTTCGGCCGGCGCGGCTGGGGCGGCCCGCTGCCTCCCGTCGGCGACCCGGCCCACCGCTACTTCTTCCGCCTGTACGCCATGGCCGAGCCCGTCTCGCTGGCCGACGACGCCTCCGCCGCGGACGTCCACGCCGCCGTCGACGGGCCCTGCCTGGCGAGCGGCACCGTCGTCGGCACGTACCAGCGCTGACCGCCATGAACCTCCCGGCACCGGGTATGCGCCGACCACGACGAGGGGCGCGCTGACGCGTACCGCGCGCCCCCGGCCGGCCGAAGGAGGGTGGGCCATGCTCCGGCAGGTGAACCCGGCGGCGATGACGGTCCCGGTGACCGGCGGGGTGCTCGTCGGCGAGGTGGAGTCGCCCGACGCGCCCTCGGCGGTGGTCGTCCTCGCCCAGGACGGCGGTGGCGTCCGGCACAGTCCGCAGGAGCGGGTGACCGCGGCGGCGCTGCGCGGCGCGGGCCTCGCCACCCTCCTGCTCGACCTGGTCACCGGCCCCGAGGAGACCGACCCCGGCGCCGCCGAACTCGGCCACCGGCTGACCATCGCCGTCGACCTGCTGGAACGCGCCGAGGAAGCCGGAGCGCCGGTGCCGGACGGCCTGCCGGTGGGCCTCTTCGGCATCGGCAGCGGGGCCGCGCCGGCGCTGCTGGCCGCCGCCGAACGCCCCGGCCGGGTGGCCGCCGTCGTCTGCCGGGCCGGCTGCCCCGACGAGGCGGGCGACGCCCTCGACCGCATCCGCGTCCCGGTGCTGCTGCTCGCCGGCGGCCGGGACCACGCGGCGCTGAACTGTGACGAGGCCGCGGCGGACCGGCTGCGCGCCCCCTTCACCGTCCACGTGGTGCCCGGCGCCGACCGCGCCTTCACCACCCCGGGACCGCTCGCCGAGGCCACCTCGGCCGCCCTCGACTGGTTCGGCGCCATGGCCACCCGGGCACCCGGGTGAGACGAGATGCCGCGACCGTACCGGACACGGCCGCGGACGACGGGAAGGAGCGAGGCCCCGTGCTTTTCCACGACCGCCGACAGGCCGGACAGGAGCTCGGCGTCCGGCTCTTGGAGTGGGCCGCCGACGGCGACCTCAACGACACCATCGTGCTGGGCCTGCCCCGGGGCGGTGTCCCCGTCGCGGCCGAGATCGCCCGTGCCCTGCACGCCCCGCTGGACGTGCTCGTCGTCCGCAAGATCGGCGCCCCCGGCCGCCCGGAAGCCGGCATCGGGGCCATCGCCGACGACGACCCGCCGCTCTTCGACCACGAGGCGCTGGCCATCCTCGACCTGACCGAGGAGCAGCTCACCGCGGACGTCGCCCGCGAACGGGCCGAACTCCACCGCCGCGAACGGCTCTACCGGGGGCACCGCCCCGCGCCCCGGGTGGCCGGCCGCACCGTGATCGTGGTCGACGACGGCCTGGCCACCGGGGTCACCGCGGGCGCCGCCGTACGCCACCTGCGCCGCCAGGACCCCGCCCGGCTGATCCTGGCCATCCCGGTCTGCGGCGTCCACACCGCCTCCGACATGCGCCAGGAGACCCACGACCTGGTCTGCCTCCACCAGCCCCGCCGGTTCCGCGCGGTGGGGGAGTGGTACGAGAACTTCGACCAGGTCGACGACGACGAGGTGATCGAGATCCTGCGGGAGTTCGTCGCGGCGTAGCGCCGCCCGGGACGCGGAAGGCGGATCAGACCAGTCGCCACTGCTGGTTGGCGCCGCCGTTGCAGTCCCACAGTTCCACGCGGGTGCCGTTGACGTTGCCGGCCGGGGTGTTGCCGCCGGTGACGTCGAGGCACAGGCCGGACTGGACCCCGGTGACCGTGCCGTCCGGGTCGAGGTTCCACCGCTGGTTGGCGCCGCCGTTGCAGGGCCACAGCTTGACCGGGGTGCCCGGCGAGGTCCGGTTGTCGTAGGCGTCCAGGCACTGGGTGCCGCCGTAGACGCGCAGTTCGCCGGAGGCCGTCGGGGTCCACGCCTGCCAGGCGCCGCCGTCGCAGTCCCGGATGTCGACCGGGGTGCCGGGTGTGGTGGCGCCGCCGGCCACGTCGAGGCAGCGCGCCGAGGAGGCCCCGGCCAGCGGATGCGTGGTGCCGACGCTGCTGCCGCCGCCTACGGAGACCCGGTACATCACCGTGCCGTGCCCGGGGACCTGGGCGGAGACCGTCCCGCCGGTGCTGGTGACCTGGTGGCTCCACAGGTTGGTGAGCCGGTAGGAGGGCGCGGCCGGCAGGCCCGCGGTCGAGGCGCTGGTGGTGATGGTGGCCGGCGCGGCGTTCTCGTTGAAGAGCACCACCGCGACATCACCGCCCGCCAGCGGCTTGGCGAGGACGTGGAGGCCGCCGGAGGAGGAGACCTCGGTGCCCTGCCGGCCCAGCGGGTCCTGGTCCACCGCGATCACGTCGCGGTTGGTGTACAGCGACAAGGTGGCCGGGGTCGCGGTGCGCAGATCGGTGCCGGCGATCAGCGGGGCGGCCATCTCGGCCCACAGGGTGAACTCGGTGCGGTCCTCGGTGAACGACATGCCGTTGCCGACCTCCAGCATGTCGGGGTCGTTCCAGCCGCCGGGGCCCGCGTAACCGGCGAGCCGCACGTTGCTGCGGTAGATCGACAGCATGGAGCCGAAGGAGGCCGAGATGTCCCCGGTGGTCCGCCACAGATGGCCGGTGGCCGCGCCCCAGGTCCAGACCGAGTCCTCGCCCCACTCGCACAGGCTGTAGACGATCGGCCGGCCGGTGGCCTTCAGGGCGTCCCGCATGGCGTCGTACCGCTGCTGGTAGGGCACGCCCTGGTTGTTGCAGTTGTCGTACTTGAGGTAGTCGACACCCCAGGCGGCGAAGTCGGCCGCGTCCTGGCGCTCATGGCCGAGGCTGCCGGGGTAGCCGGCGCAGGTCGCGGTGCCGGCGCTTTCGTAGATGCCGAGTTTGAGCCCCTTGCGGTGGACGTAGTCGGCGGTGCCCTTGATGCCGTCGGGGAATTTCGCCGGGTCGGGCACCAGGTGGCCGGCGGCGTCCCGGGAGTGGGTCATCCAGCAGTCGTCGATGTTGACGTAGGTGTAGCCGGCGTCCTTCATGCCGGAGGCCACCATCGTGTCGGCGGTCTGCTCGACGAGTCGCTCGGTGACCGAACAGCCGAAGGCGTTCCAGTCGTTCCACCCCATCGGCGGGGTCCTGGCCAGTCCGTCGTCCAGGGCGTGGGCGCTCCCCGCGCCGCCGAGGACGGCGAGCGCGGGGAGCAGGGCCGCGAGCAGGGTCAGTACGACGCCGGTACGCAGGCTTCGCGGGCGGGCGCATACGTGCACGGTCTCCTCCGGTGTGGGTGAGGAACCATGGTGCATGGGTGTGCGTTAGTGTGCGCTTCTGTCTGACGAGGCGTCAATAGCACGTGCTTTTCGCCGAGTTGACCTTGTTGGGTGATTGCTCGTGTGTGATTTTGTGCTGCCCTGAGTGAAATGGCGGTCGTCACTTGGTGAAGACGGTGCTGACGAGTCGCAGCACGTAGGGGGTCTCGGCGCCGGTCAGGCCGGTGGGGTTGACGCAGTAGACCAGTCGGCGCGAGAGGTCGCGGGTGGCGAAGACACCGTCGGTGAAGCCGGGACGGGAGCCGGTCTTGCCCCAGACGACGGTGCCGTCCGGGAACGTGTGGCGCATCAGGCCCATGCTGAGGCAGGCGCGATGGGCGCCGCCGGTCTCGCAGTTGTGGTTGTCGAAGTTGGGCAGGTCGGGCACGGTGAACAGCAGCCGCTGCTGGGCCGGGCGCAGCAGACGGCCGCTGAACAGCGCGGTGACGAAGTGGTCCAGGTCGGGCGCGGAGGAGATCATCCCGCCCTCGGCCCACGGCCACGCCGACTGCTCGGTGACGTCGGTCAGGTGCGAGGTGCCTTCGGGCACGGTCAGGTAGCCGTGGGCGGCCGGACGCGGCAGCCGGGCGTCGGTGACCTCGGGCAGGTAGGTGTCGCGGAGGCCGAGCGGCCCGGTGATGCGGTCGTGGACCTCCCGGGCGAACGGCCTGCCGGTGACCCGCTCGGCGACGAGTCCGGCGATGAAGGTGTTGAGGCCGTTGTACTCCTGGGCGTGGCCGGGGGCGAAGTCCATCGGGGTGCCCTGGACCAGTTCGGCGACGACCTGCCGCGGCGTCCAGGAGTCGAGGCGGTGGTCGGCGAACCACCGCGTGGTGCCGTCACCCCACAGGCGCTCGCCGCCCCGGCCCGGCAGACCGCTGGTGTGGTTGAGCAACTGGCCCACCTCGATCGGCGGGTAGCCGGCCGGGAGCAGCCCGGGCAGGTAGTGCTGGACGGTGGCGTGCAGGTCGAGGCGGCCCTCACCGGCGAGTTGCAGCAGTACGGTGGCGGTGAAGATCTTGGAGACGCTGCCGATCCGGAACCGTCCCGACCGGTCCACCCGGGCGCCGGTGGCGATGTCGCCCTCACCGGCCGTCCCCGACCACTGGCCGGCCCGTCCGGTGATCCGTACCAGCGCCCCGGTGATGTCGTCGTTGGGCAGCCCCGAGAGCACGTGGCGCAAGGCGGCCGGGTCCAGCTCGGGCAGCGCGTGGGACGCGGTGGCCGCGGCCGGCCGGGCGGCGAGGGCGGCCGACGCGGGGACGATCGCGCCGGCGGTGACGGCCGCGGCCATCGTCACGACGGCCAGGGCCGTGCAACGCGGGGCGCGGGTGCGGGTGTTCATGGGCAAGGGACTCCTGTCGGACGGTCCTCGGGCCGGAGCTTCCGGTCCGCGAGCCATCCTGTCGGCGTCCCGTCGCGTTGTGATCGGGGACGATCCCTGAGCCGACCCTGGTTCGCGGCTCAGGGATGTCCCCGAGCCGCGAACCCTCCCGCAGCAGTGTTGAGTTGACGCTACGTCAGGAGGTGCTGATGTCGTCCGCGTAGTACGTGCCCTGGCCGTACCACCCGTGCACCCACACGGTCACCGACGTGGTGCTCGAACCGGTGGTGAACGAGGTGCTGAGCTTGGCGTAGGAGCCGCCGGTGCCAGGGGTCCAGGTGCTGGCGTCGGAGGTACCGGTGCCGGTCACGCCGAGGTAGACGTAACTGCCCTGCACCCAGCCGGAGAGGGTGTAGGTGTGTCCGGGCTGCACGGTGATCGTCTGCGAGCACTGCGCGTCGTCGGAGCTGGTGGCGTTGGCCTGGAGCGCGTGACCGCCGGAGTGCACCGGTGAGGAGACGACGGTGCCGGAGCCGTTGGTGCAGTTCCACGGGGACAGGCTGCCGGATTCGAAGTCTCCGTTGACCACGGCGCCGGTGCCGCCGTCACCCCCGCCGGTGGTGCCGCCGGTGGTGGTGCCGCCCGTCGTCGTGCCGCCGGTGGTGGTCCCGCCGGTGGTCGTTCCCCCGGTGGTGGTCCCGCCCGTCGTCGTGCCACCGGTCGTCGTGCCACCGGTCGTCGTGCCGCCCGTGGTGGTCCCGCCCGTTGACGTGCCGCCGGTGGTGGTCCCGCCGCCGGAGCAGTTGGCGGCGGTGCCGTTGACGTCGTCGACCACGTCGTTGAAGAGCTTGGTCTGCGGGTCGAGGTCGTAGAGGGAGAACATCATGGCGCCGGCCAGGCCGTTGCAGTGGATGTAGTCGGCGCGGGCCTGGATGGAACGGTCGGACTCGCCGCCGTAGAAGTTGGTGCCGTCGTAGAACCAGGCCGACTGGGTGGTCGGGTCCCAGAAGGTGTCGGAGGGGTTGTCGACGACGCCGGTCAGCTCCTTGTACATCGCCACGCCGGGTACGTTGCCGCTGAGCGCGTGGCCGGCCGACGGACCGGTGGCGCTCTGGTACAGGCCGTGGTTGGATCCGGCCGGGACGCCCGTCCAGCCGCGGTAGTAGAACGGGATCCCCAGGTTGACCTTGGACGCCGGGAAGCCGCCGGGGATGCCGTAGGCGCTGTCACCTTGGGTGTACGCCTTGACGACCGAGTCGATGACGTACTTCTCGCTGCCCGGTGGGATCGGGTTCGAGGGGTCGTTCGCCGAGGGGTAGAGCGGGTCCTGGAAGTTGGTGGGGCCGGTGGTGTCCCAGGCGCCGTGCATGTCGTAGGTCATCACGTCGCCGAAGTCGAGGTACTTGCCGATCTGGTCGGTCTGCACCTTGGCCACCTTGTCCTGGCCGCCGGGCAGCGCGGCGGCGAGGGCGTAGTGCTTGCCGTCGGTGGCACCCTGGGCGTCGAGTTCGGAGCGGAACTCGGCCAGCAGCGCGGTGAAGTTGGCGGTGTCGGCCGCGCTGTAGTGGTTGCCGGTGTGACCGCCGGAGGAGGCCGGGTACTCCCAGTCGATGTCGATGCCGTCGAAGATCCCGGCGGCCGTCCCCGGGCCGCCGTAGCCGCCGGAGGCCGGGATGTTGCCCTTGATGAACATGTCGACGCAGGAGGAGACGAACTTCTTGCGGGAGGCGTCGCTCGCCGCCGCGTCGGAGAAGTACTTGGAGTACGTCCAGCCGCCGATGGACAGCAGCACCTTGAGGTTGGGGTACTTCTTCTTCAGCTCCTGGAGCTGGTGGAAGTTGCCGGCGATCGGCTGGTTCCAGGTGTCGCTGGTGCCGTCCACGCTGATGCCGCCGTCGAAGGTCTTCTGGTAGTCGGCGAACTGGTCCTCGGCCCCGTCACCGGCGTTGGGGTCCGACTCGCCGCCCGGGTCGGGGTCGGTGGCCTTCGTCGTCTCGAAGCAGGTGAGGTTGGTGGGGTCGATGTTCTCGAAGTCGTAGACGAGGTAGTCGAGTTTGCCCGCGATCCCCTCGGTGTCCAGGGCCTTGGGGTAGAAGGCGTTCTGGTAGATGCTCCACTGGTCGTAGTAGGCGACCTTCTTGCCGCCCGTGGTGACGGTGGGGACCGTCGTGCGCTGGTCGTGTGCGGTGCTGGCATGGGCGCTGCCCATCCCGTTCAGCACGGCCGCCAGCGCGCCGAGGACCAGGGCGAGTACGGCGAGCGCGCTCAGCGCCGGCCGTCTGAACGGTGTGGGGGGTGGTTGCACGGCTGTCCTCCCGTGGTGCCTGCGGTGTCGAGGTGGTACGGAGGAGCGGTACGGGTGGTGCGGCGCGGCCCGCGGGCAGGTGCGGGCCGCGCCGCACCACCCCGGTCCGGGCGCGGTCAGGGGCGGACCCGGACGGGTGTGACGCGTAGTGACATATACGCGACAACTCTCAATCGTCAGGGGTACCCGCTGTCGATCCCCGGGTCAACACCTTGGACTAGACCAGCCGTACAATGGGACTGGACCAATCCCCACCCCCTGGACCCCGCCCCTTCCGGTCCCGCCGCCATGGTCTGCGGCTTCCCCGCACCCCCGGCGCGCCCCGCGCCGCCGACCACCCGGACGCGGTCGCACAGCCGCGTACGCGTGCGGACACGCGCGGGCCCGGCCGGCACACCGCACCGGTGCGCCGCCGGGCCCGTCCGTCCCGCTCAGGCGACCGCCGTCACCACGTGGTAGTCCAGCAGCCCGGAGGAGTACGCCCGCAGGAAGTTGCGCGGCCACGACTCGCGCGCCCCGGTGCCTTCCAGGTAGCGGTCGAGCCCGGTCCACACCGCGTCGCCGATGGAGTCGGTGGTGACGTCCCGGAACCCCGCGGCCGACAGCGCCGCCTCGAACCCGCCGATGGAATGGGCCACATCGAGCCCCTCGGCGTAACTGTCCAGCAGCCGGGCGAGCGAGGCAGCGGTGGCCGGGGCGTCGTCGGCGGCGAAGAAACTGGTCACCGTCAGCCGCCCGCCCGGCTCCAGCACCCGGTGCGCCTGGCGGGCGAAGGCCGCCAGATCCCGGAAGTGCTGCGCCGCCTCCACCGAGTAGACCCGGTCGAACGAGGCGTTCGGCAACGGGATGTCCTCCGCCGCGCCCCGCACCAGCGTCAGCCGCTCCGGCGTCACCCCCGGCGCCCCGGTGGTCGCCTGCCGGGCCCGCTCCAACTGCTGCGGATGGATGTCCACCCCGGTCACCTCGGCGAACCCGAACTCCCGCAGGGCCAGCGCGCACCCGAGGCCGAGCCCGCAGCCGACCTCCACCGCCCGGCGGCCCTCGGTGGGCTCCAGTGTGCGCAGCACCCGGCGGTAGAGGTTCTGCTGACTGCGGATCCGGTCGTCGCGGGTGAGCCGCTCGTCCAGCGGAATGCCGGTCCAGTCCCCGAAGTTGATGAAGCCACCGGCGAACGGCTCCGCGGCACTGAGGTTCTGCGGCCCGTACGTCTCCCGCACCGACGGCGGGATCGACCCCTGCGGCATCGACACCCTCGCTTTCTCGCGGTTGTCCACGAACATGAACGCGCGGGTCCACCGTACGGGCCGACGGCCGCGGCGGCGGCCCAACACCACGCCCCGACCCCCTCGGATCAGCGGTTTTCGGCCACCGGTCCACACCACCGGGTCAGCGCCCGGCGCAACTCCCCGGCCGCGAACGGCGCCGACGCCGCCCACGCCACGTATCCGTCCGGACGCACCAGCGCCACCGGGCCCGCCCCGCCCGCCGGTGTCACCCACCGCACCCGGTCCGCCCACGGCGCCGCCACGTCCGCCCGCGTCGCCGGACCGAGGAGGACGAACGTGCCCTCCCGCAGCGCCTCGTAGAGCCGCCCGGGGCCGCCCGACCCGGCGCCGTCCAGCGCCACGTCCACCGCCCGCGCGCCCGTCAGCGGATGGGCCCCGCGCGATCCGCGGCGCCGGTAGTCGATCCCGGCGCCGGAGACCGTGCCGAGCACCTTGCGTGCCGTCGGGCCGAACGCCAGGGCCGCCCGCACGGCCAGCGTGCGTGCCGCGCGCTGCGGGGCGGTGCGCAGCAGCACCATGCGTACCAGGGCGCCGCTGGACCGCAGCACCAGTTTGCCGACCGGATGGCGCTCGCCGTGGTAGGTGTCCAACAGGGCGTCGGGCGCCCGCCCGGCGAGCACGGCGGCCAGCTTCCAGCCGAGGTTGAAGGCGTCCTGGATGCCGGTGTTCATCCCCTGGCCGCCGGCGGGGGAGTGGGTGTGCGCGGCGTCCCCGGCGAGGAAGACCCGGCCGGTGCGGTAACGCGGCACCTGGCGTTCGTCGCTGTGGAACCGCGACAGCCAGCGCGGCTCGCCCATGCCGAGGTCGCTGCCGAGCGCCCGGCGCAGTACGTCGCGGACCTGCGCCGGGTCCACCGGGGCGTCGTCCGGCCGCTGGTCGTGCCGGTCCCAGGCGAAGACCCGGTACCACCCGTCGCCGAACGGGGCGGTGAAGGCGAAGCAGTCGCCGACCGCCCCGGCGGTCAGCACCTCGCCGGGCGGCTCGGCCAGCCGCACGTCGGCGAGCATCATCGAGCGCACCACCGAGACGCCCGGGAACGGCAGCCCGAGCGCCTGGCGCACCCGGCTGCGCACCCCGTCGGCGCCGACCGCGTACGACGCGCGCACCGTGCGGCCGTCGGCGAGACGTACCTCGACCCCCGAGGCGTCCTGGGCCACGTCGCACACCTCCGCCCCGGTCACCAGCCGGGCGCCGGCCTTCTCGGCCCGCTGCCGCAGCACCCGTTCCACGTTGTACTGCGGGGTGACCAGGACGTACGGGAAGCGGCTGGGCAGCCGGCCGAGGTCGAGGCGGGCGGCGTCGGCGAACCGGATGTGCCGCACCCGGGTGCCGGTGGCGATCAGCTCGTCGGCGAGCCCGCGCGCGTCGAGGAGTTCGAGGGTGCGGGCGTGCACCGCGAAGGCCCGCGTCAGATTGGACTCCTCGCCGCGGCGCTCCAGCACCGTGGTGCGCACCCCGGCCGCCGCCAGCTCTCCGGCGAGGGTCAGCCCGGTGGGCCCGGCGCCCACCACGATCACGTCCGTGTCCTCAAGGAAGGCAGCCATGCGGACTCCTCGTCAACGCTTGTTGGCCAACGCTTGTTGTCAACGGTAGGCGTCGGGCAAAGGTGTGTCAACGCGTGTTGGCACCGGCTCCCGGGTCAGCCGCGCGCGGCGTACCGGTCCGCCGCGGCCACCAGCAGGTCGGTCACCCCGGAGGCACCGGAGTCGTGTCCCGCGTCGTCGACCAGGCGCAGCTCGCTGCCGGGCCAGGCGGCGGTCAGCAGCCAGGGGGTGCCCAGCAGGTTGCCGAGGTCGAGGCCGCCCTGGACGACCGTGCCCGGGATCCCGGCCAGATCGGCCGCCCGGCTCAGCACGATCCCGTCCTCGCCGAACCAATGGCCGTTGGCCCAGTAGTGGGTCACCAGCCGCGCGAAGCCGAGCCGGAACCGCGGGTCGAGGTAGCGGGGGAGGGGCTGCGGCTGTGCGGGGACCATCGCCGACTCCCAGGCGCACCAGTCCCGGGCGGCTTTCTCCCGCACGTCCGGATCCGGGTCGGCCAGCAGCCGGGCGTACGCGGCGGCCAGGTCGCCGTCGCGCTCGGCCGGCGGGACCCCGTCCCGGAACGCGGCCCACGCCCGCGGGAAGAACGCGCCCGCCCCGCGCACCAGCAGATCCACCTCGGCCTGCCGCCCGGTGGCCAGCGCGGTGAGGAGCAGCTCCGTGACCCGCTCCGGGAACCGCTGCGCGTAACGCAACGCCAGCGCCGACCCCCACGACACCCCCCACACCAGCCACCGCTCGATCCCCAACAGCCGCCGCAGCGCCTCCAGATCGCCCATCAGGTGATCGGCGGTGTTGTCGCGCAGCGCCGCCGTCGTCTCCCCGGCGTGCGGGGTGCTGCGCCCGCAGCCGCGCTGGTCCATCAGTACGATCCGGTACACCGCCGGATCGAAGTAGCGCCGGTGCGCGGGCGTGCACCCGGAGCCCGGTCCGCCGTGCAGCACGACCGCGGGCCGTCCCGCCGGGTTGCCGCACACCTCCCAGTACACGTGGTGGCCGTCGCCGGTGTCGAGCATGCCGTGCTCGTACGGTTCGATCTCCGGATGGAGCCCCATGGCCGGTCGTCCCCTCCTGCCGTGTCCGGCGTGCCGCCGTGTGCGGCACGCCGGGTCGCGGGGGCGGAGACTACCGGCCGGGCGGTGGGGCTGGGGTCACATGTGGGTGCCGCCGTCGATGCGGATCTCGGTGCCGGTGATGAACGCGCCGTCCTCGGAGGCGAGCATGGCGATCACCCCGGCGACCGTCTCCGGCCCGGCGAACCCGGCGCCGATCGCCGGCGAGAGCTTGGCCAGGAGGCTGTGGTCGGTGTCGGCGGGGAGCCCCGGGTTGTGCGTCATACCGCTGGAGATGCTGCCGGGCGCCACGCACACCGCGCGCAGCCCCTGCTTGGCGTACTCCTGCGCTATCGCGTGCGTGAAGGACTGGATGCCGCCCTTGGTGGCCGCGTACGCCGCCATGTAGGGGTGGGCGAAGGAGGCCGACGTGGAGCTGAAGTTGACGATCACCCCACCGCCGCCGGCCAGCAGCGCGGGCAGCGCCTCCCGGGTCATCAGGAAGGTGCCGGTCAGGTTGACCGCCAGCACCGTGTTCCAGAAGTCCAGCGTCATCTCGTGGGTGTGCGCCGAGCGCAGGATGCCGGCCGCGTTGACCAGGACGTCCAGACCGCCGAGGTCCTCGACCGCGGCGGCCGTGCCGGCCCGGACGGCCGCCTCGTCGGCGATGTCGAGGACGGTGGTGGTCAGCCGCTCGGCGGTGCCGTCCGCGGTGGCGCGGTCGGCGGTGGCCGCCAGCCCCGAGGTGTTGACGTCCGCCGCGACGACCCGGCCGCCCTCGGCCAGGATCCGGTGGACGGTGGCCTGGCCGATGCCCGATCCGGCACCGGTGATCAGAACCTTGCGTCCGAGGAAGCGCTGCATGGTGGGACTCCGTTTCCGCTGGGGGTGAGGGGCGCGGACGCGGTGGTCCGCCACCTATGGCACGTTACGCCTCAATGGCACGTCGTGCCACTCTGCCTCGGGACGGCACCCCTAAGCTGGCCCCGTCGACAGTCAGGAGTTCCGCGCCATGACCCCAGTGCCGCCCGCGGGCGCCCAGCTCTCGCTCACCGAGCGCCGCCGGGCCGAGACGCAGATGGAGATCGCGCGCGCCGCCGCCGTCCTCTTCGCCGAGCAGGGCGCCGACGCGACCACGGCCGAGGACATCGCCCGCGCCTCCGGGGTCGCGCTGCGCACCTTCTACCGCTACTTCCGCACCAAGGAGGAGGCGGTGGCCCCGCTGCTGGCCACCGGCGGCCGGCGGTGGGTGGAGTCGCTGGCCCGCACCGCCCGGGAGCTGCCGATCGCCGAAGCGCTCGAACAGGCCGCCGTCGAGGCGCTGACCGTCCGCGACGAGCAGGCCCGCGAGGCGCTGGAGACCAGTCGCCGGCTGCTCACCGACCCCGGGCTGGCCGGCGTGTGGCAGCGCGTCCACCACGACTGCGAACGGGAGTTGGCCGCGCTGCTGACCGGGCGCGACGCCCCCGGCGCGGTCGCCGACCCGCTGCGGATACGCCTGCTCGCCGCCGCTGCCGCCACCGCCATCCGGGTCGCCCTGGAGAGCTGGGCCGCCACCGACGCACCCCCGGCGGGCCCCGGCTCACCGGCCGAACTCGTCGTCCGCTGCATGCGTGAGCTGACGGCCGGGGTGGCCGGGGCGACGGGCTGAGAGCGGTCCTCGGAGCCCTCTCGCCGACGGCGCCCGGCGCGCTCGAGCCGTCCTTTCCCGGCGTGCTCCGCCGGCATCTTTGATTGCTATATTGCGCAACTATGCAACCTGGTCCGGGTGGCGAACGTCTATCCGGACAGGGGGGAAACAACCGCCGACGGCACGTCGCCGCGGCGGGCCAGGGACGCGGCCGACAGTGGATGAGGGATGCGGATGACGGGCCAACGGGCCGACGCCACCGGCGAGGAGACCGAGTGGTGGCCGAAGGAGGCCGCACCCGCCGGTGTCACCGTGGGGGTGCCCGAACCCAGGGAGTCGGACCGCCCGGCACGGCCGTCGGCGCCCGCCGCCCGGCAAGGCGCCCGGACCCGTACCGCGCGCACGGCACCGCTCGTCCTGGCCCTGCCGCCGGCCGGAGCCGTGGCCGACCTGGTCCTCGGCCACCGGATCGGCTGGGGACTGGCCGGCGCCATGGCGCTGGCCGCGCTGCTCGCGGCCGTCGCGGCCCGGCGCCCGGCCACCTGGGTCCTGCTCGCCGCACCACCCCTGGTGGCGGCCGTCCTCACGGCGGTCGCCGAAGTGGCCGGCGGTGCCACCCCGCTGCACACCGGTGTCCGGCTGACGACCGCGGCGGTGCGCTGGGGGGTGGACGCCTTCCCGGCGATGGCGCTGGCCGAGATGGTCGTGGCCGCCGTCCTGGTGGCACGCGGGATCGGCCGTGCCGCGCGGCGCGGACGGCACCGATGAGCGATCCGGTGGACGGCACCGGGCGGTACGACGGGAACGAGGGGCGAGGGGCGACAGGTGACGCGTAACACCACGGACGACGGCCGGACGGAACGGGCCCGGTCCACCAGGACCGGCCGCAAGGGCGGGACCCGGCCCCGTTCCTCCCCGCTCGCGGTCACCGCCCGCGCCGCGGTCTGCGTGGCCTCCGCCGCCGTCCTCGTCGCCAGCGCCGTCTCCTGGACCGCGTACCACTGGGTGACCAGCGGCCTCAACACCTCCGACGCGCTCGACGCGATCGGCAAGGGCGCCCCGAGGCACCTGGACAACTCGGTGAACCTGCTGCTCATCGGGCTCGACTCGCGCAAGGACATGGACGGCAACGACCTGCCCAGGGAGTTCGTGCAGAGCCAACTGCACGCCGGGTCCAGCGAGATCGGCTACTACAACACCAACACCCTGATCCTGATGCACATCCCGGCCGGCGGCGGACGGGTCACCGCCTTCTCCATCCCCCGCGACGACTACGTCGAGACGCTCGACGGCGACGGCACCTCGCAGGGCGAACACAAGATCAAGGAGGCGTACGCCAACGCCTACACGGTCCGCCACGACAAGCTCTCCGCCCAGGGCGTCACCGGCCCCGACCTGGAACACCGCAGCCGGGAAGCGGGCCGGGAAGCCACCCTGGCCACCGTGCAGCACCTGCTCGGTGTGCCGATCGACCACTTCGCCGAGGTCAACCTGCTCGGCTTCTACGACATCGCCAAGGTGCTCCAACCCATCCGGGTGTGCCTCAAGCACGCGGTGCACGACACCTACTCCGGCGCCGACTTCCCGGCCGGGCCGCAGGACCTCGACCCCAGGCAGGCGCTGGCCTTCGTACGGCAGCGCCACGGCCTCGACGGCGGCGACCTGGACCGCACCCGCCGACAGCAGGCGTTCCTCTCCTCGGTGACCCAGAAGCTGAAGACCGAGGGCGTCTTCGGCGACCTCGGCAAGCTCCAGGGGCTCTTCGGGGTGGTCCAGAAGGACCTGGTGATCGACCACGGCTTCGACGTGCTCGACTTCGCCCAGCAGGCCACCAACCTCACCGGCGGCAACGTGGAGTTCCACACCCTGCCCATCACCGGCTTCGCGATGCGCAAGGGCGAGGACGTCAACCTGGTCGACCCGGCACGGATCAGGGAGATCGTGCAGGCCATGATCGGCCACGACCCGGCCGGCGCCGCGACCCCCGGAACCCCGGCGGCGTCCACCCCGGCCCAGCCCCCCGCCCCGGCCACCGTCGACGTGGCCAACGGCTCCTCCCGCACCGGCGCCGCCGCCGCGGAACTGAAGGCCCTCGGCGCGCTCGGCTACACCCCCGGCACCTACTCCAACGCGCCCGCGCAGAGCGCGACCACGGTCACCTACGGAACCGGCGCGGCAACCGCGGCCGGGCAGATCGCCGGCCGGCTGCACACCGCCGCGGCCCGCCCCGACCCCGCCGTTCCGGCCGGCCACGTACGCGTCGTGCTCGGCGCCGACTTCACCCCGCGGTCCACCACCCCGCCAACCACCCGACCCCCGGCCGCCCCGCCGACCACCGTCCCACCGAGCGCCTTCTCCGGCGACGCGGTACGGATGGGCGGCATCCCCTGCGTCGACTGACGCCACATCGCCGTCCGGCGAAACGATGCCTCACCCCACGCGCCCGCCCGACTCCCTTGCCGCCACCGCGCGTTGCGCCGAGTCGGCGGGCCGCGGCGGGCCTTGGGCCGGCCGGCACCGGCGAGATCGGCCCGGCCGGGAGACAGGCGGGCTGCCGGTGCTTGCGGGTTCCGAAGTCGGCCCGCACGTCGTCGAGTTGACCGCACGCCTGAGTCCGGTGGTCACCGCCGGATCCGTCCTCACCGCGACCGAACGGACCGTGCCCGCCGTGCCGTTGGTGCTCACCCTCGCCGCCTCTGGGCAAGCAGCGTGTTCCCGGATCGCTGCCTGGTGCACGTAGGGTGGCAGCGACCCCACCGCCCCCGTACCGCATTCGTACGCGCCTGCCGAGGAAGAACCGATGCCGCGATCCCGTACCGAGCCGCAGACCACCCCCGCCGGGGACGGCACGGGGAGCGTGGGGCCGACGGGTGATGTGCCGGGGCCGCCGCCGGCGTTCAGCCCCGCGCTGCTCGACGTGCTGTGGTGTCCGCTGTGCCACGGCGGCCTCGGGCCGGCCGGACGCTCGTTGCGCTGCGCCGGGCGCCACACCTTCGACATCGCGCGCCAGGGGTACGTCAGTCTGCTCACCGGCAAGCAGGCGCCGAGTGCGGACACCGCGGGGATGGTCGAGGCCCGCGCCGGGTTCCTCGCCGCCGGCCACTACACGCGGGCTGCCCGGTGGCTGGCCGGCGCGGTGGCCCCGCTGTGCCCGGCGGACGGTGTCGTCCTCGACGCCGGCACCGGCACCGGTCACTACCTCGCGGCCGTGCTGGACGCCGTCCCGGGCGCCGTGGGCCTTGGCGTCGACGCCTCCAAGTACGCGGTACGCCGCGCCGCCCGGGCCCATCCGCGTGCCGCGGCGGCCGTCGCCGACGTGTGGCAGCCGTTGCCGGTGCGCACCGGCTCGGTCGATCTGCTGCTCAACGTGTTCGCCCCGCGTCACCCCGCCGAGTTCCGCCGCGTGCTGCGCCCCGGCGGCGTGCTGGCCGTCGTCACCCCGACGCCCCGTCACCTCGCCGAGGCGCGCGAGGCGATGGGGTTGCTGGAGGTCGACCCGGCCAAGGAGGCACGGCTGGAGCGGGCGTTCTCGTCCGCCTTCCGACCCGACGGGCCGCACACCGCCGCCGAGTGCGAATACCCGGTGAGCCTGAGCGCGGCGCAGCTGGAACAACTCGTCCTGATGGGACCGACGGCCCACCACCGCTCGCCCGAGGAGGTACGGGACCGGGTCGCCCGGATGCGTACGCCGCTGACGGTGACGGTGTCGTTCCGGCTGTCGGTGCACCGGCCCCGTTGAGGAAGCCTGCGCGCGGTCAGGGCGCGTCGGCGGTGGCGGCGCGTGCGCCGGTGAACTCGGCGATGTGCCGGGCGAGTCGGACGGGCTGGTCCTCCGGGATCAGCATGTAGCTGTCGGGGATCTCGACGAGCCGGCCGCGCGGCAGCAGTTCCGCCAGCCTGCGGCCGTGCTCCCGGGGGTTCATCCGGTCCTCCGGGGCCCACACGACCAGGGCGGGGCGGTCGAACGACGGCAGGGCCTCGGCGGTCCGCAGCATGACGTCCGGGGTGACCGCGGCCATGAACGCACCCAGATCACGCCGGATCGCCGGATCCCGCAACGGCCGGACCCAGCCGTCGAAGACCTCGTCGGGCACCGGGCGTTTGGACATCCACCCGAAGGTGAACGGCAGCCGGCGGAACGCGCGGATCCGCAGCAGCCAGGACATCATCAGCAGACCACCCGGAAGCCTGCCGCTCAACTCCGCCACCTTGCCGGGCAGTCCCGGCGGATAGTTGTCGAACGCCTCCTGCGCTGTCAGCACCAACCGCCCGATGTGCCGCGGGTGGTACGCGGCGACCATCTGCGCCAGCCCGATGTCGTTGCCGACCAGCGTGACGTCCTCGGCCCCGAGCCGTTCGACGAACTCCGCGAGCAACTCCGCCACCCGGTGCGGAGACAGCCCGCAGTCCGGACGCATCGGCAGCCGGTGCGCACCCAACGGCAACGTCGGCACCACGCACCGGTGATCGCCGCGCAGCTCCGCGACCACCTTGCGCCACACCGTCCCGTTCATCACCAGCCCGTGGACCAGCACGACCACCGGACCACCGCCGCCGGTGTCCTCGTACTCGACCGTTCCCCCGGACAACCGCATCTCAGGCATGGCGCCTCACGCTCCTGGATCCACTCGCCGTTCCAACGGATTTACAGGCTGGACCGGAATTGATAGATCGCTCTACTGAGAGAGTAGCTATCATGGGAGAGGGGCGCAACGGACCACGACGACGGGATCGGACGGAGACAGGCCACGTGGGTGACACCAAGGAGCGGATCGTCAGCGCCGGTGCGACGCTCTTCCGCCGCCAGGGCTACACCGGCACCGGGGTCAAGCAGATCGTCGCCGAGGCCAAGGCGCCCTTCGGCTCCCTCTACCACTTCTTCCCCGGTGGCAAGGAACAACTGGGCGAGGAGGTCGTCCGCTGGTCGGGCGCGCTGTACGGGCGCCTGGTGGACGCCGTCTTCGACCCGGCGCCCGACGTGGTCACCGCGCTGGAGAACGCCTTCGCCGGCGCCGCCGAGACCCTCGTCGACACCGACTACGCCGACGCCTGCCCGATCGCCACCATCGCCCTGGAGGTGGCAAGCAGCAACGAGACGCTGCGGCAGGCCACCGCCGACGTCTTCGAAAGCTGGATCGCCGCGATCGCCGACCGCCTGGCCGCCGCCGGCATCCCCGCCGACCGCGCCCGCGACCTCGCCGTCGCCACCCTGTCCGCGCTGGAAGGCGCCTTCATCCTGTGCCGGGCCACCCGAAGCACCACCCCGCTCGCCCAGGCCGGCGCGATGGTGGTGGACGCGGTACGGAGGGCGTTGCCGTAGTCACGGTGCTGCCGTGACGGACAGGGGCGCCTGCGTCGAATCCCCGCTCTCCCGCCCGGACTTGGCGCGAAGCGTGGGACACGTGTCGTTGACGCCCTCCGGCGCCGGCTCCAGGGTGGAGGGGTGGAGCAGCGCCGCATCGTCTTCGTGATCTTCGAGGGCTTCCAGTCCCTCGACCTCTTCGGCCCGTACGAGGTGTTCCAGCACGCCCACAAGCTGGCCGGCGGGTACTCCTGCCGGATCACGGCACCACGGCCGGGCACGGTCCGGTCCGGCAGCGGCCTTTCGGTCCACGTCCCCCACGGCGTGGCCGACGTGGACCCCACGGGGATCGACACCGTGGTGGTGGCGGGCGGCGTCGGGGTCGACCAGGCCCGGCAGGACCCCGCGCTGACCCGCTGGATCGCCGACGCCGGGGCCGGCGCCCGCCGGATCACCTCCGTGTGCAGCGGGGTGTTCCTGCTCGCCGCCGCCGGTCTCCTCCAAGGACGCAGGGTGACCACCCACTGGGCGCGTGAACAGCAGCTCGTCCAGGACCACCCCGAACTGGTCGTCGACTGCGATCCGATCTTCCTCCGGGACGGGCCGGTGTGGACGTCGGCCGGTGTGACGGCCGGGATGGACCTCGCACTCGCCCTGGTCGAGGACGACTTGGGCCGGGAGGTCGCCCACACCGTCGCGCAGGAGATGGTGCTGTTTCTGCGCCGCCCCGGAAGCCAGTCGCAGTTCAGCGTGGCGTTGTGGTCCACGCAGCCGGCCACCGACCCCATCCGTGCCGTGGTCGCGGCCATCCACGCCGACCCCGGCGCCGGCCACGGCATCCCCGACCTCGCCTCCCGCGCCGGACTGAGCCCCCGTCACCTCCAGCGCAGGTTCACCGCCGAACTCGGCATCCCGCCCGCCACCTACGTCGAGCGGGTACGCGTCGAGGCCGCCAAGCGCGCGCTCGCCGACAGCGACCACCCCATGGACACCATCGCACGCCGGTACGGCTTCGGCACCGCCGAGACGCTGCGCCGCGCGTTCCACCGGCACGTCGGCGTCGCGCCCTCCGACTACCGCGAACGATTCCGATCCACCAGGGAGCACATATGACCACCTACGGACTGCTGGTCTTCGACGGAGCGGAGGAACTGGACTTCGCCGGGCCGTGGGAGGTGTTCACCGCCTCCGCCATGCTGCGCGACCACGCCGACACCGCGCTGCTCGTCGCCGAACACCCCGGCGCCGTCCGCTGCAACAAGGGCATGCGGGTCCTGCCGGACCACACCCTGGACGACCACCCTCCGCTGGACGTCCTGCTGGTTCCGGGGGGCAACGGAACCCGCCGTGAAGTGTCCAACCCCGTCGTCCTCGACTGGATCCGCACCACCGCCGCCACCGCCGCCTGGACCACCAGCGTGTGCACCGGGGCCCTGCTGCTCCACGAGGCGGGTCCGGCCCGCGGCCACCGGGTCGCGACCCACCATCTCTTCGAGGACACCCTGCGGGCCAGGGGCGACATCACCGTGGTCCGCGACGCCCGCTACGTCGTCGACGGCAACCTGGTCACCAGCCAGGGCGTCTCGGCCGGGATCGACATGGCCCTGTGGCTCGTCGGCCACCTCCACGGCCGCGACCACGCCCGCGCCGTCCGCCGGTACATCCAGTACGACCCCGCCCCGCCCTACCTCGCCGACGAACCCCTGGTGACGGTACGGGAGACCGGGGAGGCCGCCACGGCGGCGCCCTGAGGGCCGTGGCCCGGCACCGGCGGCGGACGGATGCCTTCCCGCCGCCACCGGTGCCTCCCCGTGTCGTGCCGCCGTTCAGCCCACGTGGACCCGCGGACGCCGGCCGCGGTCCGGCTCCGCCTCCCGCAGCACCTCACGGGTGACCGGAGCCACCTCACCCTGCCCGAACAGGAAGAACCGCAGGAACTGCGCGAACGGGTTCCCCTCCGTCCACTCGAAGTAGATGTGGGGCCGCTGTCCCGTCATGTCCCGCACGTGCAGCAGCAACGCGCCCAGCGCGTTCGGGATGCTGGAACTCTCCACCGACAACACCCGGTAACGGCCGTGCAGCACCTCGCCCCGCACCCGCAACTCCGCCTCGAAGTCCGACGGGTCCCGCACGGTCACCTCGACGAAGACCAGGTCGTCCTCGGCCGGTATGTCGTTGTCGGCGCGGATCTGCCGCAACTTGTCGCGGTACTCGGCGAAATCACGGCGATCCGGCTCGTTGGCGATGAACCGGATCGTCCGGTGCGCGCAGTCCCGCACGAACCGCTCCGCCATGTCGTCCAGCACCACGCTGGTCACCCGCAGTTCGAACGACCGGGCCAGCCGCGACGCCAGCGACACCAGGATGATCGCCGCGATGAAGCACGCGCCGATCTTCACACCGTCCGGCCGCTCCACCACGTTCACCGCCGTGGTGTACAGGAAGACCACCGCGATGACCCCGAACGCGATCGTCCACCCACGCTGCCGGGCCCGCCGCGCCGCGATCGTCACCGCGATCGCCGCAGAGGTGATCAACACCAGCACACCGGTCGCGTAGGCGCCGCCCTGCGCGTCCACGTCCGCGTTGAACAGCCACGTCACCAGGAACGCGACCGCCGTCAGCACCAGCACCATCGGGCGCACCGCCCGCGCCCAGTGCGGCGCCATCCCGTACCGGGGCAGATAGCGCGGCATGAGGTTGAGCAGCCCCGCCATGGCCGACGCGCCCGCGAACCACAGGATCAGGATCGTCGAAGCGTCGTACACACTCCCGAACCCGGACCCCAGATACTGGTGGGCCAGATACGCCAGCGCACGCCCGTTGGCCTGACCACCGGGCTTGAACTCCTTCGCCGGGATCAGCAGCGTCGTGATCACGCTACTGGTGACCAGGAAGACGGACATGATCAGCGCGGCGGTGGTGAGCAGCTTCTTGGTGCCGCGGATCCGCCCGACCGGACGCTCCTCGGTGTCACCCGGCTCGCCCTCGATGTGCGGCATGACCGCCACACCGGTCTCGAACCCCGACAGGCCCAGCGCCAGCTTCGGGAAGACCACCAGCGCCACGCCCACCATCACCAGCGGGTTGCCGTGCTGCACGGTGAGCGCGTGCGTCCAGTCGTTGAACAGACGCGGCGCCTGGAACACATGCCACAACCCCGTGACCACGACGACCGCGTTGAGGACCAGATAGGCCGCCACCAGCACCAACGCCAGCCCTATGGCCTCACTGAACCCCTTCAGGAAGACCGCGCCGAGCAACGCCACCAGCACCAGCGTGATCAGCACCTGATGACCATGGAGCGCGCCGGTCAGATGCGGGTTCTCCACCAGGTGGGCCGTCGCGTCCGCCGCCGACAGCGTGATCGTGATCAGGAAGTCGGTCGCCGCGAACCCCAGCAGGACCAGCACGAACAGCTTGCCCTGCCAGAACGACAGCAACCGCTCCAGCATGGCGATCGAGCCCTCGCCCCGCGGGCTCTCCTCGGCCACCCGCCGGTACACCGGCAGCGCCCCGATCAGGGTCACCACCACCAGCACCACCGTCGCCACCGGCGAGAGCAGCCCGGCCGCCAGCGCGGCGATGCCCGGCTGATACCCCAGCGTCGAGAAGTAGTCCAGACCGGTCAGGCACATGACCTTCCACCAGCGCTGCCCCCGATGCGCGGGGGCCTGCGCGTGTGGTCCTGGATGCTGCTTGGCCATGTCGGCCAGGCCATCCAGCAGCCACGCGCGTAGGCGATGTCGTGCCGTGTCCGCGGAACCCGAATCCGCAGAGGCGGAGGTGGCCACCATTCACTCCCGTCATACCGCAATCGAACTTGCCGTCGACGAGACGGCCAGGTCAGAGTATGCGACCCGATCGCTCCCTACACCCTGCCTCCGTCCTGTGTTCGACGTGCCGTCCCCGCCCGGCCCGCGGTGCCCCCGGCGGCGGCTCACCTCCCCCTCGCACCCCCACGGCACCGGACGAACGCCTTCCACCCGCGCCTACCCGCCCGACCGGCCGGTTTCACCACCCCGGACACCCCACCCGCCTACCCGGCCCGCGCCGGAACCACCCCTCCGCCTTCCCCCGACCCCATCCCCTTTCTTTGTCCTCTCTTTGTCACCGCTTTGGGCGCCGCTTCCGCGAGCCTCGCGGGGCGGCCTTGCGTTGCGGGTCGCCGACGGAGCGACGTCCGCCCCGTCGACGCCTTTGTCCGCTGCGGCCCGCCAGGCTGTGGACGGAGCCGGCCCCGGGGCCATGCCGTGACCGACGCCGTCCCGGAGGCGGAGGAGCGCCGATGGCGCCGGGGCCCGCGGCGGCTTGGACGCGGGCGACGGACTTCCCGATCTGGCCTGCGGGACAGGCGGAGTTGACACCGTCGCGTGGATGTGGCGCCAGGGATGGCGGGTGCCGTCGTCGGGTGTCCGCTGCGGGACCACCGGGGGGCCGTGGGTGCGGCGCTCTTGGACGCGGTGCGGGAAGACGCCGGGCAGCCGGGCCCCGGAGTCGGCGTCGCATCTCGCCCAGCCCCCTCCGTCGGGGGTGGTCCCGACCGCGACGGTCGCGCCCTCCGGGGAGGACACCAGCGCCCGCCCCGGGAACCGGGGCGTGGGCTTGACCAGCCGGTTGGCGAGCCGGTGCCGTGGGCGACGCAGTGGCTGACCAATTCCCGCAACTGTGCGAAGTGCCGTCGTTGGAGCAGAGGTTGGCGCGTCTCCGATGCTTCCGGGCGGACGTCGACGGTTGCGGCCCGCCGGCGGCTGCTGTGCGAGTTTTGCGACGGGCCACCGTCCGGACTCGTCGAGACGCCTCGCCCACGCGCTGTCGCATGCCGCGCAGCCCGGCTCGTACGGCCCCGGACCTACCGCGTATGCGCGGTGGGGGAGGACCGGAACGCCCTGCGGTAGGCGGAGGGGGTGGTGTCCAGGGTGTCGCGCATGTGTTGCCGTAGGTTCGTCCCGCTGCCCAGGCCGGCCCTGGCGGCGATGTCGTCCACGGGCAGTTCGGTCGATTCCAGCAGGTGGCGTGCGTGCTTCAGGCGGGCGGAGGTGAGCCAGGCGGCGGGGGAGAGCCCGGTCTCCTGCCGGAACCGCCTGGTGAAGGTCCGCACGCTCATGTGGCACTGCGCCGCGAGGTCCTTGAGGGAGAGCCGCCGGTCCAGGTGCTCCGTCATCAGTGCTCGCGCCCCGGCCGTCGAGGTCCCCGCGTCCTCCCGGACCGGGTGCTCGATGTACTGAGCCTGGCCGCCGTCCCGCATCGGCGCGACGACGTTGTACCGGGCCACGCGGTTCGCCACGGAACTGCCATGATCCTCCCGGACCAGGTGCAGGCACAGATCGATGGCCGCCGCACCGCCCGCCGAGGTCAGGATCCCGCGATCGGCGACGTACAACGGGTTGGTGTCGAGGTCGACCGTGGGGAAGAGCCGTCTGAACTGCTGGGCATAACGCCAGTGGGTCGCGGCCCGGCCGCCGTCCAGCAGACCGGCCGCCGCGAGGACGAACGAGCCGGTGCACAAGGACACCAGCCGGGCGCGCTGCCGGGCCGCACGCAACGCCTCCGCGACACCGGCGTCCACCGCTCCCTTCTCCACCACGTCCGGGCAGCGGGTCCCCGCGACGATCACGGTGTCGGCGTGCTCCAGCAGGGACAGGTCGCCCTGGGGCGTGACGCCGTACCCGTTCACCGTCGGCACCGGCGAGCCGTCCGGGGACAGGGTGCGCACCTCGTAGGCCGCCTGTCCCGCCCGGGTCTCGACCCCGGTCAGCATCTGGGCCGGGATGCTGAGGTCGAAGGCCACCACCGGCGCGAGGGCGAGAACGGCCACATGATGAGGTGTCGCAACGGTCATGGCCCAATAGTTGCAGATGGTGGCCCCATGGCCACTTCTGCGCCGCTGGAGATCGGCAGAGACTGAGGTCAGTTCCGCACACCAGCACCGGGCACGACCCGGTCCGCACCCGGAAGGTGGCCATCCAGCCATGCCCGTCCCCGCAGTCGACCCCGAGATCCAGACCCTGCTGGAGACCGCCGACACCGGCATCTTCCCCGTCTACGGCCTCGACGCGGTCCTTGCCGACCCCCAGCGCTACGCACTCCTGCGCGCCCGCCCCGACACCCCCGCCGACGACCAGGTCACGGTGCGGGACCTGCACATCCCCGGCCCCGCCGGAGACCTGCGGCTGCGCGTCTACCGGCCCGACACCACCGAAGCCCTGCCGATGATCCTCTACATCCACGGCGGCGCCTTCACCTACGGATCTCCCGAGGCCGAGGAGGGACGCTCCCTGCGCTACGCCCGCGACGCCCGGGCCGTCGTCGTCTCCGTCGACTACCGCCTCGCCCCCGAACACCCCTACCCCGCCGCGGCCGACGACGCCTACGCCGCCCTGCTCTGGATCGCCGCCAACCCGGCCGAACTCGGCGGCGACCGGGCACGCATCGCCGTGGCCGGCGGCAGCGCCGGCGGCAATATCGCCGCCTCCACCGTGCTGCGCGCCCGCGACCAGGCAGGCCCGCACATCCTCTTCCAGCTGCTGACCTACCCGGGCGTGGACGGCAGCCTGACCTCCGCCTCGGTGCGCGAGTTCACCGACACCCCCGTCCTCAACCGGGGCGCGATGGAACTGGCCTGGCAGTACTACGCCAAGGACACCCACCCCGACCCCTACGCCTCCCCGATCCGCACCACCGACCTGGGCGCACTGCCGCCCACCTACATCGCCGTGGCGGAGATCGACCCGCTGCGCGACGAGGGCCGCGACTACGCCGCACGCCTGTCCGCCGCCGGTGTCACCACCGAACTCGTCCAAGTACCCGGCGCCGTCCACGGCTTCGACCTCCTCTTCCCCTCCGCCCGCATCAGCGAACGCAGCCTGGCCGACCAAGTACGCGCCCTACACGACGCCCTCCACTCCTGACATCCCCGCACCCGCGACGTCGCCTCAACGCACCCGGCCACTCCCCTCACTCACCGGCCTCGCGACTGCGCCGACTCCGTCGAGCACGGTGACCGGGGCGTCCGGCTCCAGGAGCGCTTCCCCACGGTGAGGGAGACCCGTGCCGCACGTTCACCGAGTCCCGGGGACACTCTCCCGATCGGGACGCCGTGCCGGTGAACTCTCCCGGGATCGTGCCCGAGGACACCGCCAAGTGCCTCGGGCCCATCCCGGGGCGGCAAGGGGAAGCCGCTCGGCGACATCCGCGGACAGCAGCTGCGCTACGTGCACCCGAACCGCACCGCCGCGATCTCCAGGCCGACCCGGTCGCGAAGACCGCCCAGGCTTCCCCTGAGACCTTCACTGCTGGGCGACGCACCCCACCGCAGCGGCCGGGACCTCCTTCGCCGACATCAGGACCGGGCCTCGACCTCGAAGAACTTCAGCAGCAGCGCGAACCCCGGCCGGGTCGCGCCCTGGACTTGTTCCGCACTCTCTTCATCGGATCGGGGACGCTTCCGCCGCGTCACTCCGGCCGCGCAACACCCAGGAAGCGAAGCACGGCGAGCACACGGCGATGGTCGGCGTCGGTCTTCGGCAGATCCAGCTTGGTCATGATGCTGTTGATGTGCTTCGCCACCGCACTCTCGCTGATCACCAACTCCCTTGCGATACCGGCGTTGGACCGGCCACTCGCCATCAGCTCCAAAACCTCCCGTTCGCGCGCAGTCAACCGGTCCAGCGGATCACTGTGCCGACGAACCAGAAGCTGTGAGACCACCTGGGGGTCGAGTACCGTCCCGCCCTCCGCCACCTGCCGCAACGCTTCGACGAACTCCTCCACATCAGCCACTCGCTGCTTGAGCAGATACCCGACGCCCGCGGTGTCGGCCGACAGCAGATCCGCCGCGTACCGTTCCTCCACGTACTGCGAGAGCAACAGCACCGAGGTCTTGGGCCACTGCCGGCGGATGACCAGTGCCGCCCGTACCCCCTCGTCCCGGAAGTCGGGTGGCATCCGCACATCGACCACGGCGATGTCCGGCTGATGCTCCTCCACGGCTGCCAGCAACGCCTCGGGGTCGGCGACCTCGGCGGCCACCTCGAAGCCGGCCATCTGAAGCACTTTGACGACCCCGATCCGAAGCAGAAGGGAATCCTCGGCGATCACGGCGCGCACGGCAACTCCACGGTGAGGACGGTCGGGCCCCCGACGGGGCTGCTGACGGAGAACGTGCCGTCGACCGAGGCCACCCGCTTGGCGAGCCCCGACAACCCGGTGCCGGCGGTTGCATCGGCACCCCCGACACCGTCGTCCGCGACGACGACCAGCAGTGTGTCACCTATGCGCTCGACCGTGACATCGGCCCCGGACGCCGAGGCGTGCTTGACCGCATTGGTCAGAGCCTCCGAGACCACGAAATAGGCCACGGCCTCCACCGTTGGCGACGGCCGGGACGGCAGATCCACCGATAGCCGTACCGGTATCGGAACCCGTGCGGCCACCGCGGAGAGCGCCGCGTCGAGGCCCCGGTCCTCGAGGACGGCCGGATGGAGCCCCCGCACCAGGTCGCTCAGCTCGGCGATGGCCTCCTTCGCTTCCCGGTGGGCCTCGTCGATCACCGCGCGTGCCTGGTCCGGCAGATCCGTGAGAGTGGCCTTGGCCATGCCCAGGTTGACGGCGAGGGACACCAGGCGTTGCTGCGCGCCGTCGTGCAGATCCCGTTCTATACGGCGCCGTTCGGTGTCCGCCGCGTCCAGGACCCCGGCACGGCTTTGCGTGAGGTCTTCCACGCGACGGGCCAATTGCTGGGCGGGGCTCGGGCCGAGCAGGCTCGTGGCGGCCTGGACGTCGAGCCGCACCAGCTTCCGTGACAGCGTGGGCAGCAGGCACAGCACCACGATCCCGCCGGCCGTGACGTACCCGACCTGCGTCGAGTAACCGTGGTGGGCCAGGCGCCAGTCCACCGGCACGGCCCATACCCATGCACAGGAGGTCGCGGCGACGGCGGCTGGGAGCCACAGCAGCAAGGTCAACACCCCGCCGAGCGCGATGAGCGGGCCGATCAACAAGTGGTAGCCGAGCTGCCGCCATTCCGCCGAGGGATCCAGGGACATCGGTATGCCGGCCAACCCCGCCGGGCGGGTGGACTCGGTGGCCGGGACGGGGATGTCGACGCCGAGCTGGAGCCTGAATCGCAGGCGCTGCGCCTTGCTCAGCACAGGAGCGGCCACTACCAGGAACGCCAGCGGTATGACCACGGCGACCGTTATGGCGGCCATCGACGCCGGAACGAAGTAGAGCCAGGGTGAAGCCATGATGGCCAGCGCGGTGAACTGGATCAGCAGACCCGTCACAAGGAACTTGGTGTCCCGTGCCAGGCCCTCGACGGTCTGCGGAGCAAGGCGCCGCAGTCGGGCGGTGTATCGCATGGTGAGAACGGTAGGGCGGTTGGTCAGGAACAAGCCATGGTGACAGTATCCGACTTGAGGGTGTACCTGGTGCCACCCCGAAGACGGATACCTGAGCTACCGACATGGCGGCGTCAGCGGCGGAACCTGGAGAACGTGCAGGAGAACCCGGCCGACAAGGACAACCGACCCATGAACGCGCTTCAGCTCCCCCTCTCGACCCCGCCCACGCAATCGCCCGCCTCCGCCGGTGCCGGCCGCTCCCGCCTCGGCGCTGACGGCTCCGGAGCCGACTCCGTTGCCGGATCCGCTTCCGTCTCCGGCCCCCGCTCCGGCGCCATCGCGGAGACCGTCCCCGGAATGGGCCCGGCCATGGATACGGTCTCCGTCGCGGAAGCGGCCACACATACCGTGTCCTATTCCGGCAAGGATGTTGGTCCCGACGAGGGTTCGGACGGTTCCGGCACCCGCGCCGAGATCATCGATCTGTTCGGCACCGATTCCTCCATGGACGCGCCCGGAAGGACCGGAGGCCGGGACGAGAGATCCGGCGACCGAAGCCATCGTTCCCGGCGCACCGCTGCGCGCCGGCTGGCACCTGGCCTCATCGGATACGGACTGATCGGGTGCGGAGTGCTTCTGCTGCCCTGGCTCGTCGTGCTGGCGACGGGTCTGCCGTCCACGGCAACGGCCTCGCACTGGGCCACGGCCTGGGTCGGGCTCGACGCCTTCGAAGCGTTGGGCTTGATCAGCACAGGCGTACTGGCCGTCCGCGGAGATCACCGACGCACACCGGTCGCCGTGGCGACGGCGACGCTGCTGTTGGTCGACGCGTGGTTCGACACCACGACCGCGTCCGTCGGAAGCGACATACATTCGGCTCTGGTGATGGCCGTCGGAGCGGAAGTCCCGTTGGCTGTCCTCTGCATAGTCCTGGCCTTCCGAGGCCACCCCGGGCGGGACGCGTCCTGACCGCGACGCACTCGCCAGATCCCCGGCCTACTCGTCCGCGGCGTAGTCGCCACCGAGGGGGCGCCCGACCCCCAGAACGCCTGGGTCTTCCGCGAACGCGAGCAGGCCAAAGCGCCAACGCCATCGTCCTGTTGGACAGGGCGTGCCAGCCTGACGGCACTCGGGCGGAACCGCCGGCCAGCCGACTCACGGCCCGGACGACAGGGGTTCCATTTGCCCTTCCGTATCGGACTCCACTTCCGTTCCCACCCCGATCGGCGGGTCAGCCAACCTCAAGCGCGGAAGTGAAATCTCCGGTCGGACGGAGCCTTCCATACCGCTTTTTTCTCTGCCCATGGCCGACTACGGCCGAATATCACCCCGTCGTTCGAACGTTTGACGCGTCCTACTGCCTGATCGATTGCACAACCGATGGGAGAAGAACCATGAGCACCACCAGCGTCCTCACCGGAGCCCGGATGCGATGGGCCCTCGCGGCGGGCGCCGCAGCCGCCGCCGGCTACTGGTGGTTCGGAGACAAAGCGCCTTATCCCTACGCTCAGTGCCGTCTGCTGGACCTGCCTTTGCCCTTCCTGACCTCGGACCGGCTCGACACCGTCCTGGAGCCCCGTCGCGGTGAGCGCATCCTGGAGGTCGGTCCTGGCACCGGGCTCCAGTCGCTGCACATCGCGCCCCAACTCGGGCCGCAGGGGCGGCTCGACGTGCTGGACGTTCAGTCGGAGATGTTGGATCACGTGATGCGACGCGCCGCGGAGCAGGAGTTGGACAACGTCTTCCCGACCCGATCGGATGCGCGGGAACTTCCCTTTGAGGACGGCACGTTCGATGCGATGTATCTGGTGACCGCGCTTGGCGAGATCCCCGAGCCCGAGCGGGTGCTCTCCGAAGCGGCACGCGTGCTTGCGCCGGGAGGCAGGCTGGTGGTGGGGGAGTTCTTCGACCGGCACTGGATACCGTTCGGCAGGCTGCACCGGCTGGCCGACAGTTCCGGGCTCCATCTCCAGACACGCTCGGGGTCAACTCTGGCTTACCTGGCCCGGTTCAGTCCCTGCGCGGCAGGTCCGGGTAGCGCGGAGCCGTCACTGGTCGGGGTATAGGGGCCGGAGGCGCGGCGACAACCGGTAGGAGCACGGGGTAGCGTCGCCCGGCAGGCCCGGCAGGCCCGGCAGGCCCGGCAGGCCCGGCAGGCCCGGCAGGCCCGGCAGGCCCGGCAGGCCCGGCAGGCCCGGCAGGCCCGGCAGGCCCGGCAGGCCCGGCAGGCCCGGCAGGCCCGGCAGGCCCGGCAGGCCCGGCAGGCCCGGCGACACCGGGGCTCAGGGGGAGCAGCGGACGATGGCGCGCTGGGCACAACAGGTAGGCACGGATTCCCACCGATCGCTCGCTTTGTGTCCATGACAATTTCACTGTGAAGAGCCTTCCGGCGTATCTACGCGCGTGGTGCCCTGGTCGGGCGCCGGTCAGCTCAGGCCGGCGTCCAACCAGCCAGGGGAGGCCAGCATGGCCCGCAGTGTCCTTCGCCACGTCGCGGTCGCCGCCACCGCGTGCACCGCGGTGCTCGCCACCGCCGTCACCGCGCACGCCACCGGCACGTACTCCGCGTTCGCCTTCTCGCTCAGCAGCAGCGAGCAGACGATCTACAGCTTCATCAACTCGGCGACTCGCAGCCTCGACATGACGATGTACGAGCTCAGCGACTCGACCGCCGTCTCCGACCTGGTCAACCTGGAGAAGCGGGGGGTGAAAGTGAGAGTCATCCTGGACGGTACGAAGACCACGGTGAACGGGTCCGCGTACAACACGCTCGAGAGTGCGGGGGTAGGGGTGGTGTGGTCCTCGTCCCAGTACGTGTACACCCACCAGAAGACCATCACCGTGGACGGAACGAAGTCACTGGTCCTCACCGGCAACCTCACCGCCAAGTACTACCCGACCAGCCGTGACTACGGTGTCTTCGACAACGACCCCAATGACGTGGCGGCGATAGAGAACGTCTTCGCCGCGGACTACACCGGGGCGTCGGTGACGCCGGACGACGG
Organism: Streptantibioticus cattleyicolor NRRL 8057 = DSM 46488; assembly: GCF_000240165.1. Lineage (NCBI taxonomy): Bacteria > Bacillati > Actinomycetota > Actinomycetes > Kitasatosporales > Streptomycetaceae > Streptantibioticus > Streptantibioticus cattleyicolor. Next base: position 6,082,014 of record NC_017586.1, read on the forward strand.
TGACAACCTGCTGTGGTCGCCCACGGATTCGCGGGCGCGGCTGCTCTCGGTGATCGACTCGGCCACCCAGACCCTGGACGTCGAGGAGGAGGAGTTCAGCGACAGCGCGGTGGTGGACGCGATAGCGGCTCGGGCGCAGGCCGGGGTGACGGTGCGCGTGGTGGTGGAGCACCCCTCGTCGTACAGCACCCAGATAGCGGAGGTGGAGAACGCCGGAGCCACGGTCGTCGGCTACTCGTCCAGCACCGGGTTCTACATACACGCCAAGGCCATAGTCGCCGACTACGGGCTGTCGACCGCGCAGGTGGAGGCCGGTTCGATGAACATCACGTCCAACTCCCTCGACAACAACCGGGAACTGGGGATCATCCTCAAGGACACGGGGGTCGAGTCGGCGATAGAGAACTCGTTCAACAGCGATTACGCCGGAGGCACCCCCGCCTGAGACCTGACCGCTGGGGCGACGCGCCTGGGTGCGGATGCCTGGGTCAAGGGGCAGGGCCGTCCGGGCACCACGAACGGGGGTGAGTGTCCGGACGGTTGGCCCAGGGGGTCCCGGGCCGGGGCGGCGGCCCCTCGGCCATGGTGACGACCTGGGGCACGGCTGGCTCGTCGGGGTCGGCGCGGACAGCGCGTGGTGATCGTCGCGGGAGCGGCCCGCGGTGCGTGGCCGGTGGTGGACGCCGGGCGGCCCAGCCCAGTCTGGACCGATCCGATCCGTCCCGACCGGCGGCCGGGCGTCAACTCGGCGTCGTGGCCTCCTCGGACGCGGCGCGCACGGTGTGGTCGAGGAGCAGCGCGGTGGTGACCGGGCCGACGCCACCGGGGACGGGGGTGAGCGCGGCGGCGAGAGGCGTGACGGACGCGGCGTCCACGTCGCCGGTGAGGCCGCCGTCCTCGGTGGGGTTGGTGCCGACGTCGATCACCACGGCACCGGGACGGACGTGTTCGGCGGTGACCAGGCCGGCGCGGCCGACCGCGGCGACCACGATGTCGGCACGGGAGGTGATGGCCGAAAGGTCCGCGGTGCGGGAGTGGCAGACGGTGACGGTCGCGTTCCGGGCCAGGAGCAGATGGGCGGCGGGCTTGCCGACGACGTTCGAGCGGCCGATCACGGTGACGTGGCGGCCGGCGAGTTCGACACCGTGGTGGTCGAGCAGGGCGACGACGGCTTGCGCGGTCGCCGGGGCGAAGGCGGGCAGTCCGGCGGCGAGCCGGCCGAGGGAAAGGGGGTTGGCACCGTCGACGTCCTTGGCGAACGCGATGGCGGACGCGAGGTCTTCCAGGGCGGCGCCGGCGGGCAGCGGGGTCTGCAGGATGATGCCGTGGACGCCATCGTCGGCGCTCAGCTTCTCCAGCGTCGCGCGGATGGCGTCGGGGGTGGAGTCCGGGCGGAGGTCGGCGATGTCGCAGACGATGCCGGCCTTGGTGGCGGCCTTGGCGATCGAGCGGACGTACCAGGCGCTGGACGGGTCGTCGGTGGCGGTCACGACGGTGAGCTTGGGCGTCCGGCCAGCGGCGGTGAGGTGTGCGGCACGGTCCGCGGCGGAGGTGCGGATGGCGGCGGCGAGTTCCTTGCCGGACAGGGGAGTGGCGGTGCTCATCGGTTGATCTCCTTGCGGACCGCGGTGGTCACCTGGTCGGCCCGGGTGACGATGCCGTCGGTGACGGCGGCGCGGGCGGTGAGATCGGCGCGGACGGCGGGGTCCTTGATGCCGGTGAGGTTGATCTCGACGTTGATCCGTGCGGTGGTCGCCGCGGCGCGGGCGGCTTCGGTGGCGGCGGCCACATCCGTGATCACGTTGCGGTTGGCGATGGGCAGCAGTTCCTCGGCGTACTCGACGGCGGCCAGGGAGGCGGCGAGGACCTGGGCCGGGGGCTCGGCCGCGGCGGCGAGCGCGGCGGCGATGGCGGCGGAACGGGCCGTCTTCTCCTCGGCGGTGGACCTGGGCAGCCGGTAGGCGTCGGTGACCGCGGTGAACGCCGCCGCGTCCTGTTCGGCGAGGCGCAGGGCGGTCTCCCGCAGCCGGTCGGTGCCCTCGATCACGCGTTGCACCGTGGCGGCGTGTTCGGCGTACTTGTCGCCGGTGCTGTACCGCGCGACCATGCCCAGCAGCGCGGCTGCCTGGGCGGCGTGGAGCGCTGCCGACGCGCCGCCGCCGGGGGCCGGGATGCGGTCGGCGAGGGTGTCCAGGAAGTCACCGATGGTCTGGTCGCGCATCAGCGCCTGCCTCCGCATGGTGTGTCGTCCGGGTGCCCGCGCATTGTGTCACGTCGCCGGGGCCGGTCAGGTCACGCGGAGCGTCGTGCCAGTCGAAGCAGGACCTCGACGGCCTCCGCCGCGCGTTCGACGGGGACGAACAGGTGGTCGTGGTGGAAGCCGGCGACCACGTTGCAGCTCAGGCCGACGGCGGTCAGCTCGCGGGCGACGGCGGCGGTCAGCCCGACCGCGTCGAGGGCGGAGTGCACGCGCAGCGTGATCCAGCCGGCCACGTACTCGTACGGCAGGCCGGCCGCGTCGGCCTCCTCCTGGCGGACCACCAGGGTCAGCCCTTCGGGTTCGCGGACGGTCGCCACGGGGTCCACGCCGGAGGGGATGGCGGAGCGGATGGTGGTGAAGACGTAGCGGCCCGGGTTGAGTTGGGGGCGCAGGCCGGTCAGCAGGGCGCGCAGATCGGTTTCACCGTTCATGGGCACCAGGCTATGCGTCGGGCCGGGCGCGACCGGGGCGGGCGCCGGCGGGAACGGCCGCGCCGAGAACGGCGGCGACGCGGTCGAGGGTCTCGGGGGGAGGGGTGTAGGGGACGCGCAGGTAGTGGGCGAGGGTGGCGTCGGCGGCGAAGACCGGTCCGGGGGACAGGTGCAGCCCCTCGGCGGCGGCGCGGGCGGTGACGGCGTCGGCCCGTTCCCGGGTGAGCCGCAGCCACAGCGTCAGGCCGCCCGCCGGCAGGGCGAACCGCCAGCGGTCGTCCCCGTCGAGCAGCGCGGCGAGGTGATCGCGTTGTCGCCGCAGCGTGTTCCGGCGCCGGGCGAGGAGTCCGTCGTCGTCGGCGAGCAGTTCCACGGCGGTCAGTTGCTGCATGGGCGAGGGGGCGAGCGGCCCGTGCAGCGGGTGGCGGGCGAGGTCGTCCACCATGGCGGCCGGGGCGCGCAGCCAGCCGATCCGCAGCCCGCCCCAGACCGTCTTGCTGGTCGAACCGATCAGCAGGGCGCGGGCGATGCGGGGCAACGGCACCGGTTCGTCGCGCAGATCCAGGTCGCGCAGGGTCTCGTCGGCGATGACGGTGACCTGGTGGCGGGCGGCCAGTTCGGCGACGGTGCGCCGGGTGCCGGGGGACATCAGGGCGCCGGTGGGGTTGTGGAAGTCCGGGGTCAGATAGGCGATGTGGCCGGCCGCGGCCCGGAAGGCGTCGTGCAGTTGCTCCGGATCCCAGCCGGAGCCGGTCACCCGGCAGCCGACCGGCCGGGTGCCGCCGGTGCGCAGTGTGGTCAGCGCGTCGACGTAGGTGGGGACCTCCACCGCCGCGACCCGGGGCCGCAGCCGGGCGCAGAGCAGGGTGAGGGCGGCCCGCGCCCCCGAGGTGACGAGGATCTGGCCGGGCAGGGTCGGCAGTCCCTCGGCGGTGTAACGGGCGGCGAGCAGTTCGCGCAACTCCGGTAGTCCTGGCCCCGGTTCGCCGTCCAGCGCCAGCAACGGACCGGACCGCTGCGCCGCGCGGGCCATCGCCGCCTGGTACGCGGCCTGCGGCGCGGCCGGCACGGCACGCCGCAGATCGATGGTGCCCGCTTCGCCGGTGGCGGTCAGCGGGGCGATCCGGCCGGCCGCGACCGGTGGCAGCCGCAGGACGCTGGCGCTGCCGTGCCGGGTGCGCACCCAGCCGTCCTCGCGCAGTGCGGCCAGCGCGGCGGTCAGCGTGCCACGGCTGACGCCGAGCGCCACGGCCAGCCGGCGTTCGGCGGGCAACGCGCTGCCCGGACGCAGCCGTCCGTCGAGCACGGCGGCGCGGACCGCGTCCGCGAGCGCCGCCGCCAACGGCGCACCGGGCCGTCGCCACTCGCCGAGCGCCCCGACGACCTGGCCCTCCATCACCGCACGCACTGGTCCACTCTTTCACGATTGGACCAGGCCCGGTCGCGCGGCCCACGGCTACCGTCGCTCTCCGGCGCGCCGGACGCGCCGCGCATGCCGACTCCGACCGGTCTCCGGGGCGGACGGCCGGAACGAGGATGGGAGATTCGCCGATGGACGCCACGCTCGCCGCCGATCTGGAGGGGCTGCCCGGTCTGCTGGAACGGGTCCGCGCCCAGGCCGTCGACTTCCTCGACGGTCTGCCGGAGCGTCCGGTCGTCGTGCCGTCGCAGCCGCCCGGGGCGGTGCCGCTGCCGGAACGCGGGATGGGGCTGGGCCGCGCGCTGGAGGTCTACGCCGAGCGGTGGGAACCGCTGTTCTCGGCCAGCGCCGGGCCGCGCTACCTCGGGTTCGTCACCGGCGGGGCGACCCCGGCGGCGCTCGCGGGCGACTGGCTGACCTCGGTGGCGGACCAGAACTCGACCTCCGCCCTGGACGCCGCCGGTCACCACCTGGAACAGGCGACGCTGGAGTGGCTGCGCGAGCTGTTCGGGCTGTCACCGGCCCAACAGGGAACGTTCGTCACCGGCGCCACGATGTCGAACACGGTGGGGCTGGCCATCGCCCGCGAGTGGCTCGGCGCATCGCGAGGCGTCTCGGTGGCCGAGTCCGGCGCCGGGGCGCTGGGCCGGGTGCGGGTGCTGTCGGGCAGCGCGCATTCGAGCGTGGCCAAGGCGCTGTCGATGCTGGGCCTCGGGCGGTCCGCGCTGGTCCCGGTCGCCACCCTGCCCGACCGGGAGGCGGTGGATCCGGCGGCGCTGGAAGCGGCGTTGCTGGAGGCCCGGGAGGCGGGCGAGGCATGCGTGGTGGTGGCCAACGCGGGGACCGTCAACACCGTTGACTTCGACGACCTGTCGGCGCTGGCCGCACTGCGCGACCGGTACGGCTGCTGGCTCCACGTGGACGCCGCCTTCGGTGCCTTCGGGGCGCTCTCGCCCGACCACGAGCACTTGCTGCGCGGACTGGACGCGGCCGACTCGATCTGCGTCGACCTGCACAAGTGGCTCAACGTGCCGTACGACGCGGCCGTGCAGTTCACCCGCCACCGGGAGTTGCAGGTGAGGGTCTTCCGGAACGCCGCCGCCTACCTCGGCCCGCTCGGCGAGTCGCCCGACCCGGTCCACCTGACCCCGGAGAACTCCCGCCGGCTGCGGGCGCTGCCGGCCTGGTTCACGCTGCTCGCCTACGGGCGCGAGGGCTACCGCGAGATCGTCACCCGCTGCGCCGCCAACGCCCGCGCCCTCGGCGACGCCGTCGAAAGCACCCCGGAACTACGGCTGTTGGCGCCGGTGCGGTTCAACGTGGTCTGCTTCACCCTCGCCACGGATCCGACCCCGGAAGCGCTGGCCCGGCTCGCCGCCGACGTGGGTCGCGAGGTCTTCGTCACGCCGACGGTGTACGCGGGGGTGCCGGCGCTGCGGGCCGCGTTCAGCAACTGGCGGACGACCTCGCGCGACGTGGAGCGCGTCGCCCGGGCGTTGCGGGAGCGCGTGGCCCACGACGGATGACCGGGGACCACCGGGGGCACGCACCGCGCACCGGGGCGGGCCGTCTCCGTCCGGCGCACGGGACTCTCCAACCGCGGGTGGAGGCCCGGGCGCCGCCATCTCCACCCGGCGCTCCGCCCGCGGGTCGATCCCCGTGAGCGCCGTGTTCCGTAGCGTCACGGACATGAGAACACACGAAGCCGTGCCCACGCGGACGGACGGCAAGGCCACCACCGGTACGCGCCGGGCCAAGGCGATCTCGCTCGCCTGCGACGCGGGTCTGTCTCCGGCCACCTTCTACGCGGGCCAGGCCGCCGGCCTCTCCGTGACCGCCTCCCTGCTGGCCGCGACGGGTGTGGCCGGGGCGTGGCTGTTGTGGACGGCGTACCGCAAGCGCCGGATCGACGCCTTGGCCGGGCTCATGCTCGCCACCTACGCCCTCATGCTCGTCATCGCGCTGCTCGCCCGGGACGAACGCATGCTGCTGCTGCGGGACCCGGCCACCAGCGCCCTGGCCGGTCTGGTCTTCCTGGCCAGCTGCGCCACCCCGACCCCGGCGCTGGCGTACCTGGGCCGGCGGCTGCACGGCCGGCCGCTGCCGGACGACCCGGGTATGCGTCGGTCCGTGCGGATGCAGACCGCGGTGTGGGGCGGCGGACTCGTCGCGGAGGCCGCGGTACGCGCCGCGATGCTGTTCCTGTTGCCGGTCACGGTGACCGCCGGCCTGTCGACCGTGATCGAACTGTCCGTCATCGGCGCCCTGTTGGTCTGGTCGGCGTGGTGCCGCCGACGCGCCAGGCTCGCCCTCGCCTGAGCGTCGCACCACGGACGACCGGACCGATCCGGCCGCCGTCCGCCGCCTCGTACGAACTCGTGGGCTGCGACGATCGCCCCCTCTCCACCCTGCTCTCCTCCCACCGGTTCGGGCGGCGGGGCGCCGGACGGTCGTCGTGGCCGTCGGCGTCCCCGTCGCGCCCCAACCCCGGATCCGTGTCCGATGTCGTCATACCCGGCACAACTCATCGGTGTCGCACGGTTGTTCCTCACCTCCCAAGAGATCACCTCTACGGGTGAACGCGATTCAGCTCACCTTGACGAGTTGCCACTGCTGGTTGGTGCCGCCGTCGGCGGGCCACTGGATGACCGAGGCGCCCTGCGTGGTGGCGGCGCCGTCGACGTCGGCGAGTTCGGCGGTGTCGCGGCTCTCGACGGTGTAGTAGCCGTCGCGGGCGGGGACGACGAGCCATTGCTGCGCCGTTGTGCCGTCGGGGGTGCGCAGGTCGAGCTGGGTGCCGGCGACGGTGGTGTGGTCGGGGACGTCCAGGGCCTTGCCGCTGCCGACGCCGGTGAGGGTGTAGTAGCCGTCACCGGTGGCCGTCAGCCGCCATTCCTGGTTGGCGCCGCCGTTGTCCGGCCACTGGATGACCGGCGTGCCGTCGGCCGTCCCGGCACCCTTGGCGTCCAGCACCTGACCGCTGTTGCGGCTGACCAGACGGTAGGTCCCGGACAGATCGGCCGCCGCCCCGGGCGTCACGCCCAGGTTGTCGAACTGGGCGCCCACGTAACCGGAGGTGCCGATGCCGACCTGCCCCGAGCCGTACGCGGTGTCGGTGACCGAGGCGAGCCGCACCCCGTCCACGGCGGCCGTGACGGATCCGCCGGCGAAGGTGAGCGCGAGGGTGTGCCAGGTACCGGTTCCGGGCGCCTTGACCGAGCCGTTCGCCAGCGTGGTCACCGTTCCCGAGGCGCTGCCGCGCAGCAGGGACCAGCCGCCGTCGGCACCGAGCACGAGGCGGTAGGCGTCGATGTCGGCGGGGTCGAAGCCGTGCTGGAGGCCGACCCGGCCCAGCAGTTCGGCCGAACCCGCCTGTTCCAGCATGGTGTCGACGGAGACGGTGTAGTCGCTCCACGACAGGTCGCCCGCCGTGGCGTAGGGGTCGCTGGGGCTGTCCCAGGCGATCGGCGCCGTGGGCGCCATCTGCCGGACGCAGGTCCCGTGCCGTCCGCCGCCGCAGGGCACCGCCTCGAACGAGCCGTTCATGTCGGCGAGGTACCGGGCCTCGCCGCCGACCGGTGTGGTGTCGAAGGAGTCGCGGTACGGCAGGGCCAGCCGGCTGCGCGCGGGGGAGACGGCGGTGCCGGCGCCCTGCCCGGTCGTGGTGGTGACGGTGTAGACGTGACCGGGCTGGAGCGTCAGCGCGTACACCCCGCCGCCGGGCGTCAGGTCGGCGCTGTGCACCAGGTAGTCGCGCTGGGACGGCGAGGAGAGGTCACTGGACCACACGTGCAGCGTGCCTCCGGGCAGCCCGCCGGTGACCTTGAAGGTGACCGGCTGCGCCGCCGTGGCGTCGAGGGTCTCCAGCACCGTGCTCCAGGCCCGGCGGTCCGGCGAACGGTACGTCACGTAGCTGCCGTTGGCCCGCGAACCGCCGAGGTAGCCGCCGGCCGGGTCCACGTAGCTCCAGCCCGGCCGGGTGAACTGGGTGGTGTGGGCGACCGCCCAGGTGCTCCTGCCGACCCGGTACGCGCCCGACCACGGCTGCGAGGCGGTGACCAGGCCCATCGTGTTGTACGGCAGGTTCTGGTAAACGGCGGCCACCAGCGGCCAGTTGATGAACGCGGTGAACTTGGCGTCGAGGTAACCGCGGTTGAGGGCACGGGCGATCGGGGCGCCGCCGGTGTCGAAGTCCTCCGAGCCGTTCTCGCTGGCCCACAGCGGTTTGCCGGAGGCCAGCGCGGCCGGGGTGGTCGAGCAGGACGTCATCGCCGACATGTAGCCGCACGGGTAGTGCGCCCCGACCACGTCCACCGAGCCGGCGAAGGCGGGGTCGGCGGCCATCGCGTCCGCCACGCCCCAGTCGCTGTCGGCCCCGACGACCTTGGTGGGGTAGCCGTCGGCGGCCATCGTGGCGTGGAGCTTCTCGTACCACGCCTTGTCGTAGCCGCGTTCGTTCCAGCCGCCGAGGTAGTCGACGGTGAGCCCGTGGGACTTGGCGCAGCCCAGCCAGGAGACCAGGTAGTCGATCATGTCCTGGGACCAGAAGTGGCCGCCGCCGATCCAGCCGGGGGCGCCCCAGGCGAGCCCGTACAGCTTGATGCCGGGGTTGCGGGCCTTGGCCTGGGCCATCAGCCACCACTCGTAGCCGCGGTCGCAGTCGACGGCGCCGCGGGTGTGTTCGTGGCTGGGCTCGGCGCCGTCGGTGGAGTTGGTGTCGCCGCCGATCTCGACCTTGAGGATCTGGAGCGCCGCGCCGTAGCCGGGCTTGAACAAGTAGTCCAGGATCCGGGAGCGTTGGGGCTCGGGGTAGTCCGCCAGCAGCCGGGAGTTGCCGCCGCCACCGCTGATCGCGCCGACGCCGTCGAAGACGCGCCCGTCGGCGTCGCCGTCGACGGTGATCGCGGTCGGGATGGCGGCCCGGGCGGCCGTGGGCTTCGCCACCAGCGGCGCCGCCGCGACCAGCAGCAGCGCCACGGCCGCCGCGGCCCACCGCGAACCCCGGACGGACCAGGGCGGTCGGGCCGGGGGCGCGTGCCCGGCGGACGTGGGGACGGGGAGCGGGCGTGACACGGGCGGTCTCGGCATGGGGACTCCCTCCGCGGCAGTGCGGCCGACGCCGGTGATGTTCGCATCTGCTGATCATTGAGCGCTCGATTCAACAGAAACGAACAAATCGCATCGGTCGGCGACCGTAGGCCGTAGGTGACGGCCCGTCAAGAGGGCGGGCGCCGGACGGGACGACGGCACCGATGGCGACCGCCACCACACCCGCGGGCCCGACTGTGTGCGCCGCCGACGTGCACTCGGGGCCGCAAGCTACCTACCGTGACGGTCATGGAAAGCAGCACACGAAACCGGGAGGGCACCCCCGCGCCCCTCGCCGGCCGCACCGCCCTGGTGACCGGTGCGGCCAGCGGCATCGGCAGGGCCTGCGCCGTGGCGCTCGCCGAGGCCGGCGCCCACGTCCACGTGGTCGACATCGCCGCCGACGGCGCCGAGGAGGTCGCCGCACGCGTCGGCGGCCGGGCCCACGTCGCCGACCTCGCCGATCCGGACGCGGTGGACGCCCTGCCCGCCGATGTCGACATCGTGGTGAACAACGCCGGGTTGCAGCACGTGGCCCCGGTGCACGAGTTCCCGCCGGAGCGGTTCGCCCTCATCCAGCGGGTGATGGTGGAGGCCCCGTTCCGCATCCTGCGCCGCACCCTGCCCGGGATGTACCGGCGCGGCTGGGGGCGGGTGGTCAACATCTCCTCGGTGCACGGACTGCGCGCCAGCCCGTACAAGTCGGCCTACGTGGCGGCCAAGCACGCGCTGGAGGGGCTGAGCAAGGTGGTCGCGCTGGAAGCCGCCCCGCACGGGGTGACCAGCAACTGCGTCAACCCCGGCTACGTCCGCACCCCGCTGGTCGAGCGGCAGATCGCCGCCCAGGCCGAGGCGCACGGCATCGGCGAGGACGAGGTGGTGCGCGAGGTGATGCTGGAACGCACCGCGATCAAACGGCTCATCGAGCCCGAGGAGGTCGCCGCGGTCGTGCTGTGGCTGTGCGGCCCCCACAGCGGCTACCTGACCGGCGCCTCGGTCCCGGTGGACGGCGGCTGGACGGCGCACTGAACACCCGCCACGCGCGTGCCCGTCCGGTCGCCGTGACCGGACGGGCACCACGGGTGGCGGGCCGGCGGACGTCGGGCGGCCCCTCCCGCGTCCGGCCCCGCGCGCCCCGGCGTACGGACACCCGCGCCGCGCTCAGCGGGGTGGCGCCGGGGTCGGGAGGGCGTCCGCTACTCGTGGCCGGGACGGCGGTGGCAGGCGGTACGTGGTGCAGGAGGCGGGCAACGCCAGTCCGGCGGCGCGGAGTTGGTGAACGCGAGTGTGGTAGGCGGCGCCACGCAGAAGGTGGGCGGCGACGGTGGCGGCGTGGCGGCGGGCGGGGTCGGCCAGCAGGGTGCCGGCGGTCCACGCGTTGAAGGCGCCCATGGCGGGGCCGCACCAGATCTGCCAGTCGGCGCGGCGCGCGGCCTCACCGGCGCAGGCCCAGCGTGAGGCGTGGGCCAGGTACCAGCGGAAGACGCAGGCCATCCGGAACTTGGGGTCGGCCTCGGCGCGCCGCAGCCGTTCCGGGTCGTGGGCGCGCAGGTGGTCGCGGGTCTGCCGCCATACCTCGGCGACCGGCAGCCCCAGCACCGCCTCCAGGCGCCCGCGGTCGTCCGCGCCGAGGGAGTCCAGGCTGTCGTGGTCGCGGTAGAGCCGGTACAGCCGGGAGGCGCGCCCGGCGAAGAGCGTGCCGCGCGACAACACCTGGACGGTGACGCCCTGTTCGAACATGTCGGCCGCCGGAGCCGTCGCGCAGTCGGTGAAGTCGGCGGTGGCCAGCAGTTCCTTGACGGAACGGTGCGTTCCGGCCTCCACGCAGGACTGGTTGACCGACCCGGTGACGACGTAGTCCGCGCCGAGCGCGAAGGCAGCGGCGGCGGCCGAGGGGGTGCCGATGCCGCCGGCCGCGCCGACGCGCACCGCGGGGAGCCCCGTGTCGCGCGCCACCCGGTCCCGCAGCGCGAGGACCACCGGGAGCAGCACGGTGAGCTGACGGCCGTCGGTGTGGCCGCCGGAGTCGGCCTCGACGGTGACGTCGTCCGCCACCGGCACCCGGCGGGCGAGCCCGGCCTGCTCCGCGGTGATGGCACCGCTGGTCAGGAGCCCGGCGAGCAGCGGCTCCGGGGCGGGCCGCAGGAACATCTCCGCGGTGCGCGGATGGGAGACCTTGGCGATCACCCGGTGCCCGACGCGCACCCCGCCGTCCCCGGCCGGGCCGAGCCCGGTCACCCGGTAGCGCACCAGGTCCGGGGTGAGCTGGAGGAACGCCGACGCCTCCAGGCACCGCACCCGGTGACGCAGGCACAGGTCCACGCAGACCCGTTCGTGGCGCGGACTGCCCGGGGTGTGGATGAGGTTGCACGCGTAGGGCGCCTCGCCGAGCTGGTCCGCGAGGTGGCACAGGGCGGCGTCGAGGCGGGCCTCGGGCAGCCCGGCCGCGCCGAACGACGCCAGGTAACCCGCCCGGGCCAGCGCGGTGACCAGCTCGGTGCCCGCGATCCCGCCGGCCATGGCACCGGCCAGGTAGGCGGCGCGCACACCGTGCCCGGTTAGGAACGCGGCCGAACCGAGCCGTTCGGGCGGCAGAGGCGGCGCGGCGGCCAGCAGCGTGTCACCGGGGCCGGGCGGCCTCGCGGTGAGCCGGACGCCACCGCCGTCGGCGAGGACGAACACCGGCCGTTCGAGGTCGGCCAGCGTCGGGTACGGGTCGGTGCCGGGCGCGTCGGCGGTCACGCCGGGCCCCCCTCTCCGGTGCCGGGCAGCGCGGGGCCGGTGGCCGGGCCGCGGGCGTGGCCGGTCTGCCACCGCAGGACGGCCCGGTGCGCGTCGAGCACCGCGGTGTGGGCGCGGTTCAGATGGCGGGCCATCCGCCCGGTGAGGTCCGCCGTGGTGTCCGGGTCGACGCAGCGGGCGGGCTCTCCGGCGGACGGCAGGACGAGCAGCGGGGGGCCGCTGAACGTCAGCGGCGCGGCGGCGTCCGGGGAGGGCTCAGGCACGGCTGCCCGCCTTGGCCGCGGTGAGCATCCGGACCGCCTGCGCTTCGCCGACGTGCAGCATCCGCAGCCGGTGCCACCGTTGCAGCACCCGCCCGGACGGGTCGCAGGCGGTGACGGTGCAGTATCCGTCGAGGGCGTTGACCTCGGTGCTCTCGGCGATGATGACGAACGGCCGGTCGTCGGGGAGCGGGGCGAACAACTCGAGGCGTGCCACGCTCACCGGGGCGCTGAAGCCGTCGGCCGGCGCCTCCCGCCACATCAGCCCGGCCGCCTGGAGCAGGAGATCCGCCAGGCCCGGGGTGAACAGGGCGCTGTGGAACGCCCCGTCGGCCAGGGCCGGTTCGGGCATCCGGGCCATGACCACCAGCCGGCCCTCCTCGTGGCTCACGGTCGCGCGCAGCCCGGACAGCGACGGACCGTGGAACAAGTGCCCGGCGGCGTAGGCGGGGTGGAGGCCGCCGGCCTCCGGCAGCGCGGGCAGCGGCACCACCGGGGCGGCGCCCTCCCGTGGCGCGCAGCACACCGTGCCGGTGAACCCCGGCCACCCGTCCGCGCCGTCGGGCGGGGGAGCGGTGGACACCTCGACGCGGTCCTCGTCGGCGCCGGGACGCAGCACGAGGTCGAGGTGGGAGGGGTGGCCGCCGTCGAAGTACAGGCCGCGGGTGATGCGGAAGTCCCGGCACCCGGTGGCGTACACCGCACCGCCCCGGGCGCCCTCCACGGCGTGCAGGAACCATCCGACGGCGGCCGTCATCGGCAGCAACGGCCGTCCCCCCACGCGGTGGTCGCGCAGCACCGGCTCGTCCTCCAGGCCCGCGAGGTGACGCCGGACCGTCAGACCGGCGGCGGGCACCCGCGCCACCACCTGGAGCAGCGGCCGGGTCGGGCCGACCAGCGTGACGGAGCCGTCCCCGTCCTCCCGAGGCGCCCGGAGCAGGTCGAGGAAGGCGGAGCAGCCCTGTTCGCGGGTGAGCACCGGCACCCCGGCCTCCTTGAACACGTGGCTCACCTTGTCGGCCATGCCGCCTTCCCAGGGGCCCCAGGCGATCGGGGTGACCCGGCAGTCCGGATGGGCCGCGGCGAAGGCACGGGCGTAGCGGTTGAGCGCCTCGTTGGCCGTGGCGTAGTCGCTCTGCCGGACGTTGCCGCGCAGCCCGCTGACCGAGGAGAAGACCACCAGGTGCCGCAGGCGTGCGGCATCCAGCGCGGAGAGCACGTGGTGCAGGCCGGACACCTTGGTAGTGAGCACCGGGGTGATGGTCGCCTCGCCGGTCTGGGACAGCGGGCGGTCGCCGAGCACCCCGGCGCCGTGCACCACCCCGGTGATCCGCCGCGCGTACGGTGCCAGGGCGGCGGAGACCTGGGCCGGGTCGAGCAGGTCGGCGCCGAGGTAGGTCACCTCGACCCCGCGTCGGCGCAGGGCGCGCACGGTGGCCCGTACCGTGCGTCCGGCCAGCACCCGCCGGACCTCGCGGGCCGGATCCGCCGGGGCGTCCGGGTGGGCCGTGGCGGCGGCCAGCAGCGCCTCGGCGGTCTCGTGCCCGGCCGCCCACCCGGGCTCCTCGTCGGTCGACGGGGTGCGGCCCAGCAGCAGATACCCGCACCGGTGGTCCTCGGCCAGGGCCCGCACGCACCACGCGGTGATGCCGCGCGCCCCGCCCGTCACCAGCAGCAGGTCGTCGCCGGTGAACGGGGGCGGGGCGGCCGGGGCGGGCGGTACCGGGGGCGGGCACGGTGCCAACTCGGGGGCGACGCGTCGGTGGCCGGCGGTGATGCCCACCTCACGGTGACCGGTCGCGGCGTCGCCCAGCTCGGCCAGGAAGGCGTCGGCGGCCTGCCGCGGGGGGAGCTGGGGGGCGAGGTCCACCGCGCGGCAGAACACCGAGGAGGTCTCCAGGGCGAAGGACTTGATCAGGCCGCCCACCCCGGCGGCCGACGCGGCGGCCGGGTCCCCGCCGGAACCGGCGTAACCGCAGACGCCGTCCAGCCGGGTCACCGCGACGAAGGCCGCCCGGTGCCCATCCCCCGCCGCCTCACGCAGCGGATCGCGGACGTGCTTGGCCAACAGCACGGCGTGGCCCAGCCGCTCGACGACCCCGGGGACGTCCCGGCACGCGGAACGGCTGAACGGCACGGCGCACAGCCCCAGTCGGGCCACGCCGTCCAGCGCCTCGGCGAGCCCCCGGGCCAGCGCCTCCTCCGACCAGTCCGCCAGCACGGCTCCGGGGCCGGCGAGGGGGACGCCCGGCAGGGCGAGCACGCGCACCGTCCACCCCCGGGCGCGCAGCCCGTCGGCGAGCGGTCCCGGCAGGTCACCGCCGTCGTCCACCAGCAGGGCGTGCGGCCGTTCCCCGAACGCGTCGGGCACCTGGTCGGGCTCGGGCAGCGAGGCCGGTACGACGTGCGAGCGGCCCAGGGTGTTGCCCTCGACCCGGCGCAGCGCGGAGCGTTCGGCCGCCAGCTTCTCGGCGAACATCGCGGCGAGTTCGCCCAGCGTCCTCGCCTCGGTGAAGCCGAACAGCTCTTCCCGGGTCAACGACGGGTAGTGGCGCCACAGTTCCGATCCGAGCTCCACCATCTTCAGCGAGTCGACGCCCAGGTCCTCCTGGAGCAGCAACTCGGGCTGGAGCATGTCGGGTTCGTAGCCGGTCTTCTCGGCCAGGACCGCCCGGCAGCGCTCCAGGATCTCCGCCACGGAGCGCCCGGCCATCTCGTCGGGGACGGGGTCGCCGGGGGCGTCGCCGTGCAGCAGTGCCGTGAGTGCCGGGCGGGGGGTCTCGTCGTGCCGCGGGTTCAGGGGCGCGGGCAGGGTGACGGAGGACTCGGGCCGGGGCGGACGGGGTCCGGCGGGGGCGTCGGGGCCGGGGTCGCGCAGCAGCCCGGTGACCGCCTCGGCGGCCCGGGTGTGCGCCTCGGTGAGCGCCAGCGCGTGGTCGGCGACGGCCCGCACGGCGGCCGTGAACCCCTCGTCCACGGTGCCCTCGGCCCCCGCGCGCAGCCATCCGGCCAGCTCCCGGGTGGTGGCCGACTGGACCTCCAGGAACCGGGTGTGCGCCCGCAGATGACCGGTGGCCGCCTCCGCCAGCGGATCGTGGCCGCCTGCCGTCACCGGCGCGAACGCGCCCGGAGCCGCCTCGGCGACATAACGCGCGTACGGCTCACGGCACGCCTCCTCCGCGAACCTCGGCCCCCGCAGCACCCGGGCCACCCCCGACGGCTCCCGTGCCGGGGCCGCCTCCGCCGCGTCGTACCGGTTGACGTCGGCCAGCGGCAGCCCGAGCACGGCGAGCCGCACCGCCGCGCTCTTCAACGCCACCGCGCCGTCCACGCCGGGACCGCCGTCGCAGGAGACCACCTCCACGTCCCCGTGGCCGGCCAGGGTCCGCCGGACCAGACCGGCCAGGGTCCGCCGGGGCCCGAACTCCACGAAGACCCGCACCCCGTCGTCGTACATCTCCCGTACCCGCGCGTGGAAGTCGACCCTGCCGCGCACCTGCGCCGCCAGCGTCCGCCGGTCGGCCGCCGCGTCACCGGCGTAGCGGGCCCCGGGCGCGTCGGCGTAGACGGCGACGGCAGGCGGGGCGAAGGCCACCTCGGCGCAGGCGGCGGCGAACGTCTCACCGGCGTGGCCGACGAGCCGGGTGTGGAAGGCGGCCTCGACCGGCAGGCGCCGGGCGGCCACACCGTCGCCCCGGCAGGCGTCGAGGAACCGTTCCACGGCCTCAGTGGGGCCGCCGACGACCTGCTCGTCGGGTGCGTTGCGATTGCACAGCTCCAACTCGCCATGTTGTACGAGGAGTTGAGCGAGATCCCGCTCGGTGAGGCGGACGGCGGCCAGCGCGCCCGGATCCGGCAGGTCCGGCGGCGGGGTGAGCGCCCGGCCGCGCGCCCACGCCAGATCGGCGAAGGCGTCGTCGTCGAGCACCCCGGCGGCCCACAGCGCGGTCAGCTCGCCGAAGCTGTGCCCCAGCACCCCGTCGACGGGCAGCCCCAGCTCGGTCAGGAAGCGGTACTGCCCGCAGGCGAGGGCGCCGACCGCCGGCTGGGCGTACCGGGTGCGCCGCAGCGCCCGTTCGGCCTCCGCCTCACCGCCGGGCGGCGGGAAGACCACGTCGGCCAGGCTCAGGCCGGCCCCGGACCCTACGTTGAAGTGGTCGAAGGCGGCCCGCAGCGGCGGCACGGCCAGCACCGCCGTCAGCCCCATGCCGGGATACTGGCCGCCCTGACCGGCGAAGAGCGCGCCGACCTTGCCCGGGTCCGCCGACCGCGCCCGGTAGTACAGCCCCGGCCCGCCGCACGGGTCCCGCCCGTCGCACACCGCCGTCAGCTCCGCCACCGCGCGGGAGAGCAGCTCGCCGTGGTGGCGTTGATCCACCGCAACGAAACCGATCCGGGCATGCTCGGCCGGCACCGGGCCCGGGTCGCAGGGCTCACCGCGCTCCAGCCGGTCGCGCAGGCGGCGCGGGTCCGGGGCGTGCCACAGGCAGGCCCTCGGCGTCCGGTGCAGCACCCGCAGCGGGGCGCGGTCGGCCGCCGGATGCTCCTCCAGCACCGCGTGGTAGTTCACCCCGCCGAACCCGAACGCCGACACCCCGGCCCGCCGCACCGGCCGCGCCGGGTCCCGCAGCCACGGACGGGTACGGGTGTTGACGTACACGGGGCTCTCCGCCGCGCCGGCCGGGGGCCGGGGACGCTCGACGCCGAGGGTCGCGGGGAGCACGCGCTGGTGCAGGGCGAGCGCGGTCTTGATCAGCCCGGCCGCGCCCGCCGCGGCCTTGGTGTGACCGATCTGCGACTTCACACTGCCGACCGCCACGCCCCGGCGCACCCCGCCGGCCAGCAGCGTCTCCAGCGTGGCCAGTTCGGTGGCGTCCCCGGCCGCCGTGCCGGTGCCGTGCGCCTCGACCAACTGCACCGAGCGCGGATCGCAGCCGGCGTCGGCGTAGGCCCGGCGCAGCGCGGACAACTGCCCCTCGCCGCTGGGCGCGTAGACGCTGCGGGCGCGCCCGTCGCTGGAGCCGCCCAGCCCCTTGAGCACCGCGTAGATCCGGTCCCCGGCGCGTTCGGCGTCGGCCAGCCGCTTCAGCGCGAGCATGCCGATGCCCTCACCCAGCAGCGTCCCGTCGGCGTCCGCGTCGAACGGGCGGATGCGTCCGCTGGGGGAGAGCGCCGGGGTCTTGCTGAAGCACAGGAACGAGACGATGGAGTTGTCGGCGTCGCAGCCACCGGTGACCATCAAGTCGGCGCGGCGGCACAGCAGTTCGTCCACGGCCGCGCGCACCGCCGCCAGTGAGCTGGCACACGCCGCGTCCACCGTGTGGTTGGCGCCGCGCAGGCCGAACCGGTTGGCGATCCGCCCGGCCACCACGTTGTCCAGGGTCCCGGGGAAGCTGTCCTCCGTCCACTCCGGCAGCGACCGCAGCAGCGCCCGGGTGAACCGCCGCACCCCCTCCTCCGGCGCCCCCAGGTCCCGCAGCACCCGCGCCGTCACCGGCACGAACGACCGCGCCGCCAGCGGCATCAGCGTGGTGGCCACCCCCGCCACCCCCAGCACCACACCCGCCCGCTCCGGGTCGAACCATCCCTCCCGCGCCATCCCCGCGTCCGCCAGCGTGTCCCGCGCCACCAGCAGGCTCAGCAACTGCACCAGCGAGACGGAGTCCACCGACTTCGGCGGCATCCCGAACTCGCGCGGATCGAACAGCTGCGGGGTGAGGAAGCCGCCGCGCCTGGCGTACGTCTTGTCCGGGGCCAGCGGATCCGGGTCGAAGTACACCTCCGGGTCCCACCACTGCCCGGGGACCTCCCGCAGGCAGTCGCGCCCCGCCACGATGTTGTCCCAGAAGGCGCCCAGCCCCGCGGCTTCCGGGAAGAGCCCCGCCATGCCGACGATGGCGACGGGATCACGGGCCAGCCGGTGGTCACGCTCTCCGGGTTCCATCTCAATCCCCTTCCCTGGCGGGCCGCTCGCGGGCACGGGAGAAAGACCGTGCACGAGTACAACCGAGCGCCACCGTGGGCGACACCCGCCGATGCGGAATTCCCCCGGCCGGCGCAACACCCGGTACTACTGGATGCCCGCCGCCCGGCTCCCCGGCCACCGGGGCGAGCCCCCGGGCTCCGGCACCGGGGGCCATGTGCGAGGGTGGTGAACCCCGCGTCCGCGCGGGGCACGCACGTGACAGGAGAGGCAGTCCTTGACCGACATCACCGAGCTGACCAAGCAGATCATGGGACGTCTGGCCGGATACGAAGAACGCTTCGCGGGGCTCTTCGCGGCGTACTTCGACCGGCTCGGGGAGACCCTGGAGACCCCCGCGTTCAGCAGGTTCGCGCCCGAATGCGTGGACCTGGTGCGGGACCTGTCGCTGCGGGGCGGCAAGCGGCTGCGGGTGGCCCTGCTGTACGAGGCCGCCCGGCTGGTGACCACCGGCACCCCGGCCGGGCTGGACGACGCGGCGCTCAGCGTCGAACTGCTCCAGACGCACGGCCTCATCCACGACGACATCATCGACAACAGCCCCACCCGCCGCTCCGGCCCGTCGACGTACTACGCCTACCGCGCCCGCCACCCCGAGCACCCGCAGGCCGCGCTGGGCCTGGCCATCCTCGCCGGCGACCTCGCCGCCTTCCTCTCCCTGCGGGTCCTGATCGACTCGCCGGCCCCGCTGCCGGTGCGCCACGCCATGCTGGAGGTCCAGACCGGCGCGGCGACCACCACCTTCCTCGGCCAGATCGCCGACCTGGAACGGGACTTCACCCCCGTCCCCGACGAGGAGACGCTGCACACCGTCGCCGACTTCAAGAGCGCCCGCTACTCCATCCTCGCCCCGCTCCAGCTCGGCCTGATCGCCGCGGGCGAGGACCCGCGCCGCCACGAGGACACGCTGCGCCGCTACGCCCGGCTGGTCGGGATCTCCCAGCAGATGCGCGACGACTACCTCGACCTGTTCGGCGACGCCGCGGTGATGGGCAAGTCGACCGGTGGCGACCTGCGCGAAGGCCGGCGCAGCTACGCGGTCAGCGCCGTCCTCGCCGCCGCCGACGACGCCGAACGCGCGCTGGTGGAATCGGCGCTCGGCGACCCCGCCTGCACCGAGGAGACCGTCGCCACCGTCCGGGAGATCGGCGACCGCCACGGCGTCCGCGACACACTGCGCGCCGCGATGCGCCGCCACGCCGAACTCGCCTCCGCCGAGGCGGCCGGCTGGCGGCCCCGCTGGCGCGAGGAAGCGGTCACGCTCTTCCAGTACCTGCCGCTGTGGGGGCTCGAACGCGCGCTGTGACCCGGCGCCGTCACGGGGCCTGGACCGAGCCGTCCGGGCGGATCGTCGGCAGGCCCCGCTGCGGTGCGGGCAGCAGCCCCTTGCCCGGGTCGACGACGCCGTCCTCGGAGATCCCGTACAGCGCGTTGTAGATCCTGCGCACCGCGGGCGCCGAGGCGCCGGAGCCGGTACCGCCCTGCGCGATCGTCATCACGATCGCGTAGTCCTTGGTGTACGTGGCGAACCACGAGGTGGTCTGCTTGCCGTACACCTCGGCGGTGCTGGTCTTGGCGTGCATCGGGATCCGGTCCTGCGGCCAGCCGTCGAACCGCCAGTCGGCCGTACCGCGGGTGGCGACGCCCGCCAGCGCCTCGTCGATCTGGTCACGGGTCCGCTTCGTCATGGGCAGCCTGCCGCGCACCCTGGGCGTGATCTCCTGGACGTGCCTGCCGTCGGCGCTGACGACCGCCTTGCCGATGGTGGGCGCGTACAGCGTGCCGCCGTTGGCGATCGCCGCGTAGATGGAGGCCATCTGGACCGGGGTGACCAGCGTGTCGCCCTGCCCGATGGAGTAGTTGACCAGGTCACCGGCGCGGATCCGGTCGCCGTCGCGGCAGTTCTCGTACGCGATCCGCTCGACGTAGTCGCCGTCCTGCCTGCCCTGCCGGCACCAGGTGTCCTTGTTGGCCTGCCAGAACTGCCGCTTCCATCGGCGGTCCGGGACGCGGCCGGGCAGTTCGCCGGGCAGGTCGACGCCGGTCAGCTCGCCGAGGCCGAACTGGTGGGCGGTCCGGTAGAACCAGTCGGCCGGATTCTTCCTCGGGGTCAGCCCGCCGTCCTTGCGCCACTCCTCGTCCGCCAGCCGGTAGTAGACCGTGTCGCAGGAGACCTCCAGGGCGCGGCCCAGGGTGATCGGCCCGTACCCCCTGGACTCGTAGTTGCCGAAGACCTGGCTGCCGATCGCGTACGAACTGGTGCAGTCGTAGCGCCCGTCGAAGGGGTAGCCGGCGTTGACCGCGGCCGTGGTCGGGACGACCTTGAAGATGGAGCCGGGTGCCGACAGGCCCTGGATCGCGCGGTTGAGCAGCGGCTGGTCGGAGCCGGGGCCGGTGAGCCGCCGGTAGTCGGCGGGGGAGACGCCGCCCACCCAGACGTTGGGGTCGTAGGAGGGCGCGGAGGCCATCGCGATCACCCGGCCGGTCCTGGCCTCCATCACCACCACGGCGCCGGAGTCCGCCTTGTAGTTGGTGCCGGTGTTGTGGTCCCACTCCTTGCGGGCGTCCTTCAGCGCCTGGTCGAGCTGGGTCTCGGCGATGTGCTGGACGCGGGCGTCGATGCTGGTCACCAGGTCGGAGCCGGGCCGGGGCCCGACGTCACCGGCCCGGCCGACGACCCGGCCGAGGTTGTCCACTTGGTAGCGGGTGACGCCGTCCCGCCCGCGCAGCTGCTGGTCGTACTCGCGCTCCAGACCGCTGCGCCCGACCTGGTCGGAGCGCAGGAACGGGGAGCCGCCGTGCCGCGCCCGCTGGAACTCCTCGTCGGTGACGGGCGACAGGTAGCCGAGCACCTGCGCGGTGCCGGCCCCGTACGGCCCGGGGTAACGGCGTACCGCCTCCGGCTCGGCGGTGATGCCGGGGAAGTCCTCGGCGCGCTCGCGGATCTGCAACGCCTGCCGGGGCGTGGCCCGGTCGGTGATCGGGATCGGCTGGTACGGCGAGCCGTTCCAGCACGGCTGCGGCGTTCGCGCGTCGCACAGCCGCACCTTGTCGCGTACGGTCTCGGGCCGCATACCCAGGACCGAGGCGAGCCGGGTGAGGACGGCCTTGCCGCCGTCGCGCATCGACAGCAGCTCGCCGCGGGAGGCGGTGACGACGAGCCGGGTCTCGTTCTCCGCCAGCGGCACCCCGCGCGCGTCCAGGATCATGCCCCGCACCGCGGGCTGGACGACCTGCTGCACATGGTTGCCGGACGCCTCCCTGGCGTAGACGGCGCCCTGCCGGATCTGGAGGTACCACAGACGGCCGCCGAGGGGCAGCAGCAACGAGACGACGAGGATCTGGATGGCGACGAGCCGGGTGCGTATCCGCGGACTCCGGCCGGAACGCGGGACGTTGGTCACGTGTGCCCTCCCTGCCGTGCGGTCGTCGGCCGGTGCCGTGCCGTACCGGGAACGCCGCCTTGGACCGGGGCTCGATGCCGCCCCGCCCCGCGCACCGGGACACCGGTCGCACGCTCGCATTGTGCCGGGCCCCGCCCGAAGCGGCCCGCCCGGTCGACGGGATCCGGTCAAATCAGCCCGGAGGCCGGGGCCGCACGGCGACCGATTCTTCAGAGGTCCAGGCCAATCCCCGGTTGGACAGCGACCGATTCTCACTGACCTTTCGTCATATGTTCGGCCGGGGGACGATGTCCCATTGGTGGGTCTTTACCTGCTGCTCCGGCCGCTGATCGCGACTGCCGCCCGGCCGTTTGTTTCATCATCCAGCTGTCCTGAACGCCGCCTGCCGGAAGAAACCACCGAGCCGCCACCCCTAGCCTGGGGCCATGACGCGCTCCGACGGCTGTGGTGACCACCTGCCGTGCCGCAGGCGTCGCCCCCGTGGCCCGACGGCCGTCCCGGTCCCGTCCGTGTCCCGGTCCGGCGGGAACACCGGCGTGGAGCCGCCGCGCCCCGGCCCCGGCCTCGTCCCCTGACCGGCGACAGCGCCGTGACCGCCGGCCCGGAACACGCCGATGCCAACTCCACCCCTCACGGGCGAGGGCGTGGTTGCCGCAAAGGGGGAACCGCCATGCACATCCCGTACGACGTGACGATCCGGCTGCTCGGTCCGGTGACTCTCGTGAAGGACGACGTTCCGATACCGGTCAAAGGGCAGCGGCAGCGGCGGTTCCTCGCCTCCCTGGCGCTCCGCCCCGGGCAGGTCGTCGCCAAGGAGGCCATCATCGAGGACTCCTGGGACGGCGAGCCGCCGCAGACCGTCTCCGGCCAGCTCCAGACCTCCGCCTGGATGATCCGCACCGCCCTGGCCGAGGCGGGGCTCCCGCGCGACGCCCTCGGCTCGTACGACCACGGCTACGCGTTGCGCGTACCGCCGCACGCCGTCGACCTGTTCGTCTTCCGCGAGGCGGTGCGCGGCGCCCGCGAACTGCACACGGCGGGCAAGGACGAGGCGGCCGGCGAACAACTCGACGCCGGACTCGGCCTGTGGACCGGACCGGCCTTCGCCGACGCCACCTCCGGCCGGCTGCGCCTGCGGGGCCAGGCACTCCAGGAGGAGTGGACCGCGGCGGTCGGACTGCGCGCC
Source organism: Streptantibioticus cattleyicolor NRRL 8057 = DSM 46488 (assembly GCF_000240165.1). Lineage (NCBI taxonomy): Bacteria > Bacillati > Actinomycetota > Actinomycetes > Kitasatosporales > Streptomycetaceae > Streptantibioticus > Streptantibioticus cattleyicolor. The sequence goes on from NC_017586.1 coordinate 6,104,788, forward strand.
CTGATCGACGTCACCCTCGGCCACTACGACGACGCCATCACCAGACTGTCCGAACTGGTCGACCGCGACCCCTTCCGCGAGGACCTGTACGTCAGCCTCATGAAGGCGTACTACGCCGAGGGCCGCCAGGCCGACGCCATCCAGGTCTATCACCGGGCCAAGGACATCCTGCGCGAACAGATCGGGATCAGCCCGGGGGAGCGGATGACCACGGTGATGCAGGCCATACTGCGCCAGGACGAACAGGCGCTGCGCGCCGGCACCCCCGCCTGACCCCGGCGACCGGGGCCGGGAACACAAACCCGGCCCCGCTCCCGGGAAATTCGGAAAATCACCGGACCCACCCGGATATCCCGTACGCCGCACCGTCCGGCAACCACCGCACACACCCCGGCACAGGTACTTTCCGCCGCCACCGAAAAACCGCGAAGAGAACTCGAAGAGAGCCGCAAGAGCACCCCAAGAGCGGTACCGGGCACGATGGCCGTGCCGAATACGCAGCTCACCGCCGTGACAGCCGAACGCATCGGCCGAACGGCAATCGAGCGTCACCGGCCGCCGGACGCGAACTCAAGGGAGCGCGATGAACGACTGGTCCCGTGCGAACTTCCTCGATTTGAACACGTTCCGCGGGCTGGGCGAGGACCCGGTCTATCATCCCCCGGTACTGACCGACCGACCGCGTGAATGGCCACTCGACCAGTGGGCCGACGCACCCCGCGACCTCGGATATCCGGATTTCGCCCGCTATCAATGGCGGGGACTGCGGATGCTCAAGGACCCGGACACCCAGGCCGCCTACCACGACCTGCTGTGGGAACTGCGCCCGCGCACCGTCGTCGAACTCGGGGTGTACAGCGGCGGCTCCCTGGTCTGGTTCCGCGACCTGGCCCGGCTCATGGGACTCGACTGCCAGGTCATCGGCATCGACAAGGACCTGTCCCGCTGCCAGATCCCCGACACCGAGCGCACCGGGATCACCCTGCGGGAAGCCGACTGCTCCCAGCTGGAGACGTTCGAACCGCTGCGGGGCGCCGCCCATCCGCTGATCTTCATCGACGACGCGCACAGCAACACGTTCGCCATCATGAAATGGGCCGTCGGCCACCTGCTGGAGGAGGGCGACTACTTCATCGTCGAGGACATGATCCCCTACTGGCACCGCTACAGCCCCGCGCTCCTCACCCAGTACCTCGCCTCCTTCCGCGACGTGCTGGCCATGGACATGGTGTACGCCAACGCCAGCTCCCAACTGGACCGCGGCGTCTTCCGCCGTTCGACGACGAAGGAGTAGACGCACGAGCGGCGAAGGGACGGCCATGCCGACGGTAACCAGCCTCCTGTACTACAGCGCACCGCTCACGCCGCCCGGCCGGGACGACGACTGGTGCATCGACGCCCTCTCCCGGCCCCCCGAGGTGCTCTTCAACTTCCGCAAGGTCGGCGTGGAAACGCCCATCACCGACCTGCGCCACAGCACCCTCACACCACGACTGGACGACATGGGGTTCCACATGACCGTCCACCCCACCGCCGTGGACCAGCGCGACCTGCTGGCCGACTCCCCGTCCGCGTACCGGCGTTACCGCCAGGAGACCGCGGAACTGCTGACCGCGCTCACCGGCGCCGACGAGGTGCGGTTCTTCGACGCCACCGTGCGCCACCAGGACGCCGGCGACCAGGGTGACCCGTCGTACCAGTCACCCCATCTGCGCGTCCACGTCGACCAGAGCCCGAGGAGCGCCTGGGCCCGGGTCGCCGGCCACGACGGGGCACCCCGCGCGTTCCGCAGGTTCCAGATCGTCAACGTCTGGCGGCCCCTCGTCGGACCCGTCCGGAACTACCCGCTCGCGCTGTGCGACTACCGCTCGCTGGACCTCACCGCCGACCTGGTGCCGACCCGGCTCCGCTTCCCGGCCTGGCTCAAGGACCGCGAGAACTACTCGGTACGCCACAACCCCGCCCACCGCTGGTACTACTGGGGCTCGCTCACCCCCGACGAGGTGGTGCTCTTCAAGTGCTACGACAGCGCCAGCCGAGGTCTGGCGCCCCTGGGAGGGGAGGCGGCACGGTCCGGGCTGCTCGATGTGGCCGGCCTCAGTCCGCACACGGCGTTCTACGACGAGACGGCGGCCGGCACCGGACACCTGCGCACGTCCCTGGAGATGCGCGCGCTCGTCTTCCACCACTGAGTACCACTGCGCACCATTGAGAACGCGGCCGAAGGAGCAGGTGACATGGCGGACACCACGGTACCGATGTTCAGCCTCGCCCAACTACGGGACGACGCCCACCGGGAGGCGTTCCGCGCCTGCCTGACCGGGATGGGGGTCTTCTACCTCACCGGCTACGGCATGGACGAGCGCGACCACCGCCTGGCCACCCGGACCGCGCTGGACTTCTTCGAGCACGGCACCCCGGCCGAGAAGGAGGCGGTGACCACCGACAACCCCACCATGCGCCGCGGCTACTCCGCGCTCGGCGCCGAGAGCACCGCCCAGGTGACCAACACCGGCTCCTACACGGACTACTCGATGTCCTACTCGATGGGGGTCTCCGGCAACGTCTTCCCCTCCCCGCGCTTCGCCGAGGTGTGGACCGGATACTTCGACCGGCTCTACGCCGCCGCGCGGGAGACCGCCCGCCTGGTGCTCGGCGCCACCGGCACCTACGACGCGGGCGACATGGACACGCTGCTCGACTGCGACCCGGTGCTGCGGCTGCGGTACTTCCCCGAGGTCCCCGAGGAGCGCGCCGCCGAACGGGTGCCCCGGCGGATGGGACCCCACTACGACCTGTCCATCATCACCCTGATCCACCAGACGCCGTGCGCCAACGGCTTCGTCAGCCTCCAGGCGGAGATCGACGGGGAGATGGTGGACCTCCCGGCGGTGCCGGACGCCGTGGTGGTGATGTGCGGAGCCATCGCGCCGCTGGCCACCCAGGGCGCCCTGCCCGCGCCCCGGCACCACGTGCGGGCCCCCGGATCCGGGATGCGGGCCGGCAGCGACCGCACCTCCAGCGTCTTCTTCCTGCGCCCCTCCACCGACTTCACCTTCTCCGTCCCCAAGGCCCGCGCCTACGGCCTCGACGTCAGCCTCGACACCGCGACCGCGACCTTCGGGGAGTGGATCGGCGACAACTACGTCACCATGCACGCGGTACCCGACGCCCCGCGGCCGTTGCCGGGGCAGCGGCGCTGAACCGCACCGGAACCCGACCGACCGACCATGGTCCACCCCGTGGGAAGGACAGGAATGCTCGTCGTTGCGTTCAAACCGGGTCACGACGGCGCCGTCGCCGCGATCGGTGACCGCACCCTGCTGTACTCGCTGGAGTCGGAGAAGGACTCCCGCCCGCGGTACACCCCGCTGCTGCCGGCGACCCTCCTCGACATCGCCGAACGCCTCGACGCCGTACCCGACGTGGTGGCCCTCGGCGGATGGGCCGACCTGCGCCCCAACCGCGTCGCCCCCATCGGCGCCGGGTACGAGGGCGTCCAGGAACCGACCGTCACCACCTCCCGCTTCTTCGGCAAGGAGGTGAGGTTCTTCTCCTCCACGCACGAGCGGTCGCACATCTACATGGCGCTCGGCATGGCGCCCCGGGACGACACCGCCCAGCAGCGGACGGTCCTGGTGTGGGAGGGCGACGTCGGCGCGTTCTACCTGGTCGGCCCCGACCACCGCGTCATCCGCACGGTACCGGTGATGACCGCGCCCGGCGCGCGGTACTCCTTCCTCTTCGGCCTCGCCGACCCCACGTTCCCCGCCACCGGCGCCAAGCCGCGCCTCAACGACGCCGGCAAGCTGATGGCGCTGGCCGCGTTCGGCGACGCCCGCGACGCGAGCCCCGACATCAGACACGTCGTCGAACGCATCCTGAAGCAGGACTCCATGTACCCGGCGCCCAAGTCCGAGTACCAGGACTCCGTGCTCTACAACGCCGGTGTCCAGTCGCCCGAGTGCAAGACCGCCGCCGCGCTGCTGACCGAGCGGCTCTTCGAGACGTTCGCGCGCGCCGCCCGTGAGCACCTGCCGGCCGGCGGTCCGCTGTACATCTCCGGCGGGTGCGGCCTCAACTGCGACTGGAACAGCCAGTGGGCCGAACTCGGCCACTTCTCCTCGGTGTTCGTCGCCCCCTGCACCAACGACTCCGGATCGGCGCTGGGCACCGCCATCGACGCGCTGACCACGTTCACCGGTGATCCGCACATCGAGTGGAGCGTCTACAGCGGACTCGACTTCGTCACCGACACCACACCCGACCCCGCCCGCTGGCGGTCGGTCCCGCTCGACGACGACGCCCTCGCCGCGGCGCTGGCGTCCGGCCGCGTCGTCGCCTGGGTGCAGGGGCGGTGGGAGATCGGACCGCGCGCGCTGGGCAACCGGTCACTGCTGGCCGAGCCGTTCGGCGCCGCCACCCGCGACCGGCTCAACGCCGTCAAGCAGCGCGAGGACTACCGCCCCATCGCCCCGGTCTGCCGCGTCGAGGACCTCGCCACCGTCTTCCACGAGGACTTCGAGGACCCGCACATGCTGTACTTCCGGCGGGTCCGCGCCGCCAGCGGCCTGCGCGCGGTCACCCACGTCGACGGCTCGGCCCGGGTGCAGACCGTACGGGACTCCGGCAACCCGCGGCTGCACCGGCTGCTGACCGCGTTCGCCGCCCGCACCGGGGTCGGCGCCCTGTGCAACACCTCGCTCAACTTCAACGGCGAGGGGTTCATCAACCGCATGTCCGACCTCACGCTCTACTGCGAGTCGCGCGGCATCGACGACATGGTGGTGGGCGAGACCTGGTACCGCCGGGTGGGCGCCCCTGACGCCCTCTGACGCCACGGCGAGCGGCCCCGGCCCGATCACCACCGGGCCGGGGCCGCTCGCACGGCGGCGGACCTCAGGTCTGGCCGTTCTTGACGATCAGCGCCCGCAGCCCGTGCTGGAGGTATTCGCCGTACGGCAGCGGCGCGTTCTTCACCGGCTCGGCGGCGCCCTCCGGCACGAACGGGTCGATGACGGCGTGGTGCCCGGCGTTGAGGAAGAACGGCAGCGAGAGCCGTTCGGCGTTGACGAACTTCACCCGGTGGTTGGGGGCCGGGAAGTAGTCGTTGGTGACGTGGCCCAGGTACGTGCCGCAGTTCACCAGGAAGTCCTCCCCGGACGTCGGCAGGTCACGCCAGCCGTCCACCGTCTCCACCTGGAGGTTCTGCACCTCCGTCTGGAACAGCACGGTGATCATCGACACGTCCAGGTGGTCCTCGAAGCTCAGCTTCGTGCCGTCCGGGCCGGTCTTGACCGGGGGGTAGTCCTCCAGGTACGGGTAGCGGATCAGGGAGACCGAGGAGAGCGTGTCGGCCTCGGCGAGCGCGGCGTCGAAGAAGTGCTCCGGCTTCCCCAGCGCCAGCGCCAGCCCCCGCATGATCACCGTGGAGAGCCGCAGCATCTGCCGGTAGTAGCTCTCGCAGAACGACCGGAACCGCGGATGGCGTTCCTCGTCCGGCCACCGGTTCACCTCGTGCAGGGGCGTACCGGCCTTGATCATCGGGTGGTCGTCGGTGAAGGCCGGGTTGAGGTAGCAGAAGGACTCGACGGCCTTCTTCCCCTTCACCGCCATGTAGTAGCCGTTGCGGATGTGCGGGTTGGCCTTGTTGTACGCGTGGATCGCCAGGTCGTACTTCTCCTGGTCGGTCATGGTCCGGTGGAACTCGTTGACCACGTCCTGGAGCAGCTGGACGTCGACGCCGTGGTGCGAGGCGTAGAAGAAGCCGGATCCGCGGCACGCGTCGTGGATCTCCCGCGCGACCCGTGACTTGGCGTCGGCGTCGGACCCGGACAGCGGCGAGATGTCGATGGTCGGCACGTGGGCCGAGGGCATCGGGATGGGCATGTGACCTCCGTGAGTGTGCGCCTGGCGGCGGGGCCGCGTCATCGCCGCGCCGACCAGGCGTCCGACAGCGACGCGGCGACCCGTTCGCAGATGCCGGCCACCAGACGCTCGTCCCGTACCCACGAGTGGTGGGTGGCGCCGGGCAGCGGACGGACCTCGATCGATCCGGCCGGCAGCAGGGCGTCCAGCCCGTTGCAGGACGACCGCTGGTAGAACGCGAACAGCCGGCGCTGCCGGTCGTCGCGGACGACGTCGTTGACCTCACCCGCCTTGAACAGCACCAGGCTGCCGACGCGGGCGCCGAGCCGTTCCAGGTCGGCCGGGTCGGGGGTGTAGTGGTAGTTGATCGGGTCGAGGATGTCCTCGTCGGCGGGGAGCCCGATGCGGGCCGACGCGTGGCGCACGTCGAAGTACGGGTCGATGAGGAACAGGTTGTCGATCTTCTCCCCGGCCCGCGCCAGTTGGAGCGAGACCTCCACCGCGAGCACCCCGCCGAAGCTCCAGCCGAGGAAGCTGTAGGAGCCGGACGGCTGGAGTCGCCGGATGTGGTCGAGGTGGTACCGGGCCAGCGCCTCGAAGGACTCCATCGGGGTGTGCAGGTGCACGTTGTTGAAGAGCACCAGCCGGTAACCGGGCAGCCGCTGGGCGATGTTGCTCAGATAGCTCTCGGCGCCCCCCTCGCCGGGCGGGAAGACGAACAGCGTCCGTTCGGCCTGCCCGTCGTCGATGAGGATGTACGGGTCGAAGCCGTCCTCGGGGGCGGTGAGCGGGCCGGTCCGCCGGGCCGGTGCCTCCTCGCCGGCCACGGTCGAGGTGTGGGCGGTCAACCGCTCCAGCCACGACCGCAGTTCGGTGGTGAACCGCTCGGTGACGGCCGGGTCCAGGCGGCTGTCGACCGCGGTGACCAGGCGGCCGTCGGCACACCACATCGTCACGTCGAGCGCGGACCGGTCGGCGCCCCGGTCGCGTCCGGAGACGTCGGCACCGCACAGCGCGGGGTCGAGCTGCCAGCCCGTCCGTGCCCGCGGTGCCGCGCCGGAGACCCGGCCCAGGTAGTTGAAGGAGACCGGCGGCAGCGGTGCCCGGTCACCGCCGTACCGGCCGAACAGGGCGCCGTACCCGATGCCGTGGTGCGGCACCCGCCGGCCGGCCGCCTTGGTGGCGAGGACGCTGCCGGCGATGTCGTCGGGGTCGGCCGTCACGGTCAGCGGATGCATCGTGGTGAACCATCCGACGGTGTCCCGCACCTCCGGGGCCCCCGCGAACCGCTCACGGCCGTGCCCCTCCACCGTGACGTGGTGGGCCGCCCGCCCGGTGACCGACCGCAGCGCGTAACCGGTCGCCGTCAGCAACAGGTCGTTCATGGTGGTGTCGTACGCCCAGTGGCTCTCGGTGAGCAGGGTCCGGGTCTCCGCGGCGCTCAACGCGAACTCCTGATGCCCGGTCACCGCACCGGCCGCCGGGGTCAGCGCCTCGGGCCACCCCGCGGCGAGATCCCCGGTCACCTCCGCCCACATCCGCCGCTCGTCCTCCTCGGCGACGTAACGGCGCAGCGCCTCGGCCCACTGCCGGTAGCTGCTGGTCTTCTCCTCCAACCGGCCGCCGTGGTACAGGATTTCCAGGTCCTGCGCGAGGATGTGCCAGCTGACGGTGTCCACGATCAGGTGGTGCAGGGCGAACCAGACCCGGGCGCCGCCGTCGGGGAAGCCGTGCAGATAGGCCACGCTGTGCAACGGGCCGTGCGCCAGGTCGAAGCCGCTCTGCCAGCGCGCGAGCCGCCGCCGGATCTCCTCGTCGCCCAGGCCGCTGACGTCCAGCTCGTGGAGGACGGTCCGTGGATCGTCCGCCTGGTAGGACTGGGTGACCTGGGTGCCGGACGTGGTGTACCGCAGGCGGAACGCGTCGTGGTGGCCGATCAGCCGCGTCACCGCCTCCCGCAGCCTGGCCACGTCGAGCGGCGGGACGCGGACCGCGAAGGTCTGGTTCCACCAGGCGCGGTCCGTCAGCGGTTTGGCGAAGAACCACTCCTGGACCGGGAGCAGCGGGGCCTCGCCGACCGGCCGTGCCTCCGGCGCCGCCTCCCCGGCGTCCCCGGTGCCGGGCCCGTCCTCCGGCGCGGCCAGGACGTTGTCGGCCAGCCGCCGGACGGTGGGGAAGTCGAAGATGTCCTTGACCCCGACCCGGCGGCCCAGTTCACGCTGCATCCGGCCGGCCAGGTGCAGGGCGCTGATGCTGTCACCGCCCGACCGGAAGAAGTCGTCGTCGATGCCGACCGTGTCACCGGGCAGGTGGTCGCCCCACAACCGGCACAGCCGGGCCTCGGTACGGCTGCGCGGGGGCGCGTACGCCGCGCGCCGCGCCGACCCGGACGGAGCCGGCAGCGCCTTGGCGTCCAGCTTGCCGTTGACGGTCATCGGCAGCGGCCCGTCCAGCCGGACCAGCAGCGACGGCACCATGGCCGCCATCAGCCGGGCCCGCAGCGCGGTGAAGACCGCGTCCTCGTCCACGGCCGCGCCGGGCTCCGCCACGTAGTAGGCGACCAGCCGCCTGCCGTCCGGTGAGCGTTCGTCCGGCGCGGCGACGACGGCGCACTCGCCGATCCCCGGGCAGCCGGCCAGCACCGACTCCACCTCGCCGGGCTCGACCCGCACTCCGTGGATCTTGACCTGCGCGTCGTTGCGCCCCACGTACCGCAGCTCGCCGTCCCGGGTCAGCCGTACCAGGTCACCGGTGCGGTAGACCACCGGGTACCGGCCGGCCGCGCGCTCGGCCTCGGTGCGCAGCGGGTTGGGAAGAAACCGTTCCCGGGTGAGTTCCGGCCGGTTGAGGTATCCGTCGGTGACGCACTCACCGGCCAGGTACAGCTCACCGACGGCCCCCGGGGGCAGCGGACGCATGCCTGCGCCGAGCACGTACAGCCGGGTGTTGCCGAGCGGTGCGCCGAGGCTGTTCCGGTAGGGCTCACCGGGCTCGAAGCGCCGGACCGTGTTGTACACGGCCGTCTCCGTGGTCCCGTAGGCGTTGACTATCGGCCCGGAGAACTCCGCGCGGATCTTGGCGAAGTGGCGCTCGTGGAACGCCTCCCCGGCGACCAGCACGCAGCGCAGCCCGGTCAGCCGCGCCAGGTCGAGCTGCTGGATCTGGGTGGGCGTACCGCTCAGGTACGTCACCCCGGCCCGGTTGGCGTAGTCGGCGAAACCGTCGTCGTCGGCGGGGGAGACCGGGGGAACGACGAGTGCGTGGCCGGCCAGCACCGACAGCGCCAACTGCTCGACGGAGAAGTCGAAGACGTAGTTGGCCAGGAAGAGCACGCCCTCGCGGGAGGTGTCCGGGCCGCCGAAGTAGCGGCCGGTCAGCTGCCGCCGGAAGCTGTCCACCGCCCGGTGCGGGACCAGCACCGCCTTGGGCCGGCCGGTGGTGCCGGAGGTGTAGATCGCGTAGGCCGGGTCGGCGGCGGTGACCTCGGTGACCGGGGCGGACGCCGGGTGCCCGTCGAGCGGCAGCCGTTCGACGTCCAGCACCGGCAGCCCTCCGGTCGCGGGCAGCGTACGCAGCCGCTCGCCGTGGACGTGGTTGGCGACCACCAGACGGGCGCCGGTGTCCTGGAGCATGAAGGAGATCCGGTCGTCGGGGTAGCCCGGGTCGATCGGCAGGTACGCCGCCCCGGCCTTCCACACCGCCAGGATCGCGACGACCATCAGCTCGCTCTTGTCCAGCACCAGACCCACCAGCTCGCCCGGGCGCAACGCCACCACGGACCGCAGCTGGTGCGCCAGCGCGTCGGCCCGCTCATCGAGCTGACGGTACGTCAACTCCACGTCTCCGCAGACCACCGCCGTCCTGTCCGGCCAGACCGCCGCCGTCTCCGCGAAGACCTCGTGGAGCGTGCGAGGAGCTGCCGGGACCGGCGTGCCGTCGGTCGCGCCGGTGACGGACGGCGGGGTGACGTCGACGTACCCGACCTCCGTCAGCCGGGACTGTTCGCCGCCGCCGGAGGAGAGGCGGGCGAACTCCCGCAGGACGTGCCGGAAGGTGGTGATGAAGCCGTGCGCGCTGTCGTCCTCGAAGAGGGACGCGGCGTACGTGAGGTTGCCGGTCAGGCCTTCCGCGGTCTCGGTGAGGGTGGCCGACAGGTCGAACTTGGTGGTCGTCCACCCCCCGGCGTCCGGCGTGTAGTCGCTCAGCGCCGACCCCTCGTCCGTGGTCCCGGCGTCCTTCCGCAGCGTGAAGTTGACCTGGAGCACGGGGTGCCGGCTGGGGTCCTTGCGCGGATCCAGCTCCTTGACCAGCTGCTCGAACGGCAGCTCACCGTGGACCTGCGCCGCCACCACACCGGCGCCGACCGCCCTGACGTACTCCGCCAGCGTGGCCCCGGTCTCCACCCGCACCCGCAGCGCGAGCAGGTTGGCGAAGAACCCCACGGTACGGTCGAACTCCGGCCGCCCCCGGTTGGCCGACGGCGTACCGACCACGAAGTCGTCCTGGCCGGTGTACACGTGCAGCGTCAGACACCACGCACCCAGCAGCACGCTGTACAGGCTCACCCGGGCCGACCCGGCCAGCGCCCGCAGCGCCCGCGTGACCGGCTCGTCGAGGGCGAACTCGATCTCCCGGCCCCGGTAGTCGAACCGGGCCGGACGCGGACGGTCCAGCGGCAGCCGGACCGTCTCGTACCCGGCCAGGGCCCCGGTCCAGAACTCCGTCAGCTCGGCCGTCCGCGATCCGGTCAGATGCTGCCGCTGCCACACCGCGAACTCCGCGTACGTGCCCCGGACCGGTGGCAGCTGTGTCTCCGGCACCCCGCGCAGCAGGGCCGCCAGCTCCTCGCGGAAGGTGTTCCACGACCACCCGTCGAAACAGGTGTGGTGGAACACCAGGCCCAGATACGTGCTCTCCCGTGCCCCGGCGAGCCGGAACAGCTCCGCCCGCACCGGCAGTTCCTCGGCGGGCCGGAAGACGTGTCCGGAGCCTTCGACGAGCCGCTCGTCCAGTTCCGCCTCGCCGTCGACGGTGCGCACCGGCACGTCGAACCCGGCGGACGCCTCCTCGGCCGGCATCACGTGCTGGCGGCGGACGCCGTCCTCGTCGGTGCGCAGCAGCGTGCGCAGCGCGGGGTGGCGGCGCAGCAGGGTGTGCAGCGCGCGGGTGATCCGATCGGTGTCACCGGTGGCGATCCGCAGCGCGAACGGGATGTTGTACGCGGCGGTGCCGCCCTCGAACTCGTCGATGAACAGCAGGCGTTCCTGGGCCGGCGACACCGGCACCCGGCCGGTGCCGGCCGCCGGGCGGAGGTCTTCGTCGTCGGCGCGGGCCGCGGCCTGCCGGATGTGCCGGGCCTGGGCGCCGAGCGTGGTGTGCTGGAGGACGGTGGCGACCCCCAGTCCACGCCCGAAGGCGGTGGTGACGGCCTGGGCGAGCACCATCGCGCGCAGGCTGTCGCCGCCGAGCGCGAAGAAGTCGTCACGGACGCCGACCCGTTCCGCCGGTACGCCGAGCACGGTGGACCAGATGCCGCACAGCCTCGCCTCGACGTCGTCGGAGGGCGCCACGTACGCCACGCCGTCACCGGAGGCGAAGTCCGTCTCCGGCAGGCGCCGGGTGTCCAGCTTGCCGCTGGGGGTCACCGGGATGTCGGTGATCCGCAGCACCCGTGAGGGCACCACCGCCTCGGGCAGTTTGCCCCGCATCCACTGCTTGACCTCGTGCTCGTCCAGGTCGCGGTCGCAGACGTAGAAGCCGACGAGGTACTTCTGCGGCGCGGTGAACCCCGCCGCGTGGTGTTCGCGGGCGACCACCAGCGCCCGGGTCACCCCGGGGTAGGAGGACAACGCCGCCTCCACCTCGCCGAGTTCGACGCGCTGACCGCGGATCTTGACCTGGAGGTCGGTGCGGCCCAGGCACTCCAGCTCGCCGCCCGGAAGCCACCGCACCAGGTCGCCGGTGCGGTACAGCCGTGCGTTGTACCCCGCCGCCTTCTCCCGCGGGGTCTGGAACGGGTTGGCGATGAAGCGTTCGGCGGTCAGCTCGTCGCGGTTGAGGTAGCCGCGGGTGACGCCGACGCCGCCGATGTACAGCTCGCCCATGCCGCCGACCGGCACCCGCCGCAGGTGCCTGTCGAGCACGTAGGCCGTGGTGTTGGCCACCGGATGGCCGATGCTCTTGGTGGACCGCCGCTCACCGGGCGCGTACGGCCGCTTGTGGCTGGTGATGGAGATCTCGGTGGGCCCGTACCCGTTGATGATCGTGCCGGGGAACGTTCCGCGGATCTTGTTGAACACCGGCTCGGTGAAGTCCTCGCCGATCGCGTCGATGCGGGTCAGCGAGGTGGTGGTGGACCAGTCGTAGAGCGACAGCACCGACGGCGTGCCGGACAGGTAGGTGACGTCGTGGTCGTTGATGTACTTGTACAGCCGCTCGGCGTCGGTGCGCATCGTGTCGTCGAGCACCACCAGCTTCTGGCCGTTGAGCAGGGCGTCGGTCATCTGCTCGACGAAGTGGTCGAAGACGTAGTTGGAGAACGACAGCAGCGCCTCGTCGCCGGCGCCCTTGTCCAGTCCGAAGATCTTCGCCAGGGACACCTGGAGGTTGACGACACCCTGGTGTTCGACGAGCACCGCCTTGGGCCGGCCGGTGGTGCCGGAGGTGTAGATGGCGTAGGCGAGGTCGGTGGCGGTGACTGCGGTGACCGGGTCGTGCGCCGGGTGCTCGTCCAGCGGCAGCCGTTCGACGTCCAGCACCGGCAGCCCGTCGGTGTCCGGCAGCGCGCGCAGCCGGTCGCCGTGGACGTGGTTGGTGACCACCAGGCGGGCGCTGGTGTCCTGGAGCATGAAGGAGATCCGGTCGTCGGGGTAGCCCGGGTCGACCGGCACGTAGGCGGCGCCGGTCTTCCACACCGCCAGGATCGCGGTGATCATCAGTTCGCTCTTGTCGAGGACCAGGCCGACGAGGTCGCCGGGGCGCAGCCGGGCGACGGAGAGCAGGTGGTGCGCGAGCCGGTTGGCCCGCTCGTTGAGCTGACGGTACGTCAGTGAGGTGTCGCGGTACACCACGGCGGTCTCGTCCGGCCAGGCCGCCGCCATCTCCTCGAAGATCCCGTGCAGGGTCCGGTCGGCCGGGAACGCGGCCCGGGTGCGGTTCCAGGCGTCGAAGCGCCCGATCATCGCGGCCGGGACCAGCTCCAGTTCCGCCACCGGACGCGTGACGTCCTCGGCGACCTGGACGAACAGGGTACGCGCCACGTCCAGCAGCGTCTCGACGGTGGTGTCGTCGAACAGCTCGCCCGCGTACCACAAGGTGACCGTCAGCTCGTCGTCCTCCTCCCGCGCGACGACCGCCAGGGGGTAGTCGACCTTGTCGGCGTCGTACGCCTTCTCGTAGCGGAGCAGTTCGCGGTGGGCCCGCTCCTCGTCCTCGGCGAGCAGCCGCGGATAGTTCTCCAGGACCAGCAGCGTGTCGAAGAGCCGCCGCTTCATCCCGCCGGTCTCCAGCCGCCCCAGCTCCACCGTGCACCTGGCGTTCATGGTGTTCACCGCGGCCTGGATACCGCCGAGCGCGTCGGCCACGCTCCCGGTCTCCTGGTCGTCGTGGTCGACGATCAGCGGCAGGGTGTTGATGAACAGGCCCACCGAGTTCTCGATGCCGTCGACGTGCGGGTCGCGCCCGGAGACGATGGTGCCCACCACCGTGGTGTTGCCACCGCCGATGGCATGCAGCACCTGGTGCCAGACGAACTGGAGCACCGAGTGCAAGGTGACCTGGTGGGCGGCGCACACCGCCTTGAGCGCGGCGGTGGTCTCCGCGCCGAGCGCCAGCCTGCGCGTGCGGTGCTCCCGCACGTGGTCGTACTCGCCCAGCGCGACCTGGTACCGGATGTCCTCCTTGACCAGCCCGGCGAAGTCACCGCGTTCGTCGATACGCTCCACCTGGCGCGTCCAGTACCCGACGTGGTCACCGCGGCGCGCCGCCCAGTGCCGCTGCGCCGCCAGGTACGCGCCGTCCACCGCCGGCTCGATCTCCTCGCCCCGCAGCAGCCGCAGGTACATCCGGTGCACGTCGTCGTGGAGCACCGGCAGGCTCCACCCGTCCAGGATGATGTGGTGGCAGCTGAGGATCAGCGAGAACAGGTCGGCACGCTGCTTGATCAGGTACACCCGGAACAGCCGCCCGGCACCGGGGTCGTACGGCTCGGTGCGGTCGCGCTCCTGCAACCCCCGGATGCGGGCGTCCTGTTCGCCGGGGTCGGCCGTCCCGCTCAGGTCGACGTACCGCCAGTCGAACGGCTTGTCGTCGTTGTCGACGACCTGGAGCGGTTCGCCGTCCCACTCGAAACGCAGCCGCAGCGCGGGGTACTTGCGGCGGGCGTGCTGCCATGCCTCACGCATCAGCTCCGGGTCGATACGGCAGTGGTAGCGGTGCACCGACTGCATGACGTAGGCGTCGTCGCCGTGCCTGCGCTTGAGGGCGTGGTAGAGCAGCCCCTGCTGGAGGCCGCCGGCGAGCAGCCGGACGGGCTCGCCGTCGGCCGGCTCCGGTACGGCGTCCGGGCCGGGATCCGGCGCGGGGGTGTGGCGTTCCCGCCGCTCCAGGTGGTGTGCCAGCTTCTCCAGGGTCCTCAGCTCGAAGACGTCCTCGACGCCGACGAAGACCCCCAGCTGCCGCCGGATGCGGGCCACCAGCAGGATGCACGAGATGGACTGGCCGCCGAGCCGGAAGAAGTCGTCGCCGTCGCCGATCCGCCCGGCCGGCACCCCCAGAACCGCGCTCCAGATCTCCCGCAGCCGGCCGAGGACACCACCGGCCGCACCCCCGTCCGCCGCCGCGCCGCCCGGCCGGGCCAGGTCCACCTCGGGCAGCGCACGCCAGTCGGCCTTGCCGTTGACGTTGACCGGGATCGCGTCCATCCGCACCATGCGGGCCGGGACCATGATGCGGATCAGCCGCTGCTCCAGGAAGGCCAGCAACTCCTCCTCGGTCACCTCCGCCGCCGGCTCGGTCACGTAGTACCCGACCAGATGGCGCTCCCCGGTGCCGGCGGTCCCCTCCCGGGCCACCACGACACACCTGCGCACCCCCGGGTACTCGGTCGCCCGCGCCTCGATCTCGCCCGGCTCCACCCGCACCCCGTTGAGCTTCAGCTGGAAGTCGCCGCGCCCCATGAACTCCACTTCGCCCGAGGGCAGCATCCGGGCCAGGTCACCGGTGCGGTAGAGCCGGGCGTTCATGCCGCGTGCCTTGTCCCGCTCCGACTGGTACGGGTTGGCGAGGAACCGCTCCGCCGTCAGCTCGTCCCGGTTGAGATAGCCCGGGGCCACCCCGCAGCCGCCGATGTACAGCTCCCCGATGGCACCGATCGGCAACTGCTTGAGGTTCTGGCTCAGCACGTACCACTTCACGTTGCGCACCGGCCGGCCGATGCTGCGGTCCGGCCGCTCCGTCACCCCCGGCGCGAACTCCTTCACCGCCGTGACGAACGCCGCCTCGGTGAAGGCGTACTCGTTGACGATCCGCCCGGAGAACGTCTCCCGCAACCGCCTCAGCCCGGCCGCCGTCAGCTCCTCGCCGACCAGCAGCAGTTTCTTCAGGCTGGTACAGCGCCGCAGGTCGAAGTGGTGGAGCACCGACCCGGTGGCGTTGAGGTACGTCACCCGGTGGCGCTCGATGTACGCGGGGAACCGGTCGGGGTCGAGGCGGACGTCCTCCGGCACGATCACCAGCGTCTGCGAGTTGATCAGCGCGATCAGGGTCTGCCGCAGATGCGGTTCGAAGACGTAGGAGGCGAAGAGCGCCACCCGCTCCTCACCGGGCCGCCGCATGTCGTACCGCTCGGACAGGTCCGTGATGCTGTTCACCACGCTGTCGTGGTACTTGGGCACCCCCTTGGGCACCCCGGTGGTGCCGGAGGTGTACGTGACGTAGGCGAGGTGGCGGCTGCTCACCTCCGGCCGCGGCAGGTCGCCCGGGGACGGGTCGGCGGCGGAGCGGGCGAGGACGGTCTCGATCTCGATGACGCGGACGCCGGCATGGCGGTCGCCGAGGATCTCCCGCAGCCGCTCCGCGTGGTGGCGGTTGGTGACGACGGCGGTGAGACCGGTGTCGCCGACGGTGAACCGGACCCGTTCGGCCGGGTACGCCGGGTCGATCGGCACGTAGGCGGCGCCCGCCTTCCAGATCCCGAGGGTGGCGACCACCCCCAGGTCGCTCTTGTCGAGGTACAGCCCGATCAGCTCCTGCGGCGCCACCCCCACCTCGGGGCCGATCAGCCACCGCGCGAGCCGGTCGGACCGCTCGTCCACCGTCCGGTACGTCAGCGTGGTGTCGCCGAAGACCACGGCCTGCTGGTCCGGGGAGCGCCGGGCGGCCCGCGTGAACAGGTCCTCCAGGCGCACGTCCGCCGGGAAGTCGCCGTCGGTGGCGTTCCACTCGCGCAGCCGCTCGCGTTGCTCCGCCGATGCCAGCTCGATGCCGGCCACCGGTTCCGCGGGCCCGGTGACGTACTGGCCGAACACCTCGCGGACCACGTCGAGCACCCCGGCGATCGTCCGGTCCTCGAACAGCTCGCCCGCGTAGGCCATCGTCCACCGCAGACACCCCTCGTCCGCGGCGTCCCGGACGATCACGGCGAGCGGGGCCGACGGCAGTTCGGCCGGCGGGATCTCCCGGTCGGCGAGCACCAGCAGCATGTCGAACAGGCCCCGCTGCAACAGCGCGTCGGGGGCCGTCCAGGCGTCCCGGTGCCGCAGCTCCGCGTCGATCTCCCGTACCGCCGCCGCACGGCTGAGCCGGCCCTGCGCCTCGTGGTCCACGATCACCGGAAGCACCCGGGCCCGCCGCATGTCGTCCGTGCCGGTGGCGTCGACCAGCGCCGCCACCGTGCGGTTGCCGTGCCCGTACGCGCGCATCACGCTGTGCAGCGTGGCCAGCGCGAACGCCGCCACCGACACCCCGTCGCCCGACGCCCGGCGCAGCGCCTGGTGGACGGGGCCGCCGATCGCCAACTCCCGCCGCCGGGTGGCCCGGACACCGGGGTCGTCGTCGCGCACCGCGATCCTGTTGCGCCACTCGTCCTTGAGCAGCATCTCCAGGTCGCAGCGCTCACCGGAGACTCCTTCGATGCGGGCAGTCCAGTCCGCCGCGGTCCTCGGGTACCGTGCTGACATCATTCGTGGGCTCTCCGTGACGCGGGATGGGGGCGAACGGGCCGTCGGGACGTGGGGTGGCGCACGGGAGGTCAGGCGGCGAGCGGTTCGACGCTGCGGGCCAGCGCGTCCAGGGCCTGGTCGATCTCGCTCTCGCCGATCGTCAGCGCCGGACGGAACCGCAGGCCCCGCTCGCCGCACGGCAGGGCGATCACCTGGTGCTCCCGGTACATCCGGCGCAGCACCTCGTCCCGTGACCGGGTGCCGGGCAGGTCGACCGCGCACATCAGGCCGCTGCCGCGGGCGTTGGTCACGGTGCCGGGGTAGGCGCCGGCCAGGGCTTCCAGCCCGTCGCGGAAGTACTTGCCGCGCCGCACGACGGTCTCCAGCAGCTGGGTGCGCTCGATCGTCTCCAGGATCCGGGTGGCCCGCACCATGTCGGTGAGGTTGCCGCCCCAGGTGGAGCTGATCCGGGAGGACACGGTGAAGACGTTCCGCGGCACCTCGTCGATCCGGCCGCCGCCCATCACCCCGCACACCTGGGTCTTCTTGCCGAACGCCACCAGGTCCGGGCGCAGGTCGAGTTGCTGGTAGGCCCACGCGGTGCCGGTGATCCCGCAGCCGCTCTGCACCTCGTCCAGCACGAACAGCGCGTCGTACGCGTGGCACAGCCGCTGCATCCCCTGGAGGAAGCCGGCGCTGAGGTGGTTGTCGCCGCCCTCGCCCTGGATCGGCTCGGCGATGAAGCAGGCGATCATGCCGTCGGCGGCCCGGAACTCCCGCTCGGCGGCGGCCAGCGCCCGCCGCTCGGCCTCCCGGTTGGCGGCGGCGTGCTCGGCCAGCGGATGCCGCAGGGCCGGGCACGGGATGCGCGGCCAGGCGAACTTGGGGTAGCGGACGGTCTTCGCCGGCTCGGTGTTCGTCAGCGACATGGTGTATCCGCTGCGCCCGTGGAACGACCGCTCCAGGTGGAGCACCTTCAGGCCGTCGACCGCCCGCTCGTCGAGCCCCAGCCGCTGCGCCTTCCAGTCGAACGCCGCCTTGAGCGCGTTCTCCACGGCCAGCGCCCCGCCGTCCACGAAGAACAGATGCGGCAGCCGCGGATCACCGAGCACCCGGGCGAAGGTCCGCACGAACCGGGCGTACGGCACCGAATACAGATCAGGGTTGGACGGCTTGTTGACCGCCACCGCGGCAAGCTCCTGAAGAAATTCCGGATCGTCGGTCAGGCAGGACGGATTTATGCCGAGCGGCGCCGAGGCGAAGAATGAAAAGAGGTCCAGATACCGTTTCCCGGTGACCGCGTCGACAAGCCAGGCACCCGAACTGGCGGAAAGGTCGACAACCAGGTCGTAGCCGTCTACAAGCACGTGGGGTTCGAGCGCGCGATGCACGTCCCGCGCGGTCAGATCTGCCGTTTCCGGGGCGGAGTGGTCGGGACAGCGTACGTCGTCGCCCATGTGTGAAGACTCCTGTAGCGCAGGATGAATAGTCACGACGGTCAAGCAATCGGCTTGCCACGGTGGTGAGCTGCAGGTTCGGCACGACCATCCTGCCCGGCGCCGCTCTTGCACGGCTCTTTGGGCGCTCTCTGGGTTCTCTTCGTGGATTTCCGGGGGCGGCAGAAAACGCCCTGTCCGGAAGCGCGGCACGGCTGCTACGCTGCTGTGCGTCGATCGAATACCCGGCAGGCCCCTGTTTTTCCGGAATATTTCCGAATTTCGCGGGAGATCACGACATGGCCGTGGCCGACTGGGAACGCGCCCGCCGCCGCATGCTGCTCGACGGGACCGTCGTCAACCTCAACACCGGTTCCGGCGGACCGCTGCCCCGCCCCACCTACGAACGCGTCACCGAGCTGCGCGCCCGGCTCGCCCGGGCGCCGATGGAGTTCCTGCTGCGCGAAGTCCCCGCGCTGCTGTGGACCGCCCGCGAAACCCTGGCCCGCTTCGTCGGCGGCGACCCGCACCGCCTGCTGCTGACCACCAACGTCACGGCGGCCGTCAACCTGGTGGCCGCCTCGCTGCGCCCGGCCGCCCCCGGCGAGATCCTGCTGACAGATCAGGAGTACACCCCGATGCGCTGGTGCTGGGAGCGTATGGCCCGGCGCCGCGGCCTGCGGCTGCGCACCTTCCGGCTGCCCGCGATGCCGGCCGGCCCCGAGGAGATCGTCGAGGCCGCCGTCGCCGCCATGAACCCCCGCACCCGGCTGCTCTCCTTCAGCCACGTGATCTCCGCCACCGGACTCGTCCTGCCCGCCCGGGAACTGTGCGCACAGGCCCGCCGGCGCGGCATCGTCACCGTGATCGACGGCGCCCACGCCCCCGCCTTCCTCGACCTCGACCTCGACGCGACCGGCTGCGACTTCTACGCCGGAAGCGGCCACAAATGGCTGCTGGCGCCCACCGGCACCGGCTTCCTGCACCTCGCCCCCGGCCGCCTGGAACACCTCGAACCGGCCCAGGTCAGCTGGGCCTACCAGCCACCACCCGACAGCGGACCACCCGACCGGCGCGACCGCTTCGGCAGCACCCCGCGACTGCGCCGGCTCGAATGCGAGGGCACCCGCGACATCTGCCCCTGGCTCGCCGTCCCGGAATCCGTCGCCTTCCACGACGAGTTGGGGCACCACGCCATCGACGCCCGCCGTCGGCAACTCACCGACCACGCCCGCCGCCGGCTCACCGACCGGCACGGCCTGCCTGCCGCCACCCCGAGCGATCCCGCCCTGTCCGGCGGCATGGTCGCCTTCCGGCTGCCGCACGGAACCGACGCGGAGAAACTGCGCCGCGCCCTGCGCGACCGGTTCCGCATCGAGACCGCCGTCGGCGACCGGCCGGGCGGCCCCCTGCTGCGCGTCTCGGCGAACTTCTACAACACCGAAGCGGAGATCGACCTGCTGGCGGACGCGCTGACCGAACTGGCGGAGCTGCCGGGGCCCTGACCCCCGCCGACCCCCTCACCCACCACCGCGTCACCGGCCGGCCCGGCCACGAGAGGAGCAGTGAGCGCCGATGGACACCACCGTGCCGACGTTCAGCCTGAAGGACCTCCAACACGGCGCACGACAGGAGGAGTTCCGCACCGCCCTGAAGGACAAGGGCGTCTTCTACCTGACCGACTGCGGCCTGACCGACGCCGACCAGCAGGCCGCCAAGGACATCGCCGTCGACTTCTTCGAACACGGCACCGAGGCCCGGAAACGCGCCGTCACCAGCACCGTCCCCACCATCCGCCGCGGCTTCACCGGGCTGGAGTCGGAGAGCACCGCGCGCATCACCAACACCGGCAGCTACTCCGACTACTCGATGTGCTACTCGATGGGGCTTACCGGCAACCTCTTCCCCACCCCCGAGTTCGAAAGCGTGTGGACCGGCTACTTCCACCGCATGTACGACACGACCAAGGAAGTGGCCCGGCAGGTGCTGAAGACCACCGGGACCGAACCGGCGGGCGGCGTGGAGAACTTCGTCGACTGCGAACCACTGCTGCGGTTCCGCTACTTCCCGGAGGTCCCCGAAGACCGCAGCGCCGAGGAGGAACCGCTGCGGATGGCACCCCACTACGACCTGTCGACGGTGACCGTCATCCAGCAGACCCCGTGCCCCAACGGCTTCGTGAGCCTGCAGAGCGAGGTCGGCGGCGCCTTCGTGGACCTGCCGGCCAAGGCCGACGCCGTCCTCGTCTTCTGCGGGGCCGTGGCGACCCTGGTGACCGGCGGCCAGGTGAAGGCACCGAGGCACCACGTCGCCGCGCCCGGCCGGGACCGGATCGCCGGCAGCAGCCGCACGTCCAGCGTCTTCTTCCTGCGCCCCGACTCCGACTTCGCCTTCTCCGTCCCCCTCGCCAGGCGGTGCGGGTTCGACATCTCCCTCGACGGCGAGACCGCCACCTTCAAGGACTGGATCGAGGGCAACTACGTCAACATCCGCACCACGGCCCAGGCATGAGGGGAACAGCCGCCATGGCGACAGCAGCGGTCACCGGCACCGACGACATCCGCACCAGGGCGCAGACGGCCCTGGCCCGCTGCGGGGCCGACCTCGCCGGGTACAAGGGCGACGCGATCACCGCCCGCACCCCGATCACCGGCGCCGCCCTCTTCGGCCTGCGCGCCGACACCCCCCAGGACGTCGACCGCGCCGTGGAAGGCGCCCGCACGGCGTTCCGCACCTGGCGCACCACCCCGGCACCGCTGCGCGGCGCACTCGTCAAACACCTCGGCCACCTGCTCACCGAACACCAGCAGGACATCGCCGACCTGGTCACCATCGAGGCGGGCAAGATCCGCTCCGAAGCGCTCGGCGAGGTCCAGGAGATGATCGACATCTGCGACTTCGCCGTCGGCCTCTCCCGCCAGCTCTACGGCCGCACCATGCCCTCCGAACGCCCCGGCCACCGGCTGATGGAGACCTGGCACCCGCTGGGCGTGGTCGGCGTCATCACCGCCTTCAACTTCCCCGTCGCCGTCTGGGCGTGGAACACCGCGGTGGCCCTGGTCTGCGGTGACACCGTGGTGTGGAAGCCCTCCGAACTCACCCCGCTGACCGCCCTCGCCTGCTCCGCGCTGCTCGACCGCGCCATCGCCGCCACCGGCGCCCCGGCCGGCCTGGGCCAGGTCGTCCTCGGCGCGGCCGACACCGGCGAACGGCTCGTCGACTCCCACCACGTCCCGCTGGTCAGCGCCACCGGCTCGACCCGGATGGGCCGCGCCGTCGCCCCCCGGGTGGCCGCCCGGTTCGGCCGCGCCGTCCTCGAACTCGGCGGCAACAACGCCGCCGTCGTCACCTCCTCCGCCGACCTCGACCTCGCCGTGGACGCCGCCGTCTTCGCCGCCTCCGGCACGGCCGGCCAGCGCTGCACCACGCTGCGCCGGCTGATCGTCCACGAGGACCTCGCCGACCCCGTCGTCGACCGGCTCACCCACGCCTACCGGCAACTCCCCGTCGGCGACCCGTTCCAGGCCGGCACCCTGGTCGGACCGCTGGTGAACGAGGCCGCGTACACCAGGATGCGCGAGACCCTCGACCGCGCGACCGCCGACGGCGGCACCGTGCGCGCCGGCGGCGAACGCCGACTCGCCGAGGCCGCACCGGGCGCCTACTACGTCCGCCCCGCCATCGTCCGGATGCCCGCCCAGACCGCCGTCGTCCGCGAGGAGACCTTCGCACCCGTTCTCCACGTCCTCACTTACCGCGACTTCGACGAGGCGATCGCCCTCCACAACGACGTACCCCAGGGGCTCTCCGGCGGGATCTTCACCACCGACCAGAGCGAGGCGGAACGGTTCCTCGCCGCCGACGGCGCCGACTGCGGCATCGTCAACGTCAACATCGGCACCTCCGGCGCGGAGATCGGCGGAGCCTTCGGCGGCGAGAAGGAGACCGGAGGCGGACGCGAATCCGGCTCCGACGCCTGGCGTTCCTACATGCGCCGCGCCACCAACACCGTCAACTACTCGGGCCGGGTGGCCCTGGCCCAGGGCGTGGACTTCTCCCGCCCCGCCGACGACCGGTAACCGCCGGTGCGCACTCGCCACGGCACGCACCATCGTGCCACCGGCCGAAGACCGCGAAGACAACGAGGACCACGGGGGGATTTTCGGCCATGCCTGAGAGATCCGCCGCCACGACGGCGCTCGCGTTGGCGTGCACAGCCAACTTCCTGGTGCTCTTCGACGTATCGGTGATGACCGTCGCGCTGCCGTCGATCCAGGCGGATCTCGGGTTCACCCCGACCGGCCTGCAGTGGGTGGTCAGCGCCTACGCGCTCGCCTTCGCCGGGCTGCTGCTGCTCGGCGGCAGACTGGCCGACCTCTACGGGCACCGGCGGGTCTTCGTCGGCGGACTGGCCGTCTTCACGGCCGCCAGCCTGACCGGCGGGCTCGCCGGCACCCCGGCCACGCTGATCGCGGCCCGCGCGGCGCAGGGCACCGGCGCCGCCGTCCTCGCCCCGCTGGCCCTGACCATGGTGACCACCGGATTCCCCGAAGGGCCGCCGCGCACCAGGGCGTTGACGGTGTGGACCGCGGTGAGCCTGGTCGGCGGTGCCTGCGGCAACATGCTCGGCGGCGTGCTGACCCAGTACCTGTCCTGGCGCTCGGTGCTGCTGGTCAACGTGCCGGTCGGACTTCCGATACTGCTGTTCGCCCGGCGGGTCCTCGCCCGGCCCGCCGTCCCCCGCCGACGCGTCCGCCTCGACCTGCCCGGCGCCGTACTGGCCACGGCCGCCTCGACGCTGCTCACCCTCGGCGTCGCCGAAGCCGACAGCCACGCCTGGTCCGCCCCCGGCACGGCGCTGCCGCTGCTCGGCGGGGTCCTCGCCCTCGCCGCGTTCGTGGTGGTCGAGACGAGGTTCGCCGCGGCCCCGCTGATACCGCCACGGCTGTTCGGGCTGCCCGGGATCGGCTGGGGCAACCTGGCGATGCTGCTGGCCGGGGCGAGCCAGGTCCCGCTGTGGTACTTCCTGACGCTGACCATGCAGGACGTGCTCCACTACAGCGCCGCGCAGACGGGTCTGGGTTTCGTGCCGCACGCGGTGGTGATGCTGCTGGTCGGGCTGCGCCTGATCCCCTGGCTGATGCGACGGGTGCAGGCCCGGGTGCTCATAGCGGCCGGGGCGCTCATCGCCGCGCTGGGCTTCTGGTGGCAGAGCGCGGTCACCCCGGACAGCGACTACGTCACCGGCATCCTCGGCCCCGCCGTGGCCATATCGTTCGGCGGCGGCCTGGTCAGCACCCCGCTGACCACCACGGTCACCTCAGGTGTCCGCTCCGCCGACGCCGGCGCCGCCTCGGGGCTGATGAACACCACCCGCCAGTTCGGCGGCGCGTTCGGCCTCGCCATGGTGGTCACCCTCACCGCGTCCGACACCGGCGGCACGCCCGCCGCCCTGGCCGCCGGATACCGCGCCGCGTTCCAGGCCATCGCGATGATCCTGGTGCTCCTCGCCGTGCTGACACCGGTGCTGCCAACCCTGCGGGACAGCCGGTACGTTCCGCGGAGTTGAGCCGACGGGGGCGTACGGGCCGGGGCGAGCGCCCAACATCATCATGTGGCCGACGTGCGTCCCCCGCCGGCCCGCCCGTGAGTACCCTGGGCGGGCCGGACCGCCGGGGACGACCGTCCGTCCCGCGCAGGCATCACCCCTGTCTTCAGGTCACCTGACGCAGCCGGTCCGAGCGCGCACCACAGTCGCCGTGCACGAAGGAGACCTCGATGGCGGGCCGATCCCCCGACACGCCCGACAGCAACGACCCGCCCCCGGCGGCCACGTCCGGCGCCGGATTACCCCCGTCGCCGCCCCGCGAGAAGACGCCCGAGGGGGCGGACGGGGCCCAGAGCGCTCCGTCGGAGGGAAAGGCGCCGGAGGCGCCGGAGCCGTCGGATTCGGCCGAGGCGCCTGAGCCCGCCGAGGCTGCGCCCACCGAGCCGTCCGGGCCCGCCGGGTCGAAGTCGTCGGAGTCCACCGAGTCCGTCGAGCCGCCTGAGCCCGCCGAGGCTGCGCCCACCGAGCCGTCCGGGCCCGCCGGGTCGAAGTCGTCGGAATCCACCGAGTCCGTCGAACCTCCGGCCCCCACGGAGCCGGTCAAGCCGACCGAGTCCGCCAGGTCGACGGAGTCCTCCGAGCCTGCTGGGCCGAAGCCGTCGGAGTCGGCCGAAGCGCCTGAGTCCGCCGGGCCGAATTCGTCGGTCGAGTCCGTCGAGGTGCCTGAGCCTGCCGGGCCGAAGGCCCCGGAACCCACCGAGCCCACCCAGCCGACGCCGTCCGAGTCGGCCGAGCCTACTGAGCCCGCCGAACCGACGAAACCCACCGAAGCGACGTCCACCGAGCCTCCGGCACCCCCCGCGCCGTCCGAACCCCCCGCCCCCGAACCAGAACCCCCGACCGAACCGGCACGGCCGGGGCCGCGGAACGCCGCACGGTCGGCGGGAGAGGGCGCCGACGCTCCGGCGGAGAAGGCCGCCGAGCCGCCAACTTCCCAGGCCGTCACGCCCGTTGCCGTCCAGACCACACCCGACACAACACGGTCACCCATCGCGCTGCTCGCCGAACTCACCGGTGAGGCCGTGCCGGTCAGGGCGCGGATCCGGGCCCTCGCGCCCCGGGTGTGGGGCGCGGTGGTGGCGTTCGTCGCGTTGGTGTTGCTGATCGTGCAGATGGTCCGGCCGCTTCCGGAGCCGGTTGTGGGCCTGGACCGGGCGGTGTCGTCGTTCACGGTGCCGGGCGGCGGGTTCGCCGTGCCGTGGCCGGCGGAGGGGCAGGGCGCCGTCGCGGTCGTGGGCTCGGGGGTGGTCGGGACGTTCGGGACGCAGCGGCCCGTTCCGACGGCGAGCATCGCCAAGATCATGACGGCGTACGTGATCCTCCGCGACCACCCGTTGGGCAGGGACGAGCAGGGGCCGCGGATCCCGGTCGACGCCCAGGCCGTGGCGGACGGGAAGGCCGAGGACGAGTCACGCGTCGAGGGCCTGCGGGAGGGCGAGACCTTCAGCGAGCAGGACATGCTGCGGATGCTGATGATCCCGTCGGGCAACAACATCGCCCGGCTGCTGGCCCGTTGGGACACCCATTCCTCGGACGTGACGGTGTTCGCCGCTCGGATGAACCAGGCGGCGAAGGACCTCGGCATGCGGAACACCACGTACACCGACCCCAGCGGCCTGGACCGGGGGACCGTCAGTACCGCCGTCGACCAGCTCGTCCTGGCCGAGCAGGTGATGAGGTACGACGCCTTCCGTGTCGTCGTCGCCCAGCCCGACGCCGACATCCCCGGCCTCGGACGCATCTACAACAACAACAGCCCGCTGCTGATGGCCGGGCTGAGCGTACGCGGCATCAAGACCGGCTCCAACACACCGGCCGGCGGGACGCTGTCGTGGGCCGCGTACAAGACCGTGGACGGCGCGGACCGGCTGATCCTCGGCGCGATGCTGGGCCAGCACGTCACCGGACCGGACCCCAACGGTGCCAACAGCCTGGCGTTGGTGCTGAACAACAGCAAGAAGGTCATCGCCGCGGTGCGGGACGCCCTCACCTCGGCCGTCGCGGTGCGCAAGGGGCAGGTCGTCGGCCATGTCGACGACGGCCTCGGTCACCGCGCACCGGTCGTGGCCACCGCTGACCTCACCGTGGTCGGCGTCCCCGGCCAAAAGCTGACCGTCACCCCTCGCGGGGTCCGCGGCCACGTGCCCCGCACCGCGAAGGCGGGCACCGTGCTCGGCGAACTGACCACGGGCACCGGAGCCACCGCGCGGCGGGTACCGATCGCCCTCGCGGCCGACCTCGTCGGGCCGTCCTTCTGGACGAGGCTGACCCGGTTCGGATGAGCGGCGAAGCCGACCGGGCGCGGGCGAACAAACGGCCGGGCTTGTCCTCCGATCGCTGCGAGTGTTCCGTTTGATGACGGTGTGCGCCGTATTGTTCCGTCAGGTGGTGTAGGAAGGGGACGCGTCCGTCCGACGAGTCCCCGCCCCTTCTCCACCGGCCGCGCCCCGGGCAAGTGAAAGCAGGTACCACCGAATGTCGTTCGAGCAGTCCGGCCCGTCCCGTCGCGCCCTGGTGACGCTGGGGGCCCTGCTGCCCCTGGCCGGATGCGGCACCACCGACCGCTCGGTCACCGTGTCGTCCACCGTGCCGAGCCGCCGCCCGTCGCCGCGCCCGTCCCACCGTACCGATCCGGCGAAGTTCGCCGCGCTGGAGCGCAAGTACGCCGCCCGGCTCGGCGTGTACGCGGTGGCGACCGGCACCGGGACCACGGTGACCTACCGCGCGGACGAGCGCTTCGCGTTCTGCTCCACGTTCAAGACGCTCGCCGCGGCGGCCGTTCTGCACCGCAACCCCCTCAGCTACCTGGACAAGCGCGTCACCATCCACGCCGCCGACGTCAACTCCATCTCGCCGGTCACCGAGGACCGCGTCGACACCGGGATGACCATCCGGCAGCTGTGCGACGCCGCCATCCGCTACAGCGACGGCACCGCGGGCAACCTGCTGATGCGGGACATCGGCGGCCCGGCGGGGCTCACCGCCTACCTGCGCGGTCTCGGAGACACCGTCAGCCGCATGGACCACTACGAGCCCGAGCTGAACCGGAACCCGCCCCGCGACCCGCGTGACACCACCACCCCCGAAGCGCTGGCCGGCGACTACCGCGCGCTCGTACTCGGCAACGCCCTGCCCGCGGAGAAACGCGCCCTGCTCAAGGGGTGGCTCCAGCACAACACCACCGGCGCCGAACGCATCCGCGCCGCGCTCCCCGCCGGATGGACCGTCGCCGACAAGACCGGCACCGGCGACTACGGCCGGGCCAACGACGTCGCCATCGCCTGGCCCCCGCACACCGCACCAGTCGTCGTCGCCGTCATGACCGAACGCTCCGGATACCACACCCCGGCCGAGGACCCCCTGCTCGCCGACGCCACCCGCCAGATCCTCGCCGACCTCACCCACTGACGTGCACTCCACGATCACAACTCCGGCGGACGCCCCCACGAACCGGTGAGGAACCCCTCGGCGGGCGGCCGTCGTTCGCGGCGCGCGGTCTCCCGGGAAGGCGACGGTTCCGGCACCGGCGGCACCGCGACCGGCCACGGACGGCCTGGTGGAAGATGTGCGCCATGGATATCAGCGGGAAGCCCACAGCCGTCGGCCGACTCCAGGCGCTGCGCGCGAGGACGGACGCGATGGTGGCCGATCTGGCGGCGCTGGTGGGGGTGGAGACGCCGTCGGAGGACCTGGACGCCTGCGCGGCGGGGGCGGAGGCGGTCGCCGCGCTCGCGTACGAGGTGTTCGGTGAGGCCGGTGAGGTGGTCGAGGTCGAGGGCCGCCGCCATCTGCGGTGGCGGTGGCCCCAGGCGCCGGGCCGGCCCCGGATAGCCCTGGTCGGCCATTACGACACCGTGTGGCCGCTGGGCACGCTGGCGCGGTGGCCGTTCACCGTGGACGAGGCGACCGGACGGGCCAGTGGCCCAGGCTGTTTCGACATGAAGGCCGGCATCGTCCAGCTCTTCCACGCCGTCGCGGCGCTCGACGACCGCGGCGGCCTGGAGATCCTGCTCACCTGCGACGAGGAGGTGGGCTCGCGGACCAGCCGGGCCCTGGTCGAGGAGGCCGCGCGGGGGGCGCGGGCCGCGTTGGTCCTGGAGGCGTCGGCCGACGGCGCGGTGAAGGTCGGCCGCAAGGGCACCGGCATGTACCGGCTCGACGTGGACGGCCGGGCGGCCCACGCCGGACTGGAGCCGGAGCGGGGCGCCAACGCGCTGACCGCGCTGGCCCGGGTGCTCACCGCGCTGGAGGCGGTCGCCGCCCCGGAACGCGGCACCACCGTCACGGCGACCCTGGCCGGGGCGGGCACGGCGAGCAACGTGGTGCCCGCCCACGCCTGGGCCGAACTCGACGTACGCGTGGCCGAACCACGGGAGGCGACGCGGGTGGACCGGGAACTGCGGGCCCTGACCACCGGAGTCGAGGGCACCCGCCTGCGGATCTCCGGCGGCCCCAGGCGGCCCCCCATGCCCGCCGGGGCCGGCGCGGCGCTGCACGCCCGACTGGCCGTGCTGGCGGCCGAGTTGGGGCTCGGCCCGATCGCCGGGGTCAGCGTCGGCGGCGGCTCCGACGGCAACTTCACCGCCGCCGTCGGCTGCCCGACCCTCGACGGCCTCGGAGCCGTCGGTAACGGCGCGCACGCCGAGGGGGAGTGGGTGAGCGTGGCGGCGATGCCCGAGCGGGCCGCCCTGCTCGCCCAGCTCGTCGACGACCTGCGCGGCTGACGACGCGGAGCCCCGGCGCGGCCGGCTCAGCGGGCTTTGCGGGCCACGCCGCCGTAGAAGCCGATCTCCCCGGGCTTCGTGGCCGGCGGGGCGTCCGGGCGCCAGAACGGGACCTGGGCGAGACCGGGATCCACCAGCTCGAAGCCGTCGAAGAACCGCTCCACCGCGCCGTGCGACCGCAGGTTCAAGGTGGCGGTGGCGTTGGTGTAGACGGCCTGGGCCCCGCTGCGGTCGGCGAAGTCACCGGTGGCGTGCGACAGCACCAGGAAGCTCCCGGCCGGCAGCGCGTCGCGCAGGGTGGCGACGATCTGCTCGGGCTTCTCGGCGTCGGTGAGGAAGTGCAGGACGGCGACGAGGAGGAGGGCGACCGGCTGGTCGAAGTCGATGACCCGGCGCACCTCGGGGTTGTCGACGACGGCCTGCGGGTCGCGCAGGTCGCCGAGGACGACGCCGGTCGCCCCGGCGCCGGTGAGCAGCGCGTTGGCGTGCACGTTCACGATCGGGTCGTTGTCGACGTAGGCGACGCGGACGTCCGGCGCGACCTGCCGGGCGATCTCGTGGACGTTGGGCGAGGTGGGCAGTCCGGTGCCGATGTCGAGGATCTGGCGGACGCCGCCGCCGACGACGTACCGGACGGCCCGCCGCATGAAGTCACGGTTGGCCTGCACGCCGATCCGCACCTCGGGGGCCGCGGCGGCGAGCCGGTCGCCGGCCGCGCGGTCCACCTCGTAGTTGTCCTTGCCGCCCAGCAAGTAGTCGTAGATCCGCGCGGGGTGCGGCCGGCCGGTGTCGATCTCCTCGGCGCGGAAGCCGTTCTGTCTCAACGCTGTGCTCCTCTCGGCGACCGCCCGCGGCGTCGGTGCCCGCGGCCGGCTGCCGACAGCATTCCACACCAATTCCCGTGTACCTACCCGTAGTTGCCGCCGGTTCCGGCTCTCACCTGCCGGTCAGCCGTGCGATCAGGCGGGAGAGCAGGCCGACGCAGTCGCCCAGCCGCTGCCGTTCCTCGGGGCTGAAGGTGTCGCGGATGGCGGCGTCGAGGGCGCCGGCGCGCTGGGCGCGTTCGCGGCGCAGGCGGGCGCGGCCGGCGTCGGTGATGTGGAGCAGGAGTTTGCGGCCGTCGGCGGGGTGGGGTTCGGCGCGGACCAGGCCGGCGCCGACGAGTTCCTTGACGGACTTGGCGGCCGACTGGTGGGTCACGCCGCGGCGGTGGGCGAGGTCGGCCGTGGTCAGCGGGCCGCCGCGGTCGAGGAAGCCGAGGACGGCCGCCTCCCCGGGGGGCATGGTGTCCACCACACGTACCGCCCGGACCAGTTCCCCGACCGTCTGCCGCAGCCGCTCGGCCAGCGCGTCGTCGTCCATGGACCCATCCTACCCGGATTCATGGAATGAAGTTGTACAGTTTGGTTGTACAGTTTCAGCGGAAGGACCCCGCCATGCACCTCACCAAGTTCGGCCACGCCTGCGTCCGCGTCGAGAAGGACGGCCGCCGCCTGGTCATCGACCCGGGCGGTCTGACCGAGCCGGCGGCGCTCGACGGCGCCGACGCGGTCCTGGTCACGCACGAGCACTTCGACCACTTCTCGGAGGAGACGCTGCGCCGGGCGGCCGAACGCGACCGGGGCCTGCGGATCTGGGCCAACCCCGCCGTCGCCGCGCGGCTGGACGGCCTCGGCACCCGGGTCACCGCCGTCGGAGAGGGCGAGGCGTTCACCGCGGCCGGCTTCGAGGTGACCGTCCACGGCACCTGGCACGCGGTCATCCACCCCGACATCCCGCGGGTGGCCAACGTCGGCTTCCTCATCGACGGCGCCCTCTTCCACCCCGGCGACGCCCTCACCGTCCCCGACGCCGCCGTCGACACGCTGCTGCTGCCGGCGCACGCCCCGTGGTCCACCGTCGGCCACCTGATCGACTACCTCCGCGAGGTCGCCCCCCGGGACGCCTACGCCATTCACGACGGCGCCCTCAACGACACCGGCACCGCGATGGTCGGCGGCCTGCTGGGCGACAACGGCCCCGGCACGCCGGCGCGTTACCACCGCCTCGCCCCGGGCGCCACCGTCCGCGTCGACCGCCTCAGCGCGACGGACGCCGGTCGTCGTGGGCGACGGTGATGTGGCGTTCCACGCCGGGGGACCGGAGTTCGTCGAGCACGGCGACGGCCAGGTCCTCGGCGCTGATCCACGAACGGCCGTCGGCGTCGGTGAGCAACGTGCCGGTGCCGCGCCGGTAGCGTCCGGTGCGCCGGCCGGGCTCCAGCAGGGCCGGCGGGCTCAGGTAGACCCAGTCGTCCCCGGGACGCTCCCGGCAGGCACGCAACTGGGCGACCCCGGCCGCGGCGACGGCCCGGAACTCGGCGGGCACGTAGGCCGGATCGTCGGCGACCAGCAGGGCCGGGTCCCCGGGGCTGCGCAACGCCCCGGCGCCGCCGACCACGAGGACGCGGGCCCCGGTCCGCGCCGCGGCGTCCAGCACCGTACGGGTGGCACCGACCAGGAAGTCCTCGTCGGCCGGGTCGGTCCGCACTGTCAGCACGACGGCGTCCACGGCGCCGTGCGAGGCGGAGCCGGCCAGCGCCTGCCGTACGGCGCCGGCGTCGGTGACGTCGACCGCGACCGGCGTCACGCCCGGGTCGTCGCTCGCCGGCTTCCGGGCCAGCGCCAGCACCCGGTGCCCACGGGACCGGGCCTCGCCGGTCACGCGGCTGCCGACCATGCCGGTGGCGCCCAGCACGGCGATCGTCCTCGCTGACGTTCCCACTGTGGTCATCGCATCCGTCCTTCTTCGATCAGGTCCTTGCGGATGGTGTCCGCGGCCGTCCCGCCGCGCGTGCGGCGGCCGGACAGGCGCGGCGGGTCGAGCTGCGCTCCGAGCAGAGCGGCCAGGGCGAGGAGGAAGCCGGAGGTCTGCAACGCGTTCAGCGCCTCGCCCGACGCCGTGCCGATGACCGTGGCGACCAGCGGGGAGAGCAGCACCAGCGGCGCGGTGGCGCCCACCGGCAGCTTCCCGATCCCACGGAACCACAGCGTGTACGCGATCAGCCCGCCCATGCTGCCGAGCCACAGGTAACCGCCGACCGCCCCGGCGCCGATGTGCGGCGGCACCCCCTCGAACGCCAGGGTCAGCGGCAGCAACAGCAGCCCGCCGACGGTCAGTTGCCACCCCGCCAGGGCCAGCGGGCCGACCCCCGCCGGGCGCCCCCACCGCTTGGTGAGGACCACCCCGCCGGCCATGGCGGCCGTGTGACCGAGGCCGGCGAGCACCCCGACCGGGTCCAGCCGGGCCCGCGGACCGAGCACGACCAGCCCCACCCCGAGCACCCCGAGCACCCCCCACGCAAGCCGCCAGGCGGTCGGGCGGTCGCCGAGCAGCGCGACGGCCAACCCCGCGACCAGCAGCGGCTGCGCCGCGCCGAGGGTGGCCGCGACCCCGCCGGGGAGCCGTTCGGCCGCCACGAACAGCAACGGCATCCCGCCGATGTTGAGCACCCCCAGGACGGCGGCCTTCCACCACCACTGCCCGCGCGGCAGCACCCGGGTGATCGCCAACGCGAGCAACCCGGCGGGCAGGGCGCGCATCAGCCCGGCGAACAGCGGATGCCCGGGCGGCAGCAGCCTCGTCGTCACCACATAGGTGGTGCCCCAGGAGGCGGGGGCGAGCGCGGTCAGTGCGACGGCCGCCGCCCGCCGCGCGGACGGGACGCGCGGCGGGCCGGGTGACCGTGGGATCGAGGAACGCATGAGGTGAACTCTCGCCACCAGGCCCCATGACTCCAATACATGGTTGTGATCGCAGCCATGAACGGAAACGATGGCCGGATGGACCTCCAGCAGATGCGGTACGTCGTCGCCGTCGCCGAGACCCGCAACTTCACCCGGGCCGCCGAGCGGTGCTCGGTGGTGCAGTCGTCACTCAGCCACCGGATAGCCGGCCTGGAACGGGAACTCGGGGTCAAGCTGTTCGCCCGCTCCAGCCGCCGCGTCGAACTGACCAGCGCGGGAGCGGCGTTCGTGGCCGGGGCGCGTGAGTGCCTGGCCGCCGCCGACCGCGCCGCGGCCGACGCCGCCGCGGCGACCGGCGTGGTCCGCGGCCGGCTCGCCGTCGGCGTGATCGTGACGACGGCCGCCGTCGACATCCCCGAACTGCTCCAGCGGTACCGCGCCAAGCACCCGCGGGTCCGCGTCGCCCTGCGGTCCGGGCGCAGCGACGACCTGGTCGCGGCGATCCGCGACGGCGACCTGGACATCGCCTTCCTCGGCCTGCCGCGCGGCGACCGCCCCCTCGGCGTCGAGAGCGTCGTGCTCGACGAGCACGAACACGTCCTGGTGGTGCCCTCCGGCCACCGGCTCGCGGGGGCGCCCCGGGTCACGCTGCGGGAGATCGCCGACGAGACGTTCGTGGACTTCGTGGCCGGGACGCCCGCCCGCGCCCAGTCCGACCAGGCGTTCGCCGCCGCGGGCCTGGTCCGCCACGTCGCCTACGAGGCCGGGGTCGTCGAGCTGATCACGGGGCTGATCACGCGCGGGCTCGGGGTGGCGCTGCTTCCCTCGGCGTTCATCCGCCCGCTGGTCGCCGACGCCCCCGGGCTGGCGCTGGTCCCGGTGGCCGACGGGCCGGGTCGCGTCGAACACCTCGCGTGGAGCCGCTTCAACCCCAGCCCCGCGACCCGGGTGATGCTCGACGTCCTCGGGGTCCGGCCACCGTCGGCCACGCGCGCCGCTCAACGGTCGGGTACGACCGCGACCGGACACCGCGCGTGATGCAGCACCGCGTGGGCGACCGGTCCGAGGCGCAGCCCGGTCGGGGTGCGCGGGCGGTGCGCCGCGACCACCAGCAGGTCGGCCCGCGCGGAGGCGTCCACCAGCGCGGCGGCGGCCCCGCCGTCGACCACCTCGCGCTCGACACGCAGCCCGGGAACGCGCGCCGTCACCTCGGCCGCCGTGAGCGACTGGAGCAGCGACCGGACGTGCTCGTGCCGCAGCTCACGCACCGTGTCCACGCGCGGCACCAGGTGGCCGACCTCGCTCACCGGCTCCCAGGCGTGCAGCGCGAGCAACCCCGCCCGCCACCGGGCCGCGGTCTCGGCGGCGAACAGGACGGCTTCGGCGTCGCGGACGTCCTGGACCCCGGCGACGACACGGCGGGCCGGTTCCCGGACGGCACGGCCGCGTACCACCACCAGCGGGCAGGTGACGTGGGAGGCGACCCGCAGACCGACCGAGCCCAGCAGCAGCGTGCTGAAGCCGCCGCGCCCACGGGTGCCGAGCACCAGCAGTTCGGCGCCCTCGGCCGCCGCCAGCAGGGGTCCCTCCGGGTCGTCCGTGGTCAGCGTGGTCTCCACGCACAGCCCGGGGTGGCCGGCGGCGACGCGGTGGCGTGCGTCGTCCAGCAGGGCGCGGGCCGCCCGTACGGTGTGCCGGTACCCGTTGTTGCGGGGCGCCGGGCGCGGGGGCTCCGGGCCGGTCCCGGTGGCGTGCAGCACCCGCAGCCGGCATCCACGGCGCCGGGCCTCCGACGCGGCCCAGTCCGCGGCCCGCTCGGAGTCCGCCGAGCCGTCGACGCCGACGACCACCTCACGGGCCGGGCCGGTGGCGTCCATCGCCGTGTCCTTCCGTGGTCCCTCCGGATGCCGGGTCACCCCGCACGACGGCGACGGGGCAGGGCGCGTGATGGGTGCAGTGCAGACCGACCGAGCCGATCAGCGCGCCGGCGAAACCGTGGCCCCGGTGGCCGACCACCAGCAGCTCGGCACCGCGCGCGGCCTCCAGCAGGACGGCGGCCGGGTTCCCCTCGGCGACCCGGGAACGCACCCGGGACGCACGGGCCGCGTCCACCGTCTCCGCCAGCGCCCTCGCCAGGACCCCGCCGGCCGCCTCGCGGTAGGCGTCCAGGGTCCCGGCGGGCGGCACCAGGCCGTACCACGCGTCCGGCGGCTGCCACGCCAGGACCGCCTCGACCACCGCACCGGTCAGCTCCGCCTGCCTCAACGCCCAGGTCAGCGCCGCTCTGGAGGACGCGGAACCGTCGACCCCGACGACGATCCGGGGCTCGTTGCCGGCCTGCTCGCCCATGCCCACCTCCCGCGCGCCGCGTTTCCTCCCTCCACCTTCCCCGGGCCGCCGGCGTACGGCCACCGGAGCCCGGCCGGCGCCGTGGCGTCAGCGCGCCGGGGCCGCCCGGTCGCGGCCGGCGGCGAGGACGTCCCGCACCTCGCGCACCGCATAGCAGACCAGCACGTAACCGGCGGCCGGATCGGCCCACCACCAGCCGACCACGCCGTTGAGCACGAGACCGAGCAGCACGGCGAGGGCGAGCAGACCGTCGACCAGGGTGACCCGGCCCTCCGTCCTGAGCACCGGATCGTCCAGCGCCGCCCCGACGCGGGCCTTGCCCCACGCCAGGGCGAACATCACCACGGCGGTGGCGGCCGTCCAGCCGGTGCCCAGCGCCGAGGGACGCGGACGGAAACCGACGGCCAGCACGAACGTGGACTGCGCCAGCAGATACAGCGCCAGCAGCCCGAACCCGGCGCCGAGCAACCGCAGCGCCCCGCGCCGGCGCTCCTCCCCGCCGCCGGACAGCTCCCGGATCACCACGACCGAGGCGCCGATCTCGATCAGCGAGTCCATCCCGAACCCGGCCAGCGCCACCGACCTCGCCGCGACCGCCGCGACGGCGAGCACCACGAGGCCGGCCACGTTCCAGGCCAGCGTCGCGTACTCCAGGGCGAAGCCCCGGCGCAGCAGCACGGGGCGGGCGGCGGCGTCCACGCGGGTCATCACAGCAGTCTCCCGCAGGCGGCGGTCGGCCCGGCACCAACCGGACGGCTCACGCGGGCGGCACCAGCTCCAGGCGCACCTTCGCCTTCTCGAACCTTCCCTCGGCAAGGTCCTCGGGGCGCATCAGCCAGAAGACGGTGTTCTCGATCGGCTCCCGCGAGATGGGGGAGACCCGGGCCTGGGCCAGCAGGCGCCACGGTTGGTCGTCGCCGCCCGGATACGGGGGCAGGCACGGGTCGTCGTAGGCGGGGCAGGCGTAGCCGCCGAGGGTGAGTTCACCGGCGCCGGAGGTGTCGGACCACAGGCCGTCCTCGTACTCCTCCCACACCAGGCGGCGTTCCTCGTGGGATTCGATGACGTCGTGGCCGGGGACGGGCATGTTCCAGTCGACGTGCATGTGGAGGGGAACGGTTCGCGGACGAACTCGGCGTGTTTTCCGGCGGGTCGGCGTTCGGCGGTCACCGTTCCGGCCGGGACGTGGAGGACGAAGCCCTCGGTGTCCTCGGAATCCTCTCCCCACTCCGGTTCGTCCATGGTGCCGAAGAACAACAGGTGCCCGTCGGCGGGGAGCGGGAAGTCGAGGGCACCCGGCGGCAGCGCGGCGCAGTCGACCGAGGCGATGAAGTGCGGGAAGCCGGACCACTCGACATCCGCCGGCAGCGACGGCAGGCCCCCGTACCGTCCGGCGACCGGACCGTTGTTGTGTCCGGGGGGCCGCAACTCGACGCGGGGGAGGGCGAGTTGAAGGGCCTCGTCGACGATGTGCCCGGGGACCCCCTTCTCCAGGGAGCGCGCGCGGAATTCCTGACGTCTGTCCATGGGTCAGGCAGTGTGCCACATCACACGGCGCCCGGCGGACGCCCGTTCGGGTCCGCCGGCCACGCGTCGGGTCCGCCGGCTACTCGTCGGCGCGGACCAGTTCCAGCTTCGGGAAGGCGACCGGCTCCGGCCCCCGCCCGTGCTGGGCCAGGTACGCCCGGCCGGTGTCGCCGCCGGCCACCACCTCGGCCACCATCGCGGCGATCTCCGCCGGTTCGGCCAGCGCGTACCCCGCCGAGCGGATGTACTCCACCGCCTCCGCCGGGAGGATCGGCGTCGAGACGAACCCCGGGCACACCGCGTTGATCCGCACGCCCGCCTTCTCCCACACCGGGGCCAGCGACCGCACCAGCCCGATCACCGCGTGCTTCGTCGCCGCGTACACCGGGTCGAAGTCGGCGAGGGCGAGGCCGGCCATGCTGGACGTCACCACCACCGCGCCGCCGCCGTGGGCGGCCAGCGCGGGCAGGGCCGCCCGCAGCCCGTACATCACCCCGAGGAGGTTCACCGACACCACCCGGCGCAGTTGTTCCGGCCGGTAGTCGTCGTCGCCGAAGCCGCCGCCGTCGCCCACCCCGGCGTTGAGGTGCACCAGGTCGAGCCCGCCGAACTCCTCGACCGCCGCCCGCACGGCCGCCGTGTTGTCGTCCTCGCACGACACGTCCGTGCGCACGAAGCGCCCGCCGACCTCCGCGGCGACCGCCTCGCCGCCGGCCACGTCGACATCGGCCACCAGCACCCCGGCGCCGAGGCCGCCCGGGGCCCGCCCGTAGTGCCGTGCCACCGCGGCGCCGATGCCGCTCGCCGCCCCCGTCACCAGTACCGATCGCACCCCGACCGCCTCCTGTTCGTCGTCCGTCCTCATGCCCGCGCCGCCGTCTCCGCGGTGATCCGCGCCACGACGCTCCGGCGCCGCCCGTACACCCGGCTGACGCCCTCCAGCAGCAGGAACGCCGCCACGTACTGCAGGTTGCCCGCCAGCGGAACGGCGTCCACCGGCAGCGCGTACGCCAGCACGATCCGCACCACCGCGTCGGCGACCAGGCCGACCCCCCACACCACCGTCAGCACCCGCATCACCCGGCGGAACGTCGGCGACTTCTGCCAGTGGGCCACCAGTTTCGCGCGCCGTTCCCCGGCCGTGAGGGAGATCAGCGTCGAGGCGATGAACGGCCGCCGCATCAGCAGCGTCGCCAGGACGCACAGCCCGGCCGCCCCCGTCATCGCCCCGTCCTTGGCCAGCAGGAACCGCGCGCTACCGGTCAGCAGCGAGGTGGCCACGCCCAGCGCCAGCAGCAGGAGCGTGATCGCCCCCAGGACGTCGACCCGCCGGGTGCGGGCCATCGTCACCACCGCCCGGACCAGCGGGGGAACCGCCCCCGCCAGCAGCGCCCACCACTGTCCGACCCCGACGGCGCGCAGCCCGTAGAACACCAGCAGCGGCGCCGCCACGTTGACGCCCAGGTTGGCCGCCAGCGCCCGGTAGGGCGACCTTTCGGCCGGCGGCCCGGCGGGGCCGGCACCGGTGTCCTCGACGGTGGGTACGGCACCGGTGGCGGGCCGGAAAACTTCCTCAGTCCTCATCTCGATCACCTCGCCATCGACGCTACGGACCCGCCATGCCACGGGTAATGAGTCTGGCCACCCGACGGGGGTGTATCCAGCCCCACCCCCGTCCGGGGCCCCGGCCCACCCCGGGCCGCCCCGCCCTGGTCCAGACTGAACGGGCCGGGCGCATCCGTGACGCGTACCGGGCACGGACGAGGAGGACCACGCCATGACGACGAAACCCGCCGGACCGGTGCGCCGGACGCTGCGCCGGCTGGGCCCCTACCACGTCGACCTGGCCTACTCCGTCTCCGTCGGCTTCACGCTCGTCACCCTCGCGCTGTGCGCCGCCCCCGTCGCCGCCGTCGCGTTCGCCGCCCCCGGCACCGGCGCCGGCCGCCGCGCGCTGCGGGCCACCCGCAGGGCGGCCCGGTTCGTCCGCGCCTACGGCGCCAAGTGGCACGCGGCGGGCCACCCGGACGACTACCTGCCCGACCCCTACCTCCCGCGCCCGCCCCGCCAGGACCCCGCCACCCGACGCGACCTCGCCTTCTTCGCCAGCGAACCGCTCGTCGGCACGGTGCTGCTGCTCCTGCCCGCCGCGCTCGCCTGGTGCGGGCTGTTCTGGCTGACCGCTCCGGCCATCGGCGCCTACTTCGGCGGAGACCACAGCGCCTTCCACGGCGCGCTGTTCGGCTCCACGGCGGCGGCCCTGCCCGGTGGTGTCGCCGTCTACCTCGCCGCGCTGCCGCTCGCCCGCGCCGGGCGCGTCCGCCACGGCCGCTGGCTGCCGGTGCTCCTCGGCCCCGCCCCCGCCGTCGCCTCGGACGTCGCCGTGGAGCACGAACGCAGACGGCTCGCCGCCCGCGTCGCCGAACTCACCGAGACCCGCACCGCCACCCTGGACACCGCCGCCGCCGAACTGCGCCGCATCGAACGCGACCTGCACGACGGCACCCAGGCCCGGCTGGTCGCCCTGGGCATGAACCTCGGCGCGCTCGGCACACTGATCGACACCGACCCGGCCCGCGCCAGACAACTGCTCGGCCAGATGCGGGACGACTCCGTCAAAGCCCTGACCGAACTGCGCCACCTGGTCCGCGGCATCCACCCCCCGGTGCTCGCCGAACGCGGACTGGCCGACGCGGTACGGGCGTTGGCGCTCGACGCCCCGCTGGAGGCCGAGGCCGACGTCGTACTGCCCGGACGCCCGGAGCCGCCCATCGAGTCGGCGCTCTACTTCGCCGTCTCCGAACTGCTGACCAACGCGGCCAGGCACAGCGGCGCCACGACGGTGCGGATCACCCTGCGCCATGAGGACGGACTCCTGCGCTGCGCCGTCCGGGACGACGGCCGCGGCGGCGCCGACCCCGACGCCGCCCACGGCAGCGGACTGCGCGGGGTGCGCCGCAGACTGTCCGCCTTCGACGGTAGGGTCACGGTGCACAGCCCGCCGGGCGGCCCGACCGTGGTGACGATGGAGATCCCATGCGTGTTGTCCTCGCCGAGGACCTCTTCCTCCTCCGGGACGGACTCGTCAACCTCCTGACCGCGCACGGCTTCACCCTCGCCGCGGCCGTGGCCAGCGGCCCCGAGCTGGAACGGGCGCTGCGAGAGGAGGAGCTGGACGTCGCCGTGGTGGACGTCCGCCTCCCGCCCACCTTCACCGACGAGGGCCTCCAGGCGGCGCTGGCCGCGCGCCGCGAACGCCCGGGGCTGCCGGTGCTGGTCCTCTCCCAGCACGTCGAACAGCTCTACGCGCGCGAACTGCTCGCCGATGGCAGCGGAGCCGTCGGCTACCTGCTCAAGGACCGCGTCCTCAACGCCGACCAGTTCATCGACGCCGTACGGCGCGTGGCCGCCGGCGGCACGGTGATGGACCCCGAGGTCATCGCCAAACTGCTGGGCGGACGCCGCCGGGACGACCCGCTGGCCGCGCTCACCCCGCGCGAACGCGATGTGCTCGCCCTGATGGCGGAGGGCGCCTCCAACGCGGCCATCGCCGGCCGGCTGTGCGTCAGCGAGAGCGCCGTCGGCAAACACTCGGCCAGCATCTTCGGCAAGCTCGGCATCGGCGCCTCGGACGACACCAACCGCCGCGTCCTCGCCGTCCTCGCCTACCTCGACGGCACCGCCGCCCGGGACCCCGACCGCCCGTAGCCCGCCCGACGCGAAACGCGCGGCGTCAAGGGCGGGAACCGAGCGTGACCTCGACCAGCTCGCGCCACGGGGCCCGCGCCCCCTCCCGCGCCGCCTCGGCGAACGCCACGTCACCGAGGCGGTGCCGCGCCGCCCGCTCGATACGGGCCGCGTCCGGATGGGAGCGGTCCTTCAGGCCGCGTACCCCCTCGCTCGCCGCGAGCAGCCGTGCCGCCTGCCCGTGCTCGTCGCCGCGCAGCGCCAGATCGGCGACGCCGACGAGCACCTGGGCGACCAGCGGCGCGTATCCGGCCCGCGCCGCCGCCTCGCAGGCCGCCGCCCGGTGCGCCCGCGCCTCGCCCAGGTCGGTGGTGAGGTAGCCGAGCAGGTCGTGCCGCACCGCCCGGATGCTGGCCCACTCCGCCCCGTCGCCCAACAGGGCTGCGGCGGCGTCGAGTTGCCGCAGCGCCTCCTGGGCGTCGCCGCGCCACCGGGCGAGCTCGGCCCGGGCGAGGGCGAGTTCGGCCAGCGCGTCCGGCCAGGTGACCCGCTCCGCGTACCGCTGCGCCTCGGCGATGGCGGCGGCGCAGGCGTCCTCGTCGCCCATCAGCCGGTGCAGCCGCGCCTGGGCCGACCGCATGCGGATGACGTCCTCGGTGGCGCCCAGCTCGGTGACGGCCGCGACGGCCCGCTCGTAGTGGTCGCACGCGGCGGCGAACTCGCCGCGCACGGTCAACCGGTCGGCCAGCTCCGTCCGCGCGAACGAGATCCCGAACCGCTCACCCAGCGCCTCGAACTCGGCGAGCGCCGTCTCCAGGTACACGTCCGCGTCCCGCCCCTCCTGGCCGGT
Organism: Streptantibioticus cattleyicolor NRRL 8057 = DSM 46488; assembly: GCF_000240165.1. NCBI lineage: Bacteria > Bacillati > Actinomycetota > Actinomycetes > Kitasatosporales > Streptomycetaceae > Streptantibioticus > Streptantibioticus cattleyicolor. Next base: position 6,145,721 of record NC_017586.1, read on the forward strand.
CACGACCCGCATCTTGCCCATGTGCAGCCGGGCCAGCGCGCGCACCCAGGGGTCCTCGTCGTCCAGCAGCGGTTCGAACGCCGTGAGCATGGCGTCGGGCCCCTGGAGCAGGCGTTCCAGCGCGCCGGCCAGTCCCAGCAGCGGGTTGCCGCGCCCGCTGCGCCGGCTGAACCGGTACGCCTCGTGGATCCACTCCGCCGCCTGCTGCGCGTCACCGCGCCCGGAGCTGACGAAGAGCACGACCAGCCCGTACACCATGGCCCGCACCTCGTCGGCCGCCTCGCCCGGCATCCTGGCGGCCACGGAGACCAGCTCCATCCCCTCGGTCCGGCGCCCGCTGAGCCACCAGTACCAGCCGGCCGCCGCCGCGAGCCGCATCGCCTCCCGCGCCTCGCCGGCCGCCAGCGCGCCGCGCATCGCGGCACCGATGTTGTCGTGCTCGGCGCCGAGCACGGTGAGCCACCGCAGTTGCCCGGCGCGGCGAAGACACGGCTCGGCGGTCTCGGCCAGCTCGGTGAAGAAGGCCAGATGCGCCCGGCGTGCCGCCTCGAACTCGCCCGCCTCGGCGAGCCGGTGCCCGGCGTACTCCTTGATCGTGCCGGTCATGCGGTAGCGGGGTGCGTCGCCGTCCTCGGCGAGCAGCAGTGACTTCTCGGTCAGCGCGGTGAGCAGTTCGAGCACCTGCTCCGGCCCGGCCCCGGGGCCGGCGCAGACCCGTTCGGCCGCCTCCAGGCTCGCCCCGCCGGAGAACACCGACAGTCTGCGCAGCACCGCCCGTTCGGCGTCGGTGAGCAGCTCCCAGCTCCAGTCGACCACCGCGCGCAGCGTCTTGTGGCGGGGGAGCGCGGTGCGGCTGCCGCTGGTCAGCAGGCGGAACCGGTCGTCGAGGCGCTGGGCGAGCCGGTCGACGGACATGGTGCGCAACCGGGTCGCGGCCAGCTCGATCGCCAGCGGCATCCCGTCCAGCGCCCGGCAGACGCGGGCCATCACCGCCAGTGTGCGGGCGTCGGCCGCCAGGTCCCGGCGCACCGCCCCGGCCCGGTCCCGCAGCAACTGGACGGCGGGGGAGGAGGCGATCTCGTCCGGGTCCGCCTCCTCGGCCGGCAGGGCCAGCGGCTCGACCGGCCACAGCGCCTCACCGGTGATGCCGAGCGGTTCCCGGCTCGTCGCCAGGACGCGCAGCCGACGGCACTCGCCGAGCACCCGGTGGGCGAAGACCGCCGCGGACTCGATCACGTGCTCGCAGTTGTCCAGGACCAGCAGCGCCTCCCGCTCACGGATCGCGGCGACCAGCCGGTCCGTCAACTCCGCGGTCGAGTGGCCGCCGAGCATGGCGTCCCGCAGGCCCAGCCCGGCCAGCGCCGCACGCGCCACGTCACCGTCCGGGCCGACACCGGCCAGCTCCACCAGCCAGGCCCCGCCCGGCAGTTCGCCGACGAGCGTGCGCGCCGTCTCCGTGGCCAACCTGGTCTTTCCCGAACCGCCCGGCCCGGTCAGCGTGGTGAGCCGGTGCGCGCCGACCAGCTCACGCACCGCGGCCACGTCGGCGTCCTTGCCCACGAAACTGGTCAGCTCGGCCCGCAGATTGGTCCGCCGCTCCGCCTCCCGCCGCCCCAACTCCCCCCGCAGCAAGGCGACATGGACCTTCGACAGCTCCGGCGACGGATCGACGCCCAGCGTGTCGGCCAGGGCCGCGCGCGTCCGCTCGTACACCAGCAGCGCCTCGCTGTCCCGGCCGGCCGCGGCGAGCGCACGCATCAGCGCGGCGACGAGCCGTTCCCGCACCGGGTGCGCGGCCACCAGGTCGGACAACTCCGCCACCATCCGCGCGCCGTCCCCCAGCGTGACCTCCGCCTCGGCCCGCTCCTCGACGGCGGTCAGCCGCATCGCCTCCAGCCGGGCGACCGCGGCGTCGAACCCGGCGCTGTCCCGCAGACCGACGTCCTGCAGGGCCGCCCCGCGCCACAGCCCCAGCGCCGCACGCAGCGGCTCCACCCGCCGGGAACCGTCCTCCGCGCCGCCCCGCGCCGCGCCGACGAGACGCTCGAACCGCACCGCGTCCACCGCGTCGGGCTCCACCGCCAGCCGGTAGCCGTCCGTATGCCCCTCGACCACCCCGTCCGGCAGCGCCTTCCGCAGCCGGGACACCAGGCGCTGCAACGCGTTCACCGCGTCCGCCGGCGGCTGCTCGCCCCAGATCCAGTCGACCAGCGACGCCTTCGGGACCACCTGGCCCGGCTTGAGCGCGAGGGCGGCCAGCAGCCCGCGCAACCGCGCCCCCGGCACCTGGGCCGAGCCGCCGTCGTCCCCGTGAACCTCCAACGGCCCCAGCAACCCGATCTGCACCCGCCGATTTTGCCACGGGGGAGCCGGCGGACCTCCCCCGCTCACCCCGGCGCTGGCAGACTCCTGGGCCATGGCGAACAGCGGACTGTGGGTCGGCGTCCTCACCGCGCTGACCGCGCTCGGGGCGAGTTACATCACCGCGCGGGCGACCTCCCGCGCGGCGCTGGTCCAGGCCCGGACCACGGCGACGGCACAGGCGCTGCGCGAACAGCGCGAGCGGCGCCGGGCCACCTACCGGGAGATGATGAACCGCGCGCACGCCTTCTCGGAGGTCACCTGGGAGATCGACGCCGTCGACGCCGCGCCCGACCGGCACACCAAGGACCGGCTCCTGACGCGCATGTACGAACGCATCGGCCCGGCCATCGGCGCCATGAACCGGGCCACCCACGAGGTCCGCCTCGACGGGCCCGCCGAGGTCTCCGCCGCCGCGGAACGGGTACGGCAGGCGGCACGCGGCGTCCAGCCCCGGCTCAAGGCGCTCATCGGTGACGGCGGCCCCGAGCGCAGGGCGGAGTACGACGCCGCGTACGTGGACTTCCGGGACGCCTTCATGGCCTTCGTCGGCCTGGCGAGGCAGGCGCTGGAGGTCGAGGAGGGCTGACGCACGGGGGGCGGGACGGCGGGGCGGCCCCCGTGCGGTGGTGCTCAGCGCAGCCGCAGCGCCTCGCGGACGGTGGTGAACAGGTCGGTCTGGTTGGTGACGCCGAGGACGCGGTAGGCCAGCGGGCCCTGGGCGGCGATGCGGACCTGGGTGCCGGTGTGCTCCTGGGACCGGCCCGGGGTGTTGGTCGAGTAGTTGACCTTCAGCTGCTGGCCCTCGTTGGTGACGAGGGTGGCGGAGAGCCCGGGCGGGGTGGCCTCCAGCGGGACGATCTGGCTGGTGTGGCCGTGGTCGGCGGTGGTGACGACGAGGGTGTCGGGGTGCTGGGCGGCGTAGGCGCGGGCGACCCGCACCGCCTTGTCGAAGGCGGCGGTCTCGCCGATCTGGCCGCAGGGGTCGGCGGCGTGGTCCTGCTTGTCGATGGAGGCGCCCTCGATCTGGAGGAAGAAGCCCTGCCGGGAGTGCTTCTGCTTGGCCTCCAGCAGGCGGATGGCCTTCGCCGCGGAGTCGGCCAGGCTCGGGGTGGCCGCCGGGCGGCCGGGGTTGGAGGTGACGCACCGCTGCGGGTCCGTGCCGCCGACCGCGGCCGGCTTGCCGGTCCACTCGGTGGGCACGTTGCCGGGGGCGAAGAGACCGAGGACCGGCCGCCCCGGCTCGGCCGCCTTCATCGACGCGTCGTCGGTGACGACCCGGTAACCGAGCCTGCGTGCCTGCTCGGTGACGGTGAGGCCCTTGTACCTGCCGTCGGTGACCTTCTGGTCGAAGCGCTGCCTGCCGCCGCCGAAGAGGACGTCGACCTTGTGACCGACCTCCTGCTCGGCGATGGAGCCCGGCCCGCCCGCGGCGATGGTGTCGGTGGGGCACTTGGCCATGTCGGCCGGGCCCTGGCAGGAGCGGTCGGTCACGTGCGAGGCGAGCACCGCCGGGGTGGCGTCGGTGAGTTCGGCGGTGGTGACGTCACCGGTGGCGTAGCCGTTGCGCTGGGCCAGCTCCAGCAGGGTGCGCACCGGCTTGTCGGTGCCGGGGGTCTTGGAGACGCGTCCGTTGACCGTCTTCACGCCGGTGGCCCAGCCGGTGCCGCTGGCGGCGGAGTCGGTGACGTAGTCCGGCGTGCCGTCGGCGTGCACGGCGTACGTGGTGTACGCGCCGGTGAGCGGGAACGCGTCCATGTTCAGGCGGCCGTTGGCGCCGACCGTGTAGTCCCGGGCGAGGGTGATCTCCGAGTCGCCCATGCCGTCGCCGATGAGCAGGATGACGTTCCTCGCCTTCCCGCCCTGGATCGCGGACTTCGCCCGGTCCTTGCCGTCGAAGGCGCCGGCGGTGGTGGTCACGGCCACGGCGGCCGTGGTGGCCGCGATCAGCGCGGTGGCGACGGTGAGGTGACGGCGGGTGGGTCTGGGCATGGGAACGACTCCTTGTGGTGCCCGTCGTGGCGTTCGACGGGCGGATGCGGGGAACGACGGACGTCAGATCACCATGCGTTCGCAAAGCGAAGGTAAACGAACGGTCGAGAACGGCTGGCCAGGGCATGATCAGCGGTGACCGCCGGGCCGTCGGCACCGTGCAACCTTCCGCCGTCCTCACGAGTCTCCGCGCTGTAAGGGCAACACCTGGACCACCGGCCCCGTCACCGCCGATGGCGAGACCCGCCACTACCGGGTCCTCGTCACCAACGACGGCGGCACCACCACCTACAGCGCGGTCGGCCTCGTCGCCTACGCCCCGAACGAACTCTGGCTCGACGTCCCCGACACCGTCGCCCCCCAGTACGCCCCCGACCTGACGCTGCGCCGCTGCGCCGACGGCATGCAGGCGACCGCCTCGGACAGCGCTCCGGCACCGTTGCGTGACTTCACCGGCTTCGAGATCGAGCGCCGCGAGGCGACCTCCGACACCTGGTCGGTCGTCCTCCACCACGCCTTCGACCCGCGTTCCGCCTCGGCCACCGTCTGCGACCCGCTCCCCGCCGACGGGCACCGTTACGAGTACCGGGCCCGGTCCTACGACGCGGCCGGCAACTACTCGCCGTACAGCGTGACCGTCACGGCGTCCCTGCCGGTCCCCGCGCCCGCCGGGCCCGGCCGGATCAGCGGTACGACGGCGGCGCGGGAGCGCTGACGCGACCTACGCGGCCGGTTCGGCCCGGGCCTGCGCCTGGCCGGCCAGCCGTGCCGCCAACTCCTCGGCCAGCCGCGCGGCCGGGCCGCGACGGCGACGGGAGAGGGCGAGCCCCAGGTGGCGGCGGGGGCTCAGCGCGGCCAGCGGGAGCGCGACCAGCCCCGGGTGGCGGGTCAGCCCGATCTCGGGGATCAGCGCGATGCCGATCCCGGCGAGGACGAGCGACTGGGCGAAGTCGTAGTCGGTCGCGGTGCACGAGATCCGCAACGCGACGTGGGCCAGATCGGCGTAGTGGACGAGCTGGTCGGCCGACTTGCGGCACCCCAGGATCCAGCGCTGATCGGCGAGTTCGGCCAGGTGCGGTGGCTCGGGACGGGACCGGTGGCGGGCCGCGGCCGGATGGTGGCGCGGCAGCACGACGCGCCGCCCTCGACGCGGGCGTGCGGCTGATCGACACCGCCGACTGCTACCAGTGGCACGCGGACGAACTCGGCCACAACGAACGGCTCGTCGCCCGCGCGCTGGCCGCCTACGGCAGCGGCGCGGACGACGTCCTGGTGGCCACCAAGGGCGGCCGGGGCCGCCCCGGCGACGGAACGTGGACGGTCCACGGCGACCCGCGCCACCTGCGCCGCGCGGCCGAGGCGTCGGCGGCCCGGCTCGGGGTGGCGGCGATCGGCCTGTACCAACTGCACAAGCCGGACCCCGCCGTCCCCTTCGCCGACTCCGTCGGCGCGCTGCGCGACCTGGCCGACGCCGGAACCATCCGGATGGTCGGCCTCTCCAACGTCGACCCCGACCAGATCCGCACCGCCCGGGAGATCCTCGGCCCACGCCTCGTCTCCGTGCAGAACCGCTTCTCCCCGGCCCACCCCACCACCCGCGACACCCTCGACCTGTGCACCGCGCTCGGCCTCGCCTTCCTGCCGTGGAGCCCGCTCGGCGGAATCTCGGTCAGCGCCGTGGACGACCCGGGGACCACCACACCGCCCCCGGACACCCCCTTCCACGCCCTCGCCCGCGACCGGGGTGTCAGCCCGCAGCAGATCTGCCTCGCCTGGCACCTGGCGCTCTCCCCGGTGGTGATCCCCATCCCCGGCGCCCGCCGCCCGGCCTCCATCCGCGACTCCGCCGCGGCGGCCCGGCTCACGCTGTCGCAGGCCGAGTTGGCGAGGCTGAGCCCCGGTACGTGAGAGCCCGGGCGCGGTGTCAGGGCCGTGACAGTCGTATGTCAGCCCCGTCCGGGATCGTGATCGCAACAAGCGTCACGAAAGGACTTCCGATGAGCCAAGCGCTTCCCATCCCCGAGGGCCTTCCCGCGGAGCGCGACGCGGGCCCCTTCGACCCGCCCCGCGGCATCACCCGGATGCGCGAGGCCCGCCCGGTCATGCCCCTGATCTTCCCCGACGGCCACGAGGGCTGGCTCGTCACCGGTTACGACGCGGTCCGCCAGGTCATGGCCGACACCCGGTTCAGCTCCCGCCTGGACATCGGCATCGTCCACGTGCCGTACCAGACCCCCGGCATGCCCGCCCCCACCGAACCGTCCCCGCAGATACCGGGGATGTTCATCGCCATGGACCCGCCGGACCACACCCGGCTGCGCCGCAAGCTCACCGGTGCCTTCACCGTCAAGCGCATGAAGATGCTCGAAGAGCACATCATCGACATCACCGAGCGGCAACTGGACGCCCTGGCGCGGCTGACCCCGCCGGTCGACCTGGTCAAGGAGTTCGCCCTGCCGGTGCCCTCCCTGGTGATCTGCGAACTCCTCGGTGTCCCCTACGAGGACCGGGAGACCTTCCAGAGCAACTCCGCCCAGTTCCTGGTCAAGGACCAGACGGTCGAGGAGAAGGTGGGCGCGTACAACGCGTTGACCACCTACCTCGCCGAACTGGTCACCCGCAAGCGCGCCGAGCCCGGCGACGACATCCTGTCCGACCTCGCCCGCCACGACGACCTCACCATCGAGGAACTGACCGGCATCGCCTTCCTGCTGCTGCTCGCCGGCCACGAGACCACCGCCAACATGCTGGCGCTGGGCACCTTCGCACTCCTGGAGAACCCCGGACAACTCGCCGAACTGCGCGCCGACCCCGGCCTGATCCCCGACGCCGTCGAGGAACTGATGCGCTACCTCTCCCTCGCCGACGTCTTCTACCGCTACGCCACCGAAGACATCGAACTCGGCGGCGAGACCATCCCGAAGGGGTCGACCGTCGTCGTCTCCCTGCTCGCCGCCAACCGCGACCCCCACCGCTTCGACGACCCCGACACCCTCGACATCCACCGCAAGGCCCGCGGCCACCTCTCCTTCGGCCACGGCGTCCACCAATGCCTCGGCCAGCAACTCGCCCGCATAGAGATGCGCGCCGGCTTCGACGGCCTCCTCCGCCGCTTCCCCACCCTCCACCTCGCCATCCCCGCCGACCAGGTGAAACTCCGCACCGACATGAACATCTACGGCGTCCACGAACTGCCGGTCGCCTGGACGGAGACGCCCCGGTGACCCCGCCGGCCGGGCATGCCACCCCACCTGGGAACGCGCCGCATGCCCGCCCGCGGTGTGGGCAGGCGATCGCCCATGGGACCGTTCAGCCGGTGTGAAGAGGCCATCGAACGTGTCGAGCGGGCACTGGTGCGGAAGGTGCTCGGGAGGGAGCAGGTGGAGCTGCTCGATGTGTTGCGGCGGGAGTGTGACGGCAAGGCGGTGGTGTGCGGTCGCGGCCGGGTCGTCGTGCCCAACGTCTACACCGTGGAGATCGCTGACGATCGCTATGCCGCGCTCGTCCGGCACGGCGACCGCATCGGGGAGGAGCTGACCGACTCCCTGGCCCGCCATGGTGAACACAAGGGGTACGAGTGGGCCGGACCGCTCACCGTACACATCGACCATGCCGCGCGGGTGCCCAACGGCCGCTACCGGGTCAGCAGCAGCCCGATGACGCACATCCGCGCGGACGCGCTGACCCCGGCGGGGTAGGCGGGGGCTTCGGCGCCCCGGGCCTTCTCGCGCCGGGGTCGGAAAGAGGCAGAGATTCTTTCCGGATCGCTGTCACATCCGGGCGATCCGCTCCGTCGGTGTGGTGAGGACGTTGACCAGCTGACGCGAAGGAGTGCGGTCATGACGGCCACCACATCGATCTCCCGGATGCCGAACCCGGCGGAGTTCGTGCCCGAGTTGAACGACATCAGCGCCGCAATGTTCCGGGCCACGGGCAACCGCTCGGTGGCGCGCACCACGGTGAGCCTGGTCCACCTGCGCGCCGGGCAGATCGTCGGCAACACCTACCTGACGGTGCTCAACACCGGATTCCTGCGCAAGGCCGGGGTGTCCGAGGAACGCATCACCGCCGTCGCCTCGTGGCAGGACGCCACCTGCTTCACCGACGCCGAACGCGCCGCGCTCGCTGGTCGAAGCCACCCTCCAGCCCGCACCGCCCGGCCGGGAACGCGTCACCGACGAACTGTACGCCGAGGCCGCCCGGCACTACGACGACAAGGCCCTGGCCACCCTCACCATCGCCATCGGCCAGATCGGCTTCTTCATCGCCCTGGCCGTCATCGGCAAGCCCCAGCCCGTCACCTCCCTCGCCGACCAGCAGTGGGACTGACCACACGGAGCGCGCGAGCGGGAACCCGCCACCGGGCTCCCGCTCGCCCGCCCGGCCACGGAATCCGCTGTACGGGCACCGTGGCGCGGTGGTAGACATCCGCGGTGGAAAAGACTCCCGGGTTCCCCGATCTTCTGCGACTGATCGACGAACGGTCGACCGCCTTCCGTGCCGCGGTCGCCGCCGCGCCCGACCTCGACGTGCGGGTGCCCACCTGCCCCGAGTGGACACTGCTCGATCTGGTGCGGCACCTGGGCGGGCGACGCCGCTTCTGGGCCGCCACCGTCGCCGCGGGGCCTGCCGCCGCGCCGGCCGAGCCCCCGGCGGAGAACGCCTGGGCCGCGCCGGAAGAGCGCGATGCGCTGGTGCCCTGGCTGGCCGAGTCGACGCGGGAGATGCTGGACGCGCTGCGGGAAGCCGGCCCGGACCGGGGCTGCTGGACGTGGTGGGGTGCGTCCCAGTCGCCGAAGACCTGTGGTGCCGTCGCCCGGCACCAGCTCCAGGAGATCGCGGTGCACACCTACGACGCCCAGCTCACCGTGGGCGCCGCGCAGGCACTGCCGGAGGAGGTGGCACTCGACGGTGTCGAGGAGTTCCTGTCCACCTGTTGCGCGACGACGAGCCCCTGGCCGCACCAGTCCGCCGCCGTCGACTTCCACGCCACCGAGGGCCGCTCCTGGCGTCTTTCGCTCTCCCCCGACGGCGCACGGGCCACCCGTCTGTCGGCACCGGTCACGGCCGCCGACACCTCCCTCCGGGGCACCGCGGGCGACCTGGTCCTGGCCCTGTACGGCCGCGTTCCGCTGGACTCCCTGGAGGTCGACGGAGACGGTGGTGTCTTCGGCCTTCTGGAGGCGTGGGAGCCGGAGGAGTAGGAGCTGACGTTACGTCAGGTGGACCGGTGCCCCGGGCGGACGCCTCGGGCCTGACGCCGTTGGGCCCGGGCGCCGGGAAGGTCTCGTCCAGCGTGGCGAGCGGGCCGGCGTCGGGCGATGTGCCGTCCGGTGAAGTCGGAGGAGCCGAAGTGGAGCACCTTGCCCTGCTGACGCGGCACGGTGAACGCCTCCCGGACCTCCTCCCACGGTGTGTTCCGGTGACGCTCGTCGTGGACACCCCGCACCCCGACCGCGTGCGGTTACCGGGAACCGCACGCCCAGAGGACCAGGGCGGCGCACGCCACGACCGCGCAGGCGAGCAGCCGGCCGGCCAGGCGGCGCTTGAGGGCCGCGTACACCGCCTCGTACTCCGCCCGCAGTTCGCCGCTGCGTTGTGCGATGCGCACCAGACAGGCCCGGGAGAGGTCGAGCTGGTCGCGTACGTAGCGCTGTTCGAGGTCGGCCCGCTGGGAGTCGGTCAGCCAGGGCAGGCCGGAGGCGAACGCGTGGGCCCGTTCCCGTGCCCGGTGTTTCTCGCCCTCCCACAGCAGGAACCCCTCGATCTCGTTGAGGGCTTCGGCGGTGGTCTTCATGCCAGGGCGTCCTTCCGCTCGTCGGTCGGGACGGCGGGGGCGTCGATCCCGGGATGGTGCAGGTCGAAGGCGGGCGATTCGGAGCGGATGCGCGGCAGGCTGAGGAAGTTGTGCCGCGGCGGCGGGCAGGAGGTCGCCCACTCCAGCGAGCGGCCGTAGCCCCAGGGGTCGTCCACCTCCACCCTCGGCGCGTACTTCGCGGTCTTCCACACGTTGGAGAAGAACGGCAGGATCGACAGACCCAGCAGGAAGGAGAAGATCGTCGAGACGGTGTTGAGGGTGGTGAGGCCCTCACCGGCCAGGTAGTCCGGGATGCGCCGCTGCATACCTTGTGTGCCCAGCCAGTGCTGCACCAGGAACGTGCCGTGGAAGCCCACGAAGAGCGTCCAGAAGGTGATCTTGCCGAGCCGCTCGTCGAGCATCTTGCCGGTGAACTTCGGCCACCAGAAGTGGAACCCGGCGAACATCGCGAAGACCACGGTGCCGAAGACCACGTAGTGGAAGTGGGCCACCACGAAGTACGAGTCGGAGATGTGGAAGTCCAGCGGCGGCGCGGCCAGGATGACGCCGGTCAGACCGCCGAAGACGAACGTGATCAGGAAGCCGATCGCCCACAGCATCGGGGTCTCGAAACTCAGTGACCCCTTCCACATCGTGCCGATCCAGTTGAAGAACTTCACGCCTGTCGGCACCGCGATCAGGAACGTCATGAAGGAGAAGAACGGCAGCAGCACACCACCGGTGACGTACATGTGGTGGGCCCACACCGTCACCGACAGGCCCGCGATGGTGATGGTCGCGGCCACCAGGCCCATGTAGCCGAACATCGGCTTGCGGGAGAAGACCGGGATGACCTCGCTGATGATGCCGAAGAACGGCAGCGCGATGATGTACACCTCGGGGTGGCCGAAGAACCAGAACAGGTGCTGCCACAACAACGCGCCGCCGTTGGCCGCGTCGAAGACGTGCGAACCGAACTTCCGGTCGCATTCGAGGGCGAAGAGCGCGGCGGCCAGCACCGGGAAGGCCAGCAGCACCAGCACCGAGGTGAGCAGCACGTTCCACACGAAGATCGGCATGCGGAACATCGTCATGCCCGGCGCGCGCATGCAGATGATGGTGGTGATGAAGTTGACCGCACCGAGGATCGTGCCGAAGCCGGAGAGCGCCAGACCCATGATCCACATGTCGGCGCCCGCACCGGGTGAGCGGACCGCGTCCGACAGCGGCGAGTAGGCGAACCAGCCGAAGTCGGCCGCGCCCTGCGGGGTCAGGAAGCCGCCGACCGCGATCAGCGAGCCGAACAGGTACAGCCAGTACGCCAGCATGTTCAGTCGCGGGAACGCCACATCCGGCGCGCCGATCTGCAACGGCATGATCCAGTTGGCGAAGCCGGCGAACAACGGCGTCGCGAACATCAGCAGCATGATCGTGCCGTGCATCGTGAACGCCTGGTTGAACTGCTCGTCCGACATGATCTGCAGGCCCGGACGGGCCAGCTCGGCACGCATCAGCAGGGCCATCACGCCCCCGACGCAGAAGAAGGCGAACGACGTCGCCAGATACAGCGTGCCGATGGTCTTGTGGTCGGTGGTCGCCAACCACTTCACGGGAGACTTCATGCCCGGTACGTGTCCGGGACGGCCCGGCGCTTCACCGTCGCGGCCACAACGGGGCTGCGGCACAGGTCACATCATCGGTGTGTGAAGATCCGGTCCATGCCGGACACCAGCCGGTCATGAGCACGGAGGAAGCCTTCGCCGCCGCGTACCGCGAGCACTACTGGGCGGTGAGCCGCTTCGTCGCACGGCGGCTGAACGGGCGGGCACACGAGGTCGAGGAAGTGGTGGCGGAGGTGTTCTCGGTCGCGTGGCGGCGCCGTGGCGAACTGCCCGACCCACCACTGCCCTGGCTCTACGGGGTCGCCCGCAACTGCCTCGCCAACACCGTGCGCGGCATGTCCCGTTACCGGCGGCTGCTGCTGCGACTCGGCCACCACGAGGCCGCGCACCGCACGCAGACCGTGGAGAGCCCGGACGCCGATCGGCCGGGCGCCTGGGTGCACGAAGCGCTGGCCCGGCTGTCACCCAACGACCAGGAGGCGCTGCGCCTGACCGCCTGGGAGGAGCTGACCCTGGACGAGCTGGCCGTGGCCCTCGGATGCGGCCGCAGTGCGGCGGCCATGCGCCTGCACCGTGCCCGCCGCCGACTGGCCGCGGAGATCGAGCGCCTGCGGCCCGCCGTCTCCGTAGGGTGGACAACAGGAACCGACGTGTGCGCCGGAGGCGACAAGCATGCATGACGAACTGGACCTTCTGCGCGCCGTCGACCCGGCCCCCGCCGACGAGGGCCCCTGGCGCGACCGCCCGCTCGACGCCCACGCCGAACGCGCCCTCAACCGGCTCGTGCACACCGCGCGACTGCGCCGGGCCCGCCTCCTGCTCGTCGTCCGGGCGGAAGCCACCGTCGTCGCCCTGGCCGGCGTCCTCACCCTGGGGCTGACGGCACTGCACTGAGCCCGGTCCACGCGGGTCCGCGCCGTCGCCCCGCCGGGCCGCGGCACCAGGTGTAGGACCCCTTCGCGGGGGCACCCGATCGGCGCACTATGCCCCATATCGTCCCGTGAGGTAGCCATGGTGATCAAGAAGCTGCACGATGCCGGGATCCGCAGTGAACACGCCTACTGCGCCGCCGTCGCCTCCATCGGTCTGACGTTCCTCTCCTGGGCCACCAGCATCAAGGCCGAGAACGTGGAGAGAGCCGACCGGTGGGGCATCTTCGTCGGCGAGTGGGCCCCCACCTTCTTCGGCCTCGGCCTGGCGCTCGCCCAGTACGAGGCCCAGGAGTCCTGAGCCCGGAGCCACGACACGGCGAGGCCCCTGACCGCCGCCGGCGGGGGTCTCGCCGCTCGCGGACGGAAAACCGGGCGTGGATGCCGGCCGGGGTGGCGGCCCCCGGTCAGGTCAGCGACGCGGTCGCCGCGCGCAGTTCCTCCAGGGCGGCCAGGGCGTGCGGGGCGAGCCCTTCCGTGTCGTCGCGATCGCCTTCGCACCACCGGGCGTAGCCCCGTTTGAAGGCGAGGACGCCCAGTTCGCCGGCGAGGTGCGCGGTCGGCTCGGGGACGCCGCGGGCGACGAGCGCGGCGGTCATGGCGGCGGCGAGGCCGACGCTCTTGAGGGCGTCGCGCTCCTGGAGTTCGGTGCTGGCCGCCACGGCCGCTTCGAGCCGGGGACCGATCTCCCGGTTGGCCGGACCCATGGCGCTCGACGCGCGCTCCAGACCGGCCGCCACCGCCTGGAGCGGGCCGGCGCCCTCCGGTGCCTCGGTGATGCCGTCGGCGAGCAGCCTGCTGAGCGTCTCCTGGCCCGCGACCAGCAGTTCGCGCTTGTCGGAGAAGTACCGGAAGAAGGTGCTCTTGGTGACGCCGGCGCGCTCGGCGATCTGGGTCACCGTGGTGGCGTCGTACCCCTGCTCGGTGAACAGGTCGACGGCCGCGACGACGAGTCGCTGGGCCGCACCTGGTTGCCATCTAGCCATGGGAACAGGATATGTGATGGGACCGTTGTCCCATCACCGTGTAGGGTTGGTGACGGGACAACGGTCCCATCACTTCAGGGAGAGCCCATGCACGTCTTCATCACCGGCGGTACCGGCACCATCGGCTCCGCCGTCGTCGCCGAGCTGCTCGGCAACGGCCACACCGTTCTCGCGCTGGCCCGCTCGGACGGCTCCGCGCGGGCCCTCGAACGCGCCGGCGCCGAGGTGCTGCGCGGAGACCTCGCGGACCTCGACGTCCTGCGGTCCGGCGCCGCGCGCTCCGACGGCGTGATCAACCTCGCGTTCGGCCGCGACTACAGCAGCCCGGACGCGCTCTCCCGGGCCATCGCCGAGGAGGGCGCCGCCCTCACCGCGCTCGGCGAGGAACTCATCGGCAGCGACCGCCCGATCGTCACGGTCTCGGGGACACCGTGGGTGCCGGGGCGCGCCTCCACCGAGGCCGATCCGCTGCCGACCGACGGACCGGTGGCCGGCCGGGGCCGTTCGGTCACGGCCCTGCTGGACCTCGCCTCACGCGGTCTGCGCGGCATGGCCGTCCGCATGCCGCGCACCGTCCACAACGAGGGCCGGGGCGGATTCGCCGGCCTGCTGACCGAGGCGGCGCGCCGCACCGGCGTCGCCGGTTACCCGGGCGACGGCACCCAGCGCTGGCCGGCCGTGCACGCGCTCGACGCGGCGGTGCTCTTCCGCCTCGTCCTGGAGTCGGCGCCGGCCGGGACGTCCTGGCACGCCGTCGCCGACGAGGGCGACGCGGTGCGGGACATCGCGGCGGTCATCGGCCGGCGACTGGGCCTGCCGGTCAAGCCGGTCCCGCAGGAGGACTTCGGCCCCTTCGGCCCGATCTTCGCCATGGACCAGCCGGCGTCCAGCGCCCACACCCGCGACGCCCTCGGGTGGCGGCCGGTCCACGCCGGCCTCCTGGAGGACCTGGAGAACCTCCAGCCCTGACATGCGCCCGCTCGTCGGGCAGCCCCAATGACGTGGGCCCACGGCCAGAAGTGGCGGCCGTGGGCCCACGCCCTCGTCCGCCGAGCACATGTGCAGCCTCAACTAACGTCAATCGCGAGGCAGTTGTGGCCGGACGCCGCGAATCCCCGTACTCGTGCCCGATCCGGTCCCCGGGTCAGACCGCCAGGAGCCGGGGGCCGCCGCGATCGCGTAGGCGGCGCAGGAAGGTGAGGACGCCGGCCGTGCCGGTGGCCCAGGAGGGGGCGGGGGCGGTGAGGGTGTTGCCGGGGAAGACCGGTCGGGCGGGGGTGCCGCCACTGCGGGCGAGGACGAGGGCGGCCACGTCGTCGGCGGCCCGCCACAGACCCTTGTCACCGGTGGCGTGGGCGGCGTCGATGAGCAGTTCCCCGGCACCGGAGAGGCCACAGCACCGGGAGACCGGGCTCATGCGGGGGGCGAGCGCGTGGCAGGCACGGGCGCACCGCACCGCGAGGTCGAGCAGGGCCGGGTCGTCGTCGTGGACGGCGGCGTCCAGCAGTACACCGCCGATACCCGCCAGACCGCGGCACCAGGAGCCGTAGCGGCGGGTGGCCGCGGGGTGGGCCGCGGCCTCCAGCAGAGCGGGCGTCCGGGCCGCGAGGGCGGTCAGGGCGGTACGGGCGGCGGCGCCGGCGGCCTGGTCACCGGTGATCCGGTGGTAGGCGGACAGGAAGTGCACGACGCCCGCGCCGCCGTGTGCGAAGCCGTACCGGTAGGCCGCCAGGGACCCGGTGACGGGCGCCGGGCCGGGGTCCTGCGGTATCTGCGCGCCGTCCGCCGCCAGCAGCTCGGCGGCGCACGTCCCCGCCGCCGCCAGGAAGGCGGCGGCCCGTGTCTCGTCGCCGTCCGCGCCCGCTTCTCGCGCCAGCAGCAGATACCCGGTGCCGCGCCCCGCCGCGCCGCCTATCTGGTCGCCGGAGCCGTCGTCAGCGGTGCCACCACCGGTGTCGGGGACGTACGGGCGCACCGGTCCGTACCCGCGCGCGGACACGCGGGCCAGGAACAGCTCCACCCCGGTGCGGCCGGTGTAGAGCGCCTCGGACACGGTGCGCGACGCCGGGTGCGTGGCGGTTCGGCGGGCCAACCCGTCGAGTGCTTTGCCCACTTCCGGCGGGCCGTCGTGGTGCAGGAGTTCCAGTCCCACGCCCGCGGCGCCCGCGTAGAGGGTGACGGCCGAGCTTCCGGCGCCGTCGGGGAGCGCCGCGGCATCGCGTGCGCAGACGGTCGCGGTGTACGCGACCACCTCGTCCAGCAGCGCGGGCGTGACGCGCGGTGCGGTCGGCGAACGGCGGCGGCCGGCCGGCTCCGCCACCGGACGTGCGGCCCGTAACCGGCCCGCGAAAACCTCCGCCGGCGGCGGGCACGCCGGACCCGGACTGGGCGCTACCGGTCATCGTGTGCGGCTACAACCCGCCCAGAACGTGCGTCATCTGCTCGACCGTGAGCCATGGTTCTGCCTCGACGTCTGCGACCACGCCGACGTCATCGTCGTACAGCCGCCCGCCGCGCCGCGGGTGCGTGGCCGGACCGGACTTCCGCCCGCCGGTGTCACCGGGAGTGGCCCTCGACGACGTACGGTACGTGGGTACGCCGGTCCACGGGCGGGTGGGGCCACTGGGCGCGGCGCGGTGCTCGCGGACCCGGCACGGACAACGCGTCGCACCGGCCGCCCCCGTACCCGACGCGCTCCTGTCGGCCGTCGACGCCCGTGCCACCGCCGTCCACGACGCGACAACCTGCCGAGGGACCCTTCGATGCTGCACACCCGCACCACCCCCGCCCAACGCCGCCGTGCCCTGCGGGACCGGCTGGCCACCGGCCGTCTGCTGCTCATGCCCGGCCTCCTCAACCCGCTCACCGCGCGCCTCGTCCAGGACACCGGGTTCGAGGCCGCCTACCTCTCCGGCGCCGTCCTCGCCGCCGACCTGGGACTGCCCGACATCGGGCTGACCACCTCCACCGAGATCGCCGCCCGCGCCCAGCAGACGACCAGTGCCACCGACCTGCCCGTCCTCATCGACGCCGACACCGGATTCGGTGAACCGATGAACGCCGCCCGCACCGTCCAGCTCATGGAGGACGCCGGTCTGGCCGGGCTGCACCTGGAGGATCAGGTCAACCCCAAGCGCTGCGGACACCTCGACGGCAAGACGGTCGTCCCGCGCGAGGAGATGACCCGTCGGGTCAGGGCCGCCGTGGAGGCCCGCCGCGACCCGGACTTCCTCCTCATGGCCCGAACCGACGCGCGCGCCGTCGAGGGTCTGGCAGCCGCGATCGACAGGGCGAAGGCATACGTGGACGCCGGGGCGGACGCGATCTTCCCCGAAGCCCTCGCCGACGAGAAGGAGTTCGAGACGTTCCGCGCGGCGGTCCACGTACCGCTCCTCGCCAACATGACCGAGTTCGGCAAGGGCCGGCTCCTGGACGCGCGCACGTTGGAGAACCTCGGCTACGACATCGCGCTCTACCCGGTCACCCTCCTCCGGCTCGCCATGGGCGCCGTCGAGGACGGTCTGCGCACCCTCGCCGCGGAAGGCACCCAGGAGTCCCTGCTGCCGCGCATGCAGACCCGCTCCCGCCTCTACGAACTCCTCCGCTACGAGCGGTACACCGCCTTCGACTCGGCCGTCTTCGACTTCACCCTTCCGCCCGGCGCCTGACGTCCCGGCGCATCTCGGCCTCGACGCGTTCTTCGTACGTGGCGGTGTCGATCCGTCCGGCCCGCAGGCAGGCGCGGGCGGTGCGCACTTCGGCGCGTTGGGCGGGAGCACCGTCACGTCCGCGACGTGACGGTGGACAGTTTGCTGGTGAGGTGTGACCCGAGTCGTTCCACGGCCGGGGTGACCTTGGGGGCGAGCACGGTGACGAGGACGGCGGCGGCGACCCCCGACCAGGCCACCGGGCCCAGGGGGGTGCAGCCGAAAAAGTGGCTGAGGAGCGGGGTTTGGACCAGGGCGATCAGTGCCGCGGCGGAGCCGAGGGCGGTGGCGAGGATCAGGGGGCTGTGCCGGCGGCGGTGGAGGGTCTGGGTGAGTTGGGCGCCGACCAGCCCGCACAGCGCCATGGTGCTGGTCCGCCTGGCGGTGCCGGGGGTGCAGGTGCCGATGAGCCACGCGGTCGCGGCGCCCAGGGCTGTGGTGACGCCACGGCGGCGGATCTGCCGGATCAGCGGTTTGCCCAGGGCCGCCGGACTCGTAGCGGACGAGGGGTCGTCGCCGGGGTGGCCCGGGCGCGGGTCAGGGGCGTCCTCCGGGGTGACGGCGACGGCCATGGCGGGGAACATGTCGGTGAGCAGGTTGACCAGCAGCAACTGGCGGGTGGACAACGGTGAGGTGCCGGAGACCAGGGTGCCCAGCACGGTGAAGGCGACCTCCCCGGCGTTGCCGCCGGTCAGGATGGCGATGGCGTCGGCCACGCTGCGCCACAGCGCGCGTCCTTCGGTGACGGCCGCGACCAGCGGCGTCAGGGCATCGCCGGTGAGGACGAGGTCGGCGGCGCGGCGGGCGGCTGCCGAGCCACGGGCGGCGATGCCGATGCCGATGTCGGCGGCGCGGATGGCGGCGGCGTCGTTGGCACCGTCGCCGACCATGGCCACCACGCGCCCGGCCTCTTGGAGCGCTTCGACCACCGAGAGTTTCTGCTCCGGTGCCACGCGGGCGATGACACCGCAGTCGGCCAGCAGGCGGGCGCGGCCGGCGCGGTCCAGGGCGGCCAGTTCCTCGCCGGTGGCCACGGTGACGTCCTCGGGCCAGCCGAGGGTGACGGCGATGGCCCGGGCCGTGTGGGGATGGTCCCCGGTGAGCATCACCGGACGTACCCCGGCGTCGCGCAGTTCGGCGATGAGCGGGGTGGAATCGGCGCGCGGGGTGTCCGCCAGGGCCACGAAACCGGTCAGGTCGAGGGCGCCCAGCGGCTGGTCGAGGACATCGGCCAACTCCTCGCGGCGCAGGCGGCGTTGGGCCACCGCGAGGATGCGCAGCCCTTCGCCGGCCAGCGTCTCCGCCGCCCGTGGTGCGGTGCCGGCGTTCTCGCAGTAGGGCAGCACCACTTCCGGGGCTCCCTTGACCACGAGCAGGAGTTCGTCGTCGGCGTCGCGGCCGACGGCGCAGGCGTAGCCACGGCTCGCCTCGAAGGGCCGGCCGTCGAGGTGGGTCCAGTGCGGGTCGGCCGGGGCGTCGGCCAGGATCGCCGCCTCGGTGGCGTGCGGGAGTTGGGTCTCCCCGTTGCCGGGAGGGCAGGCACGTGCCGCCGCGCGCAGCACCGTGGCGCTCTCGGGGGCGTCGGTGGTGTGTGTGGTGCCGTCGGCGGTGACCGAGCGCACCACGCGCAGCCGGTTGTGGGTCAGGGTGCCGGTCTTGTCGAAGCAGATGGTGTCCATGCGGCCCAGCGCCTCCAGCGCGCGGGGGGTGCGGACCAGGACGCCATGGCGGCTGAGGCGGCGGGCGGCGGCCATCTGGGCCACCGTGGCGACCAGCGGCAGCCCCTCGGGAACGGCGGCCACCGCCACCGCGACACCCCCGCCGACGGCTTCGCGCACCGGCCGGCCACGCAGCAGGGAGAGCCCGGTGACCACCGCGCCGCCGGCCAGGGTGAGCGGCAGTATCTTGCGGGTCAGCTCGTGCAGCCGGGCCTGCACCCCGGCGGCCGGGGTACTGCGGGAGGCCAGGTGCGCCGCCCGGCCGGCCTCGGTGTGGTCCCCGGTGCCGACCACCACGGCCCGGGCGTCTCCGGCGACGACACTCGTGCCCTGGAAGACCATGCACCGGCGGTCGGCGAGGGCGGCCTGCGGGGCGGCGGCCAACTCCTTGGCCACCGGCAGCGATTCACCGGTCAGGCTGGACTCGTCCACCTCCAGGTCCGTCACCTCCAGCAACCGGGCATCGGCGGGCACCACGTCACCGGTGCGCAGTTCGATCACCTCACCCGGTGACAGCTGTGCCGCGTCGACGGTGACCGGGCAGTCCGCGACGTCCTGCTCGACGCGGCGGGCCCGCTGCCGCTGTCCGGCGGTGAGCGCGGCCAGGGCGCGTTCGGCGCGCAGCCGCTGCACGCCCCCGACGACGGCGTTGACCCCCATGGCGCCGGTCACCAGGAGCGCGTCCACAGGAGCCCCCAGTACCGCGGACGCGGCCGCGCCCACCGCGAGTACGGGGGTGAGCGGATCGTCCAGTTCGGCCCGCACGGCGGCGGCCAGACGTGCCGTCATCCGCGCCGGGAGGAAGACCGGCAGCCGCGCCAGCCGACCGGCCGGGGCCGCGACGGCGGCCCGCACCGCGGCGAACCGGTCCGGCGGCCCGGGATCGCGCGCGGCCAGCCGGGCGAGCACCTCCTTCGGCCGCAGGGCATGCCACGGGACCCGGGACCGGGCGGCGGGCTCGGCCCGCGAGACGAGGGACGCGCCGGTGTACCACCCCGACACCAGCGCCGCGGCGGCAGCGGCGTTGACGGGGCTGAGGCGGTAGCCGAGGGCGAACACGGCACGGCGGGCGCGTGAGGTGCCCGTCATCACCATCAGACCGGACAACGCGGCGCCCGCCTGGGCGAGGACCTTCCCCCGCCGGCCGACCGCCCGCGCGTCGGGGACGGCCGACAGCACCCGCCACACCCCGGCGAGCCCGGTCGGCACCAGGGCGTCGGCCCCCCACACCACGACACCGCGGGCATCGGTGACCGCCACGGCGACATCACCGGCGAGCAGACCGTCCACCAACTCACGCCCGTGCTCGGTCAACTCCCCCCGGATAACGTCCGGATCCTCCCGGACACGGACCACCGTCATCACG
Organism: Streptantibioticus cattleyicolor NRRL 8057 = DSM 46488; assembly: GCF_000240165.1. Classification (NCBI taxonomy): domain Bacteria; kingdom Bacillati; phylum Actinomycetota; class Actinomycetes; order Kitasatosporales; family Streptomycetaceae; genus Streptantibioticus; species Streptantibioticus cattleyicolor. Next base: position 6,166,199 of record NC_017586.1, read on the forward strand.
ACCCGCCCCCGCTCCCGCAGGCCGCCGACGACCTCGGACAACGGCCGGTCACCGGGGACCACCTCGTCCGCCAGCTCGGTGAAGTCGGCCAGGGAGACGTCCTCCGGGACGACGACGTGCAGCCGCGCCCGGCGCGCCGCGTCCAGCACCGCGTCGGCCAACGGGTCGATCTCCCAGCCGACCAGCACCGTCCCCACGTCCACACCACCGGCGGAGGCGATCATCGAACCGGTCCGGTCGCCGGTGTGACCGGACACCGCACGCAGTTCCACCCGAGGATCCCCCTCCGACCCCCCGGACGGCGACGACCGCCGAAGCGCGGCGGTGGCCGCGTGCCAGAGCCGGTCGTGATCCCACCCCGCCGCCGTGGGATCGACCCTCAGCACGGTACGCCGCGTACCGTGCAGCACCTCCGGGTGGATCACGAGGGCGTCCACCCGCTCCAGTTGGCGCAGTCGCTCCGGATCACGGACCAGCACGCCGTGGTGGGCCAGCGCGGTGCCCCAGGCGGCGGTGAACGCGGCAGGCGCGTAACGGGCGGCCTTCGGCGATCCGGCCAGCACCGCCTCGGCGGTCCGGTCGGCGCTGCGGGTCAGCAGCAGCGTCGCGGCGGCGCCGACCAGACTGCCGGTGACGGCCTGGTCCGCGTACTCCTGCCCGGGGGTACGGACGAGGGCGGGGCGGGCGACGTGCCGCCCGGAGACACTCGGGCGCCGCGGGGCGCACAACGTGTCGTGCCAGGCGTCGAACGCGGCGCCGCGCGCGAGGGCTTCCACCAGATGGCCGCCGCGCAGCGCGGCGTCGAGCACCAGGGAGGCGGGGGACTGGCCGATGCCGTGCGCCGCCGCGTTGGCCGCGGCGAGCACCAACTCCGCGCCCGACGGCCCGAGTCGGCGGCGCAGCGCCGCCCTCACCCGGGAGTCCTCACGGATCAGCGTCACCACCGCGGTCACCAGCCGGGGCGAGTTCTTGAGGCGCACGGCACGCGTGGCCAGCGCGGTGGTGATCCCGGCCGCGTCGCACGCCATGGCCAACGCGGTCGTCCGGACGCCTTCCGCGGCCCCCGGGTGCCGTCGCGCCGGGACCTGTTCGGCCGCGCGTTCCAGCCCGTACCGGGTGGCCAGCCGGGACGCCTCGCGGGCGATCCGATCGGTGAGGGCCGCCTCGGTGACCTGGATGACCAGCCGGGCCAGGCCGCCGTCCCAGTAGGCGCTCACCACCTCGGGGTGCTCGGCCACCGCCGCCGCCACGCGCTTGGCCGCGGACTCCAGACGCCGCCCGCGGCGGTCGCCCCCGTCCGCACCGAGCCGCAACGGCACGTGGACCCGGGGGCCCGCCCGCCACACACCGGAGCCGGGCGCGAGGGCGTTACGGGCCACCCGCCCCGCGCGGACCGCCGTGGCCGTCGCGTCCGCCGTCGCCCGCACCCCTGTCTCCGCGACGTCGATCGCCAGCCGGGCCGCCGCCCCCGCCGCGGGTACGACCCTGCCCGCGATCCGAACGGGCGCCGCCAAGGCCAGACCGGCCCCAGCACCGACCAGTTGTGCCAACGCACCGCGAACCATGTCCCACCTTCGCCCGCTGTCGAAACCGTGTCGCCCGTCCTGCCCGGGAAACGGTCGGTCGCCTACCCGCGACCGCCGGACGCACACCCTTGCCGGTCCGTGCCCCGCTCGGTGTGCTCCGGTCAGGTCGTGGGCTCTCCGCCGACTTCGTGGGACCGGCCGAGCGGCGGATCGGCGGTGCCGGAGGACGCGTCCCGCAACTGGCCGAGGAGGAACGGCGTGATGCCGCGGTCGACAAGTGCCTGTTGCCAGGCGGCCCGGGAGCGTTCGAGGTCTTCCCGCCGTTCGGCGAAGGAGCCGGTCACCGTGGAACGGTTGCCGGTCGCCCCGGCGATCAGCCTGATGAGCCCGGTCAGCGCGACCACGGCGGCGATGGCCCCCGACGTCCATCCGGCCGTGACGAGTTGACCGGCGACGTCCTGCCCGGCATCGCCGAGTCGCAGTGCGTATCCGAGCAGGAGCAACACGACCGCCGCGGCGCCGGCGAGGACCGGGACGAGCACCGCCAGCGCGGGTGCCCACTGGCCGCGCCATCCACCCTCCGGCGCCTCGGCGGGCGGCTGTCGCGGGTCGGAGGGTGCCGTGCTGGACGCCGCCGCACGTGAACGGAGGTAAGCCAGGTACTCGGGCTCCGCCGCCGCCGCGATGGCCTGGCGTGCCCGCAGGGCCCGCGTACGGAGCTGTTCCAGGTCGGGTCCGGGGGTTCGAGCCATGGCTTCGCGGACCTTCGCCGAGGTCAGAGCTTGCTCCAACAGCCGTTCGAAGTCCGCCGCTTTGTCGTGGTCCAGGTCTTCCGCGCCCTCCGAAAACTGCCGGCGCGGCTGGTCCGGTCCGGTCGGCAGCTCCATGGCCGTCCTCCTCGTGTCGCGTTCGGCTGTGCTTCCCGCGCGGTGCCGTCTCCAGCGGTCGTGGCCCGGCGCGGGACGACCTGGTCAACGTACCAATTACTTTCCATGGTTGCGCAAGTCCTAAAGTGTTGGAGGCGGTGCTCCCCGAGGCGTGACCGGTCCCGGCACGCATCTCACTGACCGGCCCGGTGTGCCGTAGCCCGGGCCAACAACACCTAGCCCGGGCGGGGTTGACGGTGGCCGTATAGTGAAGGGGAAACGCATCAGCGCCCGTTCCACCGGCTGCGTGCCGGACGGGCCGAACGGGGGGAAGAAAGGTGCGTGCCCGATGACGATCGGGCTCCTCTCCACGATCGCTGCCGTGTTCTACGGATGCACGGTCTCGATTCTCGCTCTGACCGCGACCTTCGCTCGGCGCCCCACGCTGCGACGTGAAGCCCGCGCCACCCTTGCCGTCCTGGTGCCGGGCAGGGAGGCGGAGTCGTCGACGGTGGACCGCGCGGCACCGAGGGCCAGCCACTGTGCGGCATCAACCGCGCCGCCGGCCTCGCTCACGCCGTTCTCACCCTCCAGTTGACCATCGCCCCCGCGGGGTGGATTCGTGACCGGCTGATTCCCCAGCCGGTCACGGCCGTTGTTGTGCCGACAGCCCGTGGAGTTGCCGCCGCCGGACCATCGGGGCGTCAGGTGCCGAGGGCGCGTCTGGTGCGTTCGGTGGTGTGGTGGAGGTAGTTGGTGACGTCGGGGTCGGCGTCGAGGGCGTAGTCCGCGTTCAGGGCGGTGAGGGCCTGGGCGATGTGGGCGAGGGAGTCGCTGGAGCAGTCGACGGTGCAGGTGGTGTCGTCGAGGGGCTGGACGCGGGCGGGCAGGGCGCCGGTGCGGTGGCGGATGGTGTCGGCGGGGGCGTGGACGGTGGCGAGGGCGCGGTAACGGGCGGGTGCGGTGGCGATCTTCTGTGCGACGTAGTCGGCCGGGTCGTGACCGGGGACGGGGCGTGGCGTGAAGCGATGACGGGTGGGGACCGGGTCCGTGATGCGGTCGAGGCGGTAGACACGCCAGTCGTCGCGCCCGGTGTCGTGGGCGAGGAGGTACCACAGCCCGGCGGAGGCCACCAGGTGGTGGGGGTCGGCGCGGCGGCGGGCGGCGGTGCCGTCGCGGGTGGTGTAGTCGAAGGTGACGGTTTCGTGGTCGCGGCAGGCGGTGGCGAGTGTGGTCAACGCCGCCGGGTCCACGCGGGGGCCGCGGTCTTCCCAGCCGATGGTGTCCGTCGCCTGGTGCAGGGCCGCGACCTGGGCGCGCAGCCGGGCGGGGAGGATCCGTTCCAGTTTGGCGAGCGCGCGCAGTGAGGTCTCCTCCATGCCGGTGAGGTGACCGGCGGCGGTGCGCAGGGCGACGGCGGTGGCGATGGCTTCTTCGTCGTCGAGGATGAGCGGGGGCATCGCGGCGCCGGAGGCGAGGCGGTAGCCGCCGGCGTGGCCGGTGGTGCCTTCGACGGGGTAGCCGAGGCCGCGCAGCCGGTCGATGTCGCGGCGGATGGTGCGGGTGGTCACGCCGAGGCGTTCGGCGAGTTCGGTGCCGGACCATTCGCGGCGGGTCTGCAGCAGGGAGAGCAGGCGGAGCATCCGAGCGGGCAGGTCGGTCGTCATGCCTCCAGACTGCCTGTCTTCTAGGACGTGTGCTGTCCTAAAGCCCGCCTAGCGTGGGGGCATGCCCGGAGAGCGAACACACCCGAGCCCCTACGCATGCGCAGATCAGCGCGGGTGGGCTGATCCCCGCTGGTGATGCGGGAAGCCGGGCCGGCCCCGGTGACGCGAGCGGAACGCGGACGCCCGCCGTGCACTCGGGGCTCGCCACCCGAGACGCAGCAAGGCTCGACCACGACAAGTCACAGCACCGCACGGTGCGTTTCCACCCGTACGAAGAGGAAGAACTCTGATGAGCTACATGTCCCCCGGCCAGGTCGTCTGGTTCGAGATCGGCACCACCGGCCCCGACGCCATCACCGGCTTCTACGGCCCCCTGCTCGGCTGGACCTTCGAGGTCGACCCGGACTCCTCCATCGACGGCCGCACCTACACCCGCATCCTCGCGCCCGGCGCTCCGTGGCCGATGGGTGCCGTCCAGCAGGGCGACACCGGCGAAGAGGCCATCAACCTGTCCATCCTGTCCGCCGACGTGCCCGCAGACGTCGACAAACTCACCGGCTTGGGCGCGACGGTCGTCGTGCCGGCCACACCGGTGGGGGACGTGACCGTCTTCGCCCGCGTGAGGGACCCCCGCGGCAACCTGCTCTCCCTGTTCTCCCAGTCCACCTCGCGGCGATTCGAGGAGCGGATCACCGGCACGCGGCGGTACATGGAGCAGGCGGCGTTCACGCCGAAGCCGGGGTCGATGGCCTGGTTCGAGATCGGCACCACTGATGTGAAGGCCACCACCGACTTCTACACCGCGGGATTCGGCTGGCGGTTCGAGAACGACCAGGCCGACGGCACCTCGCACTCCACAGTCTTCGGCCCCGGCGCCAAGTGGCCGTCGGGCAGTCTGCGGGACCACAGCGGCCAGGGCGCGGCCGGGGCCGACTACGTCATGTCGTGCTTCCTGGTCACCGACGTGGCCGCCACCACCGCCCGCGCCGAGCGAGCCGGGGCACGGCTGGAGCACGGACCGCGGACCAGCCCCGGGGGCCTGGTCTCCTGCCGCCTCATCGACCCGCGCGGCAACCGCTTCGGTGTGTTCTCCCGCCCCACCGGCGACCAGGCCAGCTGAACATCCGCACCCCCGGCGGTCCAGGCTCCCGCCCGCGATGGCGGAGCCCGGGGCGCCATGACGCCAAAAACGCAAGGAGAGTAACGAGATGAAGATCGCGCTGCTGGGAACCGGCTTCGGCCAGGCGCACGCCGCCGTCTACGCCGCTCGGGACGACGTGGAGGTGGTGATGTTCGGCCGCGACGCGGAGAAGACAGCGAAGGCGGCCGGTCAGTTCGGCTTCGCTTCCTCCACGGCGACGGACGCCGCGTTCGAGGACGACTCGTTCGACCTGGTCGACATCTGCCTCCCGGTCGACCTGCACGCCCCGTTCGCGCTGCGCGCCCTGGACGCGGGCAAGCACGCACTGGTCGAACTGCCTCTGGCCGCCAACCTGGAGGACGCCAAGCGGGTCGCCGAGGCCGCCGCGCGCAGCGACAAGCACGTCTTCGTGGACATGTTCGACCGGTTCATCCCCGCCAACCAGGCCCTTTTCGACGCCGTACGCGAGGGCACCTACGGTCGGCTGGAGCAACTGACCTTGTGGAACCTCACCGCTCACCTGTGGCCCGGGGCCTCGCTCGGGCTGAACGTCCTGCCGCTTGAGGCCATGCACAGCGACATGGACATCATCACCCGCGTCCTCGGCCTGCCCCGCGACATCACCGTCACCACGGTCGCGCGGAACGAGGACTCCGCCGCCATCGACACCGTCCTCTCCTTCGACGGCGCCGTCGCCCGCTCCTCGGTGTCCTCGCTGATGCCGTCGACCTGGGGCGCCCGCGGCGGCTACACCGCCACGTTCGAACACGGCGTGCTGGACGCCTCCTCCACCATGGGCTTCGACGGCAGGCCCACCGGCACGGTCACCGCCTACACCCCCGACGGCGCCGGCGATCTGCACCTCCCACCCGCCGACCAGTACACCGCCATGATCGGCCACGTCATGGACGTCCTCCACGGCAACGCCGACAACCAACTCACCCCGGCCGGCGTCCTCGACGCCCTCCACCTCACCCTCGACATCGACCGCAGGGTCAACCCCCGCCGCTGACCTGCCCCACCCTCCCGAGGATGATCGACACGGTTACCGCAGGACACGGCATTGACCTCTGCCGCCGGATTCGACGGTTGGCCGGCTGATTATGCTGGCTCAGCGCGCTGACCCGCAGCCGTGTTGGGAGGGAGACGAACCGGTGGACCTGGAAACCCTGCACGGTTACGACCGCGAGGCCGCCGCCTTCGCCTCGCAGTGGCACGAGCAGCCGGAACCGGACGATCTGCGGACTGCGTTGCTGCGTTGGTTCCGTCCCGGACCGACGGCTGATGTCGGCTGTGGCGGCGGCCGGGACACGGCTTGGCTGACCGCCAACCGCTTTCCCACCACCGGGTACGAGCCGTCCACCGGGCTGCTGGCCGAGGCCCGCAAGCGGTACCCGCAGCTGCCATTCGAGTGTGCCGCCCTGCCCGAGCTGGCGGGCGCGCCCGACGGCGCCTTCGCCAACGTGCTGTGCGAGACCGTCATCATGCACCTGGAGCCCGACTCCGTCGCCGCCGCCGCCGTGCGGCGCCTGCGTGGCCTGCTCCAGCCGGGCGGCACCCTCTACCTCAGCTGGCGGGTGGTCACCGGCAGCGCCCAACGCGACGACCACGGCCGGCTGTACGCCCCGGTCGCCCCGTCGCTGGTCCGTCAGGGCCTCGCCGGCCTGGAGGTGCTGCTGGACGAGGAGCTGACCAGCGTCTCCTCCGGCAAGGCGGTGCACCGGATCGTGGCACGCGCTTGACCGTCGACGTCCTTGGCCCAGCTCCCGATCACTGACCGAGCCCGCTACAGCCGCTACCAGGCACGCTCCATGCAGGTGCTGGGCCGCTTCCAAGGACGCCTGCTCGCCGCCGCATACACCTCCGTCGCCCGCGAACCTCCCTTCGGCGAACGATCAGTTGACGGCCTACCGGCAGGAGGCGTCGCGGCTCAGCGCCGTCCTGAGCCGCCGGGCCTGCTTGATCAGCTGTGACGAGCCCTTGCGCGCCGCCAGCTCGTCGATCTCCGGTATCGCGCCACGGGACCCGGACCGCTCCGCGCAGTCGGCCGCGAGCGTGAGCAGAGCGCCGTCGGCGAGTGCCGGTTCTCCCGACAGGAGCCCGGGGAGGGCGCCCGAGAGCACCGCCCACACCGTGGCGTACGCACCGGTGCGCACCGCTTCCTGAAGTGCCGCCACGACCCGCTTCAGCTTGAGGCGGCGCAGGCTGGCCAACTCGGCGACATCCCGGCCGAGTTGCTCCGCGTGGAGTTGTCCGCGAGCGGCCAGCACCAGCATCGCGTCCACCGCGAACAGCTGCTCCTCGAAGCGTCGCGCCCCGAGTCCGTACGCCACCAGCAGATGGGTCGCGGGGCCCGCCGGCCCGCCGGACTCGGCCAGCGCGGGCAGCACGGGCACGCCGTGACCGAGGTGGTCGGAGTCGGCCAGGGCCGAGAAGGCGGACAGCATCCGCGCCGCGATGATCTCCCGGTGCTGGGGCAGGAGGGCCAGGGCCTGCGGGGAGCACTGCCCGCCGCCCCCGCACTTGCACGGCCGGCCGATGGGGTCGTGCGCGTCGAGCAGGGAGCGGAACGGCTCGGGGTGGTCCTCATGTCCGGGAAGGGCCTCGGTGCGCACGAGCACACCGGGGCGGGGGGTCCTGAGCCTGAGCCGTTCGGTCTCCCGGGAGACGACGGGGTCGGGCAGGCCGCCCGAGGCGAGCCAGGCGGCCAGCCGCCGCCCCGCCGGGGAGGTGAGCCGGTCCGCCGCGGCCCGCGCTTCGAGCGGCACGTCCCGGTCCAGCCGCAGCAGGGCCTGGACGAGGTCGGCCGGGCCGGGCTCGGTGCCCGATTCCTCGTACGCGGCGAGCCGGGCCGCCAGCTCCGACGGGTCGATGGTCCCCGTCGTCCAGGTGGGCGTGGCCAGCAGGAACGGCAAGGGGTCCCCGAGCTCCAGCCGCGCCCCGATCTCGGCCGCGCGGCTGAGGCAGACGGACCAGATCGCCGTGTGCGGGCACTGGTGCTCCTGGAACCGGAAGCGCAGGGCACCCAGCCCGGACTGGATGCGCAGGGTGCTCGTCTTCTCCTTCGCGGCGTCGCCCATGACGAACATGACGACGGCTTCGAGCGCTTGCGCGAAGACGTTGTCGCTCAGCCATGAGGCAGGCTGCCGGTGCGCCGCGACGACCGGTTCCAGGGCCGCGCGGAGCCCCGCCAGGTCGGCGTGGGCGTGGACGACGAGGCTGTTCAGCGCCCGCTCCTCCTGCGCCGGGGTGCCCTTGCCACGCAGCAGCGCGACGACCTCCTCGGCGAGTTCGGCGGGGGCGAGCGGTGCGGGGTCCAGGCGCTCGGGGGCCGCGACGGGCGGCAGGACGTCGTCCTCCACGGCGGGCGGACCGGCCTCCTCGGCGGCCACGACGCCACCGAACGCCTCGGCCGCGCGTTCACGCAGGTCGGAGGGGAGCAGCTGGACACTGGCCGCCAGTTCGGCGAGGACGCCCTCGCCCGCGTGCTTGCGGTGGCGGACGGCCAGGGCGAGGGCCTTGTCCTGGAGGCTGTGCTCCTCGTGGCCGAAGGCCTCGGAGACCACCGGCAGCAGCTCGTCCGTGAGGGACCGGTCGCGCTTGATCGCCTTGTCGAGCATGGCCAACTGGGCGCGCACGATCTTCTTCTCGGGCCGGAACAGGGCGGCCCTGGACGCCTCGACCAGGTGCTCCGTCTCCAGACGCCCCGCCTCGTCGAGTTCGGCCAGCACCTCCTGGGCGCGGGCGGCTGCCAGCGAGTGCCCGACGGAGAGCATCCGCACCCAGGTGAGGGTGTGCGCCGCCCGCTCGTCCGCGGTCAGGTCCAGGGCGGTCAGCAGGGCGAGGAAGCCCTTCACGATGCCGAGCCGGCCACCGCGCAGCAGCCGTGACAGACACCCCTCGACCAGCATCTCGCGGCTGAGCAGCCCTTCCCGGGCGAGTGAGGCGAGCGCCCCGGGCCACCCGGGGTCGGCGCCCCAGGTGTACTGGAAGTCCGAGCCGGCCTCGTCCACCTCGAACAGCCGGGGGACGGCCGCCTTCAGGAACGGATCGTCCCGCAGCCCTTCCTCGATCGTCCTACCCCGCTGAGGGATGTCCCTCTCCCAGCCGAGGACGAAGCCGTCCGTCATGGGCGGCTCGCAGCCGGCGAGCAGCGACAGCCGTTTGATCAGCCCGTACTCCCACCCGCCGACGGTGCGGCGCTCCGCCAGCCGACGCGCCACCTCGGCCAGCCACTCGGGGGCGCGGTCGCCCAGCACGTCGACGACCACCTGGGGGTCCTCAGGCCCGGCCCACCACAGATCGCGGCTCGTGAGCCACTGGGCCGCCGCCGTCGCGCCGGTGCAGCACCCCGCCCCGGCGAGCAGCAGACCCCGGCGGACCAGCAAGTGCCCCTCGCCCCGCCAGAGTTCCGGGATCTCCTTGCGCCACTGCTTGAGCACCGGCAGCCCCTTGCGCCGTTCGGCGTCGGTCAGGGTGCCGACCAGCTTGGGGATGTCCTCGACGCGGCCCTCGCGCACCGCGTCCAGCAGGGTGCGGACGCCGTCCGCGGTCCCGTCGGGGATCCGGTGGTCGGGGAGGTCGTGGGTGAAGGTCATCGGGTGGCTCCGGTGGGGGTGTCAGTGTTGTCCTGAGCGGTGGCGGTGACGGCCGCGCGGCGGGCGATGCGGACGGCGAGGGCGTGCTTGCACGGGCCGCGTCCGCCGCGGTATTCGGCCCACCAGCGGCAGGTGCAGGTCAGCCGCCCTTCGGCGGACCTGACCCGGTGGCTGTGATCCTCGACGGTGACGGTGGCCGTCTCGCCGTCGAGGCGCACCGCACCCGCGTCGACGAGGGCGTGGGCGGCGCGCAGCCGGGGGTTGTCCCGCTCGGCCCGTCCGGTGTCGTACGGCAGCTCCCGGTGGAAGTACGCCGCCTCGGCCGTGTCGTAGCCGATGCGCCCGGCCGTGCCGAGGCGGGTGAGCGCGGCCCGTACCCGCTGCGGGGTCAGCCCGGACTGCGTGGCGAGGTCGGCGATGTCGACGGCGGGGTCCCAGGCGAGCAGCACGGACACCAGGTCGGCGTCCTCGGCCGACTCGTCCGCCGCCAGGGCGTCGAGGACGCCGCCCTCGCCGGAGAAGCCCCGTGACGTGTCCGGGGACAGGGTGAGGGTCAGCCGCATCCCGGGGAGTCCGATCTCCCACGCGCTCGCCACCGGGCCGCTGCCCGCCGTGACGGCCGGGCCGTGGATCCGCAGCCCCGTCGCATGGCGCAGCACCCGGCTCAGCGCGGTCAGCCGCTCGGGCCCGGGCAGACAGACCGCGCCGGGGACCGGCCGGGTGGTGGCGCGCAGCGAGCGGCCCGCCGGGACGACCCAGCGCGCTCCCTTGGAGGCGCCGCGGGTGGCGCCGGGGCGGGGGAGCGCGCGGAGGAAACGCACGGCCTCGGCCGCCGGGAGTTCGGCCCGCAGGTCGAAACCGGAGGCGATCACCTGGGTCTCGGCGAAGCCGCGCAGCCAGCGCTCGGGCAGCGGCACCTTCTTCTCCACCACCGGCCCCTCGAAGGTGGTGACGGTCATCTCGTCGGGCCCCACCTCCAGACGCAGCGGATCGCTCGCGCCCACCCGGGTCAGGGCGTCCCGCAACGGGATGTTCACGTCGACGTTGGTCGTACCGTGCCCGATGTCGTCACCGTCCAGCGCGTCGCCCAGCACGTCGAGCCGCGCGTACACCCCGCAGCAGGCGGAGAACGACTCGAACCTCAGCCGGTCCCCGTTCCCAGTGACGACCGGGTCGCGCCAGGAATCGAGTTGCAACTGGTAGTAGCGGGCGGCGGCGACGTCCGCGACACACAGCAGTCCGGCAGCGGTGACCTGAGGGTAGGTCAGAAACCCCCGGAAAAAGCTCGGATGGGCCTCCCGCCCGGCCAACGTGGCGCCGCCCGAGGTCTCCAGGCCGATGCTCCGTCCATCCGCCGTGGACCGTACGGCGGATGGACGGAGATAGGTGTACGTCTGTGCCGTTCTCGTCATGGCCGACAGGCTATGGGCCACCACTGACACTGCGCCGGGACGGCGTGTGCGGGCGGCCCTCTTCGCCCGTTGCCACCACGCTCGGCCGACGGCGCGGTCAGCCGGGGGGCGTTCACCGGCGTCATCCGGTGGGTCGGCGGTGCCCTCGCTGTGATGTGGGCCGTGATGTCCTTCCTGCCCAAGCACGCGACCAGCCGGAGCAGCTGAGCCACTCCCCGCAGCGGCGGCATCCGCCCTCCGTGCCGCCGCGTCCCTCCAACTCGTCGCCCGGAACCGGTCGTTCGGCATGCCGCGACGAGCCTGGGCGGAGTCCACCGGCTCGTACCGAGCGGCGTCATGCGGAAGGCGGCTTCCTCGGGTCCGCGGCGGACGGATGCGACGGTACGGCGGAGGTCGACACCGTGTCGCGTGCGGGGGTGTGGCGGAGGCGGAGGCAGAGGGCGGCCACGGTGCGGGCGAGGAGGGCGAGGGTGAGGGTGGTGAGGTTGAAGGCGTGGGTGTAGTCGGTGGTTGTGGTGTCGGGGGAGGGGGTGTCGGGGTTGGTGCCGAGTGCGGTGCGGTAGAGGGTGCCGATGGCGGCGACGCCGAGGGCCATGCCGGCTTGGGTGAGGGTGTTGAGGACGCCGGATCCGGCTCCGGCGTCGTCGGTGTGGACGCGTGCCAGGACGGTCTCGACGAGCGGGGCGACGACGAGGGCCTGGCCCAGTCCGGACAGGGCCATCACGGCGGCCAGCAGCCATTGTTGGGTGGCGGGAGGGTGGCCGGTGGCGAGGGGCACCAGGGCGAGGCCCGCCGCCACGACCGTCGCGCCGACCACCGAGGTGGTGATGCCGAAGCGGGCCGCCAGGCGGCGAGAGGCGGCGGAGGCGGCGATGAACCCCGCTCCGAGGGGGACGAAGACCAGGCCGGCGGCCAGGGGCGGCAGCCCGATTCCGGACTGGAGGTGGTAGGTGAGCACGAGGAACAGGCCGGCGTTGCCGGAGAAGAAGACGACGACGGTGAGCATCGACAGTGGGAAGCCGGGGGCGCGCAGCAACCGGCGTGGCAGCAGCGGCTCGGCGCCGGTGTCCTCCAGGTGTTTCTCCCAGCGCAGCAGGGCGACGGTCAGCAGGGCTCCCGCGGCGACCGGGGGGCCAGATCCACCAGGGCCAGCCGGCGTCCGGGCCGATCACCAGGGGCAGGAGGACGGCGGGCAGGATCAGCGCGGTGGCGAGCACGGCGGCCAGGTCGAGGCGCGGCCGGTGGGAGCTGCGGCTCTCACCGACCGCGGGCACCGCGGCGGCGAGGATCGCCACTCCGGCGGGCACGTTGATCAGGAAGATCATGCGCCAGCCGAGTCCGGCGACGTCCAGGTCGAGCAGGAGTCCGCCGCCGACGAGTCCGGCGATCACACCCAGGCCGATGGAGGCGCCGTAGGCGGCGACGGCGCGGCCCCGGTCGCGGGCATCGGGGACTGGGCACGGACGATGGAGAGTACCTGGGGTGTCATCACGGCGGCGGATAGCCCTTGCAGAACCCGCGCCGCGATCAGTACGGGGGTGTCGGGGGCCAGGGCGCACAGCAGTGACGCGGCCGTGAACGCGGCGACGCCGATCTGGAACGTCCGCTTGCGGCCGATGCGGTCCCCCAGACGGCCGCCGGTGACCATGCCTGCCGCGTAGGCGATGACGTAGCCGTCGATGACGAGCTGGAGCGCGCCGAACGAGGCATGGAGGCCGGATTGGATGGCGGGCGCGGCCACGTTGACGATGAACATGTCGATCTGGCTGATGGACATCGCCGCCAGGACCACCGTCAGCCCGGCCCAGTCCCGTCGGGTGGCGCGCCGGGCAGGGGCGGCACCGGTGACCTGACAGCTCGTCGGTGCGGTCATCTTCCTATCCTCGTCTTCGGGCGCCGGGCTTGTGCCCGGTGCCGTGGCGGTACGGGCCAGACTGTATTTAGGTCTAAATTTAGTACTTAACGTTAGGGGTGTCCATGGCACGCGAGCAAACCGAAGGTGTCCACGCCGACCGGGAACAAGCCACCACCGGCGCGCCGGACGCCGTCGAGGAGATCGCGGCGGCCTGGCGGCGGGAGAGGCCCGGCACACCGGTGGAGTCGATCGGCGTGGTGACTCGGCTGTGGCAGCTGGCCAAGCTCTTCGGCGACGACCGCAGACGCCTGCTGGCCGAAGCCGGCGTGGACCCGGCGACCTTGGACCTGCTCAGCGTCCTGCGCCGCAGCGGGCCGCCGTACACGCTCAGTACCCGTGACCTGGCCCGCCAGTCACTGGTGACCGCCGGGGCGATCTCCCAGCGGGTCGCCCGCGCCGAACGCGACGGCCTGGTCACCCGCGGAGCGGCCACCGGCAAGGGGCGCACGGTACTGGTCGCCCTCACCGCGGCCGGTCACGACCTGGTCGAGTCGACCGTCGACCAGGTGCTCGGCAGGGAAACGGAACTGCTCTCCGGCCTCCCACCACACCAGCGCGGGCAACTGTCGGCCCTGCTCGCCACCTTGCTGCACGACGTGCAGGAGCGGCTCGGACGCCACGACGTCTCCCACGTCGGCCTCCCGTGAAGGGCACGCCCGACGCCCATGGGACGCCCGCCGCCCGCGCCGCTCAGTAGCCGTGGGCGCTTGGCGCGTTCCGCCCGCCGTCCACCGGGGTGTTCGCCCCGTTGACCGCGCGCGACAGGTCGGAGATGTCGAGTGGCAGCGGCGTCTGCTGGTGGGAGCGGAGAACCGATCGCTCGGCCACGGCGGCATCGGAGCGGTGGCTCGTGGCGTCGGCGCCTGCGGGGTCAGGGGTGCTGCCCGGGGTGCGCGAACTGGGCGCCGGTAAAGCCCTGTTCGAGCAAGCCCGCGGGGTCGGCGGTGGCCACGAGCGCGTCGTGGATCCGGTGGTCGGGCCTCGACGTCCACGGCGATCCCCGTCTCGCCGCTGCGCTGGACCACCAGATCCACCCACGAGCTCGCTGCGGACTGGAACGTGGTGTGGCGCCGTTCCCGGTGGATGAGCGGCACCGGAAAGCTGGATTCGCCCTGGTCAGGTGACCGCGAGTCGGCGCGATGCCGGTCGTCACCGACGGAAAGCGCGGATGGTGTGTCCATCGCGCAGGTCGGGGTTGATCCATTTCGCGGTGGGTTCCCGCGCCGTGTACGTTGCCCACCCCGGGTGGCCGTGCCGGGCCAGGTTGATCAGACCGAGTTGGTCCTCGACGGCGGCGCGACGATCCGCGTCGGTGCCGAGCGGGCCGTCCAGGTCGTGGAAGAGCGCGGCCTTGTCGACCGCGTGCACGGCGCGGTGAGCCAGCCGCGGGTCGCGGGCGAGGACCGACAGCGTGGGGTGGTAGTCGAAAACCTGCGCCCAGCATGTCCCGCCGCCACCGGCGACCGCGCTCATCAGCCGTTCGGCGGGCTCGACGTAGAGTTTCCGGGTCAATGCCTCCAGCTTCTGCTCATGCGTGCTGCCGTCGTCGCCGAGGACCTCGGCGTACTTCTCCGCGACGTCCTTGGGCGAGCTGACCGCCTCGTACATCCCGGCTTCGTCCGAGGTGACCGAGACGAGGACCGGGACGCCCGTGGTCAGGCCCTTGCCCATCGCGAGCAGCGGGGAGTCGGGGATGACGTCGCCATCAACGCACGGTTGGTACGGAACCGGGCCGGATCGCAGCATCTTGCCGTGGATGTAGCGCAGTGCGACATTGTCCAACCGCGCCAGGTCCGGCGCGCTGTCCGCCAGCGAGCCGGCGGCGGTGAGGAAGCGGTTGGCGAACTCGGACGCATCGGACAGCGTGATGACGTTGTCAGCGTTGCCGCTGTAGATCGCCGCCTTGTGGAACAGCCCTTGCGCGGCAGGCACGCCGAGCAGCGTGGCGACATCGGACGCCCCGGTGGACAGGCCGAAGAGGGTGACGTTGCCGGGGTCGCCGCCGAACGCGGCGATGTTGTCCCGCACCCACTCCAACGCGAGCAGGTGATCGCGGACCGGCAGGTTCGAACTGTGCGCGTAGTCCGACGGGGCGAGTTCGCCGAGATACAGCCAACCCCACGGCCCGAGCCGGTAGTGCGGTGTCACCACCACCACGTCGTGATAGGCGGCGAGCACCCAGGGGTCCACCGAGGGAGAGTTGCCGCCGAGCATGTGCCGCCCGGGGTGCAGCCACACCAGAACCGGTTGCGGGTCCGGCCGGCCGGGCCGACGCGACCAGACGTTCAGGTTGAGGCAGTCCTCGCTTTCGACGGCATCCGGGTAAATGGGTGCCCACTTCTTCCGCGGCCCGACCGGGACCTGCCAGCAGACCGGCCCCCAGGTGCGGGCGTCCACGCGCCGGGCGGAACGGAGTGGGACCGGTGGGGAGAACCGCTCTGGGATGCTTCCATAAGGGATTCCCCGCCAATTGGGCACGCCGCGATCCATAAATCCGCATGCCATGCCGGATGTGGTCTCGACTACGAGTTCGCCGACCGTGCTTTTGGTCATCCGTAAATCCTAGTCCTACCTGGGTTCCAGCTGATCCTGGCATGCCGGCGAGGCATACCGCCACCCCTGAGCCCGCCCATCTGGTCGATTGCCCGAAATGACGCCACCGATCGTCTGTCCTGACCAGCCGGACGTCCGTTCCTACAGGACCGGATGCCCGTTTCTACAGGCCGCGTTGCCGTTTCGAACAACGGTTATTGGTCATTGCATTCGGATACCGGAGCCCGTAGCATGACCGCATGCCCACTGGGACTTCCACAGTCGTCATTGTCGGTGGCGGACCGACCGGCATTATGGCTGCATGCGAGCTTCGCAAAAGGGGTGTGCGGACTCGCGTCTTCGATCGTCGGTCCGCACCGGCGACCCATTCCAAAGCGCAATTACTATGGCCACGAACGCTTCAGATTTTCGCAGATCTCGGGATGGCGCAGCACGCTCGTGATCGAGGAATTCCGATGCGCGGATTCCAGTATTTTTCGTCGAAGAAACGCATCGGGCGACTCCGGTTCGAAGCGGCTACCGCACCGCTGTGCCTTCCGCAGAACATCACCGAAGAACTGCTCACCAACGCGCTGCGCGACGTGGACGGCGGCGTCGAGTGGGAGCACACGGTCACCGATGTCGACGCGGGCCCCGACGGTGTCCGGCTGAGCGTTCGCCGACCGGACGGCAGCGGCATGACTGTCGACGCCGACTGGGTCATCGGCGCCGATGGCGCCCACAGTACTGTGCGCAGCGCGCTCGGCATCGACTTCGTCGGTGACACCTACCCCAGCTTGTTCATGCTGGGTGATTTCCGGGCAGCAGGTGATCTCTGCCGTGATGAGGTGCGGTACTTTCAGAGTCCGGGTGGCATCCTCGTCATCGCTCCGCTCCCCGGGAACTACCACCGGGTGTTTGTCAACGTCCCGCGCGACACCGACGCCGCATCGCTCGCGATGATTCAGCAACTCGCCGATCTCCGCGGTCCCGGCGGAATACAGCTGTCGGATCCACAGTGGCTCACCCTGTTTCAGGCTCATCGACGCATCAGCGCCAGCATGCGCGCCGGGCGCTGTTTCCTGATCGGCGATGCCGCCCATGTCCACTCCGTTGCCGGTGGCCAAGGACTGAACACCGGTCTCCAGGATGCCCACAACCTCGCGTGGAAGCTCGCCATGGTCGTGCACGGAACAGCAGGCGAAGCCCTACTGTCGACCTACCACAGCGAACGGCACCGCATCGCCAAGCAGGTCGTTCGCAACACCGATGTCCAGACCCGGGCATGGCTCGTCACCGCGCCGTGGAAGGCACAGGTCCGCGACATGGCGTTCGGTATCGCGGAGCGCTCTGAAACCGTACAACGGCATATCGCCGCCACGATGGCGGGCAATCGTCTCTCCTACTCGCCGGGCAAGTTCCCGAGCTTGTCCGGGAAGCACCGGCATCCCGGGCGGGTGGGGACCGTGTTCCCCACCGACATCCAGGCCGTGGCCGGTACTGCGCCGCATCGCTTTCTGCTGCTCACGCTGGGCAATGCCGATCACCCCGCCGAATCGAAGGCCCGCCGGATTGCCGAGAACCGGTGCGACGTGGTTCAGCACCACCACCTCACTGTGCCAGCACCCCGCCTGCTGTGTTCGTCGTGGTGCTACTACCTGATTCGCCCGGACGGTTTCGTTGCCGCGCATGGTTCGGCAGCCGGGCTGCCCGACATCGACAAGACGCTCCGAGAAATCACTCGTGAATCCGCTGTGGCAGGACGAGAAGTCTGAACGACGCGGCAGACCGCCTGAGCAGGTAAGAGGAGACCGTGACCGTGACTTCCACGACAGACAGCGTCCCCGCACAGACCGAGGCTCACACGATCGTTCTGGTCGGTGAGCGATTCCAGACATCCGCCGCGCTGCCGGGAGTCCGCACGGTGTCCGAGTTCGCCGCCACGGTCGCCGCCGGCGAATACCGAGGCACCACCCACCCCGTCGAGATCGTCAGGGGTCAGGACGTCAGCGACGACGCACTCGACGACCTGCGGGCCACCCTTGCCCGCCTGGGAATGACCGACCACGTGCGCATTTCCGACGACGTGGAGTCTCGCGCGGCGGACCGCGACGTCGTACACAAGCACAATCCGGAGAACGTCCTCCTCGCCGACCTGCGGCAACTCGGACCGCAGACCTTCACGGCGCGGCTTCGAGTGGACGGCCGCAACGAGCTGCTGCAGGACCATCAGACCGGCTTGCACGTGCAAGGGATGGTCGGTGTCGAGGCCGCGCGACAGATGTTCCTCGCGCTGTTCGAGGTCGGCTATCGGCACCATTGGCCATCGAACAAGTACTTCGTGGTATGGAACTCCATGGAAATCGACTTCGAGAACTTCCTGTTTCCGTTGCCGGCCTCGATCACCGCTACGGTGCTGAACGCCGATCTCCATGACCCGAGCAAACTCGACTTTCACGTCCGAATAGAGATGCAGCAGTCCGGCAGAAGGGTCTCCTGTGCGACAATCAATTTCACGGCATTCGAGTGGGACCGCATCGGCGCGGTCGAGCAGCGCAGGGCTGCGGCGGCCGTGACCAACCTCAACGGCACCGGACGGTCGGCGACATGACGCGCCCTGCCACTCCGGTGGCGTTCTTCGATGTCGACGAGACGATCGTGAACGCCAAGACGATCTTCGAGTTTCTGCGCCATCACCTCGCGGTCGCCGGTGACCATGGCGAGCGATACGACGCGATCCGCGCACAGCTCCACGCGATGCAGTCACGCGTTGACCGAGCCGAGATCAACCGTGCCTACTACCGTCAGTACGCGGGTGTGGAGTGGGAACGGTTGATCGTCGAGGGCCGGCGATGGGCCCGCGAGTTTCTCGACCGGCCCGACGCACTGATCTCCGCCGGGGTCGACGCATTGCGGCGGCACCGCAACGCCGGGCATCTCGTCGTATTCGTCTCCGGGTCGTTTCTGCCCTGCGTGGCTCCCATCGCCGACGCCCTTGGTGCCGACCGAGTGCTGTGCACCGATCCCGTCATCGACGATCACGGAGTCATGACCGGGGAGATCGCCGTACCGATGATCGGTCCGGCGAAGGCCGCCGCCGCGACGGCGCTCATGATCGAACACGGGATCGACCCCGTCGTCTGCTACGCGTACGGCGATCACGCCAGTGACCTACCCCTGCTGCGCAGCGTCGGTAACCCCACGGTGATCGGATCCGACCTGGTTCTGCGCGCCGCCGCGCACGACGCGGGCTGGCCCGTGGTCGCCTCGGACCCGATAACTTTCAGCGAAGCGAGACAATCATGACAACAGGGCCGGACGACCCGCCCAACTCCGCGCTGCCGTTGGCGGACATCAGGGTTCTCGACATATCAACGCTTTTCGCCGGACCGTACGCGGCGCAACTGCTCGCGGATTTCGGCGCCGACGTCGTCAAGGTGGAACACCCCTCCGGTGATCCGTTGCGTGGTTACGGCCACTCGCACCAAGGCGTCCCGTTGGCCTGGAAAGTGGTCAATCGCAACAAGAAGGGGATCGCTCTCGATCTCAAGGACGCCGCGGACCGGGAACGATTCCTGGGATTGGCGGCACAGGCCGACGTGGTCATCGAAAACTTCCGTCCAGGAACCCTGGAGAGCTGGGGGCTCGGCCCGGACGTGCTCCATGAACACAACCCACGACTCGTCATCACTCGGGTGACCGGTTTCGGACAGGACGGGCCCTACGCGCGGCGGGCCGGTTTCGGCACCCTGGCCGAAGCCATGAGCGGTCTGGTCGCCATGTCCGGCGGTCCTGACGGGCCGCCCCAGTTGCCCGCCTTCCCGGCTGCCGACGCGTTCGCGGGCGTACAGGCGGCGTACGCCACCCTGATCGCGGTACACGCCCGTGATGCGATCGGCAAGGGCCAGGTCGTCGACATCTCGATCACCGAGTCGATGATCGGCGCGCTCGGCGCGCAGCTGACCGTGTACGACACGCTGGCGATCAAGCCGGAGCGAGTAGGCAACGCCTCCAGGAGCAGCGCGCCGCGCAACGTGTACCAGTGCGCCGACGGCCGCTGGGTGGCCGTGTCGGCCCCCGCACGGGCGGTGGCGGAACGCGTGGTCCGCCTTGTCGGCCGGGGTGATCTGGCCGAACAGCCGTGGTTCGCCTCCGGGATGGGCCGGGTCGAACACCGGGCGGTGATCGACGACGCCGTCGGCCGGTGGATCGCCGCACGCGAGCGCCCCGCGGTGATCGCGGCGTTCGAGGCCGTCGCCGCGGCCGTCGCCCCGATCTACGAGGTCGACGACGTCCTCGCCGATCCGCACTTCCAGGCCAGGGACTTGGTCGTGCGGGTGCCCGACGCCGAACTGGGCAGCGTCCTCATGCCGAACGTGCCCTTCCGTCTCTCCGAGACGCCCGGCCGGGTGCGGTGGGCCGGGCCGCGGCTCGGGGAACACCGTGACGAGGTGTTCGGGATCCTCGACGAGCCTCACGACAACGCCGCCCCCACCGACGAAAGGGAACGAACGCAGCGATGAACGATGAGCAGCGGTGGGCCATTCTCGACCCGTCACTCGACCCCGACGACCCCGAAGAGTACCTGGCGACCGCTATGGCCTGGCATTTCGGCGCGGACACCGGCTCCCCGTTCTGGTTGCGGCGCGCCAAGTCGCTGGATTTCGACCCGGTGACGGACGTGCGTACCTTCGACGACCTTCGCCGCTTCCCCAACGTCGTCAGCGAACTGCGCACCGTCCCGGTCGAGGACCTCGTTCCGCGCGGCTACGGCCCGAAACCCCCGGCACCGAGGGTGTTCGAGAGCGGCGGCACCACCGGGGCGCCGAAGCGGGCCATCCTGATGCCGGACTGGGTGGAGAGCAACGTCGAGCGCATGATGCGTGGCCCGCAGTTCGCCGGACGCCAACCCTCCAACATCCTCTATCTCGGCCCGACCGGTCCACACAAGGCCGGCGCGCTGTACGACTTCGTCGTCGAGCGCCAGCGGACCGTGAAGTTCACCATCGACATGGATCCCCGGTGGGTCAAGAAACTCACCAGCACGGGACGCAAGGACCAGGTCGAGGCATATGTGGACCATGTGCTCGACCAGGCGGAGCACATCCTCGCCACGCAGCGGGTGGGCCTGCTGGTCATCACACCACCGCTGCTGCGGGCCTGTACCCGGCGACCGAGCCTTGTCGAGCTGATCAACAGCAAGGTGGAGCTGATCTTCTGGGGCGGCGCGCACATGACCGTTGACGAGCGGTTCGAACTGAGCCACGAGTTCTTCCCGTCGGTGCGGATGCTCAGCCGTTACGGCAGCCTCATGATCCTGGAGAGTGCCATGGAGCGGCCCGGCCGATCCGCCGACGAGGACATCGTGTACGACCCGCGCAGCCCGGTGGTGACGTTCCGCGTCGTCGATCCGGCCACCGGAGAGCCTGTCGGCTACGGCGAACGCGGTCAGGTCGTCATGAATCATGTCAGCAAAGGCATGTTCCTGCCCAACAACCTGGAGCGGGACACCGTCATCCGCGTGCCAGGACCGCCCGGACACATCGGGGACTCGGTGTCTTCACCCGCTCCACTGGACGCGTTCGAAGGCGAGACCGTGGTGGAGGGGATCTACTAGTGACACCCCTGACGGCACTACCGGAGCTGTCCGCCGCCGTGGTCGCCGGCGCGTCCGCGGAGGAACTGGCGGGAACGCCGCTGCCCGAACGGTTTCCGGCCGCGCACCTGCTGGCCGACGACACCCGCATGTTCGATGGCGACACCGACAAGGACGTGCGCAGGTCGTTGCGAGTGGGGCCGGTCGACATGCCCGAGCTGGCTCCGGACGAGGTGCTGGTGGCCGTGATGGCCAGCGCCATCAACTTCAACACGGTCTGGTCGGCCATGTTCGAGCCGATCCCGACGTTCCGTTTCCTGGAGCGGATGGCTGCCCGCGGCGGCTGGGACACCCGGCACAACCTGCCCTACCAGGTGGTCGGCTCGGACGCCGCGGGGGTGGTCGTACGGGTGGGGAACGGCGTGCGCCACTGGTCGATCGGCGACCACGTGGTGATCAACCCCAACTACGCCGACGACCAGGAACCCGACACCCAGGCCGACGGCATGCTCGGCCCCGGACAGCTCGCCTGGGGTTTCGAGACCAACTTCGGCGGACTCGCGCACTACGCGGTGGTCCGCGCGACCCAGTTGCTGCCCAAACCCGCGCACCTGACGTGGGAGGAGGCGGCATGCAACCCGCTGTGCGCCGGGACCGCGTACCGAATGCTGGTCGGCGAGCATGGCGCACGGCTCAAGCAGGGCGACACCGTGCTGATCTGGGGCGCCTCCGGCGGACTCGGCGGATACGCGGTGCAGTTGGTGCGCAACGGGGGCGGGACCGCGGTCGGTGTGGTCGGTACGGAGGAGAAGGCGGAGGCGGTGCGCCGGCTCGGTTGCGACATCGTCGTCAACCGGCACGAGATAGGGCTCGACGACCGCGCCGCGGACGACCCGGTCCAGGTGGTCGCGGTCGGCAAGCGGCTGGGCAAGCTGATCCGCAAGGAGACCGGTGACGACCCGAACATCGTGTTCGAACACGTCGGCCGGGCGACATTCGGCGCGTCGCTGTTCGTGGCGCGGCGTGGCGGCGTCGTGGTGACGTGCGGATCGAGCACCGGCTACCAGCATCAGTTCGACAACCGCTACCTGTGGATGCGGCTCAAGCGGATCATCGGCAGCCACGGCGCCAACTACCAGGAACAGTGGGAAACCAACCGCCTGATCAGCACGGGCCGGATCGCGTCGATGCTCTCCGCCGTCTACCCACTCGACGACGTGGGCGAGGCCGCGCGCATGGTGCAGACCAACCAACACCTCGGCAAGGTCGGCGTGTTGTGCCTCGCTCCGCGACCCGGTCTCGGCGTCACCGACGCCGGACTCCGGGCCGCGCTCGGCCCCGACCGCCTCGCCCCACTGGCACCGGACCTGGCGCGGCCATGAACCACGTTCTCAGCTACTTGTACGTCTCCGGCCATCTCCCGCGCCAGATCGAGCGGGCGTATGCGTCCGAGTGCGGCGCTGTCGTTCTGGATCTCGAGGACAGCGTCCCCGACGAGAAGAAGGACTACGCCCGCGACGCGGTCGCCGAGGTGACGGCGCGCGCTACCGGCAAGCCGACCTACGTGCGGGTGAACTCGGTGGGCTCCGGGAGATGCGCCGACGACGTGCTGGCCGTCGCCGGACCGGGCCTGTGGGGCGTTCGGCTGCCGAAGGTCGCCGGTCCGGACGACGTCCGGACCGTCGATGACCTGCTGGACACGGCCGGTTCCCCCGCGACCGTCCACCTCCTGCTGGAATCCGCGTTCGCGGTGGAATGCGCGTACACCCTGGCGAAGGCGGCGAGCCGGGTCGAGTTGCTCGGCCTCGGCGAAGGGGATCTGCGGGTGGACCTGCGCTGTGATGCCGACGGGCCGACCATGGACGCTGCCCGGGTACGCGTGGTGACCGCGTCGCGGGCCGCCGGCCTGGGGTGTCCGCCGCAGTGCGTGTATCCGGACGTACGCGATCCGGCCGGGCTGCGGGAGAGCACCCGACGCGGCAGAGGACTTGGGTTCTTCGGCCGTATGGCACTGCATCCGGCGCAGGTGCCGGTGATCCATGAAGTCTACACCCCGACCGCCGACGAGATCGCGGAGGCCCGCGAGATCTGCGCGGTCGCCGAAGCGGCCCGGCAACGGAGCACGTCGGTCGTGATCACGGAGCGACAGGGCCGGCTCGTCGCGCCGCCGATCACCGCGCAGGCGAAGCTCACCCTCGAACTCGCGCATGCCCTCGACCTGATCAAGGAGCCGTCATGACGGACACGGAGAGCGTGACATCCGACGCGTTGCTGGCGGCCATCGCCCAGGGTGTCAAGACGGTGGACCTGGCGCAGCCACTGTTCAACGGTATGCCGTGTTCCCCCAACCACCCCGGCTTCAAGATGGCGCTGCTGCGGCGGCACGGCGACTCGGTCCGACCCGACGGCACCTCGGCGGCCAACGAGATCATCGTGACCGGCGGCCACGTCGGCACCCACATCGACGCCTTCGCGCACGCCTCGCACGAGGGCCGGTTGCACGGCGGCTGGGACAGCGGGCAAGCGCAATCCGGTGGCCGGTTCACCGTCCACGGTGTCGAGACGATCTCGCCGATGGTCTGCCGCGGCGTGCTGTTGGACGTGGCCGCCGCGCACGACACAGACTGCCTCCCCGGTGGCTACGGGATCACCGCGGAGGACCTCGACCGGGCCGCCCACCGTGCCGGTGCCGAACCGGGCCCCGGTGGTGTGTGCCTGATCAACACGGGTTGGAGCACGTGGTGGCCGGACCCGGATCGGTACCTCGGTCACGAGACGGGCGTGCCCGGCCTGACACCGTCCGCCGCCGAGTGGCTGGTGGACCACGAGATCATCGCGGCCGGCACGGACACCACCGCGTTCGAGCAGATCCATCCCGGAGCCGGGCACGCCGTTCTCCCGGTCCATCGCATGCTCCTCGTCGACGTCGGCGTGCACATCGTGGAGAACCTGCGGCTGACCGATCTCGTCGACCTGGGCACAGCCGTGTTCGCGTTCGTGCTGGCACCCTTGAAGATCCTCGGCGCGACCGGCTCACCCGTCCGTCCGCTCGCGCTGGTAGGCGGTAACCGATGAACACACCCGCACAGCGACTGGCCGCGCTCGCCGCACAAGCCGCCCGCACCGGCCTGCCGGCTGACCTCAGGGAGACCTCCGTCTCCCGCCTGGTCGACCTCGTCGGCAACAGTATCGCGGCCCTCGACTGCGAGCCTGCCCACATCGTGCACGAACTGACCAGAGCCTGGGGCGGCGTATCCGCGACCACCGCGATCGGCTCCGCTCAGCGGTTGCCGGCACCGTCCGGGGCGCTGGTCAACGGCACGCTCGCGCACTGCCTGGATTTCGACGACTCCCACTTGCCGTCCGTGCTGCACCCGTCCGCGGCGGTGATCCCGGCCGCCCTGGCCGTGGCCGAGGAGGTCGACGCGGGCGGCGCCGCGCTGCTGGACGCGATCACCATCGGCGTCGAGGTCACCTGCCGGCTCGGCATGGCCGGATTCGACCCGGCCGTGAAGAACTCGGTCTTCTTCGACCGCGGCCAGCACGCCACCGCGATCTGCGGCACGGTAGGCGCGGCCGTCGCCGCCGGCATGCTGCGCGGCCTGGACGCGGAAGCACTCACGTCAGTGATCGGGATCGCCTGCAGCATGGGATCGGGCGTGATCGAGGCCAACCGGACCGGCGGCACCATCAAGCGGGTGCACTGCGGCTGGGCGGCGCACAGCGGAGTGGTCGCCGCCGATCTGGCCGGGCACGGCCTGACCGGCCCACCGACCGTGCTGGAAGGCCGGTTCGGCTTCCTCAACGCGTTCTGCGGCGACCGGGCAGACCTCGGCCAACTGACCGACGGCCTCGGCGAGCGCTGGGAAGCGGCCACTGTCTTCTTCAAACCGTACCCGTGCAACCACTTCACCCACCCCGGCGTGGACGCGGCCCTGCGGATGCGCGCCGCCGGGATCGACCCGGACGCCGTCGAGTCCCTGGTACTGGGTGTCCCGGCGCCGGTGGTCCACACGATCGGCGAACCGACGGAGGAGAAGCGCCGACCGCGCTCCGGCTACCACGCCGCGTTCAGCGGCCCGTTCACCGTGGCCGCGGCACTGCTGGGCGGCGGCGGCCTCGGCCTGTCCCACGAGGACTTCACCGACTCGGCCGCCCGGGATCCACGGCGGCTTGCGCTCGCCGCGAAGGTCCGGGTCGTCGCCGACGACGAGTGCGGCGCCGTGTTCCCGAGGCAGATGCCATCGGTGCTGACGGCCACGCTCGCCGACGGATCGCGACACACGGAACGCGTGCCGGTGAGCCTCGGCGGACCGGGCAACCCGATGTCACAAGAGCAACTGACCGCCAAGTTCCGGCTCAACGCGACCAGAGCGATACCCGAGGACCAAGCCGACCGCATCGCCGACCTGATATGGGCCCTGCCCACTGGAACCGACGTGAGCGCGTTGACCGATGCGCTCCGCAGCACTGTGCGACGGCCGATTCCCGACTCCGTCGGTACGACACCGCGATCCTGACCGGACGGCTCGTCGGACACAACGGGGCGTCAAGGCGACGGGGTGGGCTCCTGCACCACGCCGAGTGCGGCCTGGCTGAAGGCTCGGATGCGGGCCGTGGCCCCGTCCACGAGCCACACCAGGCCCCACTCCACCGGCGCGGCGTCCTTGAAAGGCACATACGTGACATCGGGGCGGGCGAAGTAGCGTCGCGTGTGAGCGCCGACGGTGGCGACGCCTTCGCCCGCGCCGACGAGCGTCAGCATCTCGGTGAACGTCATGGCCGCCGGTCCGTGTGTGATGGGCTGTCCGGTGGGGGTATGGCGTGGCGCGCGATCGTCGCGCAGGGAATCGGGCAGAGTCTCGGGAATCCGGAGGACGGTGACGCGGGCCAGGTCCTCGACGGAGACGGCTGTGCGGCGGGCGAAGGGATGGCCTGTCGGCACGGCGAGCATGCGTGCTTCGCGCACCAGGACCGGCCCCATGACGACGTCGTCGCGTATCGGATGGCCCGTCAGGGCGACGTCCGCCTCCCCGCTGCGCAGCCACGGCAGGACTTGCGGCAGTTGTGCTTCGCGGAGCTGGACGTCGCAGTCGGGGTGCCGGGCGCGGAACGCCTGCGTCGCCCCGACCATGAGCTGGCCCGCGGCCGGCCCGTCGAAGGCGACCCGTAGCAGTCCGGTCAGGCCGCGTCCGGCATCGACGGCGCGTGTGAACGCGTCGGTGATGCGGTCCCAGGCGGGCCGGGTCTCCTCGTACAACTGCCGGCCCACCGGCGACAGTTCCACCCGACGGCTGGTGCGGTGGAACAGTGGGACGCCGATGCGGCGCTCCAGCTTGGCGATCGTCTGACTGACCCGGGCGGTGGAGATGTGCAGCCGCTGGGCACTGCGGCCGAAGTGCAGCTCCTCGGCAAGCGTCAGGAACGCCTCCAGCTCGTACCGCTCCAGCATCCCCGGACCTCTCCATCGTTAACCTGGGCTTCACGATCGTTGCACAGGTGCGCATTGATGCCCCCTGTGGCCTGCAGCAGGATCAAGGCATCGGAACACCACTTGACCTGCTACGGAGAACATCATGTACGTCACCAGCGGGAGCGCCCTGACCGCCCCCTCCACCGACGCCGCCGCAGTCGTCGCGGAGCTCAGGGACCGCGCCGAGATCGCCGACGCGCTCTACCGTTTCGGCCTCGGCCAAGACCTCAAGGACAAGGAGCTGTTCGCCTCGGCCTTCGCCGCCGACGCCGAGCTGGACTTCCGCCCGGCCGCCGCCAAGTGGGGCGCCAGGCCGCCGCTGATGTCAGGGCGCGACACCATCGTCACCACCATCCTGGGTATGTTCACCGGCCGGGTCGACACCACCCACCAGGTCACCAACGCACGGATCGCCGTCGACGGCGACACCGCCCGCCTGACCGCCCTGGTGGAGGCCCAGCACCTGCTCACCGCCGACCCCACCCGGCACGCGCTGCTGAAGAACCCCTACGACGTCGAACTCGTCCGCGACGGCGACCGCTGGGTCATCCGCCGGCTCGTCATCGACAACACCTGGTTCGTCGGCGAACCCACCGCCATCTTCGGCTGACCCCCGGCCCGGCAGGACCGACTCTTCCAGGAAGGCATGACATGAAATTCGCAGTGATCGGCGGAACCGGGCTGATCGGCTCCAGGATCGTCCAAGTTCTCGCCGAGGACGGGCACGAAGCCAGAGGGCACGCTCGATCCACCGGCGTGGACCTCCCCACGGGCGAAGGGCTCGCCCCGGCGCTGGCGGGCGCCGATGCCGTCATCGACGCAACGCAGTCACCCACCGCCGACGACACCGCCGCCGACTTCTTCCGGACCGCGACAGCCAACCTCCTCACCGCGGCCGAGGAGGCCGGTGTCCAGCACGCCGTCCTGCTGTCCATCGTCGGCGTGGACCGGGTGCCCGGCCTCGGCTACTACCGGGCCAAGGTCCTCCAGGAGGAGCTGTACAAGACCGCGACGGTCCCCTACTCCATCGTCCGCGCCACCCAATTCTTCGAGTACATCGACGCGATCATGTCCTGGACCACGCGGCGCGACAGCGTTCGGCTGCCCCCCACCCTGCTGCAGCCCATCGCCGTCGCCGATGCCGCCCGAGCCGTCGCCGACATCGCCACCGGCGCCCCTCTGCACGGCGTCCGCGACGTCGCCGGCCCCGACACGTTTCTCCTGGACGAGCTCGGCAAGATCACCCTTGCAGCCCGTGGCAACAGCCGCCTCGTCGTGACCGACGACGAGGCCGGCCCCTTCGCCGCCGCATCCGGCACAGCCCTCACCGCGCCGTACGGCGCGCACATCGCCCCCACGCACTACCGCGACTGGCTCGCCGCCTGACCACGAGCTGATTCGGGTTGATGGCGAGGCGGCCGGGTGACTCGCAGCGCGGCCCCTACCGCCGCCACTTCGTCGGCGTCCGCACACCGGCCGGCGGGCTCGGCGAGCAGCCGCTCCAGTGAGACCGTCCCGATCGTCCCGGCCGCCCGCCGTGGTCGTCAGCGCCGTTCGGGACCGGACAGCAGGGCGCTCAGGGAGACCAGGTAGGGGTCGGTGTCATCGGTGGGGCCGAGGACGAGGCGTGCCATCTGGGGCAGGGCGAGCGGTAGGACGGCCATGCCGACGGCGAGGAGGAGCCGGGTGGCGGCCGAGCGGTGGTCCAGTCCGCCGCCTGAGGCGGCGGCGAGGGCGGTCACCAACTCGGCGTAGCCTTCGGCGCGTTGGGGTTCGGCGGGCACCGGGCTGTCTCCGTAGTGCAACGCCTCCCACATCATCAGCCGGATGACGTCGGGGTTCCGCCGGTGGAACTCGTGGATGGCGCGTACCAGGGCGACCGGTTCCACGGCGTCTTCGGGGGTGCCGGAAGGCCGTCCGGAAGGCAGGACGTCGGCCGCGTGGCCGCCCAGGGCTTCGGCCACCACCGTGGCGAAGAGCTGTTCCTTGCTGCCGAAGTAACCGTAGATGCGCTGCTTGTTCACGCCGGCCTCGTGGGCGATGCGGTCGACGCGGGCGCCGCTCATCCCGTACGCGGCGAACTCGGCGCGGGCTGCCGCCAGCAGGCGGGCGCGGGTGTCTTCCGAGCGTGTGCTCGTAGTCATGGCGAGATGGTACTCCAGTTGCTACCAACTGGTTGGTAGCAACTGAGCGCTTGACGTCCTCCGCTACCTGATGATGCGTCAGATGCGTGGCGGGTCGCTGCCGGAAGCGCCGCCGTTCATCTCCCGCCGTCGCCCAGCGCCCTTGCCGTGGCGACGACATGGGCGCGCAGGTCGGCGGGGTCGGCGGAGGCGGTGCCGAGGATGAGCCGTGTCATCTGCGGGAAGGCCAGTGGCCAGACGGCGATGCCGACGAGGGTGAGGAAGGTGGCCGCGGCGGGGGCGTCCAGGGTGCCCCCGGTGGCTTCGGCGAGCGCGGCGGCCTTCCCCGCGTACGCGTCCGTTCTGTGGTCCTCGTCCGGCAGGGCGCGTCCGCCGTAGTGGAGCGCCTCCCACATCATCAGCCGGGTGAGTTCGGGGTGGCGCAGGTGGAAGTCGAACATCCGGCCCGCGTACTCACCCAGGTCGCCGGAGGGGGGTCCGACACTGGCGGCGTGGTCGCCGAGGGCTTCGGCGACCACGGCGGCGAACAGGTTCTCCTTGCTGCCGAAGTGGCCGTAGATGCGCTCCTTGTTGACGCCCGCGCTGTGCGCGATGCGGTCCACGCGGGCGCCGCTCATCCCGTGCGCGGCGAACTCGGCGCGGGCCGCCGCCAGCAAGCGGGCGCGGGTGTCCTGCGAGCGGCTGGTGGTGCTCATGCCGGAATCTTACGGTACGGTCGCCCAACTAGTTGGTTGACCTCTTGCCTGGCAAGAAAACCGCAGGTGGAAAGCGTTTTCCGGGGCCCGGGACGCTGCTCGGTCGAGACCCTTGGCGCTTGCCAACCAACCAGGAAGTTGGTTAGCGTCCGGCCCCATGCGAACGAGCACGATCGACGTCTGGGTGACCGGTGCGGGTGCGATGACCCCGGTGGGCGAGGACGTCAGCACGACCTGGTCGGCCCTGCGGTCCGGGGCGAACGGCATCGGTTCCCTCGACGAGGAGTGGGCCGAGCGGCTGCCCGTCCGGATAGCCGCGCGGCTGACCGCCGACCCCGCCGCGGCACTGAAGCGGACCGAGGCCCGCCGTCTCGACCGCTGCGAGCAGATGGCCCTGGTGACGGCCCGCGAGGCGTGGGCGGACGCGGGTAGCCCCGAGACCGACCCGGAGCGGCTGGCCGTGGTGATCGGCACCGGCATCGGCGGCGTGACCTCCCTGCTCGGCCAGAACCACACCCTGGAGACCTCCGGCCCCCGGCGGGTCTCCCCGCACACGGTGCCGATGCTGATGGCCAACGGGCCGGCCGCCTGGGTCAGCATCGAGTTCAACGCGCTCGCCGGGGCGCACGCCCCCGTCAGCGCCTGCGCGTCGGGTGCCGAGGCGCTCGCGCTCGGCATGGACCTCATCCGGGCCGGCCGCGCGGACGTCGTCATCGCCGGCGGCGTGGAGGCCAGCGTCCACGCGCTGCCGCTGACCGCCTTCGCCCAGATGATGGCGCTCTCCACCGACAACGACGACCCCGCGCACGCCTGCCGCCCGTTCGACACCAGGCGCAACGGATTCGTCCTCGGCGAAGGGGCCGCACTCGTGGTGCTGGAGAGCGCCGAGCACGCCCGGGCCCGCGGCGTCACCACCCCGCACGGCCGACTCCTCGGCGCGGGCACCAGCGCCAGCGCCTCGCACATCACGGCGTCCGACGTGCCCGGGCAGGTCCGGGCGATCCGCCAGTCACTGCGCGACGCCGGCCTCGGCCCGGCCGACATCGGCCATGTGCACGCCCACGCCACCTCCACCCCGCAAGGGGACCTGGCCGAGGCGACCGCCATCGCCGAGGCGATCGGCACCCACCCCGTCGTCACCGCCACCAAGTCCATGACCGGGCACCTGCTCGGTGCCTCCGGTGCCCTCGGCGCCATCGCGGCCCTGCTCGCCCTGCGCGACGGCACGGTGCCCCCCACGCGCAACCTCGACGAACTCGACCCCGGCATCGAACTCGACGTCGTCACCGGCGGCGCGCGCGACGGACACTGGGACGCTGCCCTCGCCAACTCCTTCGGCTTCGGCGGCCACAACGTCTCCCTGGTCCTCGGCCGTCCCTGACCGGACACCGCCCCGAAGACCTCGGGGCCGCACGTGAATTCGTACGGGGGACCCTCACCATTCCTCCGGCCGTCTCGCCCCCGTCCCGGGCCAGGCGGCCGGGGGAGCGGCACGTCTCGACGCCGCGCCGCATCCGTCATCGCGCGCTGCCCGCTTCACCGCGACGCATCGCGAGCACAGGAATCCGAGGGCTTGACAACATGACAAGTGCGAACAACGACGCCTCCGGCGGCTGTCCGGTCGGAGGCACGCACCACGCCTGCCCCGTGGAACTCGACCAGGAGTTCTACGCCGATCCGCACCCCACCTACCGGGCCATCAAGGCACAGGGCAACAGGCCGACGCCGATCGTCCTGCGGACCGGCATGGCCTACCTCCCGCCCGGTCTGCGCGGCTGGCTGGTGACGGCCTACCAGGACGTGGAGTTCGTCCTGCGGGACCCACGGTTCCGCAAGAGCATCGACGAGGCCATGCCCCTCTTCGCGGCCGGCACCGGCCGCGAAGGCGGCGGCGACCGCTCTTCGCTGCTCTACGACAACATGGCCAACAACGACCCGCCCAAACACACCCGGCTGCGCAAACCCCTCAACGCGACGTTCACCGCACGGGCCGTCGCCACCAAACGGCGCGACATGCGGCGCGTGGCCACCGAGACCCTGGACGCGCTGGCCGGACGCGACACCTTCGACCTCGTCCAGGACTTCGCCTTCCCCTTCTCCATCGCCGTCATCTGCGACACCCTCGGCGTCCCGCGCGAGGACCGCGGCACGTTCCACTCCTGGGTGCAGACGATCACCGGCGCGGCCGACCACGAGACGCTGCGCCGTGACACGGGCCTCATGGCGCAGTACCTGCGCGACCTCATCGGCCGCAAGCGGGCCGGCACCGCCGACGACGTCCTCACCCAGCTCGCGACGTCACTGGCCGAGGACGAGGCCGTGGCCCAGGCGTACGCGCTGCTCGCGGCCGGATACGAGACGACCGCCAACCTCATCGTCACCGGGTTCCTGACGCTGGAACGCAACCCGGAGCAGAAGAGGCGGCTGTGGTCGGACCCGTCGCTGGTACCCGGCGCCGTCGAGGAGATGCTCCGCCACCAGTCGCCGTTCAACCTCTCGCTCTACCGCTACGTCACGGAGGACGTCGAGGTGGGCGGGGTGGAGATCCCGGCGGGGGCCATCGTCTTCCTGTCCTTCGCCGCCGCCAACCGCGACGAGCACCGCTTCGCCGACCCCGACGCGTTCGACATCACCACGCCCCGCCGCGAGCACCTGGCGTTCGGCGGCGGCATCCACAACTGCATCGGCAAACACCTCGCGCGTCTGGAGGCGGAAGTCGCCTTCGACGCCCTCGTCCGGCGCTGCCCCGGCCTGTCGGTGGTCACCCCCGCCGACCGGTTCGTGTGGAAGGCGAGCCCGACGTTCCGCGGTCTGAAGAACCTCGCGGTCGGGCCCGGCCCTCGCGACTGAGCGCCCATCGCGGCCCGAGGGCCGGCACCTCATCTCGGAGAGACGACATGACACCTGTCGCCATTACCGGCCTGTCCTGCCGGTTTCCCGGCGCGGACAACCCCGCCCGGTTCTGGGACGACCTGATCACCGGTACCTCCCGGGTGGGCCCGGTTCCGCCGGGCCGCCGGCCCGGTGCCCCGGAGGCGTCCGACGCCCCCGGGGCACCGGCCGGGGGGTTCCTCACCGATCCCGACCTGTTCGACGCCGACTTCTTCGGCATCCCGCACCGTGAGGCCCGCTACCTGGATCCGCAGCAGCGCCTGCTGCTGGAACTGGCCTGGGAGAGCCTGGAGGACGCGGGCGTGCGACCGGCGGACGCCCACGGTTCGCGCTGGGGCGTCTTCGTGGGTGCCAGTGCCGACGACTTCCGGCTGCGTTACCTCACCTCCGGCGACCTGGACCGGTTCGGGCACATGGGCAGCAGCCGCTGCATGCTGGCCAATCGGGTCTCGCACCACTTCGGGCTGCGGGGGCCGAGCGAGGTGGTCGACACCGGCCAGTCCTCCTCGCTGGCCGCACTGCACCGCGCGGTGGCGAGCCTGCGGCTGGGCGAGTGCGACGCCGCCCTCGTCGCGGGGGTCAACCTCAACTTGCTCCAAGAAGTCACCGAGCAGGTGCGGCTGTGGGGCGGGCTGTCACCGGACGGCCGCTGCCACACCTTCGACGAGCGGGCCAACGGATACGTCCGGGGCGAGGGCGGCGGATGCGTCGTGCTCAAGCCGCTCGACGCCGCCCGCCGTGACCGGGACCACGTCTACTGCGTCATCCGCTCCACCGCGACGGCCAACGACGCGGGCCGGGGCGTCCTGGGCGTCCCCTCCGCCGAGGCGCAGAGCGAGGTCCTGACCACGGCCCTGGGAGCCGCCGGAGCCTCCGCCACGGACGTGGCCTACCTCGAACTCCACGGCAGCGGCACGCCGGTCGGGGACCCGGTCGAGGCGCGAGCCATCGGCGAGGTCGTGGGACGGGCACGACCGCACGGCGACCCGGTGCCGGTGGGATCCGTCAAGACGAACATCGGCCACCTGGAGGCGGCGGCCGGAATCGCCGGCCTCGTCAAGGCCTGCCTGATCTTCCACCACCGGCGGATCCCGCCCAGCCTGAACTTCGTGCGCCCGCACGCCGGCATCCCCCTCGACGAACACAACATCCGGGTCGTCACCGAACCGGAGGACCGGGTGATCGCTCCGCGACAGATCGTCGGCGTCAGCTCCTTCGGCATGGGCGGCACCCACGTGCACGCGGTGCTCGGTCCGGCCGGCCCCGCCCCGGACCCGGCACCGAGCGGGCCGCAGGACACCGTCTGGTGCCTGTCGGCACGCTCCCGCGAAGCGGTCCGGGACCTGGCGCTCGCCCTGCTGCGCCACCCGTTCGCGCCCGGCGCGTCCATGGCCGACGTGGGCCGCGCGCTGAGCGCCAGGACGCAGTGGGACCACCGTGCCGCCGTCCTGGGCTCGGACCAGGAGCAGTTCCGGCAGGGCCTGGAGAAGATCGTCGCCGGCCACGACCTCGCCGTCCCCGCCGACTGGACGGCGCGCGACGCGCGGAGCCGGACCCCGCTGCTGGCACTCGCGGCCGCCTACGTCCACACCGCCGACATCACCGGCGTACGGGCCCACCTCGGCGACCACCCGCGTACCGTGCCGCTGCTGCCGACCTACCCGTTCCAGCGGCAGCCCTTCCGCCTCCCCGGCGCCCCCGAGCAGCCGCGCGGCGCCACCGTCCGGCGGGAAGCGCCGCCGGAGACCGGGCAGGACTTCCTGCCGCGGTGGACCGGGGCGCGGCCGGCGGACCGGATGTGGCTGGTCCGCGGCGCGCTGGAGGACGCGCTCGCCGCCGTCCTCGGCGGCCCCGTCCCGGATCCCGACACGACCTTCGGCGACCTCGGCATCGATTCGCTGACGCTCCTGGAATTCCTCGAACGGGTCAACGACACGACGGGGCTCGGCCTCCCCGAGATCGTCCTCTTCGACCACCCCACCCTCAACGAGATGGCCGAGCGTGTGAACAAGGAGCTGGAGTCGCAGCGTGACTGAGCAGGAAACCGTGCGAGACGACATCGCCGTGGTGGGGATGGCCTGTCGCTACCCGGGCGGCGTACGGACCCCCGAGGACCTGTGGAGACTGGTCCGCGAGGGCCGTGACGCGGTCGGCGACTTCCCCGCCGACCGTGGCTGGGACACCGACGACCTGTACGACCGGGCCTACGCGCGGCAGGGCGGATTCCTCCACGACGCCGACACCTTCGACGCCGCCTTCTTCGGGATACGCCCGGCCGAGGCGGAGGCGATGGACCCCCAGCAGCGCGTTCTGCTGGAGGTCGCCTGGGAGGCGATCGAACGGGCCGGCATCGTGCCGTCGAGCCTCAAGGGCTCCGCCACCGGCGTGTTCGTCGGCATCATGGCCAACGAGTACGGCATGCCGCTGTGGAAGTGGCAAGGGGAGACCGCCGGCTACATGGGCACCGGCACCTCGCCCAGCGTCGCCTCCGGCCGCATCTCCTACCTGCTGGGCCTGGAGGGTCCGGCCCTGACCATCGACACCGCCTGCTCCTCCTCCGGCGTGGCCATCCACACCGCCGTGCGCTCACTGCGCAGCGGCGAGACGGACCTCGCCCTGGCCGGCGGCTGCACCGTGCTGGCCGGACCCGGCATGTTCGCCGACTTCGCCAACAAGCAGGCGCTCTCACCGGGTGCCCGCTGCCGCACCTTCTCCGACGCGGCCGACGGCACCGTCTGGGCCGAGGGCGCGGGTGTCCTCGTCCTCGAACCGTTGGCGAAGGCCCGGCGCCTCGGCCGACGCATCCTCGGCGTGATCAAGGGCACCGCGGTCAACCAGGACGGCGCCAGCAACGGCCTGACCGCGCCCAGCGGACGCGCCCAGGTCAAGGTGATCGGGCAGGCGCTCGCCGACGCGGGCCTGGCCCCGCAGGACATCCAGCTGGTGGAGGCGCACGGCACCGCCACCCGGCTCGGCGACCCGATCGAGGTCAACGCCATCCACGCCACCTACGGGCAGGGCGAGCGCGAAGAACCCGTCTGGCTCGGCTCGTTCAAGTCCAACATCGGCCACTCCATGGCCGCGGCCGGTGTCGGCGGCGTCATCAAGTGCCTCACCGCGATGCGCGCCGCCGAGATGCCCCGCACGGTGCACGTCGACGGCCCGCTCAACTCCCACGTCGACTGGTCCGGCGCGGTGGAGGTGCTGCGCGAGAACCGCCCGTGGCCCACCCGCGCCGGCGTACGCCGCTGCGCCGTGTCGTCGTTCGGCGTCAGCGGGACCAACTCCCACGTCATCCTGGAGAGCTGGGAGGAGGACGCCGAGGAGGCCGGGCCCGCCGACGCCCCGGCCGGGCGCCCCGCCGTACTCAAGCTCTCCGCCAAGACCCCGACCGCGCTGCGCGCCTACGCCGAGGCCGTCGCCACCCAGCTGGAATCGGGTACCGACAGCGTGGCCGCCGTCGAACGGGCTCTGCTGTTCGAACGCGAGGACTTCGACCACCGGGCCGTGGTGTCCGGCGGCGGACGGGCCGAACTGACCGAAGCGCTACGGGCGTTCGCGGACCGGCCGGAGGAGTCCACGGCCGTGCACGGCGAGGCCCGGCGCATCCGCCGGCCCGTCTTCGTATTCCCCGGCCAGGGCTCGCAGTGGCCGGGGATGGCGCGTGCCCTGCTGAAGGAGTCGGACGTCTTCCGGCTGCGGGTCGAGGAGTGCGCCGCCGCCTTCAAACCACACCTCGACCACGAGATCATGGCCGTCCTCACCGGGGACGACCGCGAGACGGATCTGGAGCGCACGGACGTCGTCCAGCCGCTGCTGTTCTCGGTGATGGTCGGGCTGGCGGCGCTGTGGCAGTCCTGCGGAGTCGAGCCGGCCGCGGTGGTCGGCCACTCCCAGGGCGAGGTCGCCGCGGCCTGCGTGGCCGGCGCGATCACCCTGGAGGACGCCGCCAGGATCGTCGCCTGCCGCAGCCGGTTCCTGGAACGGGTGGGGCGCGGCGGCATGGTCGCCGTGGCGGTCTCCGAGGAAGCGGCCACGGAACTGATCGCCGAGGCCGGCGCACACCTCGTCGTCGCGGCCGTCAACGGCCCCTCCTTCGTGGTCATCTCCGGCGACGACGAACCCGGCATCCAACGCCTGCTGGAGCTGTGCGACGACCGCGGCGTCTACGCCCGCCGGGTCCCCGTCACCTACGCCTCGCACTCCCCGGCCATGGAGGGACTGCGGGACGGCATCCTCGAAGGTCTGACCGGCGTCACGGCCACCCCCTCGGCCGTGCCGATGTTCTCCACGGTCGAAGCCGGACCGCTGCGCGGCGACGAACTCGACGCCGCCTACTGGTACCGCAACCTGCGGGGCCAGGTGCGGTTCGCGCGGACCATCGCCGAGACGGTCTCGCACGGGTACGACGCCTTCATCGAGATCAGCCCGCATCCCGTGCTGGCCGGCTCCGTCGAGGCGATCCTGCGCGACCTCAGTGACAACGCCCCGGTCAACGTGACCCTGCGACGGGACCAGGGCACGCGTGAGCGGGTCCTCATGGCGGCGGCGGAGGCGTACGTCAGCGGCCACCGGATCGACTGGGCGGCCCCGGTTCTCGGCGGGTCCGGGCCACGCCCGGCCGAGGTGCCGACCTACCCCTTCGAACGGCGGCGCTTCTGGCTGCCCATGACGACGGACACCGCCACCCCCGCACCGCGCCCCCAGCGGCCCGTCGCCCCCGTCCGCGACGGCGGCCACCCCTGGATCACCTCCGTCGTCGAGACACCCGACGGATCCGTGCTGCTCAGCGGCCGGCTCTCGATACGCAGCCACCCCTGGCTCCTGGACCACCGGGTGGAGGACACCGCGCTGCTGCCCGGAACCGCCTTCATGGAACTGCTGCTCACGGCCGGACGCGAACTGGGCTGCGACGCCATCGACGAAATGGTGCTCAGCGATCCGCTGCCGCTCCCGATGGACGGCACCGCCGTCGACATCCAGGTGTCCGCCGAAGCACCCGACGACCGGGGCGCCCGTTCCGTCACCGTCTTCA
Source organism: Streptantibioticus cattleyicolor NRRL 8057 = DSM 46488 (assembly GCF_000240165.1). NCBI lineage: Bacteria > Bacillati > Actinomycetota > Actinomycetes > Kitasatosporales > Streptomycetaceae > Streptantibioticus > Streptantibioticus cattleyicolor. The sequence continues at coordinate 6,203,691 of NC_017586.1, forward strand.
GCCGCACCGCCGGAACCGGCACCTGGCTCCGGCACGCCGAGGGCGTACTGGCACCCGCGGCGCCCGACCAGGCGGCCCGCCCCGGACCCACCGCGCCGGCCGGCGGCCGGGCGCTGGACGCCGCGCCGATGTACGCCCGCCTGCGCGACCTCGGCTACGGCTACGGCGAGGCGTTCCGCGGCGTGGTCTCCGCCGAGCACCACGACGGGGCGAGCCACTCATGGGTGGTCCTTCCGGAGGCGGCCCGCGTCAACCACAGCGGCTTCACCGCTCACCCCGCGCTGACCGACGCCGCGCTGCACGCCGCCGTCGCCTGCGGACTGCTCGGCGACGCCGGTCCGGGCCGCGTCGCGGTGCCCTTCGTCTTCAACGGCGTCCGGACGGGCCCCGGCACCGGCCAGGTGGCCTGCCACGCCTTCGCCCGGCGCACCGACGAGGACGCCATCTCCCTCGTTCTCACCGACGAGGCCGGCGCCCTCGTCCTCGGCGTGGAGCGCATGGTGGTCCGCGGACTGGACCTGGACCGGCCGGCCGAGGCGGACCTCGACGCGGCCGGGCTGTACGAGACCGCCTGGCAGCCGCCCACCGGCGACCCGGCCGGAGACTTCCGGCTCTGCGTGGTCGGCGGGGACGACGGGCCGCTGTCGGCGTTCCTGCGCGACGCCAACCGGGGCGGCATCTCGGTGGCCACCCTCGACGAAGCCATCATGATCGTCAAGGGCATCCCGGGGGACTGGCAGGTCGTCCTCGTCTGCCCGGCCGCCGACGGTGACGTGGCCGACCAGGCCCACACCACGGCGGCGCGCACGCTCACCGCGATACAGCGGTGGCTCGGCGAGGACGACCTCGCCGACCACGCACTGCTCACGTTCGTCACCCACGACGCGATCGCCGTCCCCGGCGACCACGAGTTCACCCTCGGCGACAGCGTGCTGTGGGGCATGGTGCGTTCGGCGCAGACCGAACACCCCGGCCACTTCCGCGTCCTCGACGTCGACACCCCGGCGCTGCGCGAGGCCACCGCGGTCCTCGCCGCCCTCGGCCGCGCCGAGCCCCAACTCGCCGTCCGCGGCGACCGCGTACTGTGCCCGCGGCTCGCGCCGCACACCCCGGCCGGCGCGGACCCCGTGGACCTGGGCGACGGCGCGGTCGTCATCACCGGCGGCACCGGCACCCTCGGCCGCGAGGTCGCCCGCCACCTGGTGACCCACCGGGGCGTACGGGCACTCGCCCTGCTCAGCAGAAGCGGTGAGAACGCCCACGGCATGGCCGGATTCCGCGCCGAACTCGAAGGGCTCGGCGCCTTCGTCCAGGTCGTCCGCGCCGACACCGCCGAGGCCGAGGAAGTGCGCGCCGCGCTCGCCCAGGTACGCCGGCACCACCGGATCGTCGGCGTGGTGCACGCCGCCGGGGTGCTCGACGACTCCCTCGTCACCACCATGACGGCGGAGCAACTGCACGGCGTGCTGCGGAGCAAGGTCGACTCCGTCCTCCACCTCGACGCGGCCACGCGCGACGACGAGGTGCGCCTCTTCCTGCTGTTCTCCTCGGTCTACGGTGTCCTCGGCGGCCCCGGACAGGCCAACTACGCCGCCGCCAACACCTTCCTGGACCACTTCGCCGCGTGGCGGCGCGCCCAGGGCAGGCCGGCTCACGCGGTCGCCTGGGGACTGTGGGCCGAGGCCACCGGGATGACCGGTCACCTCGACGAGGGCGACCTGCTCAGACTGCGCCGCAACGGTGTGGCCCCGTTCTCGGTGGCCGAAGGCCTGGCGCTCTTCGACGCCGCGCTCTCCAGCGGGGCCGCGGCCCTGGTCGCCGGACGGCTGGCGCTGCCGGAACCGGGGACGGCGCACGCCATGGAAGGACCGTTCCTGCTGACCGGACTGGCCGCGCTGCGCGCCCGGCAGGCCGGTGAGCCGCACACCCGCGAACGCGAGCGCACCGAGCCCGTCACGCGGGCCGGACGGGCACCGGCCGAGGCGGCGGGCGGCCCGGGCGTCCTCGCGCTGCTGAACTCGCCGCGATCCTCCGCCGATCAGCGCCTCGCCGCCCTGCTGGGCCTGGTCAAGGAGTGCGTCGCCGCGCTCATGGGCGTCGACGCGGCCCGGGTCGCCCCCCAGAAGTCGTTCTACGAGATGGGCTTCGACTCCCTGACCTCCATGGAGCTGAGGACACGCCTCGGCCGCGTCCTCGACACCCGCCTGCCGGCGACCGTGGTCTTCGACCACCCGACCCCCGAAGGACTCGCTCAGCACCTCGCCGAGACGTTCGGGCCGCGCGCCACCGACGAACCCGAGGCCACCGGCACCGGCCAGGACACCGGCCGCGCGGCCACCGCGCGGACCGGCGCCCCCGCCACCGACGGCCCCGACCGCGAGGCGAGCGGGCCCCGGCGCCCCGACTCCGCCCCCTTCCCGCTCACCAAGCTCCAGGAGGCATACCTGGCCGGCCGCGCGGGCGACTTCGAACTCGGCGACGTCCCCACGGTCCTGTACATCGAGGTCGACGTCACCGACTGCGACGTCCCGGCGGCCGAGCGGGCCCTGCGCCGGCTCGTGGCACGCCACCCGATGCTCCGCGCGGTCTTCGACCCCGCCGGAACCCAGCGGATCCTGGGCGACGTCCCGGACTACCGCATCGCCGTCGAGGACCTCGCACGCCTCACGCCGGACGAACGCGGACAGCGGCTGTCCGCCGTCCACGCCGAGCTGAGGACCCACACCTTCGACACCGGTCAGTGGCCCCTGTTCCTGGTGCGCGCCACCCGCCTCAGCGACACCGTCACCCGGCTCCACGTCGCCATCGACGTCCTGATATCCGACGGCGGCAGCAGCACCCTGCTGTTCAACGAATGGGCCACCCTCTACCGCGACCCGCGAGCCGAACTCCCGTTCACGGGCGCCTCGTTCGACACCTACGTACGCGCGGTGCGCGCCTACTCCGAATCCGACGCCGTCGAACCGAGCCGGGCCTACTGGCAAGAGCGCGCCGCGTCCCTCCCGGCCGCCCCGGAACTTCCGCTGTCCGTCCCGCTGAGCGACGTCCGGGCACCCGTCTTCGGCAACCGCTCCGTCACGGTCGACGCCCCGCGGTGGGAACGGTTCAAGCGCAACGCCGCCCGCGCCGGGGTGACGCCCTCCAGCGCCATCCTCGCCGCCTACTGCCAGGTCCTGGCCCGGTGGTCGAAGACCCCCGACTTCACCGTCAACGTACTGGTCTCCCAGCGCAACGGTTTCACCGAGGACGACATGTCCCAGGTGGTGGGGAACTTCTCCGCCACCACCCTCCTGGAGGCGCACATCGACCCGGCCGCGCCCTTCAAGGACACCGCCGCGGCCCTCCAGCGGCAGTTGATGCGCGACATGGAGCATGCCGCGTACACCGGGCTGGACGTCCTGCGCGACCTGGCCCGGCTGGACGGTGCCGCCGGGCGGGCCCGCATGCCCGTGGTCTTCAACAGCACACTGGGCACGCGGCACCCGGACACCACGACGGCGGGACCCGTCGGCGCCCTGTGCCGGCTCGGCACGTCGGGCACACCCGTGTGGAGCGGCGTCCGCACCCCCCAGGTGATCCTCGACCACCAGGCGTTCGAGGAGGACGGCTGCCTGGTCCTCAACTGGGACGTCGTCGAGGAAGTCTTCCAAGAAGGTGTCGTGGACGCCATGTTCGCCGCGTACGAAGGACTGATCCGTGAACTTTGCGCCTGAGTCCGCATGGACCACCCCGGCCTGGTCGGTGTCCCCGGTCAGCGAGGACACCGCCCCGCGGGAGCCGGAACCACACGTCTTTCCCGAAGACGCCCTGCTCCACCGGGACTTCATCGCCCACGCCGCGGCACACCCCGAGGCCGTCGCGGTCATCTGCGAGGCCCGCTCGCTGACCTACGGCGAACTGGACGCGGAGTCGGCGCGCACAGCCCGGCACCTGGCCGACCACGGCGCCGGACCGGAGACCCTGGTCGCCGTCGTCATGGAGAAGGGCTGGGAGCAGGTCGTCGCCTGCCTCGCCGTGCTGCGCAGCGGGGCCGCCTACGTACCCGTCGACCCGCGGTGGCCCGCCCAACGCATCCGCGCCGTCATCGAATCCGCCGGCATCCGCCACGCGCTGACCCAGCCATGGCTGCGCCAAGGTGTGCCGTGGCCCGACGGCGTCGCGGTACGGGAGGTCGAACCGCCCGCCGCCGACGCCGCACCACAGGCCGCGCCCGAGGTCGACCTGACGCCGGGGAACCTCGCGTACGTCATCTACACCTCCGGGTCCACCGGCGTCCCCAAGGGCGTGATGATCGAGCACGGCCCGGCCCTCAACACCGTGCTGGACGTCAACGAGGAACTCGCGCTCGACGCCCGGGACCGGATACTCGCGCTCTCCGCGCTCCACTTCGACCTGTCGGTGTACGACATCTTCGGCCCCCTGTCGGCCGGCGGGGCCGTGGTCGTCCCGTCGCCGGGGGAGGAGCGGGAACCCGGCGCGTGGCTGCGGCTGATGACGGAGAGCGGGGTCACGGTCTGGAACAGCGTGCCCGCTTTGATGGCGATGCTCTGCGAGCACACGTCGGCCCAACCCTCGCCGTCGCTGCCGCCACTGCGAGCCGTGCTGATGAGCGGTGACTGGATCCCGGTGACCCTGCCCGCCGACATCCGCGCGCTCTTCCCCGACGCGCGGCAGTGGAGCCTGGGCGGCGCCACGGAGGCGTCCATCTGGTCCATCTGGCACCGCATCGCCCCCGAGGACGGACGGCTCCCCTCGATCCCGTACGGGCTGCCCATGCGCCACCAGCACGTCTTCGTCGCCGACCGGGCCCTGCGGCCACGGCCCTGCTGGGTGCCCGGCGAGATCTGCATCACCGGCGCCGGCGTGGCCCGCGGATACCTCGGGGACGCGGAACGCACCGCCAGGAGCTTCGTCACCGACCCCGTCACCGGTGGCCGCCTGTACCGCACCGGCGACTGGGGCCGCCTGCTGCCAGGCGGCGACATCGAATTCCTCGGCCGGGAAGACATGCAGGTCAAGGTCGGCGGCCACCGCATCGAGCTGGGCGAGGTGGAGTCGGCGCTGCTCGCGTGCCCCGGCGTCCGCGCCGCCGTGGCCGCGGTGCACGGCGACCGGGGCCGCGTGCGGCTGGTCGCCCACGTCCTGCTCGAACCGGGCGAGACCCGTACGGATCCGCAACTGCGAGCCCTGCTGGAGGACCGGGTGCCGCGCTACATGGTCCCGGCCGTCGTCTCGGTCCGCGACGCGTTCCCGCTGACGGCCAACGGGAAGGTGGACCGCGCGGCCCTGGCGGCCCTCCCGGACGAGCCGTCCGCCGACGCCGCCGCGGAGGCGCCCGCGGACGCGGAGGAGAAGCTGCTGCTCGACATCTGGGGCGAGTTCTTCGACGTCCCCGGACTGTCGGTGACCGACGACTTCTTCCAGCTCGGCGGCGACTCGCTGCTGGCCGTGCGCCTGGTCTCCGTGCTCCGGCGCGAACTGGACGTGGAGGTCCCGGTCTCCGCGCTCTTCGCCCACCCGACCATCCGCTCGCTGGCCGCCCGGCTGCGGCGGAGCACGGCCGCCGGTGAGCGCGGTGACCGCCCGGCGGTGGTCCCGATCCGCATCGAAGGCACCGCCGTGCCACTGATCCTCGCCCACCCGGTCGGCGGTGACGTGTTGTGCTACGCGGAGTTGGGCCGCCGCCTCGGCGACGACCAGCCCGTGTACGCGCTCCAGTCGCCCGACCCCCGAGGGGACGCCCCCAGCTTCCAGGAACTGGTCGCCGGTTACGCCCGCGCCATCACCGAGGAGGTACCCGGGCGCCACTACCGCCTCGGCGGCTGGTCCATGGGCGGACTGCTCGCCATCGAACTGGCGCGCCAACTACGGTCGTTGGGCCGCACCGTGGACCGGGTCGTGGCCATCGACGTCACCGAGACACCACACGACCTGGAGCAGGCAGTGGTGAGCGACGACCACTTGCTGGCCTGGCTCGGACGCGACCTGGCCGGCCTGACCGGACAGCCATGGCCGGACACCGACACACCACCGTCACCCACGAGCGGTACGGCGGACGGCGGCTTCCCCTCGCTGACCGACCTGTTCACCACGCTGACCGCCCGCGGAATCCTGCCCGCCGACATCGACCTGCCGGCCTTCGAGGCGATCTACCAACGCTTCGCGTCGAACGCCCGGGCCCTGGCCGGATACCGCCCCCAGCCCTACCCCGGCGTCGTCCACTTCGTCCAGGCCGCCTCCGGCGGGGGCGCGGCCACGGCCGAGGGCTGGCGGTCGGTGTGCCACGGCGGCCTGACCACCACGGTGGTACCCGGTGACCACTACACCGTGCTGGGACCCGACCACCTCGACGCCGTCGTCTCCGAACTGCGGACGCAACTCACCCGGACACCGGACACCTACGGCGGCTGACGGGGCGAGGCCCGGCCCGCCAACGGGCAGTTGACCCGCCGGGGTTTCCTCACGTCCGGCCGACCGTGTCGAAGGCGGTTTCGCGGCCACCGTGGCACCGTCGGTGCCGCCGGGTGGCCGCCGCCGTCGAAGCCGCCCTGCCGGCCCCCGGGAGCGGCGGCTGCGGACCGTCTTCACCGAGCACGTGGTGAAGACGGCGGCGCACCGGAAGCGGGCTGAAGCCGCCGCGACCGAGCAGGTTCCCAGGCGTTGCCGTGCACCGGCTGCGGCACACTTGGCGCGGGCGGGCGGTGCACGGGGCGCGCGCACCGCGATACGGTCGAAGTGGCGGTCCGCGCGCAGGTGGACCGCCGCTCGCCCGGCTGAGCGCCGAAGCAGCCGCAGCCGACCACCGCGTCGGCGCCCTGGCCATCCTCGCCGACAGCCAACCAGCACGGGCCGCAGCCGCGCGGGCCTGGCAGGCGGCGATGCGCTCACCCCACCGGCACGCCACCGCCGACGCCCCCGAAAGGCCGCGCCCGAAGCAGCCGACCAGGCCCGGCAGCGCACCACCGCTCACCTGTTCACCGCCCGCCCCACCGCCATACGCGCCAGCAGGCACCCCGCGGCATCGACGCCCGGTGCCCATCTGGGCTCACGACACCCGGAGTTGCCCGAGTCCGTGCGGCCTCTCCGAGTCCGTGCGGCCTCTCCGAGTCCGTGCGGCCTCTCCGAGTCCGTGCGGCCTCTCCGCGCCCGCGGGGGTTGCTCCTCGGACAAGGGCGGTCTAATCCACCTTCGAACGCGATTCCACCCCCCCGGAAGCCGCCCCACGCCGCCCCACGCCACCCCCATGGCGCTCACCCTCATACCGCCATCCAAAACTATGGCGGCCTCCCACATACCCCCCTGGCCTGCGCCTTCCTACCGTGTGGCGACGCGAAACCGTACCGCTCACCCCACTGGAAGTGATCCCGCATGGCCTCGTCCGCAGCAGCGAAACCCACCCGCACCCGACTCGCCGGAGTCGTCGCGGCGAGTCTGATCGGGACGACCGTGGAGTGGTACGACTACTTCCTGTACGGCTCTGCCGCGGCGTTGGTGTTCGGGAGGGTGTTCTTTCCGGGGTCGGATCCGTTGACGGGGACGTTGTTGGCGTTCTTGACGTATGCGATCGGGTTTGTGGCGCGGCCGTTGGGGGCGGTGGTTTTCGGGCATTTCGGGGACCGGTTGGGGCGGAAGAGGCTGTTGGTCGTCAGTTTGCTGATGATGGGCGGGGCGACGGCGTTGATCGGGTGCGTGCCGGGGTACGCGACGATCGGGGCGGCGGCGCCGGTCGTGTTGACCGTGTTGCGTCTGGTGCAGGGGTTCGCGCTGGGGGGTGAGTGGGGCGGGGCGGTGTTGTTGGTGTCGGAGCACGGGGACGCGCGGCGGCGTGGGTTCTGGGCGTCGTGGCCGCAGGGCGGGGCGCCGGCCGGGAATCTGCTCGCGGTGGGTGTGTTGTCGCTGATGACCACGGTGCTCAGTGAAGGCGCGTTCGACGCGTGGGGGTGGCGGATACCGTTCCTGCTCTCCGGGGTCCTGGTCGGGGTGGGGTTGTGGGTACGGCTGTCGGTGGACGAATCGCCGTTGTTCAAGCAGGTGTTGGAGAGCGCGGCACGGCGCGGGGCGGCCGAGGGCCAGGAGCGCCGACCGCTGACGGCGGTGCTGCGGCACCACTGGCGGGACGTCCTGGTGGCCATGGGTGCCCGCATCGCCGAGAACGTCTCGTACTACGTGATCACCGCCTTCGTACTCGCCTACTGCGTGGACCACCTCAAGCTCGGCAAGCAGACCGCGCTCGACGCCGTACTCATCGGCTCCGCGGTGCAGTTCTGCCTGATCCCGCTGTTCGGCGCGGTCTCCGACCGGGTGGGGCGCAAGCCCGTCTACCTGGTGGGCGCGGTCGGGGTGGGGGCGTGGACGTGGGCGTTCTTCGCGCTGGCCGACACCCGGTCGTTCCCGGCGCTGGTGCTGGCGGTCACCGTGGGACTGGTCTTCCACAGCGCGATGTACGCCCCGCAGGCGGCGTTCTTCGCCGAGCTGTTCGCCACCCGGATGCGTTACTCGGGCGCGTCGATCGGCGCGCAGCTCTCCTCCGTCGCCGCCGGTGCCCCGGCGCCGCTCATCGCCACCGCGCTGTTGTCGTCCTACGGTTCGGCCACCCCCGTCGCGCTGTACGTCACGCTGACCGCGGTGGTCACCGTGGCCGCCGTCGCCGTGGCCCGGGAGACCCGGGGACGCGACCTCGCCGCGGTGGGGGAGGACGGCGGGGCGGCGGCCGTGTCCGCGCGGGTAGGCGTTCCGGGGACGCCTCCGGCACCATGACGCGCATGCCCGAACAGACCGCGTCCGCCGCCCCGTTCCTGCGCCGCCTGCTCGACCTGCTCGCCGACGACGCGCCCGCGGAGGCGTTCGGCGCCGTCGCCGCGCGGGCACGGGCGGCCGGGGTCGGGCCGGGCGATCTGGCCGAGGTGGAGGCGGCGACCGCCACGGCGTTGCGGGTACGCGGGGTGATGCGCCAGCACCGCCGCCGCGAACTCCAGCTCAGCGCCCTCTTCGACACCGCCGGCGACCTGGCCGCCTCCCGTGACCTGGACGCGGTGCTCAACGCCATCGTCCGCCGGGCCAGGAAGCTGCTGGGCACCGACACCGCCTATCTGACGCTGCCCGACGAGGCCGCCGGGGACACCCACATGCGGGTCACCGACGGATCGGTCTCCCCGCTCTTCCAGAGCTTGCGGCTGCGGCTCGGCGAAGGGCTCGGCGGACTCGTCGCGCAGACCGCGCGCCCCTACGCCACCCCCGACTACCGCACCGACGAACGCTTCGTGCACACCCCGGCCATCGACGCCGGGGTGCTCGACGAGGGGCTGGTCGCCATCCTCGGCGTGCCGCTGCTGCTCGGTTCCAGCCGGCCCGGGGGCGGCACGGTGGCCGGGGTGCTCTTCGCCGCCGAACGGTCCCCGCGTGCCTTCGCCCCGGACGAGACCGCGCTGTTGTGTTCGCTGGCCGCGCACGCCGCCATCGCCATCGACACCGCCCGCGCGCTGGCCGACACCCGTACCGCCCTCGCCGACCTGGCCGCCGCCAACGCCGCCGTGCAGGCGCACTCGGCGGCCCTGCAACGCGCCGAGGAGGCCCACGACCGCCTCACCGACCTGGTGCTGCGCGGCGGGGACGTGCCCGAGGTGGCGACCGCGGTGGCCGGACTGCTCGACGGGCCGATCACCGTCCACGACCCGGCCGGCCGGGTGACGGCAGCCGTACGCCCCGGCGGCGCCGCCTTCGCCGCCGACGGCCTGGACCCGCGGGAGATCACCACCGCCACCGAGGACTCCCGGGCCGCCGCCCGCGCCGTGCGCCGGGACGGGCGCTGGGTGTGCGCCGTACTCGCCGGACCCGAACTGCTCGCCGCGCTGGTGCTGCACGGCCGCGGCGGCCTCGGTGACTCCGACCGCCGGCTGTTCGAACGCGCCGCCGTGGTCACCGGACTGCTGCTGCTGTTGCGCCGCACGGTCGCCGAGACCGAGAACCGGATCCGCGGCGAACTCGTCACCGACCTGCTCACCGACCCCGGACGGGACCCGGCGGGGCTCGCCGAACGCGGCCGGCGCCTCGGGGTCGACCTGGACCGGCCGCATCTGCTGCTGGTCGCCGAGGCACCCGCCGGGGCCCGGGAGAAACTCGGCGGCGCCGCCGTACGCTACCTCTTCGGTGCCGACGCCGACGGGGTGAGCGCCGAACACGCCGGCGGCGTGGTGCTGCTGATCGCCGACGACGGCGGGCGGCTGCCGCCCGGCGACACCGCCCGTGCCACGGCCGCCCAGCTCGGCCAGCTCACCGGCGCCCCCGTCACCGTCGCCGCCGCCGGACCCGCCGCCGGCCCGCGCGACCTGGCCGCCGCCCACGCCGAAGCCGTCCGCTGCCTGCGCGCGATGCGCGTCCTGGGCCGCACCGGCGACGGGGCCTGCCCCGCCGAACTCGGCTTCCTGGGCGTGGTGTTGGGGAACGGGCACGACGTGGCCGACTTCGTCACCGCCACCCTGGGGCCACTGCTCGGGTACGACGCCCGCCGTGGCACCGAACTCGTGCGCACCCTGGACGCCTACTTCTCCTGCGGCGCCAGCCTCACCCGGGCCAAGGACGAACTCCACGTCCACGTCAACACCGTCGTCCAGCGCCTTGAACGCGTCCAGGCCCTCCTCGGCCCCGACTGGAACACCCCCGACCGCGCGCTGGAACTCCAACTCGCCCTGCGGCTACGGCGGCTCGGCGACCACAAGTGACCCAGGCGAACACCTCGTCACTGGCCCGCGTCCGGCGGCCCCGCGCCCACTACCGTCTACCGCATGAACGACGACAACCGCACCGTACCCGCCGACCACCGGACCACCGTCGACTTCTACTTCGACGCCGCCTGCCCGTTCGCCTGGATCACCTCCCGCTGGATCCTGGAGGTGGGGGCGCGACGCGACATCGAGGTGCGGTTCCACGTGATGAGCCTGTACCTGCACAACATCGGCAACGAACTCCCGGACTGGTACCGGGAGCTGGTCGACAAGTCGATGGGCCCGGCCCGGGTCGCCGCCGCCGTCGCACAACACCACGGCGCCGAACGGCTGCGCGACCTCTACACCGCCTTCGGCACCCGCATCCACCAGCGCGGCAACGACGACTTCGACGCCGTGATCGCCGAATCCCTCGCCGAACTCGGTCTCCCCGCCCAGCTCGCCGCGGCCGCCCACACCACCGACTACGACGAGGCGCTGCGCGCGGCGCACGACGCGGGCAAGGACCCGGCGGCCGGGGCCTACGTCGGCACCCCCACCCTGCACATCGACGGCGTCGCCTTCTTCGGCCCGGTGCTCAACTCGATACCGCGCGGCGAGGACGCGTTGCGGGTCTTCGACGGCTTCCGGCTGCTCGCCGGCTACCCGGACTTCTTCGAACTCAAGCGCACCCGCACCGGCCCGCTCAACGTCCACTGACGGCGTCCGCCGCCGCGGCTCACCCCTCGTAGGCGTCCCGCAACGCCTGGATGTCGAGCTTGGACATGGTGAGCATGGCCCGCATCACCCGGTCCGACCTGACCGGATCGGGATCGGACAGCAACTCGGTCAGCACGGTGGGCACGATCTGCCACGACACCCCGAACCGGTCCTTGAGCCAGCCGCACGGCCCGTGCTGGCCGCCCTCGCCGAGCGCACGCCACAACGCGTCGACCTCCTCCTGCGTGGCGCAGTCCACGTAGAGGGAGATCGCCTCGGTGAAGGTGTGGTGCGGGCCGCCGTTGAGCGCGATGAAACGCTGGCCGGCCAGCTCGAAGACAACGGTCATCACCGTGCCCGGCGTCCCCGGCCCGGCCTCGCCGTACCGCTGGACCTGCACCACCCGCGAGTCGTCGAAGACGGAGGTGTAGTGCCGTACCGCCTCTTCGGCCTGGTCGTCGTACCAGAGAAATGTGGTGATTTTCTGCATGACGTGATGGTGTCACGCATCCGGGTCCCCGCGCCGTCGAAAGGGGCTTTCGGCGTGCCGGGACCCGTGTGTTCCGGCCGCGCGCCCGGTCGGGGCGCGGCCGGAACCGGGCCGGGTCAGACCTGGCCGCGCCAGCCGCCGGTCTCCCGGCCCCGGGACTCGATGTATTCCTTGAAGTTGTGCAGGTCGTTCTTGGCCTGCCGCTTCACGAAGCCCAGCTTGTCGCCGATGGTGTCGGCGAGCCCCTGCGGGTCGTGGTCGAGCTGGAGCATCACCTTGGTGTGGGTGTCGTCGAGCCGGTGGAAGGTGACCACACCGGCCTGCCGGGCCTCGCCCTGCACCGTGGTCCAGGCCACCCGCTCGTCGGGGATCTGCTCGGTGATCTCCGCGTCGAACTCACGCCGGTTGCCGCCGACCTTGGTCACCCAGTGCGTCAGCGTCGGGGTGCGCTGCTCGATGCGCTCGACACCCTCCATGAAGTTGGGGAACTCCTCGAACTGCGTCCACTGGTTGTAGGCCGTGGTCAGCGGGACGTCGACCGCGATGGATTCCTCGACGTGCGACATGTCGCAGCACTCCTCGATGTGCGAGAGGTATCGGTCACTCCGCCATCGCGTACCCGCAGCGGACCATGTGATGCCTTTTCTCCCGGTTCCGCCGCACACCTCGCGGACGCGGCGGCGGGACCGGACGGGGAAGGGGTCCGTCCGGTCCCGCCGCCGCGCTTCCGCCCGGCGTCAGCCCACCGGGGCCACCGCCTGGTCGCGGACGGCCTGGGCCTGCGCCCATCCGGTGGGCGTGGCGGCCAGCGCGCGCAGCGCCCGCAGCTGCCGGGGCGGCACGCCGATCGCCGCCACCCCGGTCACCCGCTCGTCGTCGCCGTAGAGCGCGACGACCCGGCGCGTACCGCCGTCCTCCACCGTGACCTCGGTCCGCGTGGCGCCCGCGAGCAGCCCGTACGCCTGGAGCTTCAGGTCGTACTGGTCGGACCAGAAGTACGGCACCGGGGCGAACGGGGTGCGCTCGCCGCCGTCCGGCACCAGCTCCGCCAGCAGGTTGCGGGCGGCGGCCATGCCCTGCTCGGTGGCGTTCATCCGGTGCTCGACACGCAGCCGGCGCCGGTAACCGGGGTGGTCCCAGCGAGCCACGTCACCGGCCGCGTAGACACCCGGCGCGGCGGCGCAGTACGCGTCGCAGCCCAGGCCGTCGGCGGTGTCGAGGGCGGCGTCACCACGCAGCCACTCCACCGCCGGAACCGAGCCGACGGCCACCAGCACGGTGTCGGCGGGCAGCCGTTCGCCACCGGCCAGCCGCACCCCCGACACCCGGCCGTCCGACCCCTCGAACCCCTCGACCGCGGCGGTCAGCAGCGTCACGCCGTGCGCCCGGTGCTCGGCCGCGAGCACCTGGCCCACCTCGTCCCCGACGACCCGGGCCATCGGCAGCGGCTCGGCGCCCACCAGCGTGACCTCGTGGCCCAACGTCCGTGCCACGGCGGCGGCTTCGGCACCCAGCACACCGTTGCCGACCACCACCAGCCGCGCCCCGCCGCCCTCCGGCAGCCGGCCGCGCAGCGCCAGCGCGTCGTCCAGGGTGCGCAGCGTGTGGACCCCGGCGAGCCCCTCGCCGCCGGGCAGCGTACGTGCCCGTACCCCGGTCGCCACGATCACGCCGTCACACACCAGCCGTTCGCCGTCGGCCAGGGTGACCGTGCGGGTGGCGGAGTCCAGCGCGGTGGCGGCGGTGCCGAGGCGCAGGTCGAGTCCGAGGGCGTCGAGCTGCTCGGTGGTGCGCAGGTGCAGCCGGTCCGGTGTCCAGTCGCCGGCCAGCAGCTGCTTGGACAGCGGCGGACGGTCGTACGGCGGGTGGGGTTCGTCGCCTATCAGCGTCAGCCGGCCGGTCCAGCCGAAGCGGCGCAGCCCCTCGACGGCGGCGAGACCGGCCGCCGAGGCGCCGACGACGGCGATGTGCCCGGTGCTCACTCGTGGACCTGGATGACGGCGGCCGGGCAGATGGTGGCGGCCTCACGGACCGCGTCGTGCTGGTCGGCCGGCGGCTCGGCGTCGAGGAGGACGACGACGCCGTCCTCGTCCCGCTGGTCGAAGACCTCGGGCGCGACCAGGACGCACTGTCCGGCGGCGCAGCACTTGTCGGCGTCCAGGGTGATCTTCATGGCGTACTCCGGTGATGTGTGGTGTTACGGGACTTCGGGGGACGTGGCGGGGGAGCGGGTCACCAGGTGACCGGCAGCGCGTGGCAGCCGTAGATCGCCATGTCGGTACGGAACGGGATCTCCTCCACCGGCACCGCGGGCCGCAGCCCGGGGAACCGGCGCAGCAGCGTGCCGATGACGACCTGGAGCTCCACCCGGGCCAGCGCCTGGCCCAGGCACTGGTGGATGCCGTAGCCGAAGGCGACGTGGTGCTGGGCGTTGGGACGGCACACGTCCAGCCGGTCGGGGTCGGCGAAGACGGTCTCGTCCCGGTTGGCGGACGGCACCGCGGCCACCACACCCTCCCCGGCCCGGATGAGCCGGCCGCCGACCTCCACGTCCTCGGTGGCCACCCGGCGCGGACCGTTGCGGATGATGCTGTGGTAACGCAGCAGCTCCTCCACGGCGCCGCGGATCAGCCCGGGTTCGGCACGCAGCCGGTCCGCGGACGCCTGGTCGCGCATCAGGGTGAGCGCGCTCAGGCCGATCATGTTGGCGGTGGTCTCGTGTCCGGCGACCAGCAGCAGCGCGGCGAAGGCCACCACGTCGTCGTGGGTGATCTCGCCGGGGCGCTCCTGCTCGACGATGAGCCGGCTGAGGATGTCGTCACCCGGCTCCGCCTCCTTCGCCGACACCAACTGGTGCAGGTAGTCCCGCAGTTCGCCGCGGGCCACGTCCCGTTCCGCCTCGCTGACGGTACGGGAGAGCAGCGTACCGGTGAGCCGCTGGAAGATGGTGTGGTCCTCGTAGGGGACGCCGAGCAGCAGGCTGATCACGAGCGACGGCACCGGCAGCGCCAGCGCCTCGACCAGGTCGACCGGCTCCCCGGCCGCGTGCGCGCGGGACATCTCGTCGCACAACTCGTCGGTGATGCGCTGGACTTCGGGGCGGAGCGCCTCCACCCGCTTGACCATGAACTCCCGGGTGACCATGCGGCGCAGCCGGGTGTGCTCGGGCGGGTCCATGCGGATGAAGCCGCGGTTCTCGGTGCTGGCACCGCCCGTCATGCCGCTGAGCGGATACCCCGGCAGCGTGGTGTCCGAGCTGAACCGCGGGTCGCCGAGGATCGCCCGGATGTCCGCGTACCGGGTGGCCAGCCAGGCCCAGCTGCCGTCCGCCAGGGAGATGCGGCTGATCGGCTCCTCGGTGCGCAGCCGGGCGAACTGGGCCGGAGGGTCGAACGGGCAGCCGGCGGGCGGCTCGACCGGCAGCGGGGCGGGGTCAGAGGTGAGTGTCATGTCGCTCCTTCACACGCGCCCCGGCAACGGGCACGCGACGAGTGCTTCGCCTAACAAGCGTAAACTTACATGTGTAATGATCAAGTAAACCGCCCGGGGTGGCGGTTGAGCGCCCGAGGGGCCCGCGACCCGGCCCCGCGCACGCGAAGAAGCCCGGCGGCGTCGGTACGCGGCCGGGCTCGGCGGGGGCTTCTGGGAGGGGGCGGAGGGGCGGCCCTCGGCGTTCCGGCGGCGGGCGCGTCGTCAACGCCCCGGCGTCGTCAACGCCCCGGCGTCGTCAGCGTTCCAGCAGCAGATGCAGGATCTCGTCCACGAACCGGTCCAGCCGGCTGGTGTCCTTCTGGCTCGGCATGACCTGCCAGATCATCACCCGCCCGTGGATCGCCGACCACAACACGTACGGCGCCTGGGCGCGCTCACCGCGCACCCGCCAGCCCGCCTCCTCGCAGGCGGTCAGCGCGTCGTGCCAACTGCGCACCAGCACCCCGGCCGGATGCCCCGCCAGCCGCTCCGGCCCCACCGGGGTCTGCCGGGTCTCGTACAGCAGCCGGTAGGTCGCCGGGTGCTCGACGGCGTAACGGCAGTAGGCACGCAACTGGGCCCGGAGCCGGGCCACGGGGAGTTCGTGATCGGCCGCCTCACGCGGGGCGGACGGCGGTGGTGTGCGGTCGGCCTGCGCCGCGGCCTCGGTCATCGCGTGGGCCAGCCGCTCGTAGTTGACCTCCAGCGTCGCCCACACCAACTCCGTCTTGTCGGAGAAGTGCCGGTAGATGCTGGGCGCGGCGACACCCGCCTCACGGGCCACGGCACGCAACGACAAGGCGTCCTCGCTGCCCACCTGCTCCAGCAGCCGCTCCGTCGCGCGCAGCAGCTCACCCCGGAGCCGGTCGCCCTGCCCGCGCGGATTGCGGGCCCGTACGGCCGCGCGTTCCGTCACCGCCACCCGCCCTTTCCTCGACTCGTCCGACGTTCCCGGCGCCGCCCGCCGGACGGCCCCGCACCCACCATTGTCCGGTACGGCGCCCTCCCCAGCCTTTCACACCGGCCCGCACACCCCCTCACCAGGGACGACGACGCGCCCGGGACCGCCCCGTCAACCGGGCCGACGACCCGTCAGATACGCCGTCGGCGGGGAACACCACGGGTTGGCCCCCGCTCCGGGGACCGCGCAGTGCACCACCGCGCCCCGCTCGGCCGCGGTACGCGCCACCAGCGGCGCGGCCTGCTCGGGCACCCCGTACACCAGGTGACCGAGGCGCCCCGCACGGTGATCGCGGGCCCACCCCGGCGTGGCCGCCCGCCGGTACACCTCCCACGGCCCCTCGAACGTCACCAGCAGATCGGCGACGGCGGCGTACCCGGGATCCGGGTGCACCCCGTGGTTGAGCACCACCCGCCCGGCCCCCAGCGCCCGCGCCGCCCGCACCAGCCGACGGCACCGCCGGACCAGCCCGGCCCCGGCCGGCGCCTGGTCGAGGAAGACCCCGTCCACCCGGTACCAGGCCCGGTGACGGCACACGTCCGCCACGACCGCGCGCACCGGACGCCGCCCGTACGCCACGTCCACGTACCCCAGCACCGGCACCCCGGCCGCCCGCAGCAGGCAGGCCGCCGCCACGTACGCCCGGTCCCGCACCGCACCCGGCCCGTCCGCCACGTTGAGCACCACCCCGTACAACTCCGACGGATCCCGCGCCAGCGCCGACCACGCCGCGGGGTCCTCGGCCGGATGGACGTACAACGGCACCAGCACCCGCCCCGTCACGACACACCCCTCGCCACCCGGGGCGCCGAGGCACACCACAGATCCCGCACCGACTCCGTAAGCGGGATCCGGGGCCGCCACCCCAGCGCCCGCGCCGCCAGCGTGATGTCCGCCCGCTGCCAGCCCACCCCGCCCGACCGCGCCGACACGGCACCGCTCTCCTCCAGCGCACCACGGAAACCGGCGGCCGACGCCAACTGCCGGACCAGCTCCCGCACCGGCACCGCACGCCCCGCGGCCACGTTCACCAGCCGCGGCAACGTCCCCGGCGCGGTCACCGCGAGCACGGCGGCCCGCGCCACGTCACGCACGTCCACGAAGTCCCGGTACGCCGACAGATCACCCACCCGCACCGTGCCGTCCCGGCCCTGACGCCGCAGCTCGGCGGCGAGCCGGCCCGGCAGCCCGGCCGCCGGCGCCCCCGGCCCGACCGGGTTGAACACCCGCAGCACCACCGCGTCCAGCGGCGCCGCCACCACCGTCAACGTCCCCGCCAGCTTGGTCGCGCCGTACACCCCCACCGGACACACCGGCGCCGACTCCGACAACGCCACCCCCTCCGGACCGGCCCCGTACTCGGCCGCCGACCCCAGATGCACCAGCCGCACCCCCGGCGCCGCCAGGGCCAGGGCGGCACACAACACCGCCGGTCCCCGAGCGTTGGCCTCCGCGAGTGCCGTCGGATCACCGCCCACCGCCCCCGCGCAGTTGACCACCGCGTCCACCGCCAGCTCCCGCACCGCCGACGCCAGCACCGGCACCGGCACACTCCCCAGGTCGGCACAGAGATCGTTCCCCGCGGCCCGCCCGCCCACCAGCACCCGCACACCCGGCAGCGCGCGCAGGCACGCGACGGTGTGACCGCCGACGAACCCCCGCGCGCCCAGCACCAGAACCCGCACCGGCCGTCACGCCCCCCGCAGCAACAGGCCGCGGTGCGTGGTGAACTCCGCGTTGGCCCGGTCGTAGTCGGCCGGACGCCCGATGTCCAGCCAGTACCCGCCGAAGTCGTAACTGGCCGGTGACCGCCCCGCCGCCAGCAGATCCAGCACCAGCTCGTCGAAGCCCAACGGCAGCCCCGCCGTGTACGGATCGAGCGCGGCCCGGGTCAGCCCGTACACCCCCATCGACACCCGGTAGGCCATGCTGGGTTTCTCGGTGAAGCCCACCACCCGCCCGGCGTGCGTGGTCAGCACGCCGAAGTCGATGGTGACGCTGCGCTCGTAGGTGGCGATGGTCAGCGGCGGCCCCTCGGCGCGGTGCCGCCGCAGCATGTCGCCGTAGTCGAGATCGGTGAGCACGTCACCGTTCATCACCAGGAAGTGCTCCGGCAGCCGGTCGCGCAGGGTCAGCAACGGGCCGATGGTGCCCAACGGGCTCTCCTCGACCGCGTAGTCGACCCGCAGCCCCCACTGCGAGCCGTCCCCGACGTACGCCCGGATGATGTGTCCGAGGTGGCCGATGGCCAGCGTGCAGGTGGTGAAACCGGACGAGGCGAGCTGCCGCAGCACGATCTCCAGGATCGGATGCTGGTCGCCGATGGGCACCAGCGGCTTGGGCAGAGCGGTGGTGTAGGGACGCAGCCGGATGCCTTTGCCTCCGGCGAGAATGACCGCGTGCACTGGGAAGACCCCCTTGTGGCGAAGCGTCGGACGGAACGGCTCAGACGTTGTACAGATGTGTCTTGTAGCGGGCGAGGCCGGCCGGGTCACGGAAGAAGGCAACCGTGCCGGCGAGTCCGTCCTCCAGCGAGTGCCGGGGCGCCCAGCCGGTGACGGCACGCAACCGCGAGGCGTCGCACACCAGCCGCATCACCTCCGACCCGGCCGGCCGGACCCGCCGCGGATCCCGCCGCACCTCCACGTCGGCGTCCATCACCTTCCCCACCACGGCCACCAGGTCGGCCACCGAGATCTCCCGCCCGGTACCGGCGTTGAACACCCCACCGACCACCGCGTCCGCCGCCGCGGTACCCACCGCCAGGAACGCCGCCGCGGTGTCCGCGACATAGGTGAAGTCACGCGTCGGCCGCAGATCCCCCAGCGTGATCACCCGCCGGCCCGCCGCCAACTGACCGATCACCGAAGGGATCACCGCCCGCATCGACTGCCGCGGCCCGAACGTGTTGAACGGCCGCAACGTCACCACCGGCGTGCCGAAACTGGCGTGATAGCTCTCCGCGAGCCGGTCCGCCCCCGCCTTCGACGCCGCGTACGGCGACTGCGCGTGCACCGGATGCTCCTCGTCGATCGGCACGGTACGCGCGGTGCCGTACGTCTCGCTGGTCGAGGTGTGCACCAGCCGCGGCGTACCGTGCCGCCGCACCGCCTCCAGCACGTTGAGCGTCCCCACCACGTTGGTCTCCACGTACGAACGCGGTGCCTGGTACGAGTACGGAATCGCGATCAGCGCCGCCAGGTGGTAGACCACCTCCGCGCCGGCCACCAGCCCGTCCACCGAACCGGGGTCCCGCACGTCACCGAGGACCACCTCGGTCGCCTCCAGCACCGACGGCGGCAACGCGTCCAACCAGCCGTAGGACCCGAAGGAGTTGTACTGCACCATGGCCCGCACCCGATGGCCCGCGGCCACCAGCGCCTCCACCAGGTGCGATCCGATGAAACCCTCCGCGCCGGTCACGGCGACGGTTCCCGCTGTACTCATGACGGCCTCCAGCGACGATCAGACTGCCTTGATTGCCTCGACTCGCCCCGGCGCCTCGCGCCCGGGCGGCGTACCCCTCAGCGGTGCGCGGTGACCCGGCCCAGCCGGACATGGGCCACCACGGCCAGGACGACGGCGGTACCGCCGCAGACCACGGCACGCACCACGTCCGGCCCCGACGCCCGCCCGGCCCACGGGACCGACTGCGCGCCCACCGCCGCCGCACACGCCAGCGCCGGGAGCCACGCGATGCCGAACGCCTGCAACAACAACGCGACCCACAACAACGCACCGAGCGCCGCCAACCCCGCCACCGGCCACACCCCGGCACCACCCCAGACGGCCGGCGCCGCCCCCGGCACCACCAGCACGGCGACATACCCCCCCAGACACCGCGCCAGCACCCCGCCCATCCGCCCCCGGAACTCCCCGGCGCTCCCCACCGCACGCGACACCGCGAACGCCCCAGCGCGGTACCGGTGCAACAGCCACTCGGCCGGACCCATCGACAACGTCAGCACGATCCCCGTCCACCGCACCCGGTCACCCAGCACCAGCGACACCGTCAACACCCCGCCCGCCAGCCCGAACAACCCGAACGGCACCGACCGCGCCAACGCCGGCGCCGCCCCGGCCACCGCCTCGTCCCGCCACGCCCGCCGCAACCTGCGCACCGCCGCCGGCACCGCCAGCACCGGCGCCACCGGCAACACCACCAGCGGACCCCACCCCACCCCGGGAACCACCGCGAGCACCGCACCACCGGCCACCGCGGGCGCCAGCACCACCAGCAGATCCCGCTCCGCGTCCAGCACCAGCAACACCACCGCCGCCGCCAGGTACACCGACTCACCCACCGCGAGCCACCCGGCCGCCGCCCCACCGGCCACCGCCAGCGCCCCACCACACCCCAGCACCGCACCCGCCGCGGCACCCCGCAGCAGGCAACGCGCCGCACCCCGCCGCCCCGCGACCGCCAGCCACAGATACGCCCGGTGCGCCAGCCCCTGGTACCACCCCCACCCGATCAACGCCGTCACCACCAGCGCCGCCGCCCCGCGCCCGGACCCGCCCGCCACCGGACCGGCCAGCGCCAACGCCACCCCCGGCAACGCGAAGACCACCCCCCGCAGAAGACACCGCCGCACATCGGCCCGCCACGGGTTGGGCACCTCCGGCGGCGCGGGCGGACGGCGCTCCGTCCGCGCGTACAACTCCTCGGCCACCGCGAACAGATCACCACGACCCAGCCGCCGCGCCACCACCTCGTCCGACAACCCGTCGGACTCCAGCACCGCCGCCACCTCCCACGGATGCACGGCGGTGGCCAGCGTCTCCGCCAGCCGCTCGGCCAGCTCGTCCAACGGATCCGGCACGGCCCACGACGGACGGCGCCGTGGCCGCCGCAGCCCGGGCAGCGCGTCCCCGTCGTCCCCCGCGCCACCGGGCAGCAACCGCAACGGCGCGCTCACCGGCCGCCCTCCGCCGCCACCACCGGCCGGCCGACCACGCCATCCGCCGCCCCCGGCCGCACCCCCGCCGCCAGATCCCGGTAGATCACCCGGAACGTCTCCACCGTGCGGGCCAGCGTGAACCGCTCGATCACCCGCGACCGCGCCTCCTGCCCCATCCGGGCCCGCCGCGGCGGATCCGCCAGCAACTCCAGGGCCGCCCGGGCCATCGGCTCCGGCTCCCGCGGCGGCACCACCAGACCCGCGTCCCCCACCGCCTCCCGCACCCCGCCCACATCGGTGGAGACCGTCGCCCGACCGCACGACATCGCCTCGATCAGGGTGAACGGAAACCCCTCACTGATACTGGAGAGCATCACCACGTTCCCCGCCGCGTAGGCGTCCCGGATGTCCTCCACCCGCCCCTCGAAGACCACCGCGTCCGCCACCCCCAGCTCCACGGCCAGCTCCTCGCACCGCCGCCGGTACCCCTCACCCCCGCGCGGCGTACCCCCGAACAACCGCAGCCGCGCCCCGGGCACCTCCGCCCGCACCAGCGCGAACGCCCGCACCAGCGTCTCCAGGTCCTTGATCGGGTCCACCCGGCCGGCCCAACTCAGCGTCGGCACCTCAGGCTCCGGCCCCACCTGCGGAAACGCCTGCGGATCCACCCCGTTGTACACGGTGCGGATCCGCTCCGCCGGCGTACCCCCGCGCTCCTCCCACCGCCTGTTGTAACGGTTCCCCGGCGTCACCAGCGCCGCCCGGCGGTAACTCTCCTGCGCCAGTAACCGGAAGAAACCCAGCAGCAACGCCTTCACCGGCCACGCGTACGGCCCCGTGCGATACCCCAGATAACGCTCCCGCAGATAGATCCCGTGCTCGGTCAGCAGGAACGGCGTACCGTGCCGATGATGCGCCACCAGCCCCGGCAACGCCGCCAGCCCGCCGCTGACCGCGTGGGCCACCCCCGACTCCGGCACCGGCGCCGCCAGCGGACGCAGCGCGTGCTCCAGCAACTCGGTCGCCGTCAGCGCGTCGTGCAACGTCGGCCGGGCCCGCGCCACCTCCAGCCCCGGCCGCCGCCACACCTTCACCAGCGTCCGCAGCGCCCCCTCCGACCGCAACCCCGCACTGAGCGTGCCCCCCGCCGCCTCGTCGGCGAACCGGTACAACTCCCGCGCGAAATACCGCTCACACGCCGGATCCAGCAACGACAGCACGAACCGCTCGAACGCCGCGAGAAACACCCTGCGCCGCCTGCCCCGCGGCGCCCGCCCGGCCGGCGCCGGCCCCCACAACGGCACCGCCACCACCGACGACACCTGCGGCGGCACCTCCCACACCACCGGCTCCCGCCCGGTCCCGGTGACCGCCACCACCCGGAAGTCCACGTCCGGCATCCCCCGCACGAGCTGGTCGCACCACACGCTCACGCCACCGTGACTGTGCGGGTAGGTGCCTTCGGTCAGCAGTGTCACCGTGGTGGTGTCGGGTATGACGTCGTCGGCGGCTTGGACGGGTCTGTGGCGTGCGTCGGGTCTGTGGCGTGCGTCGGGTCTGCGGTGTGCGTCGGGTCTGTCCGGTTCGGTGGATCTGGCGTGCTCGGCGGGTCCGGCGGGTCTGGCGGGCTCGTCCGGCTTCTCCGGTGTGTTCGGCCTGCTCGGTCTGCCGGGTCTGTGTCCGGTGGTTGTGCGCATGAAGGTTCGGTCCCCGTGAGTGGTTGGGCGCCCGGTCGACGTTGGAACGGTCCTGCGGCGGGCCCGGTGCGGACGCGATGCGTGGCGCGGCGCGCCCGCACCGGGCAACTGCCCGCGGCCTCGTTACCGGCGGGTCCTCGGCGCGGCGGCCGGACGTACGGCACGCACGTCACCCGGCCCGTACGGCACCGCGCGGCGCACACCGTCCGGCACCCGCGACCGCGGCGCGGGGGCCTGGACACGGACCGCCGACACGGTCTGCGGACGTACCAGGGCGGGCGCCGACGGAGCCGGCAGCTCCAGCGTGACGCTGCTCTGCAACAGCCCGGGCGTGGCCCATCCGGACAGGGCGCCCGCGTATCCGCCGCCGAACGCGGAGCTGCCGATCAGCTGATCCTGCCGCGTACCGTCCGGCATGGTCGCCGGCACCGCGACGCCGTCGGGCGCCTCGACGGTGACGGTGTCACCGACCAGGTAGGCGGTCACCGATCCGCCCGCCACCGCGGCCTGCCAGGCGGCGCGCCGCTGGAGCTCCGCGCCGATGTCGGAGAGGCGCAGGTCGACGAAGGGCGTGTCGTCGGCGAAGAGGGCGCGGTACTGGCCCAGAACGGCGTCGAGCACCGGGTAGGCGATGCGGTCCTCGGCGAGGTTCGACTGGTGGATGAAGTGCGGGCTCGGGTTGTTCGACAACACGTGCCCCAGGTCGATCCGCGCCTCCAACGGCACGATGTACGACGCGTAGCCGGTGGTGGTGTCCAACGGCGCGGGCAGGCAACTGGAGGAGCCCGAGGACTCGCACAGCCCGCTACCGCCGGCCGCCTTGCTGGTGTAGATCCAGTTGTACTCGTCCACCTCCTCGTTGACATGGCCCGCGTTGTAGAACACGTTCATCGGCGTGCGCGGCACCGTCAGCGCCGGACCGGCCTGCCGCTGCCGCGGTTCGCGCGAGGTGTCGCTGGCGATCCACTTCACCCCGGTGGCGGTGAGCGCCGGCGCCAGGTTCGGGTTGTCCTGCGGCTGCTGCGGCAGCAGCTTGAGCCCGGAGTGCTCGCCGGTGACCAGTTCGTCGTCCTGGAGCGGGATGCCGTGCGCCGCGGCCCACTGGCGGTTCTGGTCGATCTGCGAGGTGATCGTCGACTGCGGCACCCAGGTCACCGCACCGGAGGAGTCGGTGGTGCACTGCCACGGCACCACGGTGACGTTCTGCACACACCCCAGGAACTCGTGACTGTAGGTGTGGTTCACCCAGCGGTAGGCATCCTTGTCACCGACGAGCTGCTGAGCCAGCGGATCCGAACCGCCGTTGTCCTGCGCGTAGTCGTCGCTGCCGCCGCCGTTGAACACGAAGTCGAAGGTCAGGCCGTTCGCCTGCGACCACTGCTTGGCATACTGCGCGTCGGCCGCCGTCATCCGGATCGAGTTGGCGTCCGCCCCGGTGCCGGGCGCGCAGTCCACATCACCCGGGGTGCACTTGAGCTGCGTGTTCCACCGGTCGTCGGCCAGCAGGACATCGTCCACGTTCACCGAGAAGTAGTTCCGTGCGGCCCCCAGATGCACACCCCGCGTCACCCACTCCACCATGCCCCGGGCCAGCAACCGGAACTGCTCCTGATACTGGTTGTACGCGAACGTCACCACCAACTCGCTGCGCCCGTCGTGGTCGTACTCCCCGACCAGCGAACCACGCGCCGCCGGCGACCCCGGCACCGCCATGTCCACCAACGGCGTGAACGTCGCCCCCGGCGCCTGCTGACCCAACGGCTGCGCCACGTACCCGTAACTCTCCGCAACCGTCGGCGAGTTGTCCTCGAACGGCACACTGCCCCGCAGATATCCGAACGCTCCCGCCAGGCCGGCCGTGGTGACCTGCGCGGTGTCTCCGTCGAGCGGACCGATGTAGCCGGAGTTCTGGGCGTAGTCCAGGCCCACTTGCGGCCGGGCGTAGGTGTAGGCGTCGATCTGCCGTATCTGGAACTGCTGCTCGTACGCGGCGAGCGCGCTCATCTCCGCCGACCCGGCCGCGAACGGATCGTCGTTCGGTGACACCACGGCCTGGAACTTCGCCCGTGGCTGTCCGTCCGTGATGTCACTGAGGAAAGCGGCGTCGATGGTGGGCCGGTTCGCGCTGGTCAGGTCGACCTTGGTGTAGGGCGTGCCCTCGCTGTCGAGTTCGGCGGTGATGGCCGCGGTGACCGGGCCGCCGTCGTCGAGGACGAGAACGCGGAGGTCGATGCGTGGGGTGGGGGAAGTGGTGGCGTTCGGGGTGGCTCTGAAGGTGGCTTTGGTAGTGGTTTTGGTCGTCGCTTTGGTGGTGGCGGCTGTGTCGGTGGCCGCCTGCGCCGCGGCCGGTGCGGTCAGTGTCAGCAGCGCGGCGGTGGCGGATATGGCGAGTGTTCGTCCGGTTCTGCCCATGGGCGTGGCCCCCCTCGGCGCGGCAGAGTGCTGCCGCCCCCTCTTGTGCGGTGTGGTGTGTTGCTGTGTGTCCGTTGTGCGGGCTGCGTCGGTTGTGTGCGTGCGGTGGGTGGGGTGGTGGCGGGCGCGTACGTCGGCGGACGGACGCGTTGGGCGGTGGGACGTCGGCGTGGCGGGGCGGTTGGCTTGTGCGCGGGTTGGTTCCCTGCCGGAGGGCGTGATGGCCGTGCCTCAGCTCGGTGGGCCGTTTACAGGCCAGGCTTCCGCGGCTGGGACGTCCCCTCGTCCCGACCGGTACAGCGTGGCGCGCTGCGGATCATTCCGCGTTCGCAGGGGACATTCTGGAGGGCGCCGGGGAAGTTTCCGTAACTGATTGCCGAAAACTGGCGTGAAGTATTCATTACTGGTCGGTCATCGGGTTTTCCCTATAGGCCACCGCTGCGGTCTTCGCCGTCTCCATGACCTGCTCACCTGCGAAGACGGTCCACGGGGAATGCGCTTTCCTTTCCCCGGGCTATGCGGTGCCAATCGGCCATATGTCAATCTCTCAGGGCGGTGTCACAGCCCGTCCACAGCATTTTGAGAGAGATGGCTGAGGATTGAAATGAGAACGCGCGGCACGGTGGTGTGCGGGTGTGTTTGTGAATGTGCCAGTGGCAACGGTGCGTTCGGTGCGGCCGGTGTTGTGTGTTGGTGGGCCGTCCGGAAATGAGGAGGCCCCACCCGGCGGCGCTTGGGGCTCACCGTGGGTGGGGGTCGGTGGGCCGTTGGGGCCGGGTGGGGCTGTGTTGGTGTTGTGGGGTTAGGGGTGGGTGGTGGTGATGGTGGTGGTTGTGGTGGTGGTGTGGTTTTGGGTGGTGTGGGTGGTGGTGGTGTGGGTGTGGGGTTGGGTGGGGTGGGGTTGGGTGGTGGTGTGGATGTGGGTGGGGGTGTGGTGTTCGGTGTAGTGGTGGAAGGTTGTGGTGAGGTGGGTGATGGTTTGGGGGGTGGGGTGGTGTTGGTGGTGGGTGGCTTGGCGGGCGGCTTCGAGGAGGAGCATGCCGGGGGTGTGGTCGGTGGGGTGGTCGTAGAGGGTGGGGTGGGTGGTGTCGGTGCGTAGGAGGTAGGTGTGGGGGTGGGGGGTGGTGGTGAGGACGATGTCGTGGGGGTTGGTGCGGTTGAGGTGGGTGGGGTTGAGGGTGGTGGGGGGTGGGGTGGGGGTGTGGGTGGTGGGGTGGTGGGGTTGGCGGATGCGGTGGTAGATGGTGGGGGAGTGGTTGGTGTATTGGGTGGTGGCGGTGGCGAGGGGTTGGTGGTCTTTGGTGATGGTGTAGGTGAGGTGGATGGTGTGGGGGGTGTTGCGGTGGTGGGTGATGTGGGTGGTGGTGGTGTGGATTTCGATGTGGGGTGGGGTGGGGGTGGTTTTGAGGTGGTGGGGGTGGTGGATGGTGAGGGTGAGGGTTTTCCAGATTTGTTTGTGGTCGAGGGGGGCGTTGTAGGTGGTGTGGGTGAGCAGGGGGATGGTCTGGCGGATGGTTTCGATGAGGAGGAGGGGGTCGTGGTGGTGGTTGACGGGGTGGTAGAAGGGGTGGTTGCGGGGCCATTGGGCGGTGATGGTGTGGTGGTCGGGGGTGGTCTGGCGGTAGCTGGTGAGGAGGACTTCGGCGTGGGCGGCGCGGTGGACGAGTTGGCGGGGGACGGTGGTGGTGAGGGGGGTGGGTGGTGGGGTGGTGTGGTGGGTGGGGTGTGGGTGGTGCGGGGTGGGGTGATGGCGGTGGTCATGTGTGGTGTCCCCCTTGGTGGTTGGTGCGGTGGGTGGTGGGTGGGCTGGTGCTGGGTTGGTGCCGGATGGGTGGGTGGTGGGTGGGTGGTTGGTGTGGTTGGTGGGCCGGGGCCGGGGCCGGGGTGGTGGCGGGGTCCGGGGTGGTGGCCGGGTGTGACGGGTGTGCGGGTTGTCGGGGTGGGTGGCCGGGTGGCCGGGTGTGCGGGCTGTTGGGGTGGGTGACGGGTTGTCGGGTGGGTGGGTGCCGGCTGGTGTGAGGGGCGGTGCCTGGGGTGTGACGGTTCGTCGGGTGTGGTTGTGACGGTTCGTCGGGTGTGGCGGTTTCCCGGGTGTGGGGTGGGGGTTGCGGGGTGGTGGCCGGCCGGGGTGGGGGTGTGGTGGCCGGCCGGGGTGGGGGTGTGGTGGTTGTGCGGGTTTCTTCGGGTGTGGCGGGGCCTGGGGTGGGTGGGCTGCCGGCCTGGCGGGTGGGTGGTGGTTGTGGGTGGGTGGTGTCTCCTGTCCTGGGGTGGGGTGGGTTGTCCGGTGGGGTGGTGCCGGGTGGTGGGTGGGCCGGTGGTGGTGCGGCCGGGTTGGCCGGTGTGGGGTCTGTGTGGTGCGGGCCCGGGTCGGGCCGGTGGTGCGGGCGGGGTAGGCCGGTGGTGGTGGTTGGGGTTGGGCTGGTGGTGGGTGGGTCGTGTGGGTGCGGGCCTGGTGGGCCGGTGTGGGTGGTGCGGGCCTGGTGGGCCTGGTGGTTCGGTGCGGGGTGGTGCGGGACCGGGTGGGTGTGGGTGGGGTTGTCCGGTGTGGGTGTGTGGGTGGGTGGTTGGGGTGGTGTGTGTCGGTGGCACATGCCGGGGGTGGTGGCATGGGTGTGCGGTGGTGTGCGTGCTGGTTGTCCGGTTTGTTTTGGGGTGGGGTGGGTGGGTTGGTGGTGGGTGGTGCGGGGGCGGGGTTGGTCCTATCGTGCGGGGTGGGGCGGGTCGGGGGGTGGGGCGGGGGTGGGGGCGAGGGTTAAAATACATACTGGATGGTTTCCTTTCTAGCGGTTTGGTGGAGGTTGCCGTGGCGCGGTTGAGGCAGGAGCGGGCGGTGCGGACGCGGGAGAAGATCGTGCTGGCGGCGGCGTCGGTGTTCGAGGAGCGGGGGTTTGCCAGGGCGAGTATCAGTGAGATCTTGGCGCGGGCGGGGGTGACGAAGGGGGCGTTGTATTTTCATTTTCCGTCCAAGGAAGCACTTGCACAGGGGGTGATGGCGGCGCAGGGGGATGCGCTGGAGCTGCCGGGGGGGACGGCGGGGCTGCAGAATCTGATTGATCTGACGTTGTATCTGGCGGGGGCGTTGCAGCGGGATCCGCTGTTCCGGGCGGGGGTGCGTCTGGCGGTGGAGCAGGCGGCGTTCGGGATGCGGGACACCACGCCGTACCAGTTGTGGATCGAGGCGTTCGGGGTGCAGCTGGTGGCGGCGAAGGAGCGGGGGGAGATGTGGCCGCACGTGGAGCCGGAGCGGATC
The DNA here is from genome assembly GCF_000240165.1 of Streptantibioticus cattleyicolor NRRL 8057 = DSM 46488. Taxonomy (NCBI): domain Bacteria; kingdom Bacillati; phylum Actinomycetota; class Actinomycetes; order Kitasatosporales; family Streptomycetaceae; genus Streptantibioticus; species Streptantibioticus cattleyicolor. The sequence goes on from NC_017586.1 coordinate 6,232,293, forward strand.
GCGCGGCTGCTGGTGGGTGCGTACAGCGGGATCCAGTTGCTGTCGAAGTTTTATACCGACCGTGCGGATCTTCCGGAGCGGGTGGCGGAGATGTGGCGGTGTCTGCTGCCGGGGATCGCGGTGCCGGGGATGGTGGCGCATCTGCGGATCGACGAGCCGCTGGCGGCGTTGTCGTCGGTGCCGGAGGGGGGTCTTCGTCCGGCGCCGGTGCCGGCGGGCGGTGAGCCGGTGTCCTGACCGCTTCCCTGACCCGTTTCCCCGACCGCTTCCCTGCCCCCTTTCCCTGGCCGCTTCCCTGACCCGTTTCCCTGTCCGTTCCCCTGGCCTGTTCCCGTTCCGCCGGCCTGGCCGGCGACTCCGTTCCTGTTCCCGTTCCGCCGGCCTGTTCCCCTGGCCTGTTCCGTCGCCCCGTCCCGCCGTCCCGTTCCCGTTCCGCCTGCCCGTCGTGTGGTCTGTTGGGCTGTTTGTTGGGCTGGGTGTTCGCCGGCCGGTTCCGGTTGTGCGGGTGGGGGTGGGGCTGTGGGGTGCGTGTCCTGCGGCTGGGTTCGTGCGGTCCTGGGTGGGGGCGGTGCGGTGTGGGTGTGCTCCTGTGCCGGGTATGGGTGCGGTTCTCGGGCCGGTGGGGTGTCCCGGTCTGCGGTTGCCGGGGGTGCGTGATGGTTTGGGCCGCCGGCCGGGGCGGACGGTGGTCTTGTGCCCGGTGCCCGGTGCCCGGTGCCCGGTGCCCGGGGTCTGGTGCGGGGCGGGTTGTCCCGGGGCCGTGGTGTGGGCGGGCGGGGTGCCGCGGTTCCCGGTTTCCGGTTGCCGGTTCGGGGGTCGTGTGGTGGTCTTCGGTCTTCCCGGTGCGGGCGGGTCGCGGGTCGTGTGCGGGCTGGTCCGGTCTGTTGAGGGTGGTCTGCGGGTGCCGCAGGTCCGCCCGTGGGGGCGGGGGCCGGCCGGGTGGCTTGCGGGTGTTCGGGCGTGGGTGGTTTCGGTGTTGGGCGGTAGTGGGCCGGCCCGGTCGTTCCCGGGGCGGGTTGCCGGTCCGGTGCCGGCCGGGGGGCCGGGGGTGTCCGGGTCGTGCACGGTGCGGGTTCGGTCCGGGGCGGGTGGTATTGGGCTGTGCCCGGGTGTTTTGACCGGGAGCCGGCGTAGCCGTTCCGGCTGCCGGTTCTGTTTGTTCCCGGGTATGTCGTGTGGCCGGGCGGTCCTGGTGGGGGGCGTGCGGGACTGTCTCTCGTGCGGGGCCGTCTCGCGCAATAACTGATCGTTTCAGAATGAGGTTCGTAGGCGGCGCAGGCATATGAGGCTGCAGGCCAGTTCGAGCAGGCCCTGGTGGATGTCTGCGCGTCGCTCGTAGCGGATGCGGAGTCGCTTGAACTGGTGCAGCCAGGCGAAGGCACGCTCGACCACCCAGCGGACCTTGCCCAACCCGGAGCCGTGGGCGACGCCGCGTCGGGCGATCATGGGCTTGATGCCGCGTTTCCACAGCAGGCGGCGGTACTTGTCGAAGTCGTAGTCCCGGTCCGCATACAGCCGCCGGGGCCTGCGGCGGGGGCGGCCCCGCAGGCCCCGGATCGGCGGGACCGTGTCCAGCAGGGGCAGGAGCTGGGTGACATCGTGCCGGTTGCCGCCGGTGAGGGTGACGGCGAGCGGGGTGCCGTGACGGTCGACGATCAGGTGGTGCTTGGAGCCGGGGCGGGCCCGGTCGACGGGCGAGGCACCGACGTGATCCCCCCTTTCAACGCCCGGACGTGCGAGCCGTCCACGGCAAAGTCGTCCAGGTCCAACAGATCGGCACGGCGCAACTCGCTGAGCAGGGCGGCGTGCAGGCGGGGCCATACACCGGCCTCGGTCCAGTCCCGCAGCCGGCGCCAGGCCGTCACCCCGGAGCAGCCCACGGTCTCCGCAGGGACATCCCGCCACGCGACACCGGTCCGCAACACGTACAGGACGCCCGCGAGCGCCACTCGGTCGGGAACACGCAGCCGCCCGGGGTGGCGACGGCGCCGTTCGGGAGCGGGCGGCAACAGCGGGGCCACCCGCTCCCACAGATCGTCAGGAACAAGATCAGCACGCACCCCGGACACCCTGCCGACCAAGATCGTCGAGCGCAAGACCCACGGCTGAACTCATTCTGAAACGATCAGTAAGTCGTGCGGTCGGTCGTTGTCTTCCTGGCGGGGTGCGGTCACCCGCCGTGGCCACCCGTCGGGGCCGGCGTCGTGTGGCTGGGCGGTCCTGGTGGGGGGCGTGCGGGACTGTCTCTTGTGCGGGGCTGTCTTGCGCAATGGGTTGTGCGGTCGGTCGTTGTCTTCCTGGCGGGGTGCGGTCATCCGCCGTGGCCATCCGTCGGGGCCGGTGTCGTGTGGCCGGGCGGCAGTATCTGGTTGTCCGGCCGGCTGTGCCGCTGCCCGGGCTGGATGCCGTGTGCGGCCCGGGCGGTGGCGGCTGCACGCGCTGCGGCCAACTGCACCCGCGCCGCCGGGGACTCCCGCGCCGGGGGCTTCCGGGCCGTCAACTACACGCGGGTTGCCGGTGGTTCACGGGTTGCCGGGGGTTCTTGCGGCTGTGTTTTGTCCGGTCCGGGGCTGCGGCAGCCGTCTGCGTCCCGGGTGTGCCGGGCGTGCTCGTGTGCCGTTCTGGGCGTGTGTCCCGTGTGCGGCGCGGTGCTCGTTGTCAGCTGCGGGCTGCGGGCTGCGGGCTGCGGGCTGCGGGGCGGCGGAGCGCGTCACGCGGGCCGGGGCCGTTGCCGCATCAGTGCGGGCTGGGTCCGTTGCCGCATCAGTGCGGGCTGGAGTGTTGCCGCGCTGTGCGGGGCGGGTCCGTTGCGGGGGTGTCCGGTCGGGAAGGCGCCGGGCATCCGCACGGTGCCCTGCTGTACCGCCCCGCCCCGCCCCGCCCCGCCCCGTCCCGCCTCGTCCCGCCTCGTCCCGCCTCGTCCCGGCCCGGCCCGGCCCGGCCCGGCCGGGCCGGGACGAGGCGGGTCGCCGGGTGGTGCTTCGCGCAGGTCGGGCCGCGTTGCGTTGGTGTCCGGGCGGAAGGGCTGTTCTGTCCCGTCGGGCGGTGGTTGTGCGGCGGGCTGTCTGGAGGGGGGCTCCTGCTGGAGCGGGCGGGTGTGCAACGGGGCTGCCGGGGAAACGGGTGCCTGGCTGGCGGGGCGGATCCGGTGCGCCGCTGTTCCGGGGCGAAGGTCTCCCCGCCGTCGTTGGCTTTCCGTTCCGGTATCTCTTGCGAGTTTGTTCTTCGGGGTGGTGGGTGTCCTTTCGTGGCGGATGGTTGTGGCCGTGTTGTAGCGGGGTGCCTGGTGCCTGTCCGGGGTGCCGGGCGGCCCGTCCCGGGTGGGGTGGGGTTTCGGTGTCCTGGCGGGGCAGGGTATGTGCTGGCGGGGGTTTTCGAAGCATCCGCCGGACTGTGCGGGTGTGAGCTGGTGCGGCGCCGTCGGTTTCTGCCCGGGGGTGCGGCAGGTCGCGGGTGGCCGGAGGCGCGGGCAGTTCGCAGCCCGCGTGATGACCGGCCGCGTCCGCCGGTCTGCAGCCTCTGGTTCCCGAAGCCGGGGCCGGGTGCGGCCCGGTGTCTGTGTGGATGGCCGGAATGTGTGTTCGGGGCCGGGGTGTCGCAGGAACGTCTGCCAGGCCTGGCCGGTGTCCGCGTTGTCGCGCCGGTCTTGGAGGACGGCGACCGCAACCGCCGGGGCTGTCCGGTCCTTGGGCAGGTGCCCGGCCTGCGGCCGGGTCGATGTCGCTTTCGGGCGGGTGGAGTTCGCCTTGATGGTCCGGCCGGGTGGTGCGGTGGGCCGGCCGGGGTGGGCGCGGTCCCGTGTCTGTGTGACGGCCTTGCCGTCGTGGGCGGTGGCGGTGATGAGGTGGTGACGGCGGGCTCGGGCTGTGTCTGAAGGTTTGGCGGAGCGGGGCTGCGGCGCGTGTTCCGGTGGCCGGCCGCTTTTCGGGTAGGTGTGCGCCGGCTTCGGCAGCCGCATCCTACGGTTGCCGCGGATGCGGCCGGCCGGCTCGGCAGTCAGGTCCTGCAGGGCCCCGGGCCAGGCGGGTGGCGTCGTGGCCGGTGTCGGTTGCGTTGGTGGGGTCGGGCTCGCCCGGCGCCGACGGGTCTGCGGTGACGGGCTGTTCGACGGTATCGCGGAGCCGCGCGGCGGTGATCGCAAGGGGTATCGTCGGTCTGGCCGGGTCTGGCCGTGTCCAGGGTCTGTGTCCAGGGTGTGGTGCCCGTCTCCAGCACCGGGGCGAACGGGTACGGCCGGGGATGAGCGGTGAAGCGGTCTTGGCCCGGCCGTGGATGTGGCGGAACAGCCGCTGCGGCGCCTGCGGCGGGATGTCCGCGGGTGCCGGTCCGGCCCTGGCTGAGGCCGTCGTACCCGGCGCCGTGCCCGCGCCGGGTGCCCGGGCGGCAATGTCACCTCCAGCGCCGGGCGCACCGCACACAGCACCGTGTCTGCCGGCTCGAACAGTTCATCGCCCCGCACGGTCCGGCACGCGTACAACTCGTCGCGGAAGCGTGCCGCTTCCGCGGACGCTTCCCGTGCAGCAGCATCAGGGCGGCGGACTCGCCCCCTCAGGGTCTTCGTCGTGGTCACGTGCGCCTTGGCTGGAGCACGTGATCGGACGAAGGTGGCCCCGGCGTCCGGCGGTTGCCCGGCCGGGCTGCCCGGTTCCGATGTGCCGTTCGCAGTCAGTCGGGCAGGGCCACGGTGAGGTCCACCTCGATGAGCTGTCCGGGAAAGCCGAGCTGGGCGACGCCCAGGAGTGTGCTGGCGGTGGTGAACGCCGGTCCCAGGGCGGATTCGGTGAGCCGGCGCCATGCGGCTGCGAGAATGTCCCTTTGGCCGCTTCGCACGTAGATCACCGACCGCACCACGTGCTGTGGCTGGGCACCCGCCGCGGCCAGGGCGGTGAGAGCGTTCGCGGCCACCTGGTCGGCCTGCGTCTCGAGGGAACCGGCACCGACGAGGTCACCGTTCCGGTCGAGCGGGCACTGTCCCGCCAGGTAGGCCGTCCGCCCTGCCTCCACCACCGTGATGTGGTGGTAGCCGGGCGTCTGATGCAGCTGCTCGGGGTTGATGCGGGTGATCTTCTCGGTCATGTCCGCGAGTCTGCCGGGCGTGGTGCCGGCACGCACCGCGTTTTCGCCGCCGGCCGGCACCCCGCAGCGACCTGAGGCTGAAGAACAAGCCAAGGGCCAGGGGCGGCACGCAACGGCCGTGCGCTGCGGGGGTGTCCGCTGTGGCGGGCGGAGTCCGGGGGCATCAGGCCGGGCCGGGGAGGCAGGAGGGGAAGTGACGTCTCCGGCACCGCAGGGGTGCCCGGCACTGCGGGGGTGCGCCGGCTGTGCCGGTTCGGGCTTGCGCGGGTGCGAGGGCCGGCACGGCACGCAACGGCCGCGCCCTGCGGGGGTGTCCGGTGTGCCGGGCGGGGGCCCGTCCGCGCGGGGCCAGGGGTGCCGGCTGCGCCGGGCCAGGCCGGGCCGGGGCGGGTCTGGGGGCTGCTGGTGGCCGGCTGCGGGTGGGGCTGGTTGTGGCGGCACCGCCCCTCCGCGGGGGAGGGGCGGTGCCGGGGGGCCGGGCCGGGGGCGGGTCCGGCCGGGGAGGGTGCGGTGTGCGGCGGGGGCGGATGGGCCAACGGGCCCGGGACGGGGCGGGGCTGGGGGGCCTGGGGGAGGCGGGGGGCTGTGTCGTGGTGCGGTTTCCCCCTGGCCCGCCGGGGCGGGGGACCCGGGCCGGGGTGTGTGTCTCCTGCGGCTGCCGGGCCCTGGCGTGCGGGCGGGATGCGGGCGGCGGGACGGGCTGTGCGTGCGGGCTGCGGGCTGCGGGCTGCGGGCTGCGGGCTGCGGGCTGGGGGCTGCGGGTGTGGGGCCGGGGCCGGAGGATGGGGGCGGGGTGGAGCGGTCCGGCGGGCGGTGCCGGTGGTGCGGGGTGGTTGCCAGGGCGGACGGAGGGCTTGTCGGTACCGGTTATGCGGTTTGTTTTTGGGGGGTGAGGGGTGGGGCGGGGTGGAGGTGGGTGTGGGCGTAGGCGGCGGAGACGAGGGTCATGTGGTGGTGCCAGCCGGGGTAGGAGCGGCCTTCGAAGTCCAGCAGGCCGAAGTCGCTTTCCAGGGTGCGCAGGGCGGTTTCGGTGCGGGTGCGGTGGCGGGTGAGGGTGAGCAGGTGGTCCAGGCGGTGGGTGTGCAGGTTGGTCAGCCACAGGTGGGCGGGGCGGGGGTCGGCGGGGGTCCACTGGGCCAGGAGGCGGTAGCCGGCGGCGGGGGCGGTGGTGCGGGCGGCGGGCAGGTGGACCGGGCCGGAGCGGGCGGTCAGGTGGCGGGGGCGGGTGCCGGCTTCGATGAGGCTGATGTGGCGGTGGTGGGCGGCGGGGGTGAGCAGGTCGCCGGCGCGGGCGAGGCGGGGTGCGGTGTGCGGGCGGGTGCCGGGGGCGGCGGCCAGGACGGGCTGGGCGGGGGAGATCTCCAGCAGGAAGCCCAGGCGGCGTTCGGTCAGGGCGGTGGCCAGGGGGGTGATGTCGCGCAGGTGGGGCAGGGCGGCGACCAGGGGGGCGCCGGGCAGGTTCCAGGCGGTGGCGGCGGTGTCGGCCAGGTCCAGGACGTGGGCCCATACCGGGCGGTGGGCGGCGTCGTCGGGGACGCGGGCGCGGGTGCGGCGGGCGGGGTCGGCGGCCCAGTGCCCGCCCAGGTACAGCCGCCAGTCCACCGGCAGGCTGGCCGGGCCGCAGGCGAGGAAGAGCCCGATGCCCACCTGGCAGTTGAGGGTGCGTCCGGCCTCGGGGACGAAACGGCGGTGGACCCCCACCGAGTGCTCCCCGCGTTTGGGGATGACCGTCAGGGCGGCCACCCACGCCTGCGGGCGCAGCCGGGCGGCGACCTGGCGGGCCAGGACCTGCCGGGAGGGCATCCACTCCCACGGGCTCTGGTTGACGAACTGCTGCAGGGAGTGCGCGGCCGTCGGGGAGGCGGCCACCGTCTGCGCCAGGCGCCGGATCGACTTCTTGCCCGGCAGCGCCAGCAGGCCGCGTAAGTACGCCTGCGCCCAGCGCCGCTGGTCGGCGCGGGGCAGATGGGCGAAGACATCCCGTGCGAACGCGGCCACCGACTCCTCCTCGGCCTGGGACATCGTCCGCACATCCGGCGCGTACGGCGCAGACACGCGACCCCCTCCAGCATCGGTCTCCTGGTGATCCACGGCGGCTCCCATCCTGCGCGGTCCAAGGGGCGCCGGCGCCAGGGAAACCTGACGAAATGGTACCAGGCATTTGGTTTGTTTTTCGGGTGCAGCGGTTGCCCTGCCGCCTCCCGCCCCTCCCCGGTTGCCCCCGTCCCGGACGGCACCCCTCCGCCCCGTCCCGGACGGCACCCCTCCGCCCCGTCCCGGACGACGCCTCTCCGGCCCCGGGCCGGGACACCCTTCCGCCCCGGACGGGGGTTGCCCTCTCCCGCCGCGGGCCGGGGTGCCCCCGTTGCTGCCCCCGTTGCGGACCGGGTCGCCCCGGCCGCGCTCCCCGCCCGGGCCGCCGATGCCCCCGCCCCGGGGGCGGGCTGGCAGGGCGGGTGCCCCTGGGCTGCACCGCACTCCGCCCCCCTCCGGGGGGTGTTGCAGGCCGGATCGCCCCTCGCCGTGCCCGCCCCTGGGCTGCGATGCCCCGCTCGCGGGGCGCGATTGCCCCGTCCCGGGGGCGGGTTGGCGGGGCGGGGCCCGGCTTCCGCCGCGCCCCGGGCCTCTGGGGGTCTTGGCCCTCCGGCGTTCCCGGTCCTCTTGCCGGGCCCGGCCTGGCTTCGGCCTTCGTGGGTGCTTCCCGCTGCCTCTGGTGTCGTGTTTTCCGTGCCGTGGTTCCGTCCGGTGGTTCCGTGCGGTGTCTGGTTTGCGGCTGTTGCCGGGGGTTGTGTTGTTTCCGTTGTTCCAGGGTGGGGTGCGGGAGACGGGGGGCGGGGTGTTTGGGGGGTGTGGGGGTGTTTTTTGGTAAGTCGGTGTTGTGCGGGGGGTGGTGGCGGGGGGAGGGTGTGGGGGTGTGCCGGCAGGGTGCCGGCACGGAGCGGGGGTCTGCCCGGGGCGGGCGGTGGGCGGGCTGCCTGCGTGTGGCCCCGGCATCCGGTGCCGGGGTGTCAGGCGGTGCTGCCGCAGGTGCTGCTTCGGGGGCCGGTCGTCGACGGCTCGCCTTCCCGGGGGGTGCGGCGGCCCGTGCGGCTTGGTCTTTTGTGGAGGCGTGTCGTGCCGGTGACGGTCGATGTGTGGTTCGACTACATCTGCCCGTTCAGTCTGATCGCCCGCCGGGTCGTGGCGGGCGCGCTGGCCGACCGGGACCGAAACGGAACCGGGAACGGAGACGGGGACGGGACCGTGGACGGGGAGGGCCGGGTGGAGGTGTGCTGGCGGCCGTTCGAGCTGAACCCCGACTGCGCGGAGGAGGCGGGGGAGTACCCGCGGGGAGTGTGGGAGAACTCGGTGCTCCCGCTGGCCGCGCGGTACGGGGTGGCGCTGGGCCGGCCGCCGGGCCGGGTGCTGCGGCGCAGCCGGGCGGCGTTCACCGGCTACCAGTACGCGGCCGAGCACGGGGCCGGGACCGCCTACAACGACCTGGTCTTCTCCGCCTACTTCCAGCAGGGGATGGACATCTCCGACACCGCGGTGCTGGCACTGCTGGCCGGCCGGGTGGGCCTGGACCGGCGCGACTTCCGCGCCGCGCTGGGCTCCCCGCGCTACACCGACCGGCATCTGCGGGCGGTGGCCGAGGCGCGCCGGGTGGACCGGGTCTCGATGGTGCCCACCGTGGCGATCGGCTCGTGGCGGGTGGAGGGCGTTCCCAGTACGGAACAGATCCAGCGCGCGCTGGCCGGCGCGCGGGCCCGCCAGACCCCGGCCGCCTTGTGACCCCGGCCCTCGTGCGGCACCGGCCGCGCCGCGGCCCCGGATCCTGTCCGGTACGGGCCCGTGTCGCGGCCCGGATCCTCTGCGTCCCCGGCTGCGCCGGTGCCCCGGCCGCCTTGTGACCCCGGCCCCTGTGCGGTACCGGCTGCGCCGTGGGCCCGGATCCTGTCCGGTACGGGCCCGTGTCGCGGCCCGGATCCTCTGCGTCCCCGGCTGCGCCGGTGCCCCGGCGGCTGCGTGACCCCGGCCCCTGTGCGGTACCGGCTGCGCCGTGGGCCCGGATCGTCTGCGTCCTCGGCTGCGCCGGTGCCCCGGCGGCTGCGTGGTTCCGGCTGCGCCGTGACGCCGGCCGTTCTGTAGCCCCGGCTGCGCCGTTATCCCGGCCGCTGCCTGTCCCCGGCTGCGCCGGAGTGGTGGCCGTACGGTGACGGTGTCCGGCTGGGCGGGCGGGTAGGCGGACGGCTGGGCGGTGCGCTGATGCCCCCCCGGGCTTCGAGGGGCGGCGGGCCGCGGCGGCGGGGCGTGGTGACCCCCGGCGGCCCGGGAAGTGCCGGTGGTGGTGACGGTCACGCTGACGCCCCCGCACTTCCGGGGTGGCGGGCCGCGCCGCCGCCCGCGTTGCCCGGTCTCCCGTCACCGCCCGCATCCGCACCCCCCGTCCGGGACCGTGCCTTGTCGTCGCCGAGCGGGGCCTGTTGGTGTGGTGTCCGCTGTCTGCGGGGCCCGGCCGGTGCGGCGAGGTGAACCGCCCGTCAATGGCGTGCCTTTGGAAGGAGGGCCCGCCGGCACGGTCGGCCCTGGAGCTGTGAAGCAGGTGCCGGAGGGGGTGTTGCCCGGCCGACGGCGGCCCCCTGGGCCCCGGTTGACCCTGGGCAGCTGATGATGTGTGGCCTGCCCGGGGCTGCACTGGGACGCGCCGGGACGCCGGGGTAGGTGGGGCCGGCGCCGGACCGTCCCGCGTGCGGGAGGTGTTGTCCCGCACGGGCGTGCCGGACTCCCCGTGGGCGGCGTCTCGTCCGGGCGACTGGCGTGTGCGGGTGGGCGGCGCCGGGTCGCGCCAGGGCGCCGGGGGCGTGGCCCGCCGGGACCGGAGACGGTGCACACAGAGGTGGTGCGATCGGGGTGGCTGGGGGACCTGGCGTAGCCGGGCTTGGGGCGGGGTGCCTGCGCCTGCTGGTGTGTGCCCCGGTGCAGTACCGTTCGCGTGGTGCCGGCAAGGCGGCCGGGGCGTTGTCTCCTGCGGCGGTGCGGCTTCCGCCGGGCGTGGTGCCTGCCGGTGGCGGCCGGTTCGGGGCGGCTGGGGTGCGTGCGTCGAGGGAACGTTGGTCCGTGCGGCGGGCTGGACGGTGAGGCGGCGCCGCGCGTTTCGCACGTACGGTGCCATCCGGTGCGGACGGTTCCGGGACCGGGAGCGTGTCGGGCTGCGGGCGTGTTGGCCGGTGCGGTGCGTTGGGCGCCGAGGGGGTGCGGACAGTGTCGGGCAGCGGTGCCTGCTGGTGCGGCCGGTCCCGGGCCGGGGCACGCCTGCCAGGTGTGGTGAGTTGAACACAGAGGCGGTGCCGCGCCGTTCCGGGGTTGCGGGCCGTTCACGGGGCCGGCGGTCTCGTCGGCTGCGGGATGCGGGCCGCTGCGTTGTCCGGCGGGCGTGCCGTGTCGCCGGTGGCCGGTCCCCTGCGGGGGTGTGTGTCTGAGGGCGAGGTGGCCGGGAGAGGGAACGCCGAGGCGGTGTCACATCGGGCGCCGTGCTCGCTGGGTGCGGCCGGTTCGGGGCGGCTGGGGTGCGTGCGTCGAGGGAACGTTGGTCCGTGCGGCGGGCTGAACGGTGAGGCGGCGGCGCGCGTTTCGCACGTACGGTGCCATCCGGTGCGGACGGTTCCGGGGACGGGAGCGTGTCGGGCTGCGGGCATGCCGGAGGGTGCGGACAGTGTCGGGCAGCGGTGCCTGCTGGTACGGCCGGTCCCGGGCCGGGGCACGCCTGCCAGGCGTGGTGGGCTGAACCGGCAGGCGGGGCCGCGTCTTCGGGGGCCCGTTCGCGGGGCTGCCGTACCGCCGCCTGCCCGGGCCCCGCCTGCTGGGGACGGCCGGATGGGGTGAACGCGGAGGTGCTGCCTGGTGTGTTGCGATGCGCGGGGTGTCCGCCGGGGCGGCTGGTCTTCGGGGCGGAGCGCACGGGGCACGGGCGTGCCGGCCTGTTCGGCGTGTCTTGCGGGTGTGCGGCGCCTTTCCATGCGGCCGGTCTCGGCCCCGGGCCGCGTACACCGTAGGCGTGTTGGCCTGCGCGGCGGGCTGAACGGGAAAGCGGCGGCCCGCCTTTTGCTGGGGCTGCGGCGCCCGCACGGGCGCACGTACCCGTGGCGCGGCCCGCTCCGGCCACGCGGGGCCGGCGCACCCTGGGCACCCTCGCAAGGCCGGGTGGGGCCGGCGCCGCCTGCGAGCCCCCGGAGCCACGTGGGGCTGGAGCGCCCCGGGAGCTGCCCCTGCCCGGAACACGCGGGGACCGGTTCCGCCCCGGAGCCCCCCGGCCACGCGGGGCCGGCGCCGCCTGGCCGTTCCCCAGGCCACCCGGGGCCGGTCCGCCCCGGAGCCGCCCCCCCCGGGCCCCCGGGGCCATGCGGGGCGTGACCCGCCCCCGGAGGCTGCCCGGGGGCGGGTCAGGGGTGCAGGGCCTGGCGGAGGAGGGTGGTCAAGGTGGTGAGGGTGTCGGGGGGCAGGTGGGCGAGCAGGCGGGTGTGGGCGGTGGTGGTGGCGGTGAGGGCCTGGGTGGTCAGGTGGTGGCCTTCGGGGGTGAGTTCGACCCAGGTGCTGCGGCCGTCGTGGGCGTCGGCTTCGCGGGTGATGTAGCCGGAGGTGGCCAGGCGGCGCAGGACGTTGCTGGTGCCGCCGGAGGACAGGTGGCAGGCGGCGGTGATGTCGGTGGGTTTGAGGCGGTGGGGCGGGCCGGTGCGGTGCAAGGCGGCCAGGACGTCGTAGTCGGCGCGGGTCAGCCCGGTGGGGGCCAGGGCGGTGGTGGTGGCCTCGTCCAGGGCGGCGGCCAGGGCGGTGGTGCGGGCGGCGAGTTCGGTGACGGCCGCGCCGCGGGGGGCGGGGGCCGGTCGGGGTGCGGGCGCCGCGGGCGGTGCGGGGGTGGTCGGCTTCGGTGGCGGCGCCATGGTGTCCTTCTCGCCTGGTGCGGGTGGGTGGCAAGCGGCGGTGGGCATTTTAGGTGCCGCCCGCCGCGCCGCGCCAGGCCGCCCGGCCCCGTGGTGTCAAGTCCCTGCGCGCTGCGGGCAGGTTGCCCGCCCCCCGCCCCGGCGCCCCGGCCCGGGGGCGGGAAGCGGTACGGCCGGCCTCCGCGGGTGCGGGGCCGGCCGCGCCAGGACACGGAACCGGAAACCGGTGATCGGGGGTCAGGCGGTGGTGGGGTGGGTCAGGGCGGTGGTCCAGTGGTCCAGCAGGGCGTGGGCCTCGGCGTCGGTGCCGGCTTCGGCCCACAGGTGGGTGGCGGGGTGGGCGGGGTCGGGCAGGATGAGGGTCCAGCGGCCGTCGGCCTCGACGATGCGGATGCCGTCGGTGGTGTCGATGGTGCGGGTGCCGGCCTGGTCGGCGACGGTACGCATCAGGTGGCCCTTGGTCTCCCACGGGGTGGGCAGCCGGCGGCGCCGCACGTGGGGGGTGGGCAGGGCGGCCAGCAGGCTGCTGAGCGGTTCGCGGTGGGCGCGAAGCAGGGCGGTCAGGTGCAGCAGGGCGGCGATCGCGTCGGGGTGGGGGCCGGCCTGGGGGATGACGAAGGCGCCTTCGGTGTCGCCGGCCAGGATGGTGCGGCCGTCGGCGGCGGCACGGGAGAGCTGGCCGGGGGTGGTGGGGGTGTACTCCACGGTGGCGCCGTGGGCGGCGGCCAGGCCGGCGGCGGTGCGGCTGGCGGTGGCCGGCAGCGCGATGCGCCCGGTGCGGGCGTGGGCCGCGCTCAGGTGGCACATCAGCAGCAGCGTCGTCTCATCGGGCACCGGCCGGCCGGTGCCGTCGACCAGGTGGAGGCGTTCGCCGGTGGGGTCGAAACGCACCCCGAAGGCGGCGTTGTTGGCGGTGACGACGCTGCCGAGGTAGGCCAGGGCGCCGTGGCGTTCGGTGGCGGTCTCGGTGGCGCGGGCACCGTCCAGGCCGGTGTTGATGACCAGGGCGCGCAGCGCGGTACGGGAGATGACGGCGTCCAGCAGCAGGCCGGCGGCGCCGAACGCGGCGTCCAGGACCACCCGCACCCCCCCGCCGCCGTCACCGGCGTCCGGGTGGGGGATGCGGTCGGCCAGGTGGCCGGCGTAGGCGTCCAGGGCGGCCTGGGCGGCGGCCTCGCCGCTGTGCAGGGCGCCGATGTGGCCGGCGGTGGTGCGCCGGTGCTCGGCGCGGTGCATCAGGCGTTCCAGGGTGCGGTGGGCGGCCGGGGTGGCGTCGATGCCGTCGCCGTCCAGCACCCGCAGGTCGGCGCAGTCGGGCCGGCCGGGGGCGGCGGCGGCGATCAGGGCACCGCCGCCGGCCAGGGCGGTCTCGTGCCGGGCGACCGGCAGCGGCAGGTGGCCCAGGTCGCGCACGTCCACCCCGGCCGCCCGCAGCGCCGCGGTCAGCACCGGGGCCAGGACCTGCCCGGCGTGGGAGTGGTCACGGGCGACGGTGACCACCGCCCCGTCGGGGACCTGGGTGGCGAACGCCCCCGCCAGCCGGGCGGCGCTCTCGCAGGTCAGGTCGACGCCCAGGGCACCGGACAGGCCGCGGGAGGCGAACATGGTGCGCGGGGTGCGGGCCCGCAGCACGGTGGTGGCGGCGGTGGCGTGCGCCTCCAGGGTCCGCCCCGGGGGCACCATGACCCCGGCGGCGACCGTGGCGTGCTCCTTGAGCAGGCACCCGTCGCCGAGCACGGCGCCCTCACCGATCCGCGCCCCGCCGCGCAGGCGGCTGTTGCGGCCCGTCACGCACCCGGCCAGGGCGGCGGCCGGGCCGATGTAGCTGTGCTCGCCGACCACCGCGCCCTCGGCCACCGCGGCCTGCTCGACCACGGTGCCGGCCCCGATGACGGTGCCCGGGCCGACCCGGGCACCGGAGGCGATCTGCGCACCCGGGCCGATGACCACCGGCGCGTTCAGCTGCGCGTCGGCCGCGATCCGCGCCCCGTCCCCGACCCAGATGCCCGCCTCCCGCTCGCTGCCCACCGGTTCGACCTCCACCCGCCCGGCCAGCACGTCGGCGTGGGCGGCCAGGTAGCTGTCGTGGGTGCCGATGTCCTCCCAGTAGCCCTCGGCGACGTACCCGAACACCGGCAGGCCGGCCGCCATCAGCGCGGGGAAGACGTCCTTGGACCAGTCGGCGGCACCGTCGGGGACGTGCTGGAGCACCTGCGGCTCCATCACGTAGATCCCGGTGTTGACGGTGTCGGAGAACACCTGCCCCCAGGTGGGCTTCTCCAGGAACCGCTCGATGCGCCCGTCGGGCGCGGTGACGGTGATGCCGAACTCCACCGGCTCGGGCACCCGCGCCAGACACACCGTCACCAGCGCCTTCTTCGCGCGGTGGTAGGCGATCAGGGCGCTCAGGTCGAAGTCGGTGAGCGCGTCACCGGAGATCACCACGAACGGCTCGCCGCCCAGCAGCCCGGCGGCGTTCCTGACACTGCCCGCGGTGCCCAGCGGGACGCTCTCGTGCGCGTACGCCAGCTGCATGCCCAGGGCCGAACCGTCCCCGAACTCCTCGCGCACGGCATCGGCCAGATACGCCACCGTCACCACGGTGGAGGTCAGCCGGTGCCGCCGCAGCAGCCGCAGGACGTGCTCCATCACCGGACGCCCGGCGACCGGCAGCAAGGGCTTGGGCACGGTGGCGGTCAACGGGCGCAGGCGGCTGCCTTCGCCCCCGGCCATCACGACGGCCTTCATGACGGGACGGTCCCCTTCTGTCGAACGGAAAAAGAATCCAAGGTCAGCGATGTGCACCACCCCCCTGCCGGACCCGCACGGCGGCACCGGGACACAAGGGCCCCGCCACCGCACCGGCCCGGATGCGCGGGAACGGGCCCGCGCGCACCGGCACGGATGCGCACGGGCCGCGCCCCGGGGCCGGGGGACCGCGACGCCCCCCGGCCACGGAAGAACAGGGGGGTGGTCAGGCGGCCTTGCCGGCCGTGAGCGTCCCGGTCACCACCGTCACGCACTGGTCCAGCCCGCCGGCGGCCAGCATGCGCCGCACCGGCTCGCCGGCCCCGTCGACCACGATGTCCGCGCCGGCCGGCAGCCGCTGCTGCGCGAAGGCCAGACACCGCACCGCGCCCGCGGTCACCGACGTCAGCTCCGCCATGCGCAGCACCAGCCGGTCCATCGGACGCGCCAGCGCCGCCTCGATCAGCCGCCGCAGCCGCCCGACCTCCTCGTCGGTCAGCTCACCGGCCAGATACACCGTCGTGGTGGGCCCGGCATGCCCCACATACGCCTCGAACGCCATCAACGGCCTCTTTCGCTTGTCGGAGGGGGTGCAACCACTTGTCGGCGGGGTGCGACCACTTGTCGGTGGAGTGCAACCGCCGGTCGGCGGGGTGCGGCGGTGCCGCGACGGCCCCGGGCCGCCGCGGCACCGGCAACACCGCCGGCACGCGGGAGCGCGGGGCCGGTGCGCGCGCCTCACGCGGCGGCCCCGCGCGGGGTGCTCAGCCGCTCGATGACGGTGCGGGCCAGCAGGTGGCAGTGCTCGACCGTGCGGCAGGTGACCAGGTCACGGTCGACGACCACGTCCTGGTTGAGGTAGACCGCGCCCATGTTGCGCACATCGGCGGCCACGTTGTTGTGACAGGCCACCGGACGCTCCCGCAGCAGGTCCGGGGCGCGCGAGAGCAGCAGCAGCCCGTGGCTGGAGAACGCCTTGACCAGATGCGGCATCCGGAACGCACGGCGCATCAGCTCCAGCGCCGGCGGGTCCTGTTCGACGTTCTCGCTGTACCGCAGCCGGTCGGCGACCATCCCCGAGGGCACCAGCAGCGCGGCCAGCTGCGACAGTTCGTGGTAGTCCAGCGCCTCCAGATCACCGGCGACCTCCAGCGCCGCGCGGTGCCCGTGCCCGGTGAACGTCAGCGACGGCCGGCCCCACAGCCGGGTCAGCAGCTCGACGCCGGCGCCCTCCTCGGCGAACCGGCGCTGGTAGTAGCCGATCTCCTCTTCGACGAAGTCGCTTTCCAGCAGGATCCCGATGCGCTTGCCGACCAGCCGGCCGGTCGGCAGCGGGGTGACGATTCCCATGGTGTAACGGCCCCCCATGGCCTGGTTGCGGACGAAACGACGCGGCCGGCCCGCACGGGTGCGCCCTGCAACCGCGCACCACGGCACCGCCATCCGGGATGCCCGCCCCGCGGCCCGTCCCGCCCCGCCGCACCCGTCCCGCCCCGCGCCCGCCGCCGGCCCCGCACTCGGCGGCACCGCGGCATGCGCCCCGCGGCACGGCACGGCCCGCCCGGGCCCGCCCGGCCCCGCGCACCGCACCACCACCGCCCGGCCGCCCCCGCCCCCACGGCCACCACAGCAGCGCGGTGCCACCACGATGCGTAAAGACACCACCAGCTGCTCCCTGCCGGAGAAGATTTCGAGGAGGACCGTGACGACCGGTAAGAGGGACGGAAAGGAGATCGGGGAGACTTTCCAGGACACGGCGGAACAGGACCGGGGACCACCGGGCGCAGCTGTCCCGGACGCCCGCACCGGCCCCGCGGCCGCCCGGCCGGCCCGCCCGCCCGGCGGCCCGCCCGGGCCGCGACGGCGCCCGCCGGCCGGCCCGCGACCGCCGGCACCCCACCCCTCGGCAGGGCCGGCGGTCCTTCCCGCCCCGGCCCGGGACGGCACCTGGCGCGCCCGGGCCGGAGAAACACACATCCCGCAGTCAACCCGCGCCCCGGGCAGGCGGGCAACGCCGCAGCCGGCGCCCGCTGCGACTGTGGGGAGTTGCCGCAGTCGCCGCCGCCGCGCCCCCGCACCGCAGCCCGCCCGCCCGCCGCCCGTTCCCCACCAGTGCACACCCCCCGGCCCGCACCGCACACACAACCGGCCGCCCCCCGGCCCCCGACCCCGGCCGCAGCCCCGGCCCCACACCAGCCCGGTCCCGATCCGGCACCAGTCCCCGGCCCCCGCAGCCTCCTGTCAACCCCTCAGCCCCCTCCGAACCCTCAGCGCGTCCAAGTCCCCTTGATCCCCGCGGCCGTTGGAGGACCCCGGGCCGTCACGCCCCCCGCGAGCCCTCCGGGTCCCCGCGGCTGTCGTGAAAGCCGGCCAGTGGCCGCCGGCCCTGCCCGAAGCCCTCCTGCCCGCCCCCGGCCTTTCCCGTCCGCACCCGCCGCCGTCCGGTACACGGCCGGCGGCGGGAAAAACCTGGCCGGCGTTTTTCGAAATTCTGTCCGCACGCCTTTACCCGTGGTGGAATCCGGGCCCGCCGCAGGTAAAGCGCGTGATAGGTTCCGGGACCGGACGCGGAAGGGATCCGGCCCCTGGCGTGTCAGATCCGGCACCGGGAACGGGAGAGTGTTCAGTGGTGAAACAGGAAAGGGCGGAACGGACCCGGCACGCTCTGGTCTGCTCGGCGGCCGAGGTATTCGACCGGCTCGGCTACGAACGCGCCTCATTGGTGCGGATCAGCAACACCGCCGGTGTGACCAAAGGGGCCTTGTCCTTCCATTTCGCCACCAAGGAGGAACTGGCCGACGCGGTCGAGGACCTGGCCTGGCGCATGACCCGGCAGGCGGTGCAGGACGCCGCGGCCGGCGGCGGCACCGCGCTGCAGAACCTCATCGACGTCACCCACGCCCTGGCCCGGCTGCTGTCCGGCAACGCGGTCGCCCGCGCGGGCCTGCGGCTGAGCCGGGAACGGGACCGCGACGGGCAGGCGGAACAGCCGCAGTGGTTCTCCGCCTGGCTGCCGCAGGTCCGCGTCCTGCTGGAGGAGGCGGCCCGGGACGGCAGCCTGCTGCCCGAGGCCGACGTGCAGGCCCTGGCCGTGCTGATCACCTGCACCGTCACCGGCCTGGAGACCGCCCAGCGCGTCCCCGGCCACCTGTCCGCCGCCCTCCCCGACCCCGGCCCCGCCGGCCCGCTGCCCGCCCCCGGCCGCGCCTGGCTGGCCCGCATCTGGCACCTGCTGCTGCCCCGCATCGCCCCGGACGACCACACCGCCTCCACCAAAGCCGAAGGCACCCTGTGACCCCAGCGGCACCCCCCGCCCCGCTCCCCGCGCGAACGCGGGACACGCCGGTGCCCGCGCCCACACCGGGCACGGACGGCACCCACAACGCCCCGCCCGGCGTCCGCCCCGGTCCCGCAACCGGCCAGCCCGGGGCGTGCCCGGTCCGGTCCGTCCCGTGACGGCCTGGCTGCCGTTCGGGTGTCCCTGACCTGGGGTGGGGCCGGTCGTGGGGCTGCTGTGACGGGCTGCGGCCGTGCCGTGGCGTGGCCCGTGCGGGGTGCCCGGGACGCGAGTGCGCCGGGGCGGCGTCCCGAGACGAGGGTCTGCCGCGCGGGGGTATGGCGGGGTCCGGTTCCGTGGCGTGGTGGCCCGGCTGCCGTGCGGGTGTCCCTGGCCTGGGGTGGGGCCGGTGGTGGGGCTGCTGTGACGGGCTGCGGTCACGTCGTGGTGTGGCCTGTGCGGGGTGCCCGGGACGCGAGTGCCCCGGGGCCGGCTTCCTGGCGCGACTGGTGCGAGCGGGCCGGCCGCGGGCCTGTCCAACCCCCGTAACGCGGCTGCCGTGAACGGTCCGTGCCTGGGCGGATCACCCGGGCGGGCCCGCGCCCGGGCCGGTTGCGGACCGGCCGCCCGGATGCCGGTCCGCCCCTGCGCACCGGGTGCGCGTTCCGGTGCCCTGACGCCGCCGGTGCGAGCGGCCCGTGCCCGGCCAGGGCGCGAGGGTCTGCCGTCACCCGGCCGCACGGGGACGGCACGGCCCGGGCCGCCTCCGCCGTGGCGGCGGAGGCCCTGGGGGTACCGGCTCGCGGACGGCGCCCGGGGACGTGCCGGCACGCTCCTCCGGGCGGTGCCGCGCGGCCACGGCGGCCCGGGCCCGTAACGCGGTCGGCGCGGGCGGCCGGTTCCCGGGGCGGGTGCGGGCTCGCCCGGTTCCGTGCACCGGCTGCCGCTCACGGCCGGGCCCCGGCGATCCGGGGCCCGGGGTGCCCCCCGGTCCGGCTGCCGCGCAACGGCCCGGAACGCATCCGCCCGGGCGGAGGGGCCGCTCGCGCCCCGGCCCGGAAGGGGCGGACCGGCACGGTGCCGCGAGGCGGCTGCCGGGGGCAGTCCGGTACGCCCCCGGGAGCCGGGCGGCCGGCATTCGGGGCGGGCGGGGATTGGTGTTTCCCGGCGCCCGGTCCGGCAAGGGGTTCTTCCCCGGGGGCGGGATTTTGCGGCGGGGCGGTGTGGGCGGGGGCGGGGCGGGGGTATATTCGCGGGGCCGGGGCGGACGGGTTTTCCCCGGTTGAATCGGGGCGGGAAGCTGTTTCCCATCCGTGCCCGCGTGCCTATCGTGTTCGGTATGAGTCGAAACCCTGACCGCGTCCGCAAGGCGGTCATTCCGGTGGCCGGTCTCGGAACGCGTTTTCTGCCGGCCACGAAAGCGACCCCGAAGGAAATGCTGCCGGTCGTCGACAAGCCGGCCATCCAGTACGTGGTGGAGGAGGCCGTGGCCGCCGGGCTGTCGGACCTGCTGATGGTCACCGGCCGCAACAAGAGGCCGCTGGAGGACCACTTCGACCGCAATTACGAGCTCGAGGAGATCCTGCAGCGCAAGGGCGAGGACGAGAAACTGGCCCGGGTCCTGGAACCCAACGACATGGCCGACATCCACTACGTGCGCCAGGGCGACCCGCGCGGCCTGGGCCACGCGGTGCTGTGCGCGGCCCCGCACGTGGGCACCGACCCCTTCGCCGTCCTGCTCGGCGACGACCTGCTCGACCCGCGCGACCCGCTGCTGCCGTCGATGATCGAGACCCGCGAGCGGTTCGGCGGCTCGGTGGTGGCGCTGATGCAGGTGCCGGCCGACCAGATCCACCTGTACGGCTGCGCGGCGGTGGAACACACCGGTCCGGGACCGGTGGTACGCATCACCGACCTGGTCGAGAAACCCGCCGCCGACCAGGCCCCCAGCACCTACGCGGTCATCGGCCGCTACGTGCTGGACGCCGGTGTCTTCGGCGTGCTGCGCACCACCGCGCCCGGCCGCGGCGGGGAGATCCAGCTGACCGACGCGCTGCGGCAGATGGCCCGCACCGGCGACGCCGGCCCGGTGCACGGCGTGGTGTACACCGGGCGCCGCTACGACACCGGCGACCGCGCCGACTACCTGCGCGCCACCGTGCGCCTGGCGTGCGAACGCGAGGACCTGGGCGGGGACTTCCAGCGCTGGCTGCTGTCCTTCGTCGACCGCGAACTGCGCCCCGCCCCCGCCCCGGCTCCGGCCGCGGCCCACGAGGACAGCGCCGCCTGACCCCTCCGGCGCCACCACGGCACACCCGCCGGCACCGCACCACACCGCACCGGACACACCACCCGCCGCCGCACACCACGACGCATCACCACAACGCATCACCGCGGCACCTCACCACGCACCGCGGCACCTCACCACGCACCCCGGCCCGTGTAACCGGGGAGAATCCCCGCTTGCACGCCCGGCGCACGCCCGCGCCGTCAGCCTCCGCAACACCCTTTTAACGGACCGGTCATCTGGTTTTCTTCGGGGTGATGCGGAGGCTGACGTGCATCTGCGGCCCGTACTGAGCAAGCGCTGTCTATGCAGGTCAATGCCGACTTGGACGGGTAGTTGAGGTTTCTTCGGCCCGGTGGGCAACTGGGTAAGCGGAAGCGGCGGACGGGGCCGGGAACGGGTTGAACGCATTGCAAACCGTCCGGGGGGTTTGTAATCTGCTGGGTGCGCGCAGTGGTTGTCTGCGCGGGTTTTGCACGTTGCCGCCGTGTCAGCGAGATCATCCACGAGGGGGCGTATCCAGCGATGGCTGTCGTCAGTGTGCCGACGGCGCAGCAGGACATGGCCGGTCAGGCGTCGTTGGTGGCGGGGGAGGGCGCCGGTGGTCTGAGTGAGCCTCAGCTGGTGCCGCTCGGGCTGCTGCTGCCGGCCGATTCACCGCGCCGCAGCGCGGACAACGCCGATCACGCCCGGTCGCTCGCCGAGTCCGAGAACGGGTTCCCGCCGATCACCGTGCACCGGCCCTCGATGCGGGTGATCGACGGGATGTACCGGGTACGGGCGGCGGAGCTGCGCGGCCAGGCCCATATCGAGGTGCGGTTCTTCGACGGTTCGCCGGAGGACGCCTTCGTGCTGGCGGTGCGGTCCAACATCGGGCACGGGCTGCCGCTGTCGCTGGCCGAGCGCAAGGCGGCGGCGGCCCGGATCGTGCTCTCCCACGCCCACTGGTCGGACCGGGCGATCGCGGCGGTCACCGGGCTGGCGGCCAAGACGGTGGCCTCGCTGCGGCGTTCGGCCGCGCGCGGCACCGAGCAGCCGCAGGCGCGGATCGGGCGGGACGGGCGGCGCCGGCCGCTGGACAGTGCCGAGGGGCGCCGCCGGGCGGTGGAGCTGATCACCCGCAGCCCGCAGGCGTCGCTGCGGGAGGTCGCCAAGGCGGCCGGGATCTCCCCGGGCACCGTGCGCGACGTG
This sequence comes from Streptantibioticus cattleyicolor NRRL 8057 = DSM 46488, assembly GCF_000240165.1. Classification (NCBI taxonomy): domain Bacteria; kingdom Bacillati; phylum Actinomycetota; class Actinomycetes; order Kitasatosporales; family Streptomycetaceae; genus Streptantibioticus; species Streptantibioticus cattleyicolor. Next base: position 6,253,792 of record NC_017586.1, read on the forward strand.
CGCAGACGCCTGGCCAGCGGACTGGACCCGATACCGGCGCAGCGGCGGGCCGCGGCCCGGCCGGCCCCGGCGGCCCCGCCGCGCGGCGCGCAGCCGGCGGCGGTGCGCTCCGGCGGCCAGGTCCGGGCCCGTATCACCGCCGCGCGCACGCATCCGTCCCTGGCCCGTCCGGCTGCCGCGGGGGCGGCCGGACGGGTGCTGGGCCCCGCCGCGCTGCGCGGCGGTGCGGACCGGGACCGGGAGGCGATGTTCAAGGCGCTGTGCCGCGACCCCTCGCTGCGGCACTCGGAGACCGGACGGCTGCTGCTGCGGATGCTGGAGATGCACGCGATGGCCCCGCAGCAGTGGCAGGCGGTCACCGACGCCGTCCCGGCCCACTGCGCGGACCTGGTACGGGCGCTGGCCGCCGAATGCGCCCGCTCCTGGCAGGAGTTCGCCACCGTGGTGGCCCGGGGCCGGTGTGCCTGACCAGGACACCCCCCGCCCGCCGCGCCCCGGCCCCCGCCCGGCGCGGCGGCCCGCCGCACGCTGCGCGGAGCGGTCCGCGGCGCGGCCCCCGGCCCGGGCCGTGCGGCGGTCTGCGGGGCGTTGCGCGGTCTGCCCCGCGAGGCGGCCCGCGGGGCGGTGCCTGTTACGGGCCGCGGGGCGGCTCGCGGTGCGTACCGCGGTCCGCTGCGTGCGGCGGCCTGCGGCACGGCCTGCGGGCCGGCCCGTGAGGTGGCCTGCGGAACGGGCCGTGGAGCGGGCCCCGTTGCGGCGTGCGCGGCGGTCCGCGGTACGGCGTGCGGTCCGGTCCCCGTTGCGGCCTGCGGGCCGGGCCTCGTTACGGCTCGCGGGCCGCAGCGGGCTGATCCCGGGGCGCGGTCCGGCCCGGGGCGGCTCGCGGGGCGGGCCGTGGGGCGGGTGGGGTGGTGTGAGGGTTTCCGCCGCTGGGCGCAGGGTGCGCGCGGCGGCGGGGTGGTGGGGCGGGGGAGTGCCACCGCGTGGCCGGTGTGTGCCGGCCGGGCCGGCGGCGCGTCCCCCGTTTCCGTGTGTTGGTGAGTGGACGGCTCTAGGCGAGCCTGTTGGTTTCTCAAGGGAGTTGGCCGATGTCGGCGGTGGATGAGGTATATGCGGATGCGGGCCGGACCGGCCCGCGCTCCGGGGCCGGCCCGGGTACGGGCGCGGACCCGGCAACGGGCGGTGGCGGGGGCGCCGCGCCGAGGATGACCGGCCGTCAGCGGCTGGTGCTGGTGGTGCTGCTGGTCGCGCAGTTCATGCTGGCGGTGGACTTCTCGATCCTGAACGTGGCGCTGCCGCAGATCGGCAAGGGGCTGGGCTTCTCGCTGGCGAACCTGCAGTGGATCGCCACGACGTTCGCGCTGTGCGCGGCCGGGTTCACGCTGCTGTTCGGGCGGGTGGCCGACCTGTTCGGGCGGCGCCGGCTGTTCCTGGTGGGCCTGGCGGTGCTGGGTGCCTCCTCGCTGGTGGGCGGGCTGGCCGTGGACCCGGCGATGCTGCTGTGCGCGCGGGTGGCGCAGGGTCTTGCCACCGCGTGCGTGACCCCGGCCGGGCTGTCGCTGCTGACCACCTCCTTCCCCGAGGGGCCGCTGCGGGACAAGGCGCTGGGCCTGAACGGGGCGCTGATGTCGGCGGGGTTCACCACCGGCGCGATCCTGGGCGGGGTGCTGACCGACCTGCTCTCGTGGCGCTGGTCGTTCTTCATCAACGTGCCCGTGGCCGTGGTGGTCCTGGTGGTCGCCCCGGCGGTGCTGTCCGAGTCGCGGCCCAAGCAGCGGCCCCGTCTGGACGTGCCGGGCGCGGTGACCGTCACCGCCGGCCTGCTGGCCATCGTCTTCGGCCTGACCCAGGCCGGTGACCACGGCTGGGGCAGCGCGCCGGCGCTGGCCCCGCTGATCGCCGGCGTCGTGCTGCTGGTCGCCTTCTACTTCGTGGAGGCCAAGGCCGCCTCCCCGCTGGTGCCGGTGTCCATCCTCAAACGGCGCACCGTCATCTTCGGCAACCTGGCCGGCCTGATCGCCTTCATCACCGAGACCTCCCTGGTCTTCTTGATGACCCTGTACATGCAAGAGGTGCTGGGGTACTCGCCGCTGGCGGCCGGGCTGTCCTTCGGCGTGCTGGGGGTGGGCACCATCATCGGCGGCGCGGTGGCCGCCAGGGTGATCGCGGCCACCTCCACCCGGGTGACCCTGGCCGCCGGCGGCCTGCTGCAGACCGCGGCCACCGCCGTGCTGCTGCTGCTGGGCGCCCAGCACTCCTCGATCTGGCTGCTGCTGGCCGGCACCTTCGCCGGCGGCGTCGGCAACATGCTGGTCATCGTCGGCTTCATGGTCACCGCCACCTCCGGCCTGGCCGACCACGAACAGGGCATGGCCACCGGGCTGGCCACCATGACCCAGCAGATCGGCATCACCATGGGCACCCCGATCATGTCCGCGATCGCCACCTCGGTGATCGCCGGCCGTGCCGGAGGCGGCCCGGTCCTGGACGGGGTCCGCCTGGCGGTGGCCGTCAACGCCGCCGTCGTCCTGGCCGGCGCGCTGATCGTGCCCGCCGTCCTGCCCCGCCGCACCGCCGCCGCCCCGGCCCCCGCCGCCGCGGGCGGGGCGTAACCCCCTGGTGCCGAGGGGACGGGGCCGGGGGACCAACCCCCCGCGGCCGGTGACCTTCCTCGCCGGAAAGGGCCGGCCCTCCGCCACGCCAGGGCCGCCCGCCCCGCCCCCTCGCCGCGGCACCACCCCCCGGGCCCCTACACCCCCGGGGGGTTCGTCCGAGCACGACCGCAACAGAAAGAACCCCACGATGGCGATCGATCTGCACCTGGACGGCCGGGTGTTCGTGGTGACCGGGGCCTCCTCCGGGATCGGCCTGTGCTGCGCCCGGCTGCTGGCCGCCCAGGGCGCCCGGGTGGTGGCGGTGGCCCGCCGCCCGCTGCCCGCCGACGCCGGCCCGCACATCACCGCCGTGGCCGGCGACCTGACCGACCCGCGCACCGCGCAGGAGGCCGCGCAGACCGCGCTGCGCGCCCACGGCCGCATCGACGGCCTGGTCAACAACGCCGGCGCGCTGACCTCCCGCACCGGCTTCCTCCAGGTCACCGACGACGACTGGCAGCAGACCTTCGCCACCAACTTCCACTCCGCGGTGCGCATGACCCGCGCCGTGCTGCCGGCCATGATCGAACGCGGCGAGGGCGCGCTGGTGCACATCGCCAGCGAGGCGGCCCGTTTCCCCGCCCCGGCCCTGGTGGACTACGCCGCCACCAAGACCGCGCTGCTGTCGGTCTCCAAGACCCTGGCCGCCGAGTTCGGCCCGCACGGCATCCGCTCGGTGGTGGTCTCACCCGGCCCCACCCGCACCGAACTGTTCGACGCCCCCGGCGGCTTCGCCGACCAGCTCGCCGCCGAATACGGCATGGACCCCGACGCGGCCGTCGACCACTTCGTCCGCAACGAACGCCGCCTGCCCAGCGGACGCATCGGCACCCCCGCCGACGTCGCCCGCGTCGTGGCCTACCTGCTCTCCCCGCTGGCCGGCCAGGTCACCGGCACCGAATGGGCCGTCGACGGAGGCGCCCTGCGCCAGCTGTGACCGCCCGCCCCCCTGCCCCGCCCGACCCGACGAACCCCTTGACACCGCCCCCGCCCAGCGGCCCGCCGGGCGCGGTGGCCGCAAAGGACGAACCATGACCCCTGACGCCACCGACCGGCCCCCCCGCCCCCCGCCCCGACCCCGGCCCGGCCCCCCGCCCCCGAACGGCAAGCTCCCGAGGCACGGGAGCCTGCCTCCGTGCGGGAGGTTTCCGCTGCGCGGGCATCCGTTCCCGTGCGGGAGGTTTCCGCGGTGCGGGAGTCTGCCTCCGTGCGGGAGGTTTCCGCTGCGCGGGCATCCGTTCCCGTGCGGGAGGTTTCCGCGGTGCGGGAGTCTGCCTCCGTGCGGGAGGTTTCCGCTGCGCGGGCATCCGTTTCCGTGCGGGAGGCTTCCGCCGCGCCCGGCGCCACCGGCGTCAGGCCCATCCCCGCGCCGCCGCAGCCCCCGTCCGCCCGGCATGCCTTCGCGGTGCCAGCAACTCCCGCCGGGCGCGCGGCCGTTGCCGGACGGACGGCCGACGCCGCCTCGCCGCAGGACCTGACGGCGCCCGCAACCGCTCCCAGCGGTGCGGCGGTTGCCGGACGGACGACTGATGCCTCCTTACCGCAGGGTTCTGCCGGACGGCAGGGCACGGCGGTGCGGACGGCTCCGGCCGCCCCGCCGGCCGCCGCCGAGGGGCACGCCCTCGCGGTGCCAGCAACCCCCGCCGTGCGCACGGAAGTTGCCGGACGGACGGCCGACGCCGCCTCGCCGCAGGCCCTGACCGTGCCCGCAACCGCCTCCAGCGGCACGGCAGCTGCCGGACAGCAGACCGGCCACACCCTGCCGCAGCCCCCTGCGGGACCGGCCGGGAGCACGCCCGGTGCGCGACGGCCGGCCGGCACCGCCGCGCCGCAGCCGCACGCGATACCCGCAACCGGCGCCGCAGGAACGGCCGTTGCGAAGCGGCCGGCCGCCCCGCCGGCGGGTGCCGAGGGCCGGCCCCCGGCCGCGCCACCGGCCACGGCGGTACCGGCAACCGCCGCCGGAGACCCCGTGGTTGCGCACCGGGCGGACGGCGCCGGGGGAGAGCCGGGCCGGACGGTGCGGGGGGCTTCCGGCGGGCGGTTGTCCGGGGACGGCGCCGGGTTGCGCCCGTCCGGCGGTGCGCCGCGGGATCCGGCCGCAACGCAGCCGGCGGCCGGCGTGGAGCAGGAGAGCGCGCAGGACCGCACCGCGCGGTTCGAGCGGGACGCGCTGGTCCATCTCGACCAGCTGTACGCCGCGGCGCTGCGGCTGACCCGGGACCGGCAGGACGCCGAGGACCTGGTGCAGGAGACGTACGCGCGCGCGTACCGGTGCTTCCACCAGTTCCGGCCGGGGACCAATCTGCGGGCGTGGCTGCAGCGGATCTTGACGACGACGTTCATCAACGCCTACCGCAAGAAGAAGACCGAGCCGCCGCAGGCGCCGGCCGGGCAGATCGAGGACTGGCAGCTGGCGGGGGCGGCCTCGCGGCTGCCGGCGGGCGGGGAGTCGGCCGAGACGGCGGCGCTGCGCCGGATCTTCGACCCGGCGGTGGCCGAGGCGATGTCGTCGATCCCCTACGACCTGCGGCTGGTGGTCTACCTGGCCGATGTCGAGGGCTACGCCTACCGGGAGATCGCGGCGCTGACCGGGGTGCCGCAGGGCACCGTGACCTCCCGGCTGCACCGTGCGCGGCGCCGGCTGCGGGTGCTGCTGGCCCCCTACGATCCCGGTCACGGCGCCGGCCATGGCGCGCCCCGGCCGGGGGAGGGGGGCCCGCCGGGGTGCCAGCGGCCACGCGGCGGCGGGCGGGAGGCGCCGGCGCGCGGGCGGATCCCCGCCCAGCGCGGCCACCGCACCCCCGCCCCCGCCTCCGTCCCCGCCTCCGCCGCGACGGCGGGTTCCGCCGTGCCCGCGGTCTCCGGCGCGGGCCGGCCGGGCGGCGGGGCCGGGCAGGGGGGTGCGGGTTAGATGCCGGTGGCACTGCTGGCGCTGGCGCTGGGCGCGTTCGGGATCGGCACCACCGAGTTCGTCATCGTCGGTCTGCTGCCCGAGGTCGCCGGTGACCTGCACACCTCGATCCCGGCGGCCGGGCTGCTGGTGACCGGTTACGCGCTGGGCGTGGTGGCCGGGGCGCCGCTGATGACCGCGGCCGGGGCGCGGCTGCCGCGCAAGACGATGCTGGCGCTGCTGATGGTGGTCTTCATCGCCGGCAACGCGCTGTGCGCGGTGGCGGCCACCTATCCGCTGCTGATGGCCGGCCGGCTGGTGGCGGCGCTGACCCACGGGGCGTTCTTCGGCATCGGGTCGGTGGTCGCCGCCGACCTGGTGCCCAAGGAGAAGAAGGCCCGGGCGATCGCGCTGATGTTCACCGGGCTGACCATCGCCAACGTGCTGGGGGTGCCGCTGGGCACCTTCACCGGCCAGCGTTTCGGCTGGCGGGCGACGTTCTGGGCGGTCACCGTCCTGGGCGCGGTGGGCCTGGCCGCGGTGGTGGCCCTGGTGCCGGCCACGCCCCGCCCGCCGGCCGGCGGACTGCGCGGGGAGCTGGCGGTCTTCGCCCGCCCGCAGGTGTGGCTGGCGCTGGCGATGACCACCTTGGGCTTCGCCGGGGTCTTCGCCTCCTTCACCTACCTGGCGCCGATGATGACGCAGGTGGCCGGCTTCGCCCCGGGCACCGTCTCGTGGCTGCTGGTGCTCTTCGGCGCCGGGCTGTGCGCGGGCAACCTGATCGGCGGGCGGGCCGCGGACCGGGCCCTGATGCCCAGTCTGTACGGGTCGCTGGCCGCGCTGGCGGTGGTGCTGGCGGTCTTCGTCTTCACCGTCCACGACAAGACGGCGGCGGCGGTGACGGTGGCGGTCTTCGGCGCGGCCGGGTTCGCCACCGTCGCCCCGCTGCAGACCTGGGTGATGCGGCAGGCCGGCGGTGCGCCCGCGCTGGCCTCGGCCGCCAACATCGCCGCGTTCAACCTCGGCAACGCGCTGGGCGCCTGGCTGGGCGGGGCCGCCATCAGCGCCGGCTGGGGCTACAGCGCGCCCAACGGCATCGGCGCCGCCCTGTCGGCCGCCGGCCTTGCGGTGACCGCCGTCGCCGGCGCCGCCGCCCACCGCCGCCGCACCCCCGCCCGCCCCCCGGTCCCCGCGTCAGACCCCGCCCCGGCCCCCGCCTCCGGTCCCGGTCCCGTGCCCACGTCCGGTGCCGTGTCCGGTGCCGGAGCTGGGCCGGATCCGGCACCGGGGACCGTGTCCGCGTCCGAGCCCGGCTCCGTGCCGGTTCCCGTACCGGGCTCCGCACCCGCACCCGCACCTGCCCCGGCGCCGGCCTGCGGCCCCGCGCCCGGTACCGCGCCTCCACCCGCGCCCCCGCCGGGGCCCGCACCCGCGACCCGTGCGTCCGGGGCCGTGCGGGGCCGGCGCCGAACTTGATCCCGTACCGCCGTGCGGGCCGGCCGGGCCGGCCGGTACCGGTGCCCCACCGGCGCCGGGGCCGGCACCACCGGTCCGCGCACCCGGCGGGCACGTCCCATCCCGCAACCGGCCGGCCGCGCCCGGCGCGGCCGGCCGCAAGGAACGCCACCAAGGAGTCGTCGATGAGCGCTCTACCCCGCCGTACCGTCCTGGCCGGCGGTGCCGCCGTGGCCTCCGCCGCGGCCCTGGCCGCCCCGGCCGCCGCCGCGCCGCGCACCGCCGCGGACGGCCCGGACGGCGGACGCGGCGGTGCGTCCGCCGCGCCGAAGGGGGACACCATCACCCCCTCCGACCCGCGCTACCCGCTGTACACCACGGGCAACAACCAGCGGTTCGTGGCCCGTCCCGAGTACGTCAAGACGATCCGTTCCACCGCGGACGCCGAAGCGGCCGTGCGCGAGGCGGTCCGGACGGGCAAGCGCGTCGCGCTGCGCTCGGGCGGCCACTGCTTCGCCGACTTCACCTCCAACCCGCAGGTGCAGGTGCTGCTGGACCTGTCGGAGATGAACGCCGTCGGCTACGACCCGGCCCGCCGTGCCTTCTTCGTCGAGCCCGGCGCCCGCCTCTACAACGTCTACGAGGGCCTGTACAAGGGCTGGGGGGTGACCATACCCGGCGGCATCTGCTGGAGCGTGGGGGCCGGCGGCCACATCGCCGGCGGCGGCTACGGCCTGCTCTCCCGCGCCCACGGCCTGGTGGTGGACCACCTGTACGCGGTGCAGGTGGTCACCGTCGGCCGCGGCGGGCAGGTGCGCACCGTGGTGGCCACCCGGGAGCCCGACGACCCCAACCGGGACCTGTGGTGGGCCCACACCGGGGGCGGCGGCGGCAACTTCGGTGTGGTGACCCGCTACTGGTTCCGCTCCCCGGGCGCCACCGGCACCGACCCCTCCCGCCTGCTGGTGCGGGCCCCCTCCACGGTGCTGGTCTCGGCGGCGGCCGTCGACTGGTCGGAGCTGACCGAGGCGAAGTTCGCCCGCCTGCTGAAGAACTTCGGCGCCTGGCACGAGGCCAACTCCGCGCCCACCTCCCCGTACCGCCACCTGAGCAGCCTGTTCAACGTCTCCCACAAGGCCCACGGCAGCCTGGGGATGTTCACCCAGATCGACGCGGCCGTCCCCGGCGCCCGCCGCATGATCGACGACTACATGGCGGCGCTGACCGCCGGCACCGGGGTGACCCTCAAGCCGCTGGACCGCGCCGGCGGTGAACTGCCCGCCCTGCCCGGCATGCTGGCCCCCCGCGAACTGCCCTGGCTGCAGGCGTCCCGCCTGGTGGGGACCGACAACCCCACCATCACCAACCCCACCGCCCGCGGCGCCCACAAGTCGGCCTACATGCGCAAGAACTTCACCGACCACCAGATCGCCGCCCTGTACAAGGGCATGACCCGCCCCGACTTCCACAACCCCGACACCATGCTGGTGCTCTTCTCCTTCGGCGGGCAGGTCAACGCCGTCGCGGAGAACGCCACCGCCAACGCCCAGCGCAGCTCGGCGTTCAAGATGTGCCTGCAGACCTTCTGGACCGACGCCGCCGACGACCCGTTCTACCTGGGCTGGGCCCGTGAGGTGTACGAGGACTTCTTCGCCGCCACCGGCGGCGTCCCGGTCATCGGCGAGCGCACCGACGGCTGCTACATCAACTACCCCGACCGGGACGTCACCGACCCGGCCCGCAACCGCTCCGGCGTGCCGTGGACCACCTTGTACTACAAGGGCAACTACCCGCGCCTGCAGCAGGTCAAGAAGCGCTGGGACCCCACCGACTTCTTCCGCCACTCGATGTCGGTCAAGCCCGCCCGCTGACCGGCCGCACATCTGCGCACCTCCCGAAGGGGCCCGCCGCCCGGCAAGCGGCGGGCCCCCGCCCGTTCCCCCACCCCCGGCCCCGGCCCCGAAGCCCGGCGGATACGCCTGCGGGGCCCGGGAGCGCCCTTCGCGGCAACGGGACGGCGGCGCCCCGGAAGAAGGGCCCCTGCCGCCGGGCCGGAACGCCCTCGCGGCCCGTGGCCGTGCCCGCGGCCCCCGCCCCGGCGGGACGCCCCCGGAGCCCGTCCGGACGCCGCCTGCGGGGGCACACGCCCGTGTCCCGTGACCGTGCCCGCCGCCCTGCCTGTGCAACTGCCGTGAACGACACGCCGGCCGGGCCTGCACGTCCGGCACCGCACGCAAGGGGGCCGCCCCCTTCCCGCCTGCCGCGCCGCCCTGTTCCCGGGCAACTCCCGTGACCGCCGCGCCCGTTCGGGCCGCAGCGCCGTCCCGCGTCAGCTCCCGCAGCCGTCCGCCTCCCCGGAACTCCTTGCGTGCCCGGCGTGTACAGCGCGTCCGGCGGCGTTTGCACACCCGCTTGCACACCGCGGTGGCGGTGCGGGCCGGGGTGCGGGGGCGGGTGCAGCCGCTGGTCACCGGGGGTACGGCGGCGGGGTGCGGGGCGGCGGGGCGGCAGGCGGGCGGGCGGGGCGGCGGGCGGGGCGGGGGGAGGAGGGCCGTTGACACCGAGATAGCTCACGGGAAAGCTATCTAGTGAGCGATCCGGGGAGCGGGAAACTCCCGCCCCCGGCGCAAGGCCCCCGCCCCACCGGCCGGGCGGCGCCCCGCACCACGCACCACGGGCGCCCCGGCCGCCGCGGAGGAGCACGGCACCACACGGCCCGTACCCCGGCCCGCGGCCCTCACCGGCCGCCACGGCCGGCCGCGGACCGGATGCGCCATCCGACCCCGATCCACCCGAAGGGAAGACACCCATGCGTTCGGTCACCGTTGTCCTGGGAACCCGTCCCGAGGCCATCAAGTTCGCCCCCGTCATCCGGGCCCTGGCCGACGACCCCCGGTTCACCCCCGTGGTGGTCTCCACCGGACAGCACCGCCAGATGCTCGACGACACCCTGCGCGCCTTCGGCCTCCAGCCCGACGTCGACCTGGGCGTGATGGCCCCCCGCCAGACCCTCTCCCAGGTCACCTACCGCTCCCTGCGCGGCCTGGAGAAGCACCTGGCCGGCCACCCCACCGACGCGGTCCTGGTGCACGGCGACACCGCCACCACCCTGGCCGGCGCGCTGGCCGGCTTCCACCACCGCATCCCCGTCGTCCACGTCGAGGCCGGCCTGCGCAGCGGCCACCTGGGCTCCCCCTTCCCCGAGGAGGGCAACCGCCGCCTGGTCGCCCAGGTCGCCGCCCTCCACCTGGCCCCCACCCCCGGCAACAAGGCCAACCTGCTGCGCGAAGGCATCGCCGAGGACACCATCGTGGTCACCGGCAACACCGTCATCGACGCCCTGCGCTGGGCCGGCGGACGCTCCCCGGACTTCGGCGACCCGGCCCTGGACGACCTCGACGACGACCCGCGCCGCATCGTCCTGGCCTCCGCCCACCGCCGCGAGGCATGGCCCCACCTGACCGACATCGCCCGCGCCCTGCACCTGATCGCCTCCGAACCCGGCGTGCGCGTCGTGGTCCCCCTGCACCGCAACCCCGTCGTCCGCGAGGCCATGCTCCCGGTCATCTCCGGCCACCCCGACATCACCGTCGTCGACCCCCTGCCCTACCTCGCCTTCTGCCGCCTGATGGCCCGCGCCGACATGATCGTCTCCGACTCCAGCGGCTCCCAGGAGGAAGGCCCCGCCCTGGGCAAACCCACCCTCGTCATCGGGGACGTCACCGAACGCGGGGAAGCCGTCACCGCCGGCACCGCACGCCTGGTCGGCAAGACCACCGACGGCATCGCCGGCGCCGCCCTGGAACTGCTGCGCGACAGCGACGCCTACCTGCGCATGGCCAACGCCGCCAACCCCTACGGCGACGGCCGCGCCACCGCCCGCACCGTCGCCGCCCTGGCCCACTTCTTCGGCGACGGCCCCGCGGTGGCCGAGTTCACCCCCGCCGCCCCGGCCCGCACCGCCGCCTACGCCTGAACCGCCCCGACACCCACGAGACCTGACGATACGTCAGCAACCCCGGAGCCGACATGAGCACCGCCACCGCCCCGGCCACCGTGACCCGGCTGAACTTCTCCGGCCCCCACCTGCGCGCCGACCTCGTCCGCCACGCCCGCGGCCACCTCGTCGAAGGCCAGGCCATCGTCGTCAACCCCACCCCGCACCCGGTCACCGTCGACCACCACCCCCGCAAACCGATCCCCGCACTGTCCTCGGCGATCCTGACCGACGCCCGCATCACCGCCGCCGACACCCTGCTGGTCATCCGCACCGGCCCCGTCCCCCGCCCCGCCGACGTCGCCGCCGCCCCGGCCTGGACCCGCCTGTCCGACCTGCTGCCCGGCTTCCCCGCCACCACCGCACTGTGGCGCAGCCGCCAGGACGACGCCGGCACCGTCCACTTCGACCCCGCCCACCTGCTGGGCGAGACCACCGTCCCCGCCGCCCCCCAGCCGTTCGCCGTGAAGGTCAACGCCTGGTACGCCCCGGCCGGCACCGACTGCGGCATCCACAACGAACACCCCTTCATCGAGGTCCACACCCAGACCCACGGCACCGGCCGCATGCAGAAGTTCGCCACCGCCGACCCCGCCACCCGCTACCTCGACCTGCCCATGGCCCCCGGCTACACCACCCCCGACCCCTTCTGCTCCACCACCCCCGACGGCACCTTCCGCTACCCGTGGCACCAGTACCGCGCCGACACCGACAGCATCTGGCTCGCCGTCGAGTACCACCGCGTCACCGCCTGACCCGCACCCCCGACACAACACAACACAACACGGCACAGCACCCGGCATCCGACCCGCACCACACCCGGCGAAGGAGCAACCGCGATGACCAGCAACCGCACCCCCGGCCTGCGCACCCCGAAGTTCACCCCGGAGGTCGTCGCCGACCAGCTGCGCGACGGCTACTGGCTCGAAGCCCCCGACATCGACGCCGACCACCGCCCCGACCTGTTCGGCTACGGCCTGCGGCTGGGGGAGATCTACTGGTACCACAACGACGGGCAGTGGACCCGCCGGCTGGTCACCGACCGCGTCCCCATGCCGGTCGGCGGCGACTACGCCGACATCACCGGCAACGGCCACCCCGACATCGTCTTCTGCTACGACCTGTACGGGCCGATCGGCACCATCCACGACGCCAACACCGCCGGCGGCAAGATCGACTGGCTGGAGAACCCGGGCGCCCCGCACAAGGACGAGTCCCGCTGGAAGCGCCACTACGTGGGCCGCGCCACCGGCATGCACCGGCTGCGGGTGGGCCACTTCACCCAGACCGAGCGCCTGGAGATCGTCGGGGTGCCGATCGTGGCCAAGGAGGACGTCCACGCCGTCCTGCCGGTGGTGATGTTCACCCAGCCCGACAACGTGCGCGAGGCCGAGGAATGGCCGATGACCATCGTCGACGACACCCACTTCCGCATGATCCACGGCGCCGAGAAGAAAAAGGGCCTCATCCCCGGCGACCCCGAACGCGACTCGCTGCTGTTCGCCTCCGACGAGGGCGTGACCTGGCTGTACTGGGACACCGGCACCCGGCAGTGGATCAGGAAACTCATCGGCACCGGCGAGCGCACCCAGTTCGAGCTGACCGGCTTCCGCGGCAGCGGGGACGTCAACGCCGGCCGCATCGGCGACGACCCGATGGCCTACGTCGCCGCGATCGAGCCCTTCCACGGCAACACCGTCGCCGTCTACACCAAGGCCACCGACGGCCCGGCCGGCGAGGTGGAGTGGAACCGCGTCCTGCTGGACGTCTACGGCGACCCCAACGAGAACGGCGAGGGCCCCGGCCACCAGATCGTCTGCGCCGACTTCGACGGCGACGGCGAGGAGGAGTTCCTGGTCGCCCTGCGCGGCCCGTGGCCCTGGCAGGGCGTGATGTACTACAAGGCCATCGACCTGAAGGCCGGCATCTGGGCCAAGTGGCGGGTCTCCGACGAGTCCGTGGCCCGCATCGCCACCGCCGACTTCAACGGCGACGGCCGCCTGGACTTCGCCACCATCGCCTACTCGGTCCAGAACTACTACGTCGCCAAGGACGCCAAACTGATGGTCTACCGCAACGCCATCGGCGACCAGGACCCCGCCGACACCCCGGAGCCCGACTTCGGCTTCGGCCCCGGATACGGCGAGTACGGCGAGCACTGACCCGCCGGCCCAGGGGGCGGCCCCCACCCCGGCCGCCCCCGGCCCGCCCCGGTACGCCACCGCCCCGCGAACCACCCCCGCACCACCGGGCGTTGACCCGGGCCCGTACCACCGGGGCTTCCGGGGACCGCCCGCGTACCGCACGGCCCCCGGGAACGGGCCCCGTACCACGGGCCGTTGAGCCCGGCCCCGTACCACCGGTGCTTCCGGGAACCGGCCCCGTACCACCAGGCCCCCGGGAACCGGCCCGCACCGCCGGCGATCCCGCCCCCGGCGCAGGCCGGGCCCCGTCCCCCCGGGGCCCCGGCGCGGGCGGCATCCGCAACCGCAGGGGCACCGGCACCGCCGGGGCCCGCCCGCCGCACCGGCCCCCACCGCCACCGCGGCCCGCACCACCCCACCCGCCAGTCTCCTGACACCACATCAGGAAGCGCGTCCCGTCCCCCACCCGGTGGCGCGCCCGGCGGAACGTTCTTCCCGCCCCCGCCGCCCGGCCGCGAACGTCCGGCCCGGCCGGCAGACCCCCTCGCACCCCGACATCCCATCCCGTCCCGAAAGGCTGAACGTCATGTCTTCGACCCGCTCTGTGACGGCCGGATCCGCCGCCGAGGCCAGACCCGCCGCACAGCCGGGGCGCCGCCCGCCGCTGCCGTCCCTGACCGGTCTGCGGTTCTTCGCCGCCTTGCTGGTCTTCTTCTTCCACTCCTCCCTGTCGAACTCCCCGATCCCGCCGAACGCGGCGATCAACCCGTTCGCCGACCACGGCCTGGCCGGCGCGGTGGAGACCTTGTTCAGCAAGTCCGGCTACGTCGGGGTGTCGTTCTTCTTCGTCCTGTCCGGCTTCGTGCTGGCCTGGGTGGCCAAGCCGGGGGAGCGGCCCACCGCCTTCTGGCGCCGCCGCCTGGTGAAGATCTTCCCCAACCACCTGGTGGTCTTCGCCGCCGCGATGGTGCTGTGGGCCGGGTCCTCGGTCACCGGGGTCGGCCAGTGGCTGCCCAACCTGTTCCTGCTGCACACCTTCTTCCCGCAGCCGCAGATCAACCTGTCGGTCAACCCGCCGACCTGGTCGCTGGGGAGCGAGCTGCTCTTCTACGCCCTCTTCCCGCTGATCGTCATCCCGATCCGCAAGATCGCCGAGAAGCGGCTGTGGCTGTGGGCGGGTGTGATGGTCGCCGGCATGGTCGGCGTCCAGCTCGTCGCGCAGTTCCTCATCCCCGCCACCCCGAAGTCGGCCATCACCCCCATCTCCGACATGCAGTTCTGGTTCGGCTACCTCTTCCCGCCCGGCCGGGTCTTCGAGTTCGCCCTCGGCATCATCCTGGCCCGCCTGGTGATGACCCGCCGCTGGCCGCACCTGCCGATCAGCGCCTGCCTGGTGCTGATGGCCGCCGGTTACGGCGCCGCGCTGCTGCTGCCGTTCCAGTACGGTTTCGTGGTCGCCACGATCATCCCGGTCGGCGCGCTGATCGCCACGGTCGCCCAGGCCGACACCGAAGGCCGCCCCACCCGGATGCGCGGCCCGGTGATGCAGTGGCTCGGTGAGGTCTCCTTCGGCTTCTACCTCGTCCAGGGCGTGACCATCTTCTACCTGCGCAAGCAGCTGCTGGGCACCCACACCTACTCCTGGCCGGTCGCGCTGGCGGTGGTCGCCTTGTTCTTCGCCGCCTCGCTGCTGGGCGGATGGCTGCTGCACCGCTACGTGGAGATGCCGGCCATGCGCCGCTGGAGCCGCTCGCGCCGCCGCCCCGCCCCCGCGTCGTCCGCCCCCGTGTCGTCCGCCGTGGCACCCGCTCCTGCCCCCGCCGCCACCGTCCCCGCTGCCTCCGCCGCCGCTGAACCGGTGCAACGGCACCACGGCACCGGGAAGGAGGAAGTCCTCGCCGACGTGACCTGACCTCACCAGCCGCCACGCCCCCGTCCACCGGCCGGGTGCACCCCCACCGCCGAAACGGGGGCGCACCCGGCCCTTCGCCACCCCGAGCCGGCCCCCGGACCACACCCGACCCGCGCCGCCGCCCCGCCCCCGTCCCGCCCCCCGACCGTCACCAGGAGCCCTTGCGATGACCCGCACCCCCGACCACCCGACCGCCCAGCCCGGCCGCCCGGCCGTCACCGGCAGCGTGCACGCCGGCGGCGCCGACATCGCCTACACCGCCGCCGGCCGCGGCCCGGGCCTGCTGCTCGTCCACGGCTCGACCGCCGACTCCGAGGCCAACTACGCCGGGCTGCGCCCGCTGTTGACCGGCCACCGCACCGTGATCACCGCCGACTACGCCGGCAGCGGCGCCACCGCCCTGCCGCCGGGCGGGGAGCTGACCGTGGACCTGCTGGCCGAGCAGATGGCCGCGGTGATCCGCGCGGCCGGCCCCGGCCCGGTCGACGTGGCCGGCGCCTCCCTGGGCGCGGTCGTCGCCGCCGCCCTGGCCGCCGCCCACCCGCACCTGGTGCGCCGCCTGGTCCTCATCGGCGGCTGGGCCCGCAACGACGACCCGCGCCAGCGCCTGGCCCTGGGCCTGTGGCACCACCTGGCCCGCACCGACCGCACCGCCTACCAGCAGTTCATCACCTTGCTGTCACTGTCCCCGCAGGCCCTGTCCGCGCTCGGACCGGACGGCATCGCCCGCGCCGCCGCAGCCGCCGAACCCACCGAAGGCGCCATCCGCCAGATCGAACTGGACCTGGCCGCCGACATCCGCGACCGCCTGCCGCACATCACCGCCCCCACCCTGGTCATCGGCGCCCGCCAGGACCAGGTCATCCCCGTCACCCACGCCCGCGAACTCCACCAGGCCATCGCCGGCTCCCGCTACGCCGAACTCGACTGCGGCCACAACATCCCCTTCGAAGCCCCCGCCGACCTCGCCCGCCTGATCGACACCTTCCTGACCTGACCCCCGCCCGCCCCCCGGTCCCGTCGCACCGGCCCCGCGCGCCCACCCGGGCACGCGGGGCCGGAGCGTTCCGGCCGCCGGCAAGGCCAGCGCGGGGCACCCTCGTCGAACGGCCAGACGTCGTCGGCGAACACCCGCGCGAACCAGTGCGGCTGGACGTCCCGCAGCCGCAGCGTGCGCCAGCGCCGCGGATCGGCCGGCTCGGGCACCGCGACCTGCACATCGGGCCCGTAGGCGAACAGCCGCTCCTGGCAGACACCGCACGGAGCCAGGATCCCGTACCCGGCCCCGGCCCCGGCAGCGGTCACGCACACCGACGCCACCACACGCCGCCCCCGCTTGAACGCCTCGCAGATCGCCCCCGTCTCATGACACAGCGCCACCGCGCTGTCGGGCGCCTGCGGGGCCGTACTGGTCAGCACCGTCCCGTCCTCCAGACGCAGCGCCGCCGCCCCGGACCACTGCCGCCCCGCGAAACGCGTACGCGCCAACTGGACCGCGGCATCCACCAGTTCCTGATCGACAGCCATGCCCGCACCGTAACCGACGCACCCCCCGCCGGGGGACTTCGGGCGCGCACGGGCCACGGCCCCGGAGGCAGGATGCCCCCGGGGCCGTCACGGCGCGGAACACGGAAGAGCGGGGCGCTCAGGCGGCCCCGGCGGTCACCACGCGGGCCGCGTCCGCCACGGTGGCGGGCGGGCGCAGCGCGAAGGCCTCGGCGAGCAGCTGGTAGGAACGCAGCCGGTCGGCGGGGTCGTGGGTGAGGGTGTTGACCACCACCTCCCGCACACCGTGGGCGGCGGCCAGTTCGCTGATGGCGGCGTGGACCTGCTCGGGGGTGCCGTGCAGCACCGAGGGACGGTGCACCGCGGCCCGCTCCCGTTCCCGGGAGGACCAGCGGTGGGCGCGCACGGTGGCCGCCGACGGCAGCGGACGGTCCTCGCCCAGGTCCTTGCGGGCCCGCCACAGCAGCATCGCGTCGGCCAGCTGCGTGGCCTTCGCCGCGGTGTCGGCGGTCACCGCGCGCACCGCCAGCACCCCCTGCCCGCCACCGTCCGCCACCGGCCCGGCGGCCAGCGCCTGCCGGTAGGCGGCGAACGCCGCACCCCCCGGCGCCGGCGCCAGGAAATGCGCGAAGGCGAACGAGGTCCCCAGCGCCCCGGCCAGCTGCGCCGAACGCGTCCCCGCCCCCAGCAGCCACACCTGCGGCGGCACCACCCCGGACGGCATCACCGCCTCGTGCGCGTCCCCGCCCGCACCCCCCAGGTAGGCCAGCACCTGCGCCACCTGCTCGGGGAAACGCTGCGCCGGCCCGCCGGCCCGCCCCAGCCCCAGATCGATCCGCCCCGGATACACCGCGGCCAGCACCTTGAACACCTCGGCGACCTTCACCGGGTCGTACCGCGGCAGCAGCACCCCTCCGGTGCCGATCCGCAGGTGACGGGTCCGCCCCAGCAGCACCGCCGCCAGGATCTCCGGGGCGCTGCCGGCGAACCCGGGGGAGTGGTGGTGCTCGGCCACCCACAGCCGGGTGAACCCCAGCACGTCCAGGGCCTGCGCCAGTTCCACCGAGGCGCCCACCGCCCCGGCCGCGGTGCCCTCCTCGGCCACCGGCGTCTGGTCCAGTACCGACAGGCGCAGCATCACCGCCGCCCCCCTTCCTCGACTCCACCGGCGGCCCGCGGGCCACCGGTGATCACCGGAACGATCTCGTAGGTGCGCTGGAAGACCAGGTTGTGCAGGTCGGAGGCGGCGATCGCCCGCAAGGTGGGCACCTCGTCGGCCGCCTGCTGCGCGGTGAAGACGTTCAGCGGCCAGTCGGCCACCGTCGCCCCGCGCAGATGCGGATGGTGGAAACCGGAACCGTAGAAGGCGTGCAGCGTCACCGGCGCGATCCGCTGCGCCCGCTGCTCGGGCCACGACAGCGTCCACGCGGCGGCCAGCGACCGGTCCGCGGTGCGCACCACCCCGGTGGCCTCCACCTGCCCGGTGTCCAGCATCAGATGGGTGTTGAACTCCTGGAGCACCTGCCGGGCATAGGGGTCCAGCAGCTCCACCGCGGTACGGAACAGCGCCTCCTTGCCCTGCCGGGAGGCCGCGTCACCGTGCCTCCCGTCCCGCAGGTCGCAAAAGTGCCGGACCAGCGCCTGCACCACCGGCGGCTGCGCGCCGGGGGCGGCCTGCCGGCCGGCGGGGGCGGGACTGCTCATCGAAACACACGCTCCTTCACACGAAACCGTCCGGACACCACCGCCCGGACCGGGAAGACACCACACCGGGGGACCGGCGCCCGCCGCCCCCTCCCGGGACCGTTGCGGCGACGGGCACACCCCCCCCGCACCCACATCAACACCGCGCACGCCCACACCCTGCGCCCACGCGCACCTGCGCTGCCCGCGTCGGCGGTCAGGCACCCCGGCCGGCCGCGGGCGCGGGAACCTCCAGCGCGCGCACCGCCGACCCCAGCCAGCGGCGCAGCGCGTTGCCGGCCGGCGCCCGCCCCGGCAGCCCCCGGCCCGCCGGGGCGATGAACGCGCCGTGGCCCAGCAGCGGGAACTCCCGCGTCACCACCGGCACCCCCGCCTGCCCCAGACGGCGCGCGTAGGTACGCGAGTCGTCGGCCACCGGGTCCCGCCCGCCGAAGGCGATCACCGCCGGCGGCAGCCCGGACAGCTGCGGCGCGTGCAGCGGCGTGCTGTACAGCCGTATGCCGTCCGCGGCCACCGGCTCCCCCTCCCCTTCGCCGCGGTAGTCGCGCCAGGCGGCCATCAGCCCTTCCCGGTCGGGGAAACCGCCGGGGTTGCGGTGGTAGGAGGGGGCCAGGCAGGCCGGGTCCAGCGGCGGGTAGGCCAGCACCTGCGCGGCCAGCGGCCGGCTACCGCCGTACCGGTCACGCCAGGCCAGGGCCGCCCCGGCGGCCAGTGTCCCGCCGGCGCTGTCCCCGCCCACGGCCACCCACGGCCGCCCGCCCGCACCGTCACCGGCCGCCTGCGCCCAGGCCCACTCCACCGCCGCCAGCACATCGCACAGCGCCGCCGGATGCCGGTGCGCCGGCGCCAGCCGGTACTCCACACCCACCACCCGGGCCCCGGACTGCACCGCCAGGTCCGCGCACGCCTCCTGCCAGCCGGCCACCGACCCGGCCCGCCAGCTGCCGCCGTGCGCCCACACCAGCCACCGGCCCCCCTGCACCCCGCCGGCCGGGCACAGCACCCGTACCGGCACCCGGCGGCCGTCACCCGGCACGGTCCCGGACTGCCACACGACGCCGTCCGGCGCCGGCGATGCGGTGGGGGTCATGGCCATCCTCCTCGCGAAACCAGCAATCGGCACAACACAACAACACGGGTACGACACAACACCGCGGACACGACACAACAAGGCACACAGCACAGCGGCCCGCTCCGGCACTCCGCGGTGACACCACCTCAGAATGCGCCCCGCCGGGCGGCGTTACCCAGCCACCTGGGCAAGGTAGGCGCCGCCAGGGTAGGAACGCGCAGGGTACGCACGCCAGGGACACCCTGCCCGGCCGCCGGCGGGCGACACTGAAACACATGGACACCTCAGCCGAACTGGGAGAATTCCTGCGCAGCCGGCGTGCCCGGCTGCGTCCCGCGGACGTCGGACTGCCCCCGCACACCGCCCGCCGCAAGGTCACCGGGCTGCGCCGGGAGGAACTGGCCATGCTCGCCGGGGTGAGCCTGGCCTACTACACCCGCCTCGAACAGGGCGCCGCCGGCGCGGTCTCCGACCAGGTGCTGGCCTCCCTGGCCCGCGCCCTGCGGCTGACCGAGGAGGAAGGCACCCACCTGCGGGCCCTGGCCCGCGCCGCCCGCCGCCCGCCCCGCACCTCCCGCACCCCGGCCGCACAGGAGTGCGCCCGCCCGGCCACCCGCCGCCTGATCGGCGCGATGGACACCGTCCCGGCCCTGGCCGCCGACCGGCGCGGCGACGTGCTGGCCTGGAACCGGCTGGGCCACCTGCTGTTCGCCGGCCACCTGGCCGCCGACAGCCCCGACCGCCCCGCCGACCGCCCCAACCTGGCCCGCCTGCTCTTCCTCGACCCGCACACCCGCGAACTGTTCACCCGCTGGGAGACCGAGGCCCGCGACACGGTCGCCGCCCTGCGCCGGGCCGCCGCCCGCCACCCCGAAGACCGCCGCCTGGCCGCCCTGATCGGCCGGCTCTCCCTGGACAGCCCGCAGTTCGCCGCCTGGTGGTCCCGCCACCCGGTCCGCCCCTGCGCCGGCCCCCAGGTCCCCCTGCACCACCCCGTCGTCGGCCCGCTGACCCTCACCCGGCAGACCATGCGCCTGACCGACGACTCCGGCCACCGCCTGATGCTCTTCACCGCCGAACCCGGCTCCCCCTCGCACGCCGCCTTGTGCCTGCTCGCCCGCTGCGCCGCCGAACCCCGCGCCGCCTGACCCCCGCCGCGATACGCTGCCCCGCCACCCACCAGCGAACGGACACCCCCACCGCCGGGGGACCGCCGCACGGACGGTGACATCCGCCGGGCCTGCTTGGCGCGGTGCCGCCGGGGACGTCCACCGGCCCCGCCGCACACCAGACAGCGCCGCCGGGTACGGCCAGGCCGGGCACCGGCGGGCGAAGGACCCGCGGCCACTTCCCTGGAAGCGGCGCCGCCCCGGCCCGTCCGGCGCGCTGCCGACGAGGGGGCAGCCCCACCGGGCACCGGCGGACGAAGGGCCCGCGGCCATGCTCAGGGACGGCACCCGTACCCCGGCGCGCTGCCGCCGGGGGAACCGCCGCACCGGACAACGGCGGGCGGGAGTATCCGCCGGGCTCCTTTCGGACAGGCCGCCCCCGGGGGCCGCTTCGCGCCGTGCCGCGGAACGACCACCGGTCCCGCCGCACGCACACCGACAGCGCCACCCGGTGCGGCCAGGCCGCGCCACCGGCGGCGGCAAGGGCCCGCAACCACGTTCGCTGGAAGCGGCACCGCCCGGCCCGCCTGGCGCGCTGCCGACGAGGGGGCAGCCCCACCGGGCACCGGCGGACGAAGGGCCCGCGGCCATGCTCGGGGACGGCACCCGCACCCCGGCGCGCCCCCGCCGGTGACAGCCGCCGCGCCGGGCACCGGCGGACGGTGACATCCGCCGGGCTACCTCCGGCCCGGGCCGCCCCCGGCCCCTTTCCCGGCCGGCCACCCGGGCCGGGCCGGCCCCCCGGCGGGACGGCGCCCGCTCCGGGCCCGGGGCCGCGGCCACCCCGCCGGCGCAGCCCCCGCCCCCGCCCCCGGGGGAGCGCGGCCCGCACCCGCAGGGCGCCCCCGCGGGCGGCGCCCCTCAGAACCCCTCAGATCACGCCCTGCGCCAGCATCGCCTCGGCGACCCGCTCGAACCCGGCGATGTTGGCCCCGGCCACGTAGTCGCCGGGCACCCCATAACGTTCGGCGGTGGCGGCGCAGGTGTCGTGGACCGAGCGCATGATGGCGTCGAGTTCGTCCTCGGCGCGGGCGCCGCTCCACTGCTCGCGGGCGGCGTTCTGCCGCATCTCCAGGGCGCTGACGGCGACCCCGCCGGCGTTGGCGGCCTTGCCGGGGCCGAAGACCACCCCGTTCTCCTGGAGCAGACGCACCGCCCCCGGCGTGGCGGGCATGTTGGCGCCCTCGGCGACCGCCTTGACCCCGCCGCGCAGCAGGGCACGGGCCCCGTCGGCGTCGAGCTCGTTCTGCGTGGCGCACGGCAGGGCGACGTCGGCGGGCACGTCCCACACCCGCCCGCCGGCCACGTACCGCGCCGAGCCGCCGCGCGCCTGGGCGTAGGCGCTGATCCGGGCCCGGTCACGCTCCTTGACCTGCTTGAGCAGCGCCAGGTCGATGCCCTTGTCGTCGACGACGTAACCGCCGGAGTCCGAGGCGGTCACCACGTTCGCGCCGAGCGCCTGCGCCTTCTCGATCGCGTACAGGGCGACGTTGCCGGAGCCGGAGACCACCACCTGCCGGCCGTCCCAGTCCTGGCCGCGGCTGCGCAGCAGGTGGCCGGCGAAGAGCACGACCCCGTACCCGGTGGCCTGGGTACGGGCCGCCGAGCCGCCCCACAGCAGGCCCTTGCCGGTCAGGGCGCCGCCCTCCCAGCGGTTGGTGATGCGCCGGTACTGGCCGAACAGGTAGCCGATCTCGCGGCTGCCGACGCCGATGTCGCCGGCCGGCACGTCGGTGTGCGCGCCGATGTGCCGGTGCAGTTCGGTCATGAACGACTGGCAAAAACGCATCACCTCCGCGTCGGAACGGCCGCGCGGATCGAAGTCGGAGCCGCCTTTCCCGCCGCCGATGCCGAGCCCGGTGAGGGCGTTTTTGAAGATCTGCTCGAAGCCCAGGAATTTCACGATCCCCAGGTTCACCGAGGGATGGAACCGCAGGCCGCCTTTGTAGGGGCCCAGCGCGCTGTTGAACTCCACACGGAATCCGCGGTTCACCTGGACGGCACCGGAATCATCCTGCCAGGGAACGCGGAACATCACCTGGCGTTCGGGTTCCGTGATCCGCTCCAGCAGGGCGGCCCGGCGGAACTCGGGGCGGGCGTCGAGAAGCGGCCCGAGCGATTCGAGCACTTCACGCACCGCCTGGTGGAATTCGGCTTCCCCCGGGTTCCGGCGTACGAGCTGTTCCTCCAGTGCCGCGTGCCAGGGCGAGGTGGGATGAGGCATCGTCGTGGGAATCCTGTCCGCCGTCGGAGTGGGACACATTGGATGGGCATGACAAACGCCGGTCCATGGTCCCGGCCCCCGCCCGGACGGGCAAGACACCCCCGGCCCCGGTGAGAGCAACCCCACACCCCCACCCCGCCCCGCGGTCCCTGCGCGCCGGCGCAGGACGGCGGCCCGCGCCGCGGTACTGCGGCGCGGGCCGTGGCCGCAAAGCCCGCCGACAGGGCCTCCGGCGACAGGCCGGGGCCGGTGACGGGCTGACGGACGACGGGCCGGCAACGCGGCCCGGCGGGGACGGGCTCCCCCGGGGGCGCTGCTCCTTCCCACGCCCCGGGAGCCCTGCGGACCTACCAGTAGTGGCGCCGGCCGCCGACCGCGTGGCCCAGGGAGCCCAGCAGCCACAAGATCGCCCCGATCACCAGCAGAATGATGCCGATGGTCCACAAGATGGCGATCTTGGCCACGAATCCGACGACGAGGAGGATGATGCCGAGGACGATCACTTTGTCCTCCGATCTCGCAGTGCGCTTTCTTTATCACTCTCGTCCCGCCGGGCCCCGCAGGCAAGCCCAGTACCCTTGATCCCCAGGTATCTCGGCCTGCGCAGTTTTCCGACGGAAAACGTTGCTCTTTCCGTTACCGGCCGCACCGCTCACCACCGGTACCAGCGACGCCTGCTCCCGGTGTCGGCAGCCCGGAAAACAAATCCCAGCAGCCACACCACCGCCACCACGACGGCGATCCACCACAGCACCTTGACGGCGAATCCGAGCCCGAACAGCAGCAGAGCCAGCAGAAGAACGAGCAGCAACGGGACCATGGTTGTCCACCTCCGATCCGGCGGGTGCCCGCAACTGCCTTGTCCATGCCGCCGAATGACAATTCCCGCCCCCACGCCCCCCCGCCACCCGCAGCCGACCCGCACCGCGAGCTGACAGCACCTCACCCCCGCCCCCCGGACACACAAACCCCCACCCAGGAAGACGACCCACACCCGGCCAAGACCACCGCCTCCCCGGCAAACCCCCCTCACGTGTCACAATCAGGGCCAATACCGCACCGTGACAGGAATCTGCCGCCGGTGGGGTCTCCCGGACGAAGACCGGCAAGGGAGGCCATGTCATGGACGCACACCACGCAACACCGCACCCCGCACCACCCGGCACCGCCGCCATCCCCCCGCCGGACCACCCCCCGGCCCCCCGCCCCCTGGGCACACTGCTGCGCAAGGCCGCCTCCCTCGCCGCCGGAGCCACCCTCAGCGCCCTGGTCCGCCTCGCCGTCGAACACCTGGCCAGAGCCCTGTGACCGCCCCCCGCACCCCCCACCGGCGGATCACCCACACCCTCACCACCGCCCTGCTCACCGCCGGAAGAACGCCGACGACATGGGCAAATTCAATGCCGCTCAACACACCCCACCGCCCATCACCACCACCGGCCACACCTACCAGCCACCCCACCCCCTGCCCCACGCCGCCCCCGGCACCCTGATCGCCGCCACCGACCACGGCCCCGACCCCCACCTGGCCAACGCCCACCGCTGGACCGTCCTCTACCACACCACCAACACCCACGGCACCGACACCCCCGTCAGCGGCACCCTCCTCGAACCCCCGGCCCCCACCCCCGGCGGACGCCCCGTCATCTCCTGGGCCCACGGCACCACCGGCATCGACGACGCCTGCGCCCCCTCCCACACCCCCGACCTCGGCCACCCCGCCTACGCCCGCCAAATCACCACCTACCTCCACGCCGGCTACACCATCGCCGCCACCGACTACCCCGGCCTGGGCACCCCGGCCCGCACACCTACCTCGTCGGCACCGACGAAGGCAACGCCGTCACCGACATCGTCACCACCGCCCACCACCTCCTGCCCCACCTCGCCCCCACCTGGTTCGCCATCGGCCACTCCCAAGGCGGCCAAGCCGCCCTCTTCGCCGCCCGCACCCCCCACCACCCCCCCGCCGCCACCATCGCCATCGCCCCCGCCAGCCACCTGGAAGCGATGCTCCCCGGCATCATCGCCTCCACCAACACCAACGCCATCTCCTTCGCCCTGTACTCCCTGGCCGGACTGGCCGCCACCAACCCCCACACCCCCTGCCCGACCTCCCCCCACCCGCCACCGCCGCCCTCCACCGCTGCACCAAAGACGGCTTCCCCACCCTCAACCACCTCACCCCCCGCCAAGCCCTCCCCCTCACCCCCGCCCAACTCACCCGCACCACCCGCCAGATGGCCGCCTACGGCGACCCCGACCACGCCCCCGTCCCCGGCCCCGTCCTCCTCCTCCAAGGCACCGACGACCACGACGTACCTCCCGCCTGGACCGACGACATCACCCGCCACCTCCGCGCCCTCGGCTCCCCCTCCATCACCCAGCACACCTACCCCGGAGCCGACCACGACCAGATCCTGACCGCCTCCACCTGCGACACCCTCACCTACCTAAGGGCTGTCCCGTAAATGATCTCTGACGGGTCTGGTGGCCTGCTGGTTTCTGCGTCACCCGGCAAGGACGAGGTTGTGCAGGCGGGCGATGCCGAGCATGGCGTGCTGGACGCCGTCGCCCTTCAGCCGGCAGTCGCGAAGGATCTTCCAGCCCTTCATCCGGGCGAAGACGTGCTCTACACGGGCGCGGACTTTGCGGTGGGAGGCGTTGTGCTCCTCCTTCCATTCCGGGAGTTCGGTCTGGCCCTTCTCGCGGCGGTGCGGGATGACCAGGCCGGTGCCCCGGTAGCCGCCATCTGCGATGACCGTGGTCTTGCCGACGGCGTCTTTCGCGCCGGACAGCTCCCACGCCTTGCAGTCGTTGCGGTTGCCTGCGACTGGTCGGCCGACCGCGACGACGAGCCGGGTGTCGGCGTCGATGACGACCTGGTGGTTGGTGGAGTACCGGTAGTTCTTGGACTGCTCGGCGATGGTGTGGTCACGGGTGGGAACGAGGGTGCCGTCCACGATGAGCACGGTGTCCTTGCGGAACCGCTTGCGCTGCTGGAGCGCGAGCGCGGGCCCGAGGTGGTCGATGATGCGGTCGGCCGCCGACTTGGACACCCCGAACAGCGGGGCCAGTTGGCGCAGGGTCAGGTTCGTCCGCCAGTACGCGGCGATCAGGAGCACGCGGTCCTCCAGCGGCAGGCTCCATGGCCGACCCTTGCGCACCGGGTCCACACCCTCACGCCGGAGCGCGGTGATCAGCTTGCCGAACTGGCGCGGGCTCAGCCCAG
This sequence comes from Streptantibioticus cattleyicolor NRRL 8057 = DSM 46488, assembly GCF_000240165.1. Lineage (NCBI taxonomy): Bacteria > Bacillati > Actinomycetota > Actinomycetes > Kitasatosporales > Streptomycetaceae > Streptantibioticus > Streptantibioticus cattleyicolor. Next base: position 6,279,754 of record NC_017586.1, read on the forward strand.
TGAACGGGGCTATCCAGGAGGGCTCAGACGCCGTGATCACACCAGACACAGCCAGATCATCTCACCCGTGACCAGCAGTTACGGGACAGCCCTTACCCGCCCACCACGGCCGCCCCACCACCTGCACCCCCAACACCCCCCCACCCAACCGGAACCTGACCACCAGAAAAGCCCGAACAACCGAAAAACTCGTAACCACAGGCAGCCAAGGCCGCCCCACCACAGGCGCATCAACGACCCACCAACTGACGGCGGCCCCGGCACCACCCGCGAGCCGAACCAACACACCAGCCGGCCACACACCCGCCCCCGGAGACACGCCCGATGCGCTAACGGACGAAAGCGAACAACACCAGCCGGCCGCAACCCCCGGGCAACGGCGGGGAACAAACGCACCGGGCCGGTAAGCCGATCGCACGGACGCCCGACGAAATGACCGACGGCATCAGCCAGCACCAACTCCAACCCCAGTCTGCACACACGCCCGCACACCCGACACCCGCACTCCCGCTGCGACGACGAACCGCCGACAGCCCCCCAGACCGCAAGACAGACGACCACAAAACGAACCACCTGCCACCCGACACCAGCACCGACCACCACCCCGGGCCAAGCCACCGCCGCCACGACGGCTACGACCCCAGACCCGCCACACATCGCCCGCTGCCGCCCCGGCACACCACCGCCGCGCGAACCGAACAGACCCCCCGACCAGAACCCACACAGACAACCACGACCAACCGCCACCACGATCCAGGAAACAACCCGGGCCACCCGCAACCTCCCCCCACCGGGCCCCACCCCCACCCCCACCCCCACCCCCACCCCCGCACCCCCTGCGGGCCCCGGCCGGGCGCGGACATCGGCTCAGCCCCGGCGGAGCGCCTGGGAGCAGCCGGAGACATCGCTGAAGGAGATGTGGCCGGCCTCCAGCCGCTCGGGATGGACACCGCCCAGGGGACCGCCCTGGCAGCCCTCGCCGTGCCCGGCCCCGCACTTCGGGCACCGGCCCGTACGGCGCGGGTCGTCCGTACCCCCAGCCGCGACCGCGGCAGCCGGTACGGCGGCGGATTCACGGTCCATCTCCCGGCCGACCGACCACGAAGGCACGTCGATGGCGACAGTCCCCGGCGGCGAGTACCAATACAGAGCCCCGCGCCCGTACAGGCCCCGAGCCGTGTCGCAGTCCCGCTTGTAGTCGATCCAGCCGTGAACACCGAGTTCCCGCAGCACGGTCAGGATGCGGCGCAGGTCATCGAGGTCGCGGTAGTCACGGGTGTAGACGCACGCCCGCGTGAAATCCTTCAGCACCTTGGACTGGGTGCCGAGATAGCCATCGATCGTGGCACCCCTGATCCGCTCCCACAACTCCTGGTCGATGCCTTTGGGCATCCACTTCCCGGTCACCCGGTTACCGAACTCATCCAAACCCTCGTCGAGCCGTTCGGGAGCAAGGACCCGGTCGGTCCACCCCAGACTCTTCGGGAGCGGCAGCCCGGCCCCGCTCGCAGGCCCGTCAGCAGTCGAAGGCATCGGCCCCCACTCCTCCCATCCCTCGTCATCCTCGTCGTCCCCCAACCCCGGGGCATCCGAGCCGCGCAGCAGTCACAGGCCCCCACCGGCCAGGACGGACCCGGTGAAGCCATAGCAGCCCAGCACGTTGAAGTTCTTTGAAGTTCTTGTGCTTCAACGGCGACAACCCAGCGACGCCCTCGTCCCGGATCTCGTGGCCCCCGGCCCACAACTGAGCGACAGCAGCGTCGATGTACCCAGTGGTCCACAGCACACCGCATTCACGACCAGGCCGAGCGCGCCGAACTGGTCCGCCCCCGCCCCCGGTACACCTGGTGGATGGTGCCGCACTTGCCGTGGCACACGTCCCGGGCGAGCCTGTGGCGGGATTCCTGCACGGTGAGCTGCCGGTTCATCTGACGGCGGTAGGTGTCGTCGACCGGGTCGACCACCGCCAGCAGACGCAGCGTCTTGGCGACCCGACCTGCAGAGCGTCTTGAAGCGTCGGGGGGCCAGGTGTACAATCTACGCCCCTGTCGCCAACCGGGACGCCACCACCAGTGGTCGGCCATACGCGAGTGCGAAGCGGACATGATTTGCGTTTCCCATCGGATCGTCAGGGGTGTGTTACAGGGTGAACCCGGCTCGTTCAGGGCTTCCTTGCCCTTGCCCTTGCCCTTGCCCTTGCCCTGGACGGGTGTTTGACCGAGCAGTTCGTCGAGGATGATGCCCATCGCTTGGGCGAGTGCGGCGGCGACACCGTGGTCCAGTGCTCGGTCGCCGTTTTCGATTTCGGAAAGGAGAGAGAGGGAGATACCTGCTTTGCGAGCCGGCTTCGCCTGGCTCATATCGCGTGTCTTGCACAGGACAGCGACGTTCTGGCCCGGCCCAGGGGTTCCTCGTCAGCTCCGTCATGGTCCTTCTCTTCCCGTGCGTAGGCGGTCGTACCGTATCCATCGTCCCAAGATCCGTGATCTGCCTCTGACGCTTGTGCAAAAACTATGCAAGTTGCTTGATCTGTCGCGTCGTTGAATGAGGTGGCAGGGTGTTGGATAGCTGGGGACAACGTGGGGGAGTGGCCTGTGGCGGGGTCGGACAGCGGAGGTGGCGGCGGTGCTTGCTGATCCGCGGACCAAGTACGTCAGTACGACACCTACGCCAGATGTCCATGCCGCCTGGGATGGTGCGTCGTTTTGTGGTCGTGCGGGTGCGTGCCTGGGGTCTGGATGAGGTTGAGGATGTTGCTCGGTTGGTTGCCAGTGAGCTGGTGACCAATGCTGTCCGTCATGCCGCGTCCGGGTCGGGTAAGGGATTCTTGTCTGCGGTTGCTGGCGGCCCAGTGTGCTGGTCATGGTGCGGTGCCTGGGCGCGGTTCGCTGTGGATTGTTGCGTTGTCGCGGATGTGGGTGGCTTGGCAGGGGGCTGAGAGTTCGAAGTCGGTGGCTGCGTTGCTGGGGCGCGGTGGCGGCGGGGGAGTGGAAGGAGTTTTTGATCTTTCGGGCTTCCTTGTTTCTTAGGGATTTGGTAGCGGGTTTTGTTTGCAGTGCCGCCGCGGAGCGGCGGAGCGTCATGTCTGAGAGAGCATGAGGGACTAGTGTGTTTTATGTGTTGCTGTGTCAGGCGGTTTCTTTCCTGTGAAGTGTGGGCCCCACCGGAAATATGACGCAACGTCAGGTTAGCGGGATTGCGGCCGACGGCGTCC